>UCCS01000153.1 GCA_900470965.1 Hyphomicrobiales bacterium
GCATCGGCATCGATCCGAAGCAGCTCACCTATTCCATGACAGTGATGACCGCCAATGGCCGCGCCCGCGCCGCCCCTGTTACTCTTGATCAGGTCGCGATCGGCCCGATCGTGCGCAGCAATGTCGCCGCGTCCGTTGCCGAAGACGGCAGGCTCGACCAGAGCCTGCTCGGCATGAGTTTTCTTGAGACACTCGGCTCCCTGCAGATGCAGACGGATGAGCTCAGGATGCGGGATTAACGGTCAATGGTCGCCATGATCCAGTCCGCATAGCGGTTCCCGGATATCGTCCCGGTCACCAGCGCTGCATCAAGCCTCTGCATCTCCTCAGCATCCAGGCGGATAGAGGCAGCAGCAACATTCTCTTCCAGATAGGATCTGCGCTTGGTGCCGGGGATCGGCACGATATCGTCGCCCTTGTGCAGCAGCCAGGCGAGCGCGATCTGTCCGGGCTTCACGGCCTTGCTCGCCGCTATGTCGAAGACGATCTGCGCCGCCTGCATGTTGGCATCGTAATTTGCACCTTGGTAACGCGGATCGATCCGCCGCGTATCGCCTTCCGGATAGTCCTCTGCCCGCTTCACGCCACCGGCGAGGAAACCGCGTCCCAGAGGGCAGAACGGCACAAGACCGATCCCAAGCTCGCGCAGAACCGGAATGATCTCAGGCTCCAGATTCCGCTCCCAGAGCGAATATTCGCTTTGCANNACGGCATGGGCGCGACGAAGATTGGCGATACCGACCTCCGAAAGCCCGAAGAAGCGCACCTTGCCCGCAATGACCAGATCCCTGACCGTGCCGGCCACGTCCTCGATCGGCACGCTCCTGTCGAGGCGGTGCTGGTAAAGCAGGTCGATATGATCGGTCTGTAGCCGGCTGAGGCAGCCCTCGACAACCCGGATGATGTTCTCCGGCCTGCTATCTGTGCCGACGATCCTGTCGCCGTCGAAGCGTGAGCCGAATTTGGTCGCGATCACCACCTTCTCGCGCCGATCCCTGAACGCCTTGCCAAGAAGAGCCTCGTTCTTGAATGGGCCGTAGTTTTCGGCCGTGTCGAAGAAATCGCAACCAAGCTCGATGGCGCGGTGCAGGGTCGCGATCGATTCCGCCTCGTCGGCTGGCCCGTAGGATTGGCTCATGCCCATGCAACCGAGGCCGATTGCTCCGACTTCCAGTCCCTGACTGCCAAGTTTTCGTCTGCTCAATGTCATGAAACTTCTCTCTCGATGCGATGTCCGTGCGAAACCGCCAATCGACGGAATGCCAAGCTAAGGCGTCCGAGCCGGATTATGAATGCTTGAACGTGCGAATTACTTGCGCGATAGTACGGAAATGAGCGCTACCCCTTCTCCGACATCCTGAGATTCACAGTGCCGAAACGCTTGAACTCAGGGTGAACTCGAAATCTGATTGGCCTCGAAGCTGCGGACTGAAGGCCGCACCTGCCTTGCGGCATGGACTATCCCGCCCTAGTCTCTCCGCATCCCCGCCAAAGAGGTCACATCCGTCAATGTCCATTACCATTGCATTGTTCGGCGCCGGCGCCATGGGCAGCGCCGTTGGCCGTCGCCTCGCCGAGTCCGGCGCCAAGGTTATCACTTTTCTCGATGGCCGCAGTGAAGCGACGATCGAACGCGCCCGCGCAACGGGCCTCATCGCCGCTCCGATTTCGGCATTCGCCGAGGCCGATATCATCCTCTCCATCGTTCCGCCGGCCGAAGCGCAGAAGGTCGCGGATCTCATTGCTCCGGTGCTTCGCGACAGCGGCAAAAAACCACCCTTCGTCGATCTCAATGCCATCAGCCCGAAGACCATGGAAAAGCTGGCCGCAGGCCTTGCTTCCACGGGAGCCAAGGTAATCGACGGCTCGATCATCGGCGGCCCGCCGGTTCCCGGCAAGGCCGGCCCGGTTGTCTGCCTCAGCGGTGATCTCGCGGGCGAACCCGATCTCCTCTCCGGCTTCGGCCTGAAGATCCGCCGCGTGAAAGGCCCTGTTGGAGCCGCCTCCGCCTTGAAGATGTGTTATGC
>UCCS01000134.1 GCA_900470965.1 Hyphomicrobiales bacterium
GCGCAGGCCCTGTCCGGCGATCTCTCGCGCTTTACGACCATCGTCGTCGGCATCTTCGCCTTCGGCAGCCGCAAGGATCTGGCAGCTGCAACCGCCCGCCTGCATCGCTTCGTGGAAGATGGCGGCCACCTGCTGACGCTCTATCATCGCCCGAGCGATGGCTGGCAGCCGGATTCCACGCCGCCGAAGCGGATCGATATCGGCTCGCCCTCCGTCCGTTGGCGCGTGACCGATCCGGCAGCAGAGGTGACCGCGCTGGAGCCAGAGCATCCACTGCTTAAGGGGCCGAACAGGATCACATCCGTGGACTGGGATGGCTGGGACAAGGAGCGCGGCCTCTATTTCGCCGCCCGTTGGGACGATGCCTATGTGCCGCTGCTTGCCATGCACGACCCCGAAGAGCAGCCTCTCAAGGGCGCATTGATTTCGGCTGAAATCGGCAAGGGCCGGCACACACATACGAGCCTCGTACTGCATCACCAGCTCGACAAGCTGACATCAGGTGCCTTCCGGCTGATCGCCAATCTCGTCCAGCCCGCCTGAGGCAACAGGAATGGATGCATCCACTGCAGCCAGGGACAGCCGTTTCGGCATTGTCTGGCTGCTTTCCGATACGACGCTGGTGACCGGCATGACGGTGCTGGTGAAGATGCAGGGTGCGTCCTATCCGGCGATCCAACTCGTCTTTATCCGCGCGCTGATCGGGCTCGTGCTTATCTTGCCATTAATTTGGCGACACCGCCGGCAGCTTGCCGGTTCCAGGGATCCCCTGCGCAACATCATGCGCATCAGCTGCAATGCCGTCGCGCTGACCAGCAATTTCGTGGCGCTGACCATGCTGCCGCTGGTGCTCGTCAATGCACTTGGCTTCACGCGGCCGCTGGTTTCGATGCTCGGCGAAAGGGTCGGCCGGTGGCGGTGGATCGGCGCGGTATTTGCCTTCGTCGGCGTGCTGATCATGTTGGCGCCGGATACATTCGCCTGGAATCTCGGGCTGTTGGCAGTGCTCCTCTCGATCATCTTCGGGGCGCTGGCGACGATCCAGACTCGGATGCTGCATTACGAAAACACGACTGTGATGATGGTCTTCTATACGGCCGGCCTGACCGTCATCACCTTCATCCCGGCGCTTTTTGTCTGGCAACCGGTGCGCAGCGAGGATTGGCCCGCCCTGCTCGGAATCGGCCTGCTGGCGCAGATCGGGCAATTCTGCTTCCTGCGCGCCTATCAGATCGCCAGCGCCAGCCTGCTTGCGCCGTTCGGTTATCCGTCAATCGTCTTTGCAACGACGAGCGGCTATGTCTTCTTTAGTGAGGTGCCCGACTTGCGCACGCTCATCGGCATAATTGTCATCATCGCAACGCTGCAGGCAGTCGCCTTCCTGGAACGACGCAAACGCTAGCGTAGCGTCGGGTCCAACCTGTCGCGGAGCCAGTCACCCACAACGGAGACGGACAGAGTAGTGATGACGATCACGGCGGCCGGCATGAGCATGATCCAGGGTGCGGACTGGATATAGTCGCGACCGTAACCCACCATATTGCCGAGGCTCGTCTGTGGCGGCTGCAGACCGATGCCGAGGAAGGAGAGGCTCGATTCCAGCAGGATCACAGCGGGGATGTTGAGCGTCATGGCGATGACGATCATGGCGGAGATATTCGGCAGGATGTGGCGCAGATAGATACGCCAAGGCGAAGCGCCGATGTCGCGTGCCGCCGCCGCATAGCCCTGCGCATTGGCCGAGATCGCAAGCCCCCGGGCGATGCGGGTCACCTGCTCCCAGCCGTACAGGCCGAGCAGCATGATGAAGATCGGAAGCGAATTGCCGAGGAAGGCAAGTACGGCAATTGAGATGATCATGAAAGGCATGGCGAGCTGCGCATCGACGAAGGTCAGGATGACCTGATCGACCCAACTGCGGAAATAGGCGGCGATGAAGCCGAGCGTCACGCCGACCACGGTCGAGAGCATCGTGGCGCAGATGGCGATGGTCAGCGAGATGCGGATCGAGATCAGCGCACGCGAAAAGACGTCGCGGCCGAGTTGGTCCGTTCCGAGAATATGGGCGAAATCGCCGCCGAAGAAGACAGGTGGCTTTAGCCGCGCACGTACGTCGACAGCCATGAAATCATGGGGGACGATCAAGGGTGCGATCACGGCGATTAGGATCACCAGCGCAAGCCAGCACAAGGCGATAAGAACCGCTGGTGGCCAGGACTCCAGGAACGCCGTGATCTTCTTCTTTTCCTCAATGACGCTGCCGCTGGCGGCAATCTGCTGGTCGAGAGCCATGTCGTTCTCCCTCAAGCTGTTGCGCCGCGACCGCGGCTACGCATGCGCGGATCGATGAGCCCGTAGAGCAGATCGACCACGAGGTTGGAAATTACCATCATCAGTCCGATCAGGAGCACGATGACCTGCACCACGGCGAGATCGCGTGCCTGAACCGAGGAGACGAGCAATCGGCCGATGCCCGGCCAGGAGAAGACGCTTTCGACGATGACGGCGCCGCCGACAAGATTACCCATCATGAAGCCGAAGATGGTGACGATCGGCACGGCGGCATTGGGCAGGACATGGCGTGTGATGATCTCAGAGGACCGCACGCCCTTGGCGGCTGCGGTACGCACGAAGGGGCGGCCAATCACCTCGATCATGGCCGAGCGCGTGTAGCGGGCAATGATGGCTGCACCTGCAATGCTCAGCGTCGCGATCGGCAGGATCATGTGGGCGTAGGTCGAATAACCGCCTGACGGCAGCCAGCGCAATTGCACGGCAAAGATCAGAGCCAGCACCAGGCCGAGCACGAAGGTCGGCACCGTGAAGCCGAGGACTGAGAGTGACATGATGAAGCGGTCGAAGAAGGAATTACGATACAGCGCGGCAGTGACGCCAGCCGTGATGCCGAGCGCGGTCTTGATGAACAGCGTCGGCACCATGATCTGAAGCGTCGCGGGCAACCTCGCCAGAACTGACTCAATCGCCGATCGGTTCTCACGCATCGAATTTCCGAGATCGCCGTGGATGATGGCGATCAGATACTTATAGAACTGCACCCAGAGCGGCTGATCGAGGCCCCACTGACGACGGAAGGCGGCAATCACCTCCGGCTGGGTTTGCGCCGGATCGAAGAAGCGCGTCGCAGGATCGCCGGCAACACGCAGAATGATGAAGGTAAAGGTGACAACGATGAAGAGCGTCACCAGAGCGCGCAGCAGGCGGATCAGAATGAATTGCAGCATGTCAGGCCGCCTCCCCGCCAGCGAGCGACGGATTGTTGACGAGATGGCAGGCGACGGAACGGCCGCCTTCGGCGATGAGTTCGGGTTTGAGCGAACGGCAGACCGGGCGCGCCTCCGGACAGCGTGTGTGGAAAGGACAGCCGGAGGGTACGTTGACGGGATTGGGCGGATCGCCGGTCAGGATGATGCGGCTGCGCGCCGGTCTTCCCGGTTGCGGCACGGCCGAAACCAGGGCCTTCGTATATGGGTGGGCCGGAGACTGCAGGATATCTTCCGGTATGCCCATCTCGACGATGCGGCCGAGATACATGACGGCCACGCGGTCCGAGACCTGGCGCACGACCTTCAGATCGTGGCTGATGAAGACGCCGGTAAAGCCGGTGCGGGCGCGGATATCCTCGAAGACATTCAACACCTGCGCCTGCACCGAAACATCGAGCGCGGAAACGGGCTCGTCACAGACCAGCAGTTCCGGCTCCATGGAAAGCGCACGCGCGATGATGACGCGCTGGCGCTGGCCGCCGGAGAGTTCATGCGGATAGCGGCTGCCATGATGGGTGATCAGGCCGACGGCGGACATCACTTCGGCGACGCGGCGCTTGCGGTCGGCCGGCGTCATTTCGGGATTATGGATGATCAGCGGCTCTTCGATCTGACCGGCAACGGCGATGCGCGGATCGAGCGCGCCGAGCGGATCCTGATAGATCATCTGCATGCGTTTGCGCATGGCACGCCAATGGGCGTTCGGCACCGCACCGACTGGCTCGCCGCCGAACCAGACATCTCCCGATGTCGGCGGAATATGGCCGAGCAGCAGCCGCGCGGTCGTCGACTTGCCGCTGCCGCTTTCGCCAACGATGCCGAACATTTCGCCCGGCGCCACAGTGAAAGTCAGGCCATCGACTGCTTTGAGGGCCTTTGCCGACGAGAACAGGCCGCTGCGTTGGCGGAGCGTATAGTGGCGCTTCAGCGCGCGAACGGAGAGAGCGCCCTTCATTACGCCACTCCCGCAGCATTTGCCTGAACGACAGCTGATGTCTTCGGCACAAAGGAGGATACCGCGCCGAGATGGACGCAGGCAGCCAGGTGCCTGTCATCCACGCCCGCCGAACGCATGGGCGGCACGCAGTGCAGGCAGTCCTCATCGGCCAGCATGCAGCGCGGCGAGAAGGTACAGCCCGGCGGCAGCGCGCTCGGCGGCGGTACCGTGCCGGGAATGGCCATCAGACGCTGACGCGGGCCGTCGATGCGCGGCAGGGCGGCGATCAGGCCGCGCGTATAGGGATGGGCCGGATTGGCGAACAGATCCGATGTCGGGCTATCCTCGACGATGCGGCCGCAATACATGACCGCGACACGTTCGGTCATTTCTGCCACCATGCCGAGATCGTGCGAGATCAGCACCAGCGCCATGCCGCGCTCGCGCCTGATGTCGTCGAGCAGGTCAAGAATCTGTGCCTGGATGGTCGCGTCGAGCGCGGTCGTCGGCTCATCGGCAACGAGAAGATCAGGATTGCCGGCAAGCGCCATGGCGATCATGACACGCTGGTTCATGCCGCCGGAAAATTCATGCGGATATTCGCCGAGCCGCTGGCGGGCATTGGCGATGCCGACGCGGTCGATCAACCTTTCGGCCTCCTTGCGGGCCGCCTCCCCGCGCATGCCCTGATGCAGTCGCAGCGCCTCCGTCAACTGCCAGCCGATCTTGTGCAGCGGATTGAGCGAGCTCGACGGGTCCTGGAGGATCATGGCGATCCGCCCGCCGCGTACCTGGCTCAGCGTTGCGTCGTCGGCACCGATGATTTCCTGGCCGTCGAGCGTCACCGAACCGCTGACGCGGGCATTGCGCCCAAGCAGACCGAGCGCCGCCATCCATGTAATCGACTTGCCGCAGCCGGATTCTCCGACGATACCGAGCGCTTCGCCGCGCGACAGCGTCAGATCGATGCCGTGCAGCGCACGGGTGAAATGGCGATTGCTCTCGAAATCCACCGAGAGATTACGGATTTCGACAAGGCTCGACGGCGTGCTCATGCTCGTTTTTCCCTGACTAACTTTACTGCTGGGTGATAGCGCCGACCTGCAGGACGTAACGTTCCTGGCCTTCCAGGATCACGCAGCTCAAGACCTGCTGGACATAGGCGCCGGTATCGACGTTGATGCGGTTCGGAAAGCTTTCGACGGCGTCGCGATGGCTGTGTCCGTGGACGACGACCTTGCCGAAATTCTTTCGCGAGAGCAGAAACTTGTCGCGTATCCATGTCAGATCCTCACGCCGCTGATCGGCGAGCGGGCGATCCGGATCGACCCCGGCATGGGCGAAGAAATAATCGCCATCACTGTGCGAGAATGGCAGCGAGAGCATGAAATCCTTATGACGTTTCGGAAGTGCGGACAAAAATTGCTGCCGCAGCGCCTCGGCAAGATCCGGATCGGCAACGGCTGCGAGCACATCATCTTTCGAGAGCCCGTAGGAGGTGAGCGTCTCAAGTCCACCCTTCAAAGCCCAGGGTGAAACGACACCGGCATCATCCACAAAGGCGATCAGCCAATCGTCATGATTGCCTCTGAGGCACATGACCTGCGCATTGGCCGGCGGGTTTGCCCTGTAGTCGATGATCATGTCGACCACCTTGAGCGAATTCGGACCGCGGTCGATGAGATCACCCAGATAGATGATCAGCGCCCGCTCTGCCGGGTGCTGCTCCATATCGGCAGCAATCGCCTGCTGCATGGCTTCGAGAAGATTGTCGTAGCCGTGGATATCGCCGATCGCGTAGATCCGGCGCGCGCCTGTAACGGCAGGGCTTGCAGTGTCGAATTCAGGCCAGTCACCATCCGTCCTGTCGACGGGCAGCGCGCGGCGCATCGTGGCAATCATCATTACTATCCTTGGGAGAATGGAGGGCGGGTTGGCCAGCACCCCGCCCCGCCTGCATTACTTCTTGATCGAGAAGGCGCCTGGACGGAAATCCATGACGAACATTGCCGACGGCTTCCACTGGATGTCGGCGCGCTTGCCGTAGAGGATGGCGCTCTGGTGCAGGACGATCAGAGCCGGATCCTCGACTTCGATGATTTCAAGCGCGCGAGCGAAGGCTTTCTTGACTTCGGCCCTGTCTGTCGAGGTGTTCAGGACGTTGCAGAGCTTGTCGAACTCCTCGTTCTTCCACATGCCGGTCTTCGGGTTCGTACCGCTGTGGTAGGTGCCGTTCGGGCAATTGTTGGCGAGCAGCGCGACCGGATAGGCGAAATATGCCGTATTCGAGAGATCCTGCATCATACGATCAGGAGCCGGGTCGTTCGGGTTGTCGACAACCGAGAAGTCGATGTTGAAGCCGATCTTGCGTAGATTATCGAGATCGAACTGGGCGACCGTCAGCTCGTTCGGATAATAGTCGTTGTGGACGCGATAGGTGATCGGTTCGCCCTTGTAACCGGCTTCGGACAGCAGCTTCTTGGCGAGCTCCGGATCGTAAGCCGGTGACTTGAAGTCGTCCACGAAGAGATCGCCGAACAGCTTATGCTGGAAGCCCTGCGGAACGGCGGTAAGGCCACCCCAGAGCGAGTCGACGATCGTCTGGCGGTCGATCGAGTGCGAGAGAGCCTGGCGGATCAGCTTGTTCTTCAGCGGGCCGTTGTTGGTGTCGAGCGCGATGAAGCGGATATTGGCAACCGGGCCGCCGGCGACTTCGAAATCGGAATTGCCCTTGATCATCGGAACCTGGTCCGGACCGACGTCGCTAACGATGTCGTATTCGCCGGATAGCAGGCCGTTGATGCGGCTTGCGGCTTCTGGAACGATGTTGAAGTTCAGCTTGGCGATCGGTGGCTTGCCGCCCCAGTAATCGTCATGGGCAACGAGATGGATGGCTGAACCCTGATCGACGCTGTCGACCTTGTAAGGGCCGGTTGCGACTGGATGCAGGGCGAAATCCTTCCAGGACTTAGCGTTCTGGAAGGCGCGCTTGGAGATGATGGCGGCATAGTTGACGCGGGCGAGACGCGCTTCGGTGTCAAGCGTCGACTTCTGCATGACAAAGCGGACGGTGTAGTCATCGACCTTCTCGAGCGACTTCAAGAGCGGCCATTCAGACTTGCGGCCTGCGGCGGTAACGGCCGGAGGAACGATGCCGGTCGTGCCGTCGGCGCGGGCGAAGGTGGGCTGGTTGGCGTCACGGGCCTTTGCCTGTTCCGGCAGCAGGCCATAGCGTTCGTCGGAGAAGGAGAAGACCACGTCATCGGCCTTCATCTCATCACCGTTGTGGAACTTGACGCCCTGGCGCAGCTTCACTTCTAGGATCTCGGGCGAAACCCACTTCCATTCGGTGGCGAGGCCCGGTTTGGCGCCGAGGTTCGGATCGGACAGATCGAGCGCGATCAGCTGCTCGTAGATGTCGTTCTGATATTTGCGGGCTGCCGTACCCGTATTGTCGGTCGTGTCGAGCGTGCCAGCGCTGCCCATGCTCTGCAGCGCGACATTGATGGTCGGACGGTCTTCGGCACGCGCGATCTGGTTGAAGCCGAGGACTGTAGTGGCAAGAAGGGCTGATGTCAGTGACAATGTTCTGAAATTCATGTTCATGGCTATGTCTCCGTTCGGAAAAATGGCGCCGGCTTCGGAAAGCCGGCATGGCTTCGCCGTTCGCCTGCCACTCCTCAGTCGGCCTGCGTCCGGGATCTGAATGAAGCGCCCCGGCTAATCGGGGCGCTGTTTGGTGAAAATGCTTAAAGCGTGCCGCGATCTTTCAGATGCGTCTGCCACGCTTTAGTTTTTTGTTTTGCGTATGCCGTTATCGCAAAACCGCTGCGCGTTTTTGCGCGTCATGCTTATGCGGTCTGCAATTCGACCTTCAGTTCCTCGCGCCGCATGGGCTCGGCCGCCGGCCTGCCTTCGAGGACGAGATCGGCTTCGTCGATATAGTGATGGGTGCCGACGCGGACGATCGCGATGCGGGAGACCTTGTCGCCGGCAGATGCGGTAAAGTGGGTGACGACAGGTGCCGAAACCGGCTGGCCGCCATCCAGCAATTCGTGCATGACGCGGCCGGTCATCGTGGCGGCCGGCTCGACACCGAGAAGATGCAGCACGGTCGGGGCAATGTCGTAGATACCGGTGCGCGAGGCGATCACCTCGCCGCCGCTGCGGATGCCGGCGCCACCGCCGACGAGCACGGCAGCAAGCTCGGTCGCATGCAGGCCGCCATGCGTGCCGCCCCCAACCGGAATGTTGTAGTTTGCAGCATCGCAGTAAGAGGTGCCGGGAATGCCATGGGCGTTGCTGTCGTTATCGCCCTTCAGGTTGATATAGAGATCCGGTGCGCGGTGATGTGCCGCGCCCGACAACCCTAGCGCCAGCGTGCCGGCGATGATGCCCTCACTTGCGCCCGGTGCGATCGCCCGCGTGAAGGTCGCGCCGTACCATTCCTGTGCGGCCAGAACATCGAAGGCTGCCTGCAGCAGACCGCGGTCGAACTTGCGCAGCCAGAGACCAGGGGCGCGGCCGCCGCGGTAAAGGATGTCGGCGTCATTATCGAAGTGGTGGTCCGCCGAAATGCCCGCGTCTCTCAACGCTTCGCCGACGGAAATGAATTTCGCCGAGGTGGAATGGCCGTGATCCGAGGTCACGAATATCGCAATTGCATCCCGCTCCGGCTGGCGTTCGCGCCACTCCATGAGGTCACCGATCGCCGCATCGCAACCGCGCATAGAGGCGAGCATGCCTTCGGCGCCGAGACCATGAACATGCGAGGCGCTGTCGACCTCGGTCAGCCAGATGATCGCCGCCGACGGTTTCCTGGCAGGCCAGACGCTATCGGTGAAGACAGAGACCGCGCGCCGCTCGGCGCCGCGGTTGAAGCCGGTCGGCGGAACGGAATGCCGTTCGGCAATCTCGACGGCAAGCTCCGGCGG
>UCCS01000170.1 GCA_900470965.1 Hyphomicrobiales bacterium
CTCCCTGGGACATCATCGTCGTGCACGCCGAAACCAACGCGGCTATCCCGACCAGCACGCAGCCAATCGTTATTTTCCGTAGCCTCTGCGTCATGATCACCTCCCACAAGGGGCTACACTTATCCACGCAAAATGGTGCTCTATTCGTTGCGAGGCCACAAGCGTGGCATATCTGCAGTAAAAAGCGCTTTACGCAAAGCCGTCCCTCCGATATCTCCGCCGCACGTCAAATCGCCTGCCGACTCTGTTGGTTTTTGCGCTTTGAGCAACAAAAAGGGCGCTCCCCGGAAACGGGTCGAGCGCCCTATAAGTTTTCTACGGAACACGTCGCGGCCCGGAACTGCCCTGGCGATCGATTTGGTGAGGGGTGACTTTCTTCGTCCCCTCGCCCTGGTCGGGTCAACGTTCTGTTCACGGAGTTCAGCTTCCGCCTCGTCGCGGTCCCGAGACACCCGGCTTTATTAGGCCGAGAATTTTACCGTCACGCCGCGCTGCCGAAAGTAGGCCTGCATGAGCTTCCTACCAGAACGATTGTTCTGCACGAGCCTTGCCGGGTCGAATACGGCCTCTTTCAAACCCTCCCGGGCCAACGCTGCCTTGAGGGTCGCTATATGCGCGTCGATGTCAGCATTGTCAGACTGAATCGAAACATAAACGCGGTCTATTGCATCTGCTACGGTCGGTTCGGTCACCATTGTACTCCGGTTCATGTTCTCTGGCGTTGTTCGGCCTGACCCTATTGTGGTGAAAACTGCTTTCGTCAACCTAGTACGATGCCCTCGGAAGCGATCGGACATCTAAGGTCGAAGAATTCGGGACCTATCCGGCGTCGACACACGATCCTCGCGGGCAAAAAAAGAGGGCCGACGGAGAACCGTGGCCCATTAATTGTGAAGGTATAAACCTCCAGAGGGGAACAGCTGAAACGACGGAACTGGGAGGAAAGCCGTCGTGTTGCATCAGCTATGATCGTTATGCTCTTTTTTTGACCAGTTGGAAAACATTTTTTGTGCAATGCAGCTATGCAGCGGCGGACCATCCAGCCGAGGTAGCGTTGCCTCGTTCAACGGCATTCAATTGCTGCTCACTGTCCGGAGGGGGAGTTTGACCGTGCCGGAATGCCCCAAGAAGCTGGCCAAGAGGCCGTGCTGAGGAGGCCTACCGGTACACGGGTTCGACGAATTCGCTTGGTTTACTCGGCGTCGTCATTCGCCTTTGGGAACAGCTGCAGCACATTCGACCCATTTGAGTGCGCGACAGTGCCAGCCTTTCGGCGCAGCGAATTGATTTCTCCAGCCTTTTGAATAGCTGAAACGAGACCTTCGCGCTGGCGATAGTAGTCGGGCTTGGCAGGCAGGGTGAGGTCAAACTCTTCGAGCATACGCTCAATGATATCCATCGCTTCAGCCGCCAGACCAGCATAACCTTCTTGGCGCCGCTCGAAGAAGCCATTGTATCCGGGCCCGGAAAGGTCGAGGCTATCTAAGGCATACGAAAGCGTTTTCACCCGGTTCGACAACCACAAAATTTCATCTGAAAGCTCGGGACCAAGAAGGTCCCAGTTTGCGCCCTGCGGAAGTGCGAGGGTTGGATCTGGAACGTGAAACGCGAATTCGCCTTCATCCATGGGATTGAATTCGGGCATGTCGTGAACGGCCGCATAGCTGGCTCCGACAAAGTCATCCAGGGCCAGTACCGTTATCATCGCAAGGTTTCTAGCTTCGGCTTTCGGGCGCCGGTTGATACCAGACTTCGCAAAACCAATAACGACGACCAGCAAGGAGCCAGCAACTAGGCTGCCAGCGCCGATGAACGCTCCCATTGCCATGATCCCTTGAGTGGTTTCGAAGAACTGCGTCAATAGTCACCTCGTTGAATAGAAGATGTGAGTTGCGAAGAGGCACGCACAGACGGAATCAGCACTTTCCGCTTCAGTTTGCCTCGAACTTGAATGATAGGGAACTCCGTTTCCGCCGGTCTGGCGCCATCGAGCAAGCTGACGACATCATGTCGTCGGCAACCACAGTTCCTATAAAGCCCTGGGAATGGAGCTATCGGTGCAACGATCCGATCGCACCTGAAGTGATGTCGACTGGCTTGCCTTTCAAGGACCTAGTTCAGAACAGGCGACAACGCAGAATATCTCTTCCGCGCCGCCTTCAGCTGGCAGCAGTTGCGACTCACCGTCGTCCACCATACCTTCGAGCTATGCCCTTAGCTCACGCAATTGTCCTTCAGAGCGCCATCTCCGACAGCACCCGGTTGGCCGCTGGTAGAACGATGCTTGGCTGATGGGGTGGGCATAATCGCGATCTCCGGCAGGAACGCCTTCAGCTGCACGCCGAGTTCCTTCTCCAGCGCCATCACCTGGTTCGACAGCGCCGGCTGGGCGATGTGCACCTTGGCTGCCGCCCTGCCGAAATGCAGCTCCTCGGCCACCGCAACGAAGTAGGATAGCTGGCGTAGACCGTATGTTCTCAGGTGAAGGCGGCTCACCCTCACCGTAAGCTAGTCGGGGGTTGCTTCGGAATGGCCGAAGCCGAGCCTCAAGCTTAGGGAGGATGAACCGTGAATCAGGATAGCAGGCTTTTCGTCGGTCTGGACGTTTCGAAACTGAAGATTTCTGTAGCCGTCGCGGACAGTGAGCGTGGTGGCGAGGTGAGATTTTTCGGGGACATACCCTCGGATCGGGCCTCGGTGTCATCGATTGTAAAAAAGCTGGCCAAACGAGGAGCCAAACTCCACTTTTGTTACGAGGCAGGGCCTACAGGTTACGAGCTTTACCGTCAGCTCATCGAGATGGGGCATGACTGTGTTGTCGTGGCGCCGGCACTAATTCCTAAGCGTCCCGGAGATCGCGTGAAGACCAACCGGCGTGATGCGGTCAGCTTGGCGAGGTTGCATCGTGCGGGTGAATTAACACCGGTCTGGGTGCCTGACCGCGGCCATGAGGCAATGCGCGATCTGGTCCGCGCTCGAGACGCAGCACAAGAGGCGCAAAAGCGGGCACGTCAACAGCTACAATCGTTCCTGCTCCGTCATGGGCGCATTTATCCGGGACGCACCGTTTGGTCGCAGGCCCATATGCGGTGGATGTCGACACTGAAGTTCGAGCACCCAGTCCACTTCATCGTGCTCAAAGAATACTGTCAGGCAATCGAGGATGCCGAAGTGCGCCTTCGACGATTAACGGATTTGATTATAGAGACTGTCAAATCCTGGACGATGGGGCCTGTCGTTCACGCATACCAAGCGTTGCGAGGTGTGTCGGTTATGGCCGCCGTTGTCTTCGTCGTCGAAATCGGCGACATCCGCCGCTTCGAAAATCCCCGCCAGCTGATGGCCTTTCTCGGACTCGTTCCTTCGGAGAGTTCGACGGGCGAGCACGTCAAACGTGGCGGAATCACCAAGGCGGGAAACGGCCGGGCGCGCCGCGTTCTTATCGAAGGCGCTTGGACTTACAGGTTCCCGGCGCGGGTTAGCCGGACCAAGCAAAGGCAATTGACAGGCTTGCCCAGAGCGGTTCGTGAAATTGCATGGAAAGGACAAGTTCGGCTTTGCGCCCGTTACCGCGCAATGATTGCCGCGGGAAAGCACAAGGCCGTCACCATCACTGCGATCGCAAGGGAAATGGGAGCCTTCTTATGGGCCATCGGCCAAGAGGTGCAGCCAGCTGCTCAGGCGTAACTTCTCACGCAAATTTGGCAAGAGGTTAGCAGGAAAGGACGCCGTCAATCATCTGCTAGTGCCCAAGGTAGGGGACAGGCTCCGGTCAGGGAATCTTCGAATGGGACTGGTGGCCGACATGGTCGATGCCCGAGCGTAGATAGAAGCAGCCCCAAGCGTACACACGGAAGTGCGGTATCCAACCCGCGTATAAGAGTTTGCAAACCGTCGTCTCAGCGACCTGTCTCCTACCTTGCGCATTCGCTCAGGATCTTACAACGGACCAGCCCTGGCCCGGATGGAGAGGTCGTGAGAGCAGCCCTTGCAAATGAACATAAGAGTTCCATAATACACCACGTTTTGTTCGTTGATCTCACAACGTATTGCACATGGACCCGTGGTGCCCGTCACGAACCAAATGTGGGCATGGAGACTTTTTCTTCGAACCTGAAGGGACGTGCTGAACAGCTTGGAATCTCGAATGCCGAGGTTGCTCGACGCGTTGGTTTGATCGAGCGTAGATATGGCAATTACATTTCCGGAACCCGGCAGCCCGATCGCTCGCTTGTAAAAATCTCATCGGTCTTAAAGACGAGCCTCGACGAACTCTTATCGAACGAGGTGAACAAGCCCGCGAAGAGCACCAAACGTAATCTTCAGGAGCGCATTGCTTCCGCAGTCGAAGTGCTAAACGAAGACGATCTCGCGAGGATCGCTATCATGTTGGATGCATTGGCCGCTGCTCGGTCGTAGCCAAGCTCTGCAGCGATCAAAATGGCCGCCTTGATAGGGTTCGACCTCGTGACCATCCTGTTGGCCTTAATACGCAGCAAGGTTCGACGGGTTCAATGGCTGGCTGGCGGTGGCGTCACCTTCGGATGGCACGCTGCCCTGACTACAAAACTCGATCTTTGACAAACGGTATTCAAAGGCAGCTGATATCGAAGCCCCGAGTGCTGTCAGCTTTGGATTTGCTGTCAATAACCGCCCTGCGCCTCTGAGTTGGGTCATCTTACTGACTGAGGTGCTCAAGACATTGCTATCAAGAAAGTCGACAAGGAGCGACCGAAGTCGCTAAGACGCGGCACTCGGGAGGGTATTGCCGCCCCTTGCTCCGCTCCTCAATCCATGCCTCTATTTAACCTTAGAGGGGTGAGCTTCAACGTCATGGCATCACGCACGAAGATAGCCGCTTCGCGGCAGCGCGGAGCTGGGGTCGACCTCCATCCCCAAGGGACAACGGAAGACTTGAGGATGAGTGTTTTGCGCAAGAATTCAACTCGGGTTGGCCCCGGCTATCCACAGGTCGTTGTGCTCGTTGGCGCAACGGGCGATCTCTCAAGGCGCAAGCTACTGACCGGGCTGTTCCACCTCACCAATGCGGGCTTCATCCCAGGGTGCCGCATTATCGGCGTCTCGCTCGACGACATCGACGCCGATGCCTTCCGCACCATCGCCCGTGACTCGCTGGAAAAGTTCTTGACTCGCAAGTTCTCGCAGTCCGAATGGGAAGCGTTTGCCGCATCGCTCGACTACGTCCCGCTCGCTGCCGGCGCCAATGCTCTCAAGGAAGCGGTCGACAGGGCCGAGGAAGCACTGGGCGCCGAGACGCGGCGCGTGCATTATCTATCCGTGCCACCAAGTGCCGCCCTTCTGGCCGTGCAACTCCTCGCCCAGGCTAAGCTGACTGAACGCTCCCGTATCATCATGGAAAAGCCCTTCGGCACGGACCTTGCCAGTGCCGTTGCACTGAACAAGAAGCTGCACGAAGTGTTCGACGAGAAGCAGATCTTCCGCATCGACCATTTCCTCGGCAAGGAGCCGGCGCAAAACATCCTGGCCTTCCGATTTGCCAACGGCCTGTTCGAACCAATCTGGAACCGCAACTTCATCGACCATGTGCAGATCGACGTTCCGGAGACGCTCGGCCTTTCCACCCGCGCCGCCTTTTACGAGACCACCGGCGCCTATCGTGACATGGTGGTGACTCACCTCTTCCAGATCCTCGGCTTCATGGCGATGGAGCCGCCTACTGCCCTTGAGCCTGCGCCAATCTCGGAAGAGAAGAACAAGGTGTTCCGCTCCATGTTGCCGATTGAGCCGCGGGACGTGGTGCGCGGTCAATACATTGGCTACCGTAATGAGCCTGGCGTCGATCCCGAAAGCGACACTGACACCTTCATCGCCCTAAAATGCGGCATCGACAACTGGCGCTGGGCGGGCGTGCCCTTCTACCTACGTACCGGCAAGCGCATGGCCGAGGGGCAGCGCATTATTTCGATCGCATTCCGCGAGCCCCCGAAATCGATGTTCCCTGCCGGCTCTGGCGTGGGGGCACAGGGCCCTGACCACCTCACCTTCGACCTTGCTGATGCCTCCAAGGTGTCGCTTTCCTTCTATGGCAAGCGCCCTGGACCGGGCTTCCGGCTCGACAAGCTCTCGCTGCAATTCGCCATGAGCGAAACCGGCCTGATTGGCGAAGTTCTGGAGGCCTATGAGCGTCTGATCCTCGACGCCATGCGCGGTGACCATACGCTGTTCACTACGGCCGAGGGTATTGAGCGGCTCTGGGAGGTTTCCCAACCTCTCCTCGATAACCCGCCGCCCGTACGCCTCTACGACCAAGGCGGCTGGGGGCCGAAGTCGATCCACCAACTCATTGCCCCGCACGCTTGGCGCCTACCGTTCGAGCGCGCCTGGAGGGATGCGGCAAAGCGTGATTGACGGTCAATGGTTGGATCGATGCCGGCGACCGGAATGGCGCCGACCAATTGCGAAAAATCCCAACACAATGACGTTGTCAGAGATGTGCAGGAAACCGAGTTTCGACCGCGAATGCTTGAGAGTGGCATTGGTGCGTGGATCTGAATTTGTGCGGAATTCGGCCTTTGACATCTATTATTTCGTCGCCGCGGTCGGGCCTTGCCGCGAACGGATTTCGGGCGTCTGCAGGCGGGTATTCGGTTCAGCATTGCGACGCCGATCACAGCCTTTGTTTGCTGAGCGGCGAACGAGCTATGCAACCCGCTGCAACGTCGTCCTGGCAAGTGCTCGCTCCAGAGCTTCGATACAGGCCGGATCGTGCAAATGCCCCCCGACGGATCACTATCGCCTTGCTGATTGGCATGGCAACTCGATACCGACGGTCCGCCGCCTTGCTAAATTGGCTGGGCTGTGGTGATCGCGTCAGGACTCGACGATTGGGATAGCGGTCAAGAAGAAGACCGTGCAAGCGGCCACGCCTGCGATACGCGAGGGCCGATCACCCTTCGACATTGCCTCGCATGTGTGTGAAAGCGGGCACGCTGCGGGAAAGCGGCATTCTGAAAGTTCAGAGGGTGTCTGGCTGCCATTTTCTTACTATCGATGGAACTTGCCGTCTCGAAGAAACGAGATGGCTTGCGCCCACATGACTTTGTTCGATGGAATGAATGTGTGGTTGGCCGCGATTACGATATGGTCGGCGGCTCCTGCAAGACGCGTGCTTTCTACAGTTACCTTGCCGTCATTGGCTTTTTGATAGCCAATGATCAAGGACGAAACCGGATCGATGCTTCGGGTTCCGGCAATGATGCCCAGTTCGAAATCCACCGGACCGAAAATATGCGCGAACGTGCTCTGATCGGTGGCGAGCTGCTGACCGGCAGGACCGTAGGCCGCCTTATACAATGGCACCTTCTGCAGGAAATCTGCGACTTGGCTGCCATTATTCGGTGTGCCGACCATCACCACGCGCCCGAGATTTGATGGCCGGTAGTCCTTCAACATGGCCCTGATGACCAACCCGCCCATTGAGTGTCCTACCAGGTGAATACGGCCTTCACAGTTAGTCTCAGCCGCATCTTCGACTTCCGCTGCAACGATCTCCGCCAGTCGTTCGATCGGGTAACGGGTCGAAGGATAGTCAACGTTGCGAGTCATGTAGCCCTGGGTCTGCAGGTGCTTTTCAAACTTGCGCATGGAAGTGCTGGTCCTCTTGATGCCGTGGAGAAGAACAACGGTGTCAGTCATTTCGGGATGGTATCTCGATCAAAAGGAAAGCAGGCGACCCGGGTTAGCTATCTAAAGGCCTTGATTAAACCTAGCACTGTGACGGCGTCGGAGCGAGAACGCTATAGTATCTTACCAAGCGGCGGCCATAGTGCCGCCACAGAGTTCGGCCCAATCATGCTTGTATAACAAGCGGATGGCATGAAATGAGATTGCTGGCATTCCTCGCTGCGGCCCTTTTGCTGACGGTCTTCAACGCTCAAGCCCAGGTCTACGAGCCGTACGATGGCTACGACGACTACGGCGGCTACTATTATGACGATCCATATAGCCCCTATCCGCCACCTCCCCCTTACTACGAGCCAACGCCTCGATATCAGGAACCCTCGCGTGAGCGCAGGCGACGGTCGACACAAACAGCGCGGGGAACGATCGTGATCGCGACACGCGAGCATACGCTTGTCTACACAACGGCATGGGGTGAACAATTTGCCTACCCGATCGCCGTCGGGCGCGAAGGCAAACAATGGTACGGGTCCACGCGAGTGGTATCCAAGCGCGAGCATCCCGAATGGCGGCCAACTGCAAGCATGCGACAGAAAAATCCAAGGTTGCCAGCCGTCGTAGGGCCAGGCCCCTCAAATCCGCTCGGTACCCGAGCGATCTATCTTGCCGACGGACTGTTACGCATACATGGCACCAACGATCCCTCCTCTATTGGCACCAACGCGTCGAGCGGTTGCTTTCGGATGTATCGCGAAGACGTCGAGGAGTTATATGAGATGGTGCAGCCGGGGACCCGGGTGATCGTCCAGCAGTAGTCGAATTTCGCTTGACCGAACTGTCGGGGACTTGCCTAGTCTCGGCCGATGTCATGATTGCCAAACAACTCTCTGACCGCACTCGGGTCGATCGACAATGGCGGCCAAGAAATCGAGATTTATGCTTCACTGGCCCTGCGAAGACCGGCGCGGCTCGTCGGGTTCATCGCGCAGAGCCAGGTCGTAAACAAGCGAAAGAGCGGAAATACCGGCCTCGGTGGCAGCGCTCAGAAGGGTCTGTCGGAACTCTTCAGCGCTTATTTCACCGATGAGCGCATCAGCGCATGCCTTGACGGCTATGACATAGTCCTCGCCATCGTCAAGGGGCCAGTCTTGTATGAGAACACGTGCCGCGTCGGTGAGATTCCGGATGACAATTTGCGGCTGATTGTTATGAAATTTGAGTCCGATCGGCGCAAAGGCCGAATATCTATTCGTTGCCATGCCTTCACCCAGTCCATTGAGAGGGTATTATACACGACGAAGCCGGGGTTGTATTTCACATAGTTAAAACAAAGTTAACATGCCGAGAGTTGTCTCATGCTGAACGCCCCGAGGGACCCCACGGACGCCAAAGAACCCGCGATCGACTGTCCCTCGCCACTTCCGAGCCCGGGGCGCCACGTAAAGTCGGATCGATTGATAGGACCAGTAATTTGACGCACGTTCAGAGTGGGCCAAGCGTCGGTATCGCGGTGAATAGATAAGTGGTTTGTTCCGGTTCATATGCGTGGCGCGCCAAGCAACGTCTTTGTGCCGATGCTATTCGGTCACCTTGCAACGCAACGAAAGCCTC
>UCCS01000145.1 GCA_900470965.1 Hyphomicrobiales bacterium
GTCCATTCGGACGCACAAAGGACGCTCTAAACTCTTTGAATCTACGCATCAGGCTTCCGAAAATCGATTCCGATTTTCGGACCGATGCTGTAGGACGGCCGGCTCAAGCGCCGGCCGCAGTCCCTTCCCGGCGAACGAGAATATAGAAACGCGTGCAGAGCATGGCGGCCGCGGCCGCAAGCCCGACAAGAAAGCCTAACCAGATGCCGAGACCGCCGAGACCGAGCGGGAAGGCAAAGGCCCAGGCGAGGAAGAAGCCGATCGGCCAGTAGGCAATCAGCGCCAGGATCATCGGCACGCGCGCATCCTTCAGCCCACGCAGCAGGCCGCTGGCGATCGCCTGCACGCCATCGACGAACTGGAAGAGACCAGCAATGACGATCAGCGGACCGGCATAGGCCAGCACCTCAGGCGCTTCCGGCAGGCTGACATCGAGGAACAGGCGCGCCAGAAGCTGCGGCACGGTCGCAAAGATGATGCTGCCGATGATCGCAGCGATGCTGGCGAGGATCAGCACCGTGATCGCCGCCCGTACCAGCCCGGCATGGTCGCCCTGCCCGTGCGCGACACCGACCCGCACCGTTGCCGCCTGGCCGAGACCGAGCGGAATCATGAAAGCCATCGATGCCCACTGCAGAGCGATGCCATGCGCAGCAAGCTCGATCGTGCCGATATGGCCCATCAGCAGCGAAGCTGCCGTGAAGAGGCTCACTTCGGCGAGAATGGTGATGCTGATCGGCAGGCCCAAGCGGATGACTTCGAAAAAGGCATGCCAGTCCGGCTTCCAGAAGCGCACGAAAATTTCATAACGCCGCGTCTCCTCCCTGCCCTGTACATAGGAGAGGATGAAGAGGAAACCGGCCGCCTGCACCGCAACGGACACGATTGCAGCCCCTTCCAGCCCCATGACCGGGAAGCCGAAATGGCCGAGCACGAGGATGTAGGCGCCGATCGCATTCAGCACCAGCATGGCGATGGTGACCTGAAGAATGACGCCGGCCTTGCCGATCGCGCTGACGAGCCCGCGCATGACATTATAGAGCAGACCCGGCAGCACACCGAACTGACCGATGATGATATAACCGTGGGCAAGCTTCGCCACTTCAGGCTTCTGCCCGAAATAACGCAGTATTGCCTCGGAATTGTAGAAGGCCGGCTGCATCAGCAACCAGTAGCAGATGACGACCCAGATACCCATGCGCAGCGAACGGCGCACGCTCACGACATCGCCGCGGCCATAGGCCTGGGCCACCATCGGGATGACGGCAATCGCAAAGCCAGAACCGAAAATCAGGATCGTGAACAGGAACTGCGCGGAAAGCACCATGGCGGCCAAGTGCTCTGCTCCGAGCTGACCGACGATCATCACATCGGTCATGCCGATGCCGAATTGCGCGAGCTGAGCGCCGATCAACGGCACGCCGAGCATCAGCGTGGCGCGAAAATGCGCAGACCAGCGGTTGTCGTTTGCAGGCGCAACGGCGCGCACGTCGATCGGCGTGTCCATGACACTATTCCTGAGATTGAATCGTTAAGGGCCGCAGTGCGGCAAAATATCATGTCGGCTTAGAGCAAAGCGACGCAAAGAACCACCCCAAAACAGGCAGATGCTGAAAAATTCATCACGGCTTCACTGTTTTTGATGGATCACTCCGCCGCGTTGAAGGCTTGTGCCGGTGTTTTCGATGTCGTCACCCGCGTCAGGAATACAACCGCAGCAAGGAGGATGAAGAAAGCGGCCAGCAGATAAGGCGCGCCGGCAAAGGTGATCGGTGCATCCGGCTTGGTGAAATAGCCGAACATCTGGGTGAAGATCAGCGGGCCGATGATCGTCGTGATGCTGCCGATGCTCGTGAGCGCGCCCTGCAACTCACCCTGCGCGGATGGCGGCACCTTGCCGGCGGCAATGCTGCGCAGCGGCGGATCGGCAACATTCTCCATGACCGTCAGTACGATCACGGTATAGACGACCCAGCCCTCCCAGGCGAAAGCATAACCTGTGAGGGCGGCCATCGAGAAACACAGGCCGAGCAGCGCCGTCTTCCATTCACCGAGAACAGGCACGACACGCGGCAGAACGAGTCCCATGACCACAGCGGCGCCGATCCCGTAGAGGCCGAGAGACAGGCCGATCTGCCCTTCGCTCCAGCCATAGCGGAAGGTCGAGACGAAGGGCCAGACCGAGGGATAGACGGCATGGGCGAGGAAAAACAGGAACATCACGAGGCAAACCCAGCCGATGCCGGGATAGTGCCGCATCTGCCGCAAAGCGCCGAGCGGGTTTGCGCGCTTCCATTCGAAGGTACGGCGGTTCTTCGCTTCGAGCGTTTCTGGCAGCAGGAAACAGGCGGCAACAAAATTGATGAAGGAAAGCGCGGCGGCACCATAGAACGGCACGCGCGGCCCGAACTCGCCAAGGAAGCCGCCGATCACGGGGCCGACGGTGAAACCGACACCGAAGGCGATACCGATCAGGCCGAAATTCTTGGCGCGGTTCTCCTCGTTGCTGATGTCGGCAATGTAAGCCGAGCAGGTGGCGAAACTGCCGCCACTGATGCCCGCGAGCACCCTGCCGACGAAGAGCATCCAATAACTGGTGGCGATGGCGCAGATGAAATTGTCGAACGCGAAGGTCAGCACCGAGAGCAGCAGGATCGGACGGCGCCCGAAACGATCGCTCAAGTTTCCGAGCAGCGGCGCAAACAGAAACTGCATCAGCGAATAGATCAGCATCAGCCAGCCGCCGTCGACAGCCGCATCGCTAACCGTGCCGCCCGTCAATTGCTCCAGATAAACAGGCAGTACCGGCATGATGATGGCGATGCCGATAACGTCCAGAAAGAGAATGATGAAGACCAGGAAAAGGCCGCGGCGAACGAATTTCGGATCAAGCATAAGACATCTCTACAGCTGATATTTTCTGGAAAGACGATCTCGTCGCCGGATATATGACATAGCCGATTGGAATGACCGAAACAATACGTGAACATTTCAATGTTTTTGATGGAGAGACCGCCGAAACAGATGGTTCAGGCGCTCTTTCGCTGCTCCATCCGTACAAAATCGACAAAAGCCCGCAATGGCGCGGGCATGTGGTGGCGGCTCGGATAATAGAGAAAGGGGCCGGAAAATTCGCTGTCCCATTCCTCAAGGATCGGCACCAGCCTGCCCTCAGCAATGCCCGACGCAAGCAGTTCTTCAAAGGTACGGATGACGCCGAGACCGGCAAGGGCGGCCTCGATCTCCATCTCCACAGCATTGGCGATGATGGGACCGGATGGCGTAATCACGAGCACTTCGTCACCCCGTTCGAATTCCCAGGCAAGCGAAGCGCCGCTGATGAAGCGATGGCGGATGCAGCTATGCTCCAGCAGATCCCGCGGATGTTGTGGCATGCCCCACTTTTCCAGATAGGCGGGAGCAGCCGCCGTCACATAGCGCTGCCGGCGCGGACCGATCGGCACGGCAATCATGTCGCGCTCCAGCCGCTCGTCATAACGAATGCCGGCATCGAAGCCGGCGGCCAGCACATCGATGAATGTATCTTCGGCAATGATCTCCAGCGTGATCTGCGGGTAGAGCGCCAGAAACCGCACGGCGAGATCGGCCATGAAGAGCTTTACGACGATACCAGGCACGTTGAGCCTGAGCGTGCCCGCCGGACTGTCACGAAAACTGTCGAGCTGGCCGAGCGCGGCCGCCACTTCCGCAAGCGCCGGCGAAAGCCTCTCGAGCAATCGCTGGCCCGCCGCCGTCAGCGTGACGGAGCGCGTCGTACGATTGAGAAGCCTGACACCGAGCCGCTCTTCGAGGCGCCGCAGGGAGTCGCTCAGCGACGACGCAGAAACCTCGCGCTTGCGGGCTGCGGAGCGGAAGCTGCGCTCTCTTGCAATTGCGGCAAAGGCATCCAGATCACTGAGGGGAAGGTCGTCCATTGTGCATTTTCCCGTACGGCCCGTTCGAGACTATCCGGATTATCGCACAAATTCGGCTGCGGTAAAACAGCATCCGAAGACGCCGTCGGGCGCCGCTGAAGGAGAAGAAAATGCAGACCTATCGTTTGGGAAAAACCGGTCCAGAAGTCTCGGCTATCGGCCTCGGCTGCATGGGCATGTCGGGCATGTACGGCCCATCTGATCGCGCTGAAAGCATTGCGACCATCCACGCAGCACTCGATGCCGGCGTCAACCTGCTCGACACAGGCGACTTCTATGGCATGGGCCATAATGAAATGCTGATCGGTGAGGCGCTCAAGGGCCGCAAGCGTGAAGACGCCATCATCAGCGTCAAGTTCGGCGCCTTGCGTGATCCCGCGAATGGCTGGAACGGCTACGACGCCCGCCCGATCGCCGTGAAGAACTTCCTTGCCTATACGCTGCAGCGCCTAGGCGTCGATTATATCGACATCTACCGCCCTGCCCGCCTCGATCCGAATGTGCCGATCGAGGACACGGTCGGCGCGATATCAGATCTCATCAAGGCTGGTTACGTCCGCCATGTCGGGCTGTCCGAAGTCGGCGCCGATACGATCCGCCGGGCCGCTGCCGTCGCACCGATTGCCGACCTGCAGATCGAATATTCGCTGATCTCCCGCGGCATCGAAGGTGAGATCCTGCCCGCGACCCGTGAGCTCGGCATCTCCATCACCGCCTATGGCGTGCTGTCGCGCGGCCTCATCAGCGGCCACTGGCAGAAAGGCCAGCAGGGCGCGGGCGATTTCCGGGCCGTCAGTCCGCGCTTCCAGGAAGGCAATATCGATGAAAACCTTGCTTTGGTGGAAGAACTCCGGAAGATCGCCACCCTCAAGGGCGCCTCGGTCGCACAAGTCGCGATCGCCTGGGTAGCGGCACAGGGCAAGGATATCGTACCGCTGGTCGGCGCCCGCCGCCGCGACCGGCTGACGGAAGCGCTCGGCTCCCGCGCAGTGGAACTCACCGCAGACGATCTCTCCGCCATTGAACGCGCCGTGCCAAAGGGGGCCGCCAAGGGCGCCCGTTATCCTGAAGCTCAGCTCAAGCACATGGACAGCGAAAAGTAAGCTGCCCGGCTGACCGGCACCCTGCCTTCGGGCAGGGTGTCAAATATTCTGATCAGATCGGGTTGGAGAAAGTATCGCAGGCCGAAAGCTGTCCGCTATCGAAGCCACGCTTGAACCAGCGCATGCGCTGTGCCGACGTGCCGTGGTTGAAACTCTCAGGCACGACATAGCCCTGCGAACGCTTCTGCAGCGTATCGTCGCCGATCTGCTGCGCAGCGTTCAACGCCTCCTCCAGATCGCCGGCGTCGAGAATGCCTTTCTGCTGCGTATACTTGCCCCAGATGCCGGCAAAGCAATCTGCCTGCAGCTCGACGCGGACCGACATCTTGTTGGCATCGGCCTCGCTCATGCTCTGGCGCGCCTGATTGAACTTCGGCAGGATGCCGAGCAGGTTCTGCACGTGATGGCCGACCTCATGGGCGACCACATAGGCCTCGGCGAAATCGCCTGACGCGCCGAACTGATCGGAAAGTTGCTGGAAGAAGGCCGTGTCGAGATAAACTTTGTGATCACCGGGGCAATAGAAGGGACCTGTAGCAGCCGAAGCGAAACCGCAGGCCGATTGCGTCTGGCCGGAGAAGAGGACGAGGCGCGGTTCTTCATAATCCTTGCCCTGGGACTGGAAGATGCCATGCCAGGTATCTTCGGTTTCGGCAAGAACAGTGCGCACGAAGGCGGTCATCTCGTCATTGGCAGACGCCTGTGGGGAAGACTCGCTCTGCGAATAGCCGGAATCGCCCATCGAGCCGCCGCCGCCATCCATCACCTGCATCAGGTCGATGCCCATCGCCTTGAAGATCAGGTAGATGACGACGAGAAAGATGATCGTGCCGATACTGAGCCCGCCACCACGCCGGCCAACGCCGCCGCCTGATGGAAAGCTGAAGCCGCCGCCACGGCCGAAGGGATTGCGTCCCATGCCACCGGATGGATCGCTACGGCGATCCTCGATATTGTCGGACTGACGCCGGCCTTTCCATTCCATGATCGATCTCCCCGGCGATGCGCCTCATGCATGCTCACAGGAGTCAGTTATATATCCGCCGCGAGGACGAATTCCAGCCGCTTCCTCACGCGACCCGGCTGCGGCGCGGACGAAACCCGATGGCCGCGCCGATCGCAGCGGTGACCAGCCCAAGCAGCGCCAGGGCCAGCCAGCTATTGCCGGAGAATGTGACCGCATGCATCAGCCGGCCCGGCAGCAGTGTCGCAAGGCCGGAAACGACGATGCCGCCAAAATACATGCCCGATACGATCCGCCGATGTGTACGGATATCATGCCGCCGCGCGGCAAGAACCGCCCGCCAGCTTCCGACCAGCACGAGGACGGAAAGAAGATGGATTGGGCTGAAGCCATAGACGAGATTGATCTGGTGGATGAAGAAGCTCGACAGAGCCGTCACCACCATCAGCACCATCCAGATTTTGCCGAGCAGACGATGCCGCGGCGTGCCCTTCGGCCACGCGAGCAGATAGGCGCCGATGATAGCCGCCGGCACCACGGCGGCAACGTGAATCTGAATGGCAACAGGGGCATTAAGCAGAGGTTCCAGGGTCATGAGCCGCTCCGGTTGAATTCGTCCCCCGTTTCCGGCATGACTGCATTCTTCTCAACAAACATGGCGTAGACGGCGGGAAAACTTCGTGGATCACCCATCCTTGCAATCCACGCTTCGCGAATTGCAGGTCTTCTGGCGCGCGCCGCGCTTCTGGGGAACATTCCTCGCCATCGTCCTGATCTTCGCGATCACCGGCCCCTATGGGACGATGGAAAGCATGGCGGCCGGCGAGCGCTTCGCCTACTGGCTGGTCCTGCACGCCGTCGCCTGGTCCATCGCCATCCTATTTTCGGTTCTTGCCGATGCGCTGCTGCGCAAGGTGCTGGACCGCATGTTCTGGCGCATGATGATCGGCTCACTGGTCGCAGCCCTTCCGATCGGCTTTGCAATCGGCCTCGTCGACTATGCCTTCACTGGCAATCCGGCCGCGCTTGGCACCAGCTTCGCAAGGGCGCTCTTCGCGCTGCCGCTCTGCGCCCTCTTCTGCTTTTTGACCTACCTCGCCATGCATCGGCAGATCGAGCAGGCAACGGCGCAAACACCTCCGGCAGCCTCCGTCCTCGACCGGCTGAAGCCACAGAACCGCGGCGCCCTGCTGCGCCTTTCCGTGCAGGACCACTATACAGAAGTGGTCACCAGCCGCGGCCGCGAGCTGGTGCTCCTGCGCTTTTCCGATGCGCTGCGCGAGATCGGAGAAACGCCAGGGCTTCAGGTGCACAGGTCGCATTGGGTGGCCGATGCCCATGTCGAATCCCTGAAACGCGATAACGGCAAGATCCTGATCCTCACCCGTGACGGCACGCAGATCCCGGTCAGCCGGAGTTTTGCCGAGGAAGCCCGCAAACGCTTCGGCTGAAGAAATGCCGGCAAATGCTTGACGCGACTCCTGCTTTCCCGCTTCCTGATGATGAGGAGACCTGGAGGAGAATGCCGATGAAAGCCGTGCGCCTGGAAGCGACCGGAAAGCTGTTTCTGCGCAAGGTCGAAAAGCCCGTTCCCGGACCGGGTGATCTGCTGGTGCGCGTGGAAGCTTGCGGCATCTGCGGCACCGACCGGCATCTTTTCTTGGGTGAATTCCCCTCCCATCCACCAGTGACCCTCGGCCACGAATTCGCCGGCATCATCGAAGCGGTCGGCCCCGAGGTCACCGGCTTCCACCCCGGCATGCGGGTCACGGGCGATCCCAATATCGCCTGCGGGCGCTGCGAGGAATGCCACAACAGCCGCGTCAATCTCTGCCGGAACCTGCAGGCGATCGGGATCCATAAAGACGGCGGTTTTGCCGATTATGTCATCCTTCCGCAGAAACAGGCCTTCGCCCTGCCGCTTGGCCTCGATCCCCTGCACGGCGCCTTTTGCGAGCCGCTCGCCTGCTGCCTGCACGGCGTCGATCTCGCCAAGATCAAGACAGGCGCTTCCGTCATCGTGCTTGGCGGCGGCGTGATCGGCCTGCTCACCGTCCAGCTTGCCCGGCTCGCCGGTGCGACACGCATTCTTCTGGTTACCCGTAACGCCGAGAAACGCGCGCTCGCAGAAAGCTTAGGCGCCACCGCAAGCTTCGATCCATCACGGGCTGATGCCGTCGGCGACATTACCGGTGAGGGCGGCTTGCTGCCCGGAGGCGCCGACGTCGTCTTTGAATGTGCTGGTGTGCCGGAAACGATGATGCAGGCTCCCAAGCTTGCAAGACGCGGCGGCACGGCCATCATCCTCGGAGTCATGCCGCAAGGCGCAAAGATTGAGATCGAGCCCTTCGACCTGCTGTTTCGCGAAGTGAACCTCGTCAGCTCTTTCCTCAACCCTTTCACGCACGGGCGCGCCGCCGATCTCATCGCCTCAGGCGCAATCAAGGTGGAGCCGCTGATTTCGCGTCGGATCACACTCGAACAGGCGCCTGAAGCGATCGCCAATCCGGCGCTTGGCGGCGAGATTCGCACGCTCGTCGTGCCCGGCGGGCAATAGGCTTCCAAAGGCCGGTCCGAATTCCTGTCGATTCCATGATTTATGGGGTTCCGTTTGCAAAAACATTTGCCTATAAGCCGCTTCTAGCCTGAAAAGACCCTCAATGCGCGACCCGACCCGGTGACCTCCCACCCTGGCCGGCTTTTTGCGCAGCTAGAAATGGATATCGCCATGCCGAAGCGCCAAGACATCAAATCGATCCTCATCATCGGCGCGGGACCGATCGTCATTGGCCAGGCTTGCGAATTCGACTATTCCGGCACCCAGGCCTGCAAGGCGCTGAAGGAGGAAGGCTACCGCGTCATCCTCGTCAACTCCAACCCGGCAACGATCATGACCGATCCGGGCCTCGCCGACGCAACCTATGTCGAGCCGATCACGCCTGAAGTCGTCGCCAAGATCATCGCCAAGGAGCGCCCCGACGCGCTGCTGCCAACAATGGGCGGCCAGACGGCACTGAATACCGCTCTCTCGCTGAAGCGCATGGGCGTGCTCGATCGCTACAATGTCGAGATGATCGGCGCAAAACCTGCCGCCATCGACATGGCTGAGGACCGCGCGCTGTTCCGCGAGGCGATGGCCCGCATCGGCCTTGAAACGCCGCGCTCGATGCTGGCCAACGCCACCGACATCAAGGACGCCGACCGCAAGACGCATGAAGCCGAGCGCACCAAGCTGCGCGAAAGCCTCTCCGGCCCCGATCTCGACAAGGCGCTCGACGAACTGGAAAACCAGTGGAACCTCGGCGAGAGCGACCGCAAGCAGCGTTACATGAGCCATGCCATGGCAATCGCCGCCCAGGCGATCGACCATGTCGGCCTGCCCGCCATCATCCGCCCGTCCTTCACCCTCGGCGGCACTGGCGGCGGCATTGCCTATAACCGCTCGGAATTCTTCGAAATCGTCGGCAGCGGCCTCGATGCCTCGCCGACCACCGAAGTGTTGGTCGAAGAATCCGTCCTCGGCTGGAAGGAGTATGAGATGGAGGTCGTCCGCGACAAGGCGGACAACTGCATCATCATCTGCTCCATCGAAAACATTGATCCGATGGGCGTCCATACCGGCGATTCGATCACCGTTGCTCCGGCGCTGACGCTGACGGACAAGGAATACCAGATCATGCGCAACGCCTCGATCGCGGTGCTGCGCGAGATCGGCGTCGAAACCGGCGGCTCGAACGTGCAGTTCGCCGTCAACCCGAAGGACGGCCGCCTCGTCGTCATCGAAATGAACCCGCGCGTGTCGCGCTCGTCGGCGCTGGCCTCCAAGGCGACTGGCTTCCCGATCGCCAAGATCGCCGCCAAGCTCGCGATCGGCTATACGCTCGACGAACTCGAAAACGACATCACCGGCGGCGCGACGCCGGCCTCGTTCGAACCGTCGATCGACTATGTCGTCACCAAGATCCCGCGTTTCGCCTTCGAAAAATTCCCGGGCGCATCCCCGGTTCTCACCACAGCCATGAAGTCGGTCGGTGAAGTCATGGCGATCGGCCGTACCTTTGCGGAATCGCTGCAGAAAGCACTGCGTGGCCTCGAAACCGGTCTGACCGGCCTCGACGAAATCGAAATCCCCGATTCCGAAGAAGGCGAATCCAGCCACAACGCCATCCGCGCCGCGATCGGTACGCCGACGCCGGACCGCCTGCGCATGGTCGCCCAGGCGCTGCGCATGGGCCTCAGCATCGAAGAGGTGCACGAAGGCTGCAAGATCGACCCATGGTTCATCGCCCAGCTGAAAAACATCGTCGAGATGGAAGCCCGCATCCGCGAGCACGGCCTGCCTGATGATGCAACCAACCTGCGCATGCTGAAGGCCATGGGCTTCTCCGACGCCCGCCTCGCCACACTCACCGGCAAGCGCCCGAAGGAAGTGGCCGAGCTGCGTAACTCGCTCAACGTCCGCCCGGTCTTCAAGCGCATCGACACCTGCGCGGCCGAGTTCGCCTCGCCGACCGCCTACATGTACTCGACCTATGAGACGCCATTCGTCGGTTCTGCCCGCTCCGAGGCGCTGGTCTCCGACCGTAAGAAGGTCGTCATCCTCGGCGGTGGCCCGAACCGTATCGGCCAGGGTATCGAGTTCGACTATTGCTGCTGCCATGCCGCTTTCGCGCTGAAGGATGCCGGCTATGAAGCAATCATGATCAACTGCAACCCGGAAACGGTTTCGACCGACTACGACACGTCCGATCGCCTCTATTTCGAGCCGCTGACGGCCGAAGACGTGATCGAAATCCTGCGCGCCGAACAGGAAAAGGGCGAAGTCGTCGGCGTCATCGTCCAGTTCGGCGGCCAGACCCCGCTGAAGCTCGCTGAAGCCCTGGAAAAGAACGGCATCCCGATCCTCGGCACCGCGCCCGACATGATCGACCTTGCCGAAGACCGCGACCGCTTCCAGAAGCTTCTGATGAAGCTTGATCTCAACCAGCCGAACAACGGCATCGCCTACTCTGTCGAGCAGGCGCGCCTCGTTGCCGCTGAAATTGGCTTCCCGCTGGTCGTGCGCCCATCCTACGTACTTGGCGGCCGCGCCATGCAGATCCTGCATTCCGAAGGCCAGCTGCAGACGTACTTGCTCGATACCGTTCCGGAACTGGTGCCGGAGGATATCAAGCAGCGCTACCCGAACGACAAGACCGGCCAGATCAACACCCTGCTCGGCAAAAACCCGCTTCTGTTCGACAGCTATCTCAGCCACGCCATCGAGGTGGACGTCGATTGCCTCTCCGACGGCACCGACGTCTATGTCGCCGGCATCATGGAGCATATCGAAGAAGCCGGCATCCATTCCGGCGATAGCGCCTGCTCTCTGCCACCGCGCACGCTTTCGCGCGAAATGCTCGACGAGCTGGAGCGCCAGGCGAAAGCCATGGCAAAGGCTCTCAATGTCGGCGGCCTGATGAACGTCCAGTTCGCCATCAAGGACGGCACGGTCTACGTGCTCGAAGTCAATCCGCGCGCTTCGCGCACGGTGCCTTTCGTCGCCAAGACCATCGGCGCGCCGATCGCCAAGATCGCCGCCCGCGTCATGGCCGGCGAGAAGCTGGATGCGACCTTTGCGGCTTACGGCGAGAAGCCCGATCCGCGTGCCCTGAAGCACATCGCCGTCAAGGAAGCAGTCTTCCCCTTCGCCCGTTTCCCGGGCGTCGATACGCTGCTCGGACCGGAAATGCGCTCGACCGGCGAAGTCATCGGCCTCGATACCGATTTCGCGCTGGCCTTCGCCAAGTCACAGCTCGGCGCCGGCGTCGAACTGCCGCGTGAAGGCACGGTCTTCGTTTCCGTGCGCGACGAAGACAAGCCGCGCGTTCTGCCGGCGATCCGCATCCTCGTCGAACAGGGCTTCAAGGTTCTCGCGACCGGCGGCACCGCCCGCTTCCTCGCCGAAAACGGCATCACCGCCGCGAAAATCAACAAGGTTCTCGAGGGACGTCCGCATATCGAAGACGCCATCCGCAACCGCCAGGTCCAACTCGTCATCAACACGACCGACGGCAACAAGGCGATCTCGGATTCGAAGTCGCTGCGCCGCGCCACGCTGATGCAGAAGGTGCCCTATTACACCACGATGGCCGGCGCCGAAGCTGCCGCCCAAGCCATCAAGGCGCTCAAGGCCGGCAATCTCGAAGTCCGCCCGCTGCAGAGCTACTTCTGACCCCGCGGAGAGGCATCGCCTCTTCGCGCTCGCCTCCTCGGCTCGTCAAAACTGCGACCCAAAATTGCAGACATGGATACTTGGTGTTAGCCTGCTCCCCGGCCGTATCGGGGAAGCAGCATGTCGAAGAATATCGTCATCCTGTTCGACGGCACGTCGAACGAGATAACTGCAGACCGCACCAATATTTTACGTCTGTTCGGAACGCTGAAGCGCTCCGACGAACAGATCGTCTATTACGACCCCGGCGTCGGCACGCTGGGTGCGGCAGACGCCTGGTCGCCCTTCTACCGCAAGTCTATCGAAGTCTGGGGCCTTACCACTGGTTGGGGTCTCGATGAAAACGTCAAATGCGCCTACCGCTTCCTCGTCGAAAATTACGATGCCGGCACGCCCGACGATCACGGCGGCCATCCCGACAGGGATCGCATCTATATTTTCGGCTTCAGCCGCGGCGCCTATACGGCCCGCGTTCTCGCAGGTTTCATCCATGCTTTTGGGCTGTGTAGCAGATATCACCTGAACCTGCTCGATTACGCTTACAGAACCTATAAGGGCATTCCCGAACAGGAGCAGCGCGCCGATGGCGGGGATCCCTCATCGGCCTTCAAGAGCATGCGGCTCTACGAGCGCATGCTGCGCAACGACCGCCCGCCGATCAAGCTGCTCGGTCTCTTTGATACGGTTGCCTCTGTCATCGAAAAGGGCAAAGGGCGCATTCAGTTCAAGACCCACCCCTTCACCCGCAAGAATCCGAGCGTCGAATATGTGCGCCATGCCATGGCGATCGACGAACGCAGAACCATGTTTCAACCGGAATTGTGGGCGCCGGATCAGGATTACCGCGGCAATCCCTTCAAGCCCGCGACCGCAAAACAGGACTTTAAGGAGGTCTGGTTTGCAGGCGTCCACGGCGATATCGGCGGCGGTTACCCGGAGGCCGAGAGCGCACAGATCAAGATACCGCTCGACTGGATGATCCGCGAAACGGGGCCCTCAGGCTTGCTCTACGTTTCGCGCACGATCAACAATATCGTCCTTGGCAAAAGCGACAAATACTATGTCGAGCTCAATGCGGCAGCGCCGCTGCACAACTCAATGAGCGTAGGGTGGAAGCTGCTCGAATATATCCCGCGGCGCGTGCCGGAAAACTCCTGGCGCAGGCGCGGCGACAGAAGGGGCATTTATCTGCCCCGCGAAGACAGGCGTTTCATCCCCGACGGCGCAAACCTGCATGAATCCGTGAGGGTGCGCATGGTGACCGGATATAATCCGCCGAACCTGCCGAAAGATCCGGTCTTCGTCCCCTGACGCATTGAATCGAATTCTACGCTCAGGCAGCCAGGCCCTTGATCAGATTCATATCTTGCCGGAAGCGGGTCAGCTCTTGTGCCCTCCTCTCCTCGTCCGGAATTCGCAGCAGATAGGAGGGATGCACCGTGACAAAGAGCAATCGCCCCTCCTCCATCGCGATCGGGCGTCCGCGCAGATCCTCCAGCTTCTGTTTCTCGCCGGTCAGCGAATAGAGCGCCGTCGCGCCCATCGCCACGATCAATTTCGGCTTTACGAGATCGAGTTCCAGCTTCAGCCACCAGCGGCAATGCTGCACCTCGCCGAGATTGGGCTTCTGGTGGATACGCCGCTTGCCGCGCGGCTCGTATTTGAAATGCTTGACGGCATTGGTGACATAGAGCCTCGACCGATCGATGCCGGCCTGCGCGATCGCTTCGTCGAAAACCTTACCCGCCGGCCCGACAAAGGGTCGACCTGCGAGATCCTCCTGATCGCCTGGTTGCTCGCCGACGAACATGATCTCGGCATCATCTGGCCCTTCGCCGAAGACGGTCTGCGTCGCCTTCGCATGCAGCGGACATTGGCTGCAGACGGCGGCCTCCTCGCGCAATGCCTCCAGCGTTCCCGCAGGGGCCATCTGCGGGGCCGGCATGCGGGCTGCCGCCTCCTGGATCTTATTGTGATAGGGAAGCGGCATGGTCGCCTCGCGCTCGGCCATGGCGAGCACTTTTGCTTCGGCCTCGGCGATCAGGCCAGGGATGAGATCGGCTTCCGGCAGGTTCTTCCAGTATTTCTTCGGCATCTCTGCCTGCATGGCCTTCACCTTCAGCCGCGCCGGATTGAAGATGCTGGCATAATAGATGCGCCAGAGATCATCGGTCGCGTCACTGATGTCAGGCTTCTCGCAGGCCACATTGCTTGTCGTCAGCCGCTCGCCGTCCCAGGCGGCCGAACCCTTCGGCGTCGCGATCAGCCAGTCCATGTCGGTGAAGCGGCGTTGGAAGAAGGGAGCCTTGCGCGCGACGATATAATGATCCGGCTCGAACCAGGCTATGAATTTTCGCCGCCCGCCGGCAGGTGCCGCCACCTCCTTGAAGCGCACGAAGGCCGTCATCTTGTGGGCGTCGCGATGCACGCTCTTCTGCATCAGCAGAGCACGCGAAACCTCTTCATCGGACGCCAGATCCAGCAGGTTCCGGTTTTCCTGCAATCGCCAGAGCAGGCTATAGAGCAGCGAAAAACGCCTGGCATCGCTATGGCAGATCACGGCCTCGGCTAACGCCATGAAAGCCGGCGAAACGCTCATCGGCTTGGCGTCGGCAGGAGGATCAGGCGGCAAGGCGTCACGCTGGAAGGCAAAGCCCGGTTCGCTGCTCTTTTCATGCCAGTCGATCTCTTCTGGCAGAATCCCAGCTGCGGCGAAGGCGCGAGCGGCCTTGCGCCATTCCTCGAAATTGCCCCTACCCTCCAGAACCACCCGGCGCATCATAGCAGCGACAACTGTTCGGGTTTTGGCTCGAACATCGCGCGCAAGTCCGGCCGGTCGACAAGACGATGCGGCGTCCAGCCCTCGACAGTGATGAAGGCCTGCACCTTGCGGATCGACACGCCGAGCCGCGGCAAGTCTTCAAGCCGCAGACGGCGTTGCCGCCGCTCAGTCAGGATCGCCTTTACCGTCTTGGTGCCGAGGCCCGGCACACGCAGCAGCTTCTCGCGATCGGCGCGGTTGACATCGACGGGGAAGTCCTCGCGATGGCCGAGTGCCCAGGCGAGCTTGGGATCGAGATTGAGATCCAGCATGCCGCCCTGCTGTGTCGAGGTGATTTCGTCGATGCCGAAACCATAGAAACGATAGAGCCAGTCCGCCTGATAGAGCCGGTGCTCGCGCATCAGCGGCGGCTTGATGAGCGGCAGGTTCTTCGAACTGTCGGGGATCGGGCTGAAGGCGGAATAATAGACTCGTTTGAGACCATAGCTGCTGTAGAGCTGGCCGCTGGTCGACAGGATCGTCGCATCATTGGCGCCGTCGGCGCCGACAATCATCTGTGTACTCTGGCCGGCCGGTACGAAGCGCTTGCGCCTCTTGGTCTGCAGCGTCGGCTCTTCCGCAGCCTCGATCTTCAGCCTGAGATCGCCCATCGACCGGCGGATACTGGCCGGCTTCTTCTCCGGCGCAAAACGGTTGATGCCGCTATCGGTTGGCAGTTCGATATTGAGCGACAGGCGATCGGCATAGAGCCCCGCCTCTTCGATCAGATGCGCGGAGGCCTCCGGAATGGATTTCAGATGGATGTAGCCGCGAAATTGATGCGTGACCCGCAACTCCCGCACGATGCGCACCATTTCCTCCATCGTGTGGTCGGACGAGCGGATGATGCCGGAGGAGAGAAACAGTCCCTCGATATAGTTGCGCCGGTAGAATTCCAGTGTCAGCCAGACCACTTCTTCCGGTGTGAAGCGGGCGCGCTCGACATTGCTGGACGAGCGGTTGATGCAATAGGCACAATCATAGATGCAGAAATTGGTGAGCAGGATCTTCAGAAGCGAGATGCATCGCCCATCCGGCGCATAGGCATGGCAAATGCCCGAGCCTCCGGTGGAGCCGAGCCCTCCAGAGGCAGCCGAATCCCGTTTGACTGTGCCGCTGGAGGCGCAGGAAGCATCATATTTGGCGGCATCGGAGAGGATCGCCAACCGTTCTTTAAGCGATTTCTTCATCCCTATGTTCACTAAATGTTCACGGCGGCAAAATCAAGACGAAGAAATGAGCTTCCATCCAACTTCCCTTCAAAAGCAGGCACTTCTGCGGGAAGCGGAAAGCTTCGGTAAGAATTTTATGGAAATCGCGCGTGCCGATCTGCTATAAGCAACGAACTAAGATTGTAGCACGGTTCCGAAGTTCCCTTCGGGACCTGTTTTCTTTTGTGTCTGCGAGAACTGCAGATGCGGGGAGAGAAGGACGAAAAAATGGTTGATAAGGTACCGATGACACAGGGTGGTTTCGTCAAGCTGCAGGAAGAACTGCGCTGGCGCCAGCAGGAGGAGCGCCCGCGAATCATCGAGGCAATCGCGGAAGCGCGCGCCCATGGCGACCTTTCCGAAAATGCCGAGTACCATGCCGCCAAGGAAGCGCAGAGCCACAATGAAGGCCGCGTTGCCGAACTCGAAGACCTGACGGCGCGCGCCGAAGTCATCGATCTCTCCAAGATGTCGGGCGACAAGATCAAGTTCGGCGCCAAGGTGAAGCTCGTCGACGAGGACACCGAAGAGGAAAAGACCTACCAGATCGTCGGCGATCAGGAAGCCGATGTGAAGCAGGGCCGTATCTCGATCTCCTCCCCGATCGCCCGCGCGCTGATCGGCAAGGAAGTCGGCGATTCCATCGAAGTCAACGCGCCGGGTGGTTCGAAGGCCTACGAAATCCTCTCCGTTTCCTGGGGCTGATCGCCCGCGCCTCCCCCTTCAAGAGCAGCCAGTGCCGGATATCAGTGACGTCGAGATCATCGCGCCCAACCTGAAACGCCGGCTCTCCGGCGTCACGTCGACGATCGTCCAGCTCATCCCCTGCCAGATCCGGCTGGGGATCAAGATCGTAGCCCTCGGCCCCGGCCTTCCGCCGGAACTTCCGCGCCTGAAATGGCCGCAGCTTGCTGGCCTCCGGCGTCCGCCCGCGGGACGGCGTCACCGGGTCTGGCACGCACGCCGCAACAATGAGATGGCAGCGGGCATCCTCATGCGTCACGTGCTGCGCATGCCGCTGAAGCTCGTCTTCACCTCAGCCGCTCAGCGCCGCCATACCTCCTATACGCGCTGGCTGATCCGCCAGATGGATGCTGTGATCGCCACCAGCAGCCGTTCCGGCTCCTTCCTCAAGGTGCCGTACACGGTCATCCAGCACGGCGTCGATCTTACGCTCTTCCATCCCCCCGAAGGGCCCGTCGACACGATCGCTGCCACAGGCCTGCCCGGCCGCTACCTCATTGGCTGCTTCGGCCGCGTCCGCCATCAGAAAGGCACCGATCTTTTCGTGCAGGCGATGATCGCGCTGCTGCCGCGACATCCGGACTGGACGGCCGTGATTTCCGGTCGCGTCACCCCGGAACACACTGCATTCGCCGACAAGCTGAAAGCCGATATCGCCGCAGCCGGCCTGACCGACCGCATCGTCTTCATTGGCGAAGTGCCAGATATCAAGGTCTGGTATCGCCGCCTGACGCTCTATGTCGCCCCCTCCCGTAATGAAGGCTTCGGCCTGACGCCGCTGGAAGCCATGGCGTCGCAGACACCTGTCGTCGCCTCCGATGCCGGCGCCTATGCCGAAATGATCGTAGCAGGCGAAAACGGCGTCATCGTACCACCCGGCGACGGCAGCGCACTGACGGCAGCCATCGCCACCTATCTCGCCGATCCTGCGCTGACCGTAGCACAGGGCGAAACGGCGCTCCGGCATGTGCGTGAAAATTTCGCGCTGGAAAGGGAAGCAACGGCGATCAACCGGATTTACCAGCAGCTTCTCGACGCTTAAGTCGAACCCAAGTGACAGACATATCAGGAGGGCAGAGTCTCGGAGATGTCGACCGCAAACAATAACGATCTGGTCAACGTGCTCTGCATGAAGTGGGGAACGCTCTACGGCCCCGAATATGTCAACAATCTCTATCGCGGCGTCAAAAGGCACCTGAAGCGCCCGCATCGTTTCGTCTGTTTCACCGACAATACGGAGGGCCTCGAGGCGGGAATCGAAACCTTCCCCCTACCCGAGCTCGGCCTGCCGGCCGGCTCCAAGGATCGCCGCTGGCAGAAGCTTGCGCTCTTCCGCCGCGAGCTTGCCGATCTCAAGGGCATCGGCCTCTTCCTCGACCTCGATCTCGTCATCGTCGATGATCTGGAACCGCTCTTCCAGCATCCGGGAAAGTTCCTCATCATCCGTGATGACGATCTCTTCCGCGCCAAGCCGCTGCGCATAGTCAATCCCACCCGCGACAGGTTCCTGGGCTCGGTCGGCAATAGTTCGGTCTTCCGCTACGAAATCGGCGCCCACGCTTATATTCTGGATACCTATATCGCCGATCCGGTGGCGGCCATGTCCAAATACGAGATCTCCCAGCAGTTCCAGAGTGCGCAGCTCGCAGCGCATGGACATCTGCAATACTGGCCGCGCGAATGGTGCGTGAGCTTCAAGAATGCCTGTGTGCCCAGCCACATCAACAGTTTCTGGCGCGATCCCGAGCTGCCACCGGAGGCCAAGATCGTCGTCTTTGCCGGCAGTCCGAAAATGAGTGAAGTTTTTGAAGGCGGCGGCCAGAAATGGTATCGCCGCATCGGCAATACCGATTGGCTGAGCAAGGCCTGGCGCGGCTAAAGCATGTCGCGCAAAAGTGTGTAGCGGTTTTGCGGCAACGACATGCAAAAACAAGAGCCTAAAGCGTGGCAAGCGGATCTGGAAGATCGCGACACGCTTTAGATTACAGTTCGACGAGCCCGAGCTTCTTCACCTGGCGGATCGTCAGCATGGTGCGAACGGTATCGACATGCTCGTTGGCCGTCAGCACCTCGATGACGAAATCCTGGAAGCGTGTGAGGTTTTGGGCCACGCAATGCAGCAGGAAATCGCTGTCGCCGGAAACCATCCAGGCCTGGCGCACCAGCGGCCATTCGGTGGTGGCAGCGGCAAAGGCCTTCAGATTGGCTTCGGACTGATGTTTGAGGCCGACCATGCAGAAGGCGACGAGATCGAGCCCGAGCTTCGGGCTGTTCAGCATCGCGTGATAGCCTTCGATGACACCCGCCTCTTCGAGCTTGCGCACCCGGCGCAGGCAGGGCGGCGCTGAAATTCCCACCCGGTCGGCAAGTTCCACATTGGTCATGCGGCCGTCGGCCTGCAGTTCCCGCAATATCTTTATGTCGATAACGTCAAGTTCAGCGCGAACCACGCTTAGGCCTTTCTTTAATTCCCCGCGGGCAGCTTCTATATAAAGCGACGGAATACGCAAGAAAGTTTCAGTCAGATGACGGAATCTTGCACAGCGCCTGCATTTGCCTTGTTGGTAATGCAAGGCTGCCCTTGAATAAAAGCATTGGTCGTTCATAAATGGCGCAGGGATCGCGAAACGGCCTTATTCGCCTCTTAGCCGCCGCATCCTGCAAGTCGAAAGGAAATTCCATGTCTGCCCGCCATACCAAGGTGCTCATTATCGGTTCCGGACCTGCCGGCTATACGGCAGCGGTCTATGCCGCGCGCGCCATGCTGAAGCCGGTTTTGATCGCCGGTCTGGAACAGGGCGGCCAGCTCATGATCACCACCGATGTCGAGAACTATCCGGGCTTTGCCGATCCTATCCAGGGGCCCTGGCTGATGGACCAGATGCTGCAGCAGGCGCAGCATGTCGGCGCCGAGATCGTCAACGACCTCGTGACCGAAGTCGACCTCAACCAGCGTCCCTTCGTCGCCCGCACCGATAGCGGCCAAGTCTGGACTGCCGATACGCTTGTTATTGCGACCGGCGCCAAGGCCAAGTGGCTCGGCATCGAAAGCGAGCAGCATTTCCAGGGCTTTGGCGTGTCTGCCTGCGCCACCTGCGATGGCTTTTTCTACCGCAACAAGGATGTGATCGTGGTCGGCGGCGGCAACAGCGCCGTCGAAGAAGCGCTCTATCTGTCGAACATCGCGAAGTCGGTCACCGTCGTGCACCGCCGCGACAGCTTCCGTGCAGAAAAAATCCTGCAGGAACGTCTCTTCTCCAAGGAGAACGTCAAGATTCTCTGGAATACCGAAGTCGCCGAAATCACGGGCACGCCGGCAAAGCCCCCAATGCCGCCGTCCGTTTCCGGTGCTCGCCTGCGCGACACCCGCACCGGCGCCATCACCGATGTCGTCGTTGACGGCGTCTTCGTGGCGATCGGTCACGCGCCGGCAACCGAACTTTTCAAGGGCAAGCTGAAGCTGAAGGACAGTGGCTATCTCTGGACCGCACCGGATTCGACTGCGACCAGCCTGGAGGGAGTCTATGCCGCAGGCGACGTAACGGACGATACGTTCCGCCAGGCGGTCACCGCCGCAGGCATGGGATGCATGGCCGCCCTCGAGGCAGAACGTTATCTGACGGGCCACATGCCCGTTGCCGTAGCAGCGGAGTAACAGTGGCATGAGGGGTGGGGGAATGCCATTGGACTGGGACAAGCTGCGTATTTTCCACGCAGCTGCCGAAGCCGGATCGTTTACGCATGCGGCTGACAAGCTGCATCTGTCCCAGTCGGCCATCAGCCGTCAGGTCAGCGCGCTCGAGCAGGATGTGGGCACCAAGCTCTTCCACCGCCACGCACGCGGCCTGATCCTGACCGAACAGGGCGAACTGCTTTACCGCACCGCCCATGATGTGCTGCTGAAGCTCGAAACCGTGAAGATGCAACTGACCGAGACGACGGAAACGCCGTCCGGCAAGCTGCGCGTCACCACGACAGTCGGCCTCGGCCAGGGATGGCTGACCGACAAGATCCAGGAATTCCTGCAGCTCTATCCCGATGTGCAGATCCAGCTCATCCTCGACAACGAGGAAGTGGATGTGAACATGCGCCATGCCGATTGCGCTATCCGCCTTCGCCAGCCGCAGCAGTCGGACCTCATCCAGCGTAAGCTCTTCACCGTGCATATGCACGTCTATGCGGCCCCCTCCTACATCAACCGCCACGGCGAGCCGCAGACGATCGAGGATCTCGACAATCACCGCATCATCACTTTCGGGGAGCCTGCGCCGAACTACCTGCTCGACGTCAACTGGCTGGAAATCGCCGGTCGCTCGTCGGACAACAAGCGCATTCCGCATCTGCAGATCAACAGCCAGACCTCGATCAAGCGGGCCTGCCTGCTCGGCATCGGCATCGCCTGCCTGCCGGATTATATCGTCGGTCGCGACCCCGGTCTGATCCAGCTGGCAATCAATGCCGACGTCCCCTCCTTCGATACCTATTTCTGCTATCCGGACGAGATCAAGAACGCCGCCAAGCTGAAAGCCTTCCGCGATTTCATCGTCAGCAAGGCCCGCAACTGGAACTTCTGATTTCCATTTTTATGGAACGAATTTCAAATCATGCAACCCACGCATGACTGACATGCACAAAAAAGGGTTGTTGTTTGCTCATTAAAGCACCATATCGCACATAGCTGATGCACACGGTGGCTTTTCCTCCCAGTTCCACCGCATTAGCTGTTCCCCTCTGGAGGTTTTTGACCTTCACACTTATAAGGGCCCTGGTTTTCCGGTGGCCCTCTTTTTTTGCCCGAATTTTTGTCGGTAGATACCGCAATGCGGAAAAATTTGTGCAGTGCATAGCAGACATGCACAAAAATGTATTGAAAGCTGCACAAAGAACCACCATATCGCTCATAGCTGATGCATTTGGTGGCTTCTCTCCCAGTGCCACCGCGTTGGCTGTTCCCCTCTGGAGGTTTTTGACCTTCACACTTAAAAGGGCCCTGGTTTTCCGGTGGCCCTCTTTTTTTGCTTAAAACTTAAGCAAGCCGGAAAAACCGTCAGCTCACGCCTCCGTGATTTGCATATCGAAAATCACCGATCCATATATCGGGAAAATCCGATTTATACTTCGATGAACGACGATGGACAAAGACGAGATTCTCAAGGCATTGGCCAACCCTGCCCGGATGGACATCCTCAACTGGTTGAAGAATCCGGAAGAGCACTTCCCGACGCAGGAACACCCGTTTGAAATGGGCGTCTGCGCCAGCCAGTTCGAACGCTGCGGCCTTTCCCAATCCACAGTTTCCGCCCATCTCGGCACGCTTCACCGCGCCGGCCTCGTCACCAGCAAGCGCGTCGGCCAGTGGATCTTCTACAAGCGTAACGAAGAAACGATCGCTGCCTTCCTCCAGCAGCTAACGCAGGATCTTTAATCATGCCCCTTGCCCTGCTCGTTCTTGCCTTGAGCTCATTTGCGATAGGCACCACCGAATTCGTCATCATGGGCCTTCTGCCCGAAGTCGCAGCCGACCTCTCTGTCACGATCCCTGAGGCCGGCTGGCTGGTTACGGGTTATGCGCTGGCCGTCGCGCTCGGTGCCCCCATCATGGCGGTCTCGACCGCCAAGCTGAAGCGCCGCTCGGCACTCATCATGCTGATGGCCTTCTTCATTGCCGGCAACCTGCTCTGCGCCATCGCTCCGAATTATTGGGTGCTGATGGTGGCACGCATCGTCACCGCCCTCTGCCACGGCGCCTTCTTCGGCATCGGCTCGGTCGTCGCCGCCAATCTCGTCAGCGAAGACCGCAAGGCACGCGCCGTCGCCTTGATGTTTACCGGCCTGACGCTCGCAAACGTGCTCGGCGTGCCGCTCGGCACCGCCATCGGCCAGGCCTTCGGCTGGCGCTCCACCTTCTGGGTCGTTACCGCCATCGGCATCGTCACCATTGCCGGCCTGATCGCCATCCTGCCCAGGGATAAGCAGGAAGAGCAGAGCAGCATTCTGCGTGAGATCGCCGCCTTGCGGAAGGGCCGCCTCTGGATGGCGCTCTCGGTTACCGTCTTCTTCTCGGCCTCGATGTTCACGCTCTTCACCTACATCGCTCCGCTGCTGCGCGACGTGACGGGCATCTCGCCGGAAGGCGTCACCTGGACCCTGTTCCTGATCGGCGTCGGCCTGACGGTCGGAAACCTGATCGGCGGCAAGCTCGCCGACTGGCGCCTCGGCACAGCCCTTGCCGCCATCTTCGCGGCGATCGCACTGACTTCAGCGATCTTCTTCTATACGAGCCGCTTCTTCATCCCCGCCGAGATTACCCTCTTCCTGTGGGCCGCCGCCACTTTCGCCGCGGTTCCCGCCCTGCAGGTCGGCGTCGTCGGTTTCGGCAAGGAGGCCCCGAACCTGGTCTCGACTATCAATATCGGCGCCTTCAACACCGGCAATGCCCTTGGCGCCTGGGTCGGCGGCATGGTCATCGATGCCGGCCTCGATCTCAATCGCGTTCCCCTCGCCGCAGCCGCCATGGCCCTGATCGGCCTTGCCGCCACTGTTCTCACCTATCTCTCCGGCCGGGCGCAGACTGCCCCCGCTGCTGCCGAGTGATCCCCCAAGCAGAAAGGACCTTCCATGGCCAAGCTTTTCCAGCCGACTCAGATCGGCGATATCGCGCTCAAGAACCATATCGTCATGGCGCCGCTCACGCGTAACCGTTCTCCGGGCGCAGTCCCGAACGACCTCAACGTCGAATATTATCGCCAGCGCGCCACGGCCGGCCTCATCATCACGGAAGCGACCGCCATCACGCATCAGGGCCAGGGCTATGCCAACGTTCCCGGCCTTTATAGCAAGGAAGCCGTTGATGGCTGGAAGCGCGTGACGGACGCGGTTCATGCCGAAGGCGGCAAGATCATCGTGCAGATGTGGCATGTCGGTCGCATCTCCCACACGACGCTGCAGCCGAACGGCGGCAAGCCGGTGTCCTCGACCAACCGTATCGCCAAGGCAAAGACCTATCTGGTCAACGCTGACGGTAGCGGCGCCTTTGCCGATACGTCCGAGCCCCGCGCGCTCGAAGCCTCCGAAATTCCGGGCATCATCGAGGATTATCGCAAGGCTGCCCGCGCTGCGATCGATGCCGGCTTCGACGGTGTCGAAATCCACGGCGCCAACGGCTATCTGCTCGACCAGTTCATGCGCGACGGCGTCAACGACCGCACCGACGAATATGGCGGCTCGATCGAAAACCGCACGCGGTTCACCTTCCAGGTGGTCGAGGCCGTAACCAAGGAAATCGGCGCTCGCCGTACCGCAATCCGCATTTCGCCGGTCACGCCGTCGGGTGAGTCCTACGATTCCAATCCGCAGGCGCTCTTCACGCATGTCGTTGAAGGTCTCGCCAAGTACGACCTTACCTATATCCATGTCGTAGAAGGCCAGACCGGCGGCGACCGCGATTATCGCCAGGGCGACAACCCGTCTTTCAATTACAAGGCGCTGCGCGCCGCCTATGAGAAGGCTGGTGGCAAGGCTGCCTGGATGGTCAACAATGGCTATATCAGAGATATGGCGATCGAAGCCGTCGAAAACGGCACGGCCGATCTCGTCGCCTTCGGCAAGCCTTTCATCTCCAATCCCGATCTCGTCGAACGGCTGGAAAAGAACCTGCCACTCAACCCGCCGGACCAGTCTACCTTCTACGGCGGCAGCGCAAAGGGCTATGTCGATTATCCGGCCCTGGAAAAGGTCGCCTGATCGTCTTGGACAAACAGAAATCCCGCCATCCGGCGGGGTTTCCATTTCAGGCCATTGCCGCTAGCTTGCGCCGATGTTCTCTCCCTATCTCGAACGCTGGTCGCTGACTGCTGACGGCGAACCCATCATCACCCATTCAAGCCACCTCCTGCCGGTCATCTGGCAAAACAAGCCGGCCATGCTGAAAGTCGCGACCCACAGCAGCGAACGCGAAGGCGCGCTGTTGATGAAGTGGTGGGACGGCGATGGCGCTGCCCGTGTCTATGCCCAGGAAGATGATGCAGTTCTGCTGGAGCGCGCGACGGATAAACGCTCGCTGCTGAACATGGCAATGAATGGCGAGGACGACGAGGCAAGCCGCATCATGGTGCGCACGGCGGCAAAGCTGCACGCGCCCCGCCCTACTCCTCTCCATGACTCCACACCGCTAAAGCGCTGGTTCCGCGATCTGGAGCCGGCCGCCCTCACCCATGGCGCCACCTTTGCCGACTGCTGGAAAACGGCGAGCGCTTTGCTGGCCGAGCCACAGCAGTTCAGCATTCTTCACGGCGACATTCACCACCGCAATATCCTCGACTTCGGCGAACGGGGCTGGCTGGCGATCGATCCCAAGCGTCTCTGGGGCGAACGCGGCTTCGACTTTGCCAATATTTTCGCCAATGAAGACCTGCCGACGATAACGGACCCCGCTCGTCTGAAGCGTCAGCTTGCGATCGTCTCCAAGGAGGCCAATATCGAGCCGACCCGCCTGCTGAAATGGATAGCCGCCTATTCCGGTCTTTCCGCCGCCTGGTTCCTCGAAGATGATGACCACGTGTCGGCAGAAAAGCCTCTGACTGTCGCCCGCATCGCGCTCGCCGAACTGGCTTAACCCGCCTTCCCGACATGAGAGAGAGGTGCCGCGGTCGTTGCTCCATGCGGCTCTGGTAGGGAGCCCTGTGCAATGAGCGAGGCCCACACTGCCTCGTCTATCGGCGTGTGCGGCTCGGTTCCGAGTTCGGCGACCAGCTTGTCGTTCCTCATGCGCAGCGTCACCTTCCAGAGGTAGCGCATCTCCTTCAGTTCATGCATCACCGTCATGAAGGGAGCGAGCAACGGCACGATGAACCAGGGAAAGCGACCGATCTTCGCCGCACCGCCGGCAACACGCCGGACCGCCTCCGCCATTTGCCGGCCATCGCCATCCCAGAAACCGTTCATGTGATAGCAGGCGAAAGCCGGAAGGCGCTCGGCACGCTCGACGAGCTGCACCATCGTCTCGGCGACATCGGGCAGATAGGCCCATTGGTGACCGATGCCCGGCCTAGCCGGATTCTTGATTGTACCAACAGGTTTGCCCGGCGTGGCAAAAGCAGCGGAGAACCAGCTATTGCTGGTAGCGCCCGGCCCGAAGAAGTCGCCGGCGCGGACGATGATGACGCCGGTGCCGGTCTCGGAAGCAGCCTTCAGGCGCTTCTCCATCTCGACGCGGATCTTGCCCTTCTTCGTCACCGGGTGCTGCGGACTATCCTCCGTCACAACAGGAAACGCATCCGGCCCGAAATTATAGACGGTGCCTGGCAGCACGATGCGGGCGCCGACGGCACGAGCTGCGGCAATCGTATTATCCAGCATCGGCAGAACCAGCTTCTCCCAATCGCGATAACCGGGCGGATTGACCGCATGCACGATCAGGCTTGCGCCTTCGGCCGCCTTGCGCACATCCGCCGCATTCATCGCGTCTCCCTGTAACCAGTCGAAACCCTGCCCGCTCGCGGATGCTTTCGCGGCGTTGCGGTTGAGCGCTCTGACCTTCCAGCCGCGTGACTGCAGCTTGCGGGCGACCGCACTGCCGACGCCGCCGGTGGCGCCGAGAACCAGCGCCAGTTTCTTGTCCTGATATTCGCTGCTCATGATCGTCTCCTTGTTCGATGAGACGACTATGCCTTCGATCCGGGATAAACAAAATTGACGAAATAAGTTCCGTCGCTATACATAATTATATGAGCACCGAGCCAAGCTGGGATTTCTATCGCTCCTTCCTCACCGTGCTGCGCCAGGGGTCGCTCTCGGCGGCCGCGCGTGAACTGGGGCTGACGCAGCCGACAATCGGCCGCCATATCGCCGCGCTCGAGGAG
>UCCS01000041.1 GCA_900470965.1 Hyphomicrobiales bacterium
TGTCGTCACCGGTCTTGACGATGTCATAGGGCGGCCAGTCGCTGATCGAGCGGGCACGCTGGGCGTTTTCGAGAAGATTGAAGACCCGGTCGAAGCCAACGCTCGAGCGGAAGAGGGGTGCATAGTCGTAAGATGTTGCCATAGCCATATCCTCCTTGAAGCAACATGGGTACAGATGCCGGACGCTATTTCCTCCAGCGGAGCCAGCCCATCATTAGCGGCGGCCGAGATCGAGTTGGTTTTTCACGATTTCCGTTTCAAGAGCTGTAACAGAAAAATATGCCTGTTTTCGCCTCCGCCCGCCGACCCAATCCGACTCGTGAATTCCGGGGCTCTGAGACGGCGTATAAGTGCTCGCATCAAGTGCCGATCGACTTTTCTTGGACGAACACGGTCCTACGAGCCTTTTAAACGAGGATGGATGCAGCATCGACCGTCTTATTGGACGCAGTTTCGACGATCCAGATCGTGAGCAACTAAATCCGGCGGATCGTTCTATGTCGTCTGCCCAGACCGATCCTGAAGCATTTGTTCGCGAGCGCTTTTTGCCGCCAGGGATAACGCCTTCCTTATTCTTTCGGGGCTGATGGGGGCCCCTCCTTTTGCGTCTTCGAAGATGTCAGGATCAGCAGATAGATAGGCGACGCCCAGTCCGAATCCAGCAAACAGCGCGCGTGCGATGGAGGGGCCGGTAAGGCCGTCACCAAGCCGAACGTCGATGATCGCGGCATCCGCCTCCGGTCCAAGCTCTATCGCTTCGGAAGTGTTTGTCGCAATACCGGCGATTTCAAATCCTTCGGCGATCGCGATACCCTCGATCGCGAGAGCAAGTGCCGGTTCCTTTTCGACGATGAGTAGACGCATGGTTCCTCTCCAAGGCAGTTCGGCACGCTCACAGCCGTCGCCACCAGGACGTGGTGATCGGTAAGGCAAAGCTCACAGTTTTGAGATCTCGTAGATCATTCTCTCACCAAGTTCGGTGATTGCCTTGGCGCCGCCACCCACTAAACACCCCGATTCCTTTAGCTGTTCCTCGTATAGGACTTCAGTCCGGGGGTATCCCGGACCAAGGTACCCGGGTACTGATCACCCGGCCGCAACAATGAAATTTCCCTGCCTGCCGCTGGCCAGGATGCGGGACCGCGGACTGGCAGCCGGTGGAACGATGTCCTTCACGGGACGATGAATGAAGTGAGGCCGCTATGGAACTTGTACCGATCGGGCTTACCGACCAGGACGCGTCTTAGATTGTCTACTTCATTCTACTGACCCCCTAATGGGAGGGGCAAAGACGCGATCCCGAAGCGAGGCCCGTGAACGATGTCGGATACCGCTGAAAGCGGAAGGCTCGATAGCGCTCGACCTCAACACGCCGAATAGGAGGTTCCATAAATCTTTCGTGACCTACCGCATTGGAACATGTGCCATCAGCCGTTGTTTAGCTGCCGTGAGAGAAACGATGACCCTGAAGGACAAGATAATGCGTATGAAACTCGTAGCTGCGTCACTGCTCGCCCTCGGCATGGCAACATCCCTGTCCTATGCTCAGTCCAACCCGACGCCGAATAATATGGCAGGCGATAAGACCATGGGTGAAGACGCTGGCGGCGGCGCAAATGGCGACATGCAGAACAACACAGGGACAGGCCCTGTCGTAATCGACCCCGGCTCAACGAATAGCACTGTCGGCGGCCCCATGAACTCAACGGGCGCCGTCACCCGCGCAAACTGTCCTGCCCGAGCTGCTCCTGGCACAGTCGATACCCAGGCAGGCAATAGCGGTGCGTCGGTAAGCGACGCTTGCCCGGACACCGACGGCCAGTGACATCCGGCCAAATGGCCTGATGACTTGTTAGTGGTCGCAAATTTCATTGCCCGCCGATCGACGGCGGGCTTTGCTGTCAGATCTCCAAGCACCATCCGAACTCCAACTACCGGGTTCATGCGATCGAAGGCCGATCGGGAACATGTTGACGAAAAGGCGCCTATTGACCGTCGTTTGGCCGATCAGGCGGACCGCACTGGGCTTCAGCTGAAATACCAACCTGACAGAAGTTTATTCTGAAAGAAACGTGGCGACCGCCCTTGCAAGATCGACGGGGTTCTCCTCGGCCACGTGATGACCGCTTTCGATACCGAAACCACGGACATCGGTCGCCCAGTCCCGCCAGATCGCAACGGGGTCGCCGTAAATCTTTGCAAGATCGTCCCGAGCCGACCACAGGCACAGCATCGGACAGATAACTTTGCGACCTGCGTCGCGATCTGCTTTATCGTGGAGATGGTCAATGCGAATCCCTGCGCGATAGTCCTCCATCATGCCGTGAACGACCTCCGGCCGATGAATCGCTTTGCGTAGATCCTCGTAGGCTTCTTCACCCATCAGGTCTGGCGAAAGACTATCGTACCATGCTTCGGGATCGGCAAGGATCACTCTCTCGGGCTTCTCTGGCTGGGCGAAGAAAAACCAGTGGTACCAGTCTCTGGCGAACTTCCAATCTGCTCGCTCGAGGTGTTCGAGAACCGGAATGCAATCGACGACAATCAGCTTTCGAACTACTTCCGGATGGTTCATCGCCATGCGGAACGCCGTGAGACTGCCTCGATCGTGGCCAAGAGCGAAGAACTCGTTGTGGCCCAATCGTCTCATGAGTTCTACCAGGGCAATCGCCTTCTCCGCCTTCGAGGAGTGCCGGCTGTCAGCAGCGTCCGGTGGCACATATGAGCGGCCGAACCCGGGAACGTCGGGACATATGACGGTAAACGATGACGACAAAAGATCGGCGACCCTCCCCCACGTCATGTGCGTGCGTGGGTGGCCGTGCAGGAGAACGATGGCGGGACCGCTCCCACCAACACGCAGACGGATAGGACCGGCATCAACCTGGACGGTCATGAGCTGGAAATCTCGAAATGCCATTTGCCCCCTCCAGCGTTGGTGATGAAGTCGGCCTTCCAGCGGCCTCGAGGACTGTAGCCTTCGGCTAGATCACCACCTTCACATCCATCATCTGTCTCCGACGATCCAAAGCCCGTGCAGCCGGCGTTCTGCTCGGCCGCCCCCAGCAGAAGGATCGCCTCGTCCGCATTTACTGGCTTCAGGCCTTCAAACCAGGCTGCAATGACTGTGCTGAGGCCGTCTTCGGGATCCCGAAGCCGCCTGTTGCCATATGCCGGTTGGGATGCGGGATCGTCGCCTCGAAAGATTTCGTTCAATCCCAATAGTCCGCTGCTGACGAGGCGATCTTTGTTCGGTGCGAGCCTCCTTGGGGTCTCGATCGATATCCTGCATGCAATGGTGATCGTTGGTTTTAGGAGATCTGACCTAGTGCTGCTCTTTACCGTTTCCAGTGGCCGCGCATGAAAATTTTCCTAATTTCATCTTTGACTTACAATCGCGCCCTTCGATATGCAGACGAGCCGGTTTTGGTCCTTTTCTGCCGTTGACTTGCTGCTCGCGAACTTTCAAAAGTGACACAATGACCGAGGCGACTTTCATGCGCGAAAATAATTCTGCCGTGTCCAACCAGGGCGAACTGGCCGCGATCATTCGCGATTGCGACTGGGCAGGCACCGCCCTTGGACCGATATCGTCCTGGCCGATCCAGCTCAGATGCGCAGTCGATATCGCGCTTCCCTCCCGTGCTCAGATCGTCATGTTCTGCGGACCTGATTTCATCGCCATTTATAATGACGCCTACGCACCGACCATCGGGACAAAGCACCCTGCAGCGCTTGGCAGGCCGGCAAAAGAAAACTGGGCGGAGCTCTGGGATGATTTGGAGCCGCTGCTGCGCAAGGTTTTGGAGACTGGCGAGACCGTTTTTGCCAAGGACAGGCCTTTTTATATCGAGAGGCATAACAGGCCTGAAACGGTCTATTTCGATATCTCCTATTCCCCTGTACGCGATGAAAACGGCAAGGTTCTCGCGGTCTTCTGTGTCGTTAGCGAAACGACCGCCCGGGTCGGCTACGAGGCGACGCTCAAACGGCTCGCATCGATCATTGCTTCCTCTGAAGATGCAATTCTCGGTATCGATCTCTCTATGATGATCACCGACTGGAACGATGGCGCCGAGAAGCTCTACGGCTATTCGTCCAGCGAAATTCTCGGTCGCCCGGTGACAGTTCTTATTCCAGACGATCGCGTAGATGAGGAGGCTCGCATCATCGCCCGCATCAGGGCCGGCGAGCGTATCGAGACCCACGAGACGATCAGGCGCCATAAGAGCGGAAAACTCTTGGAGGTCTCCCTTACGGTATCTCCGATCTATGATGCGGATGGCAGTATCGTCGGCGCCTCGAAAATCGCCAGGGATATTACCGCGCGCAAACAAGCCGAGCGGGTCCAGGAGGTTCTCATCGCCGAGTTGAACCATCGGGTCAAGAATATCCTGGCAACGGTTGCGGCCATCGCACGTCAGACATTTGCGGGCGCGCGGGATATCGAGGCAGCAAGGGCGGCTTTCGACGCAAGGCTGCAAAGCTTGGCGAGGGCCCATGATTTGCTCACCCATGGCAACTGGGGGGCCGCAAGCCTTCGGAGGGTGGTCGCGGAAGCGCTGTCAGCATACTCGACGGAGCGCGTCGACATCACTGGGCCGGATATCAGTATCTCGCCCAAAGCAGTGGTCGCGATCGCGCTCATTGTGCATGAGTTGGCCACCAATGCTGCCAAATACGGCGCCTTATCGGCCGAGTCTGGCAAAATTTCAGTCTCCTGGAAGTTGGAAGGTTCACCCGACTCCTTGCTGAGACTGCTATGGAGTGAGAGCGGTGGCCCTCCAGTTAGACCCCCCTCACGGCGTGGGTTCGGGTCGCGCTTGATCGAGGCAATGTCGTCCGGACAGCTCAACGGCCGCGCAGAACTTGCATATGACGAGAGTGGCCTGCGTTGCCTGATCAGCGCACCTCTGGATGTAGAATGGAGAGATTCTGACCACGAGGTTGCGGACTCGGCCTAACGAGGCGCCTTGGTCGGCCAGCGCAGCACTGCGCCGAACTCAGGATCTCGGGGAATGTTCGAGCGGCGCATTCCGCTCAGGCTCGAGCTCAACGAAGAACAGGTCGATGCCCGTTTCAAAACGGAGTTCTAACCGGTCGCCTTGGCGAAAAGAGAAGGCGCAGTCGCAGATCAAGCGTATCGCTATCACGGGCTGATCCACCCAACTAGACGGCCTGGCGGCTTGGCCTGCGCTGGCCGTCAGTCTCTCGCCAACAGGCCGTAACTGGGTATTCCGGGGCGAGGTGACGGGTTGTATGCCCGCGGTGATCCGTCCGGGGCGATACCGCGGAGAGGTCCTCCAAATGGATCTGTCGGCAGGGGGACAGATCATTCGTCTTGACGACGATACGCACCGTCCTGAGGATCTCGCACCGTCATTGGGGTGTTCTTGGTTTGCGGGCAAATTTCACTCAGGAAAAGGCGAAGGCGTAGCGGCTGGACGTGAACCTTGCCGCGGTGGCCATTCCTAGCTTATCGAAGCTGGCAACGTCGACGTATTAGCTTCGGCTTTGAAAGAGGCGCGTGAAGGCGCCTCTCGCGCATCTAAATCCCCGCTGTCGCCGCGCGAGCCCGAATCGCCAAGCATCGTTGCGGCCGCCAGCATCCGCCCCGGCGTTATCTGCTTGAAAAAGCCAGATGAGGAAGCCGCCGGGGAAACACCGTGGATTTCCTGTCCGGTCCCGCCGCTACGGTGGGCATGCCGGCTTCAAGGCATGCGCCAACGAATGCGTCGCGAGCAAGCACAGCGGGTATCGCGCCACTCAGCGCTCCCCGGCACACCTTGACAGCCCGGTCGTGTCGCTGGCCGTAGGGGAATGGCCATTCGTTTTCTAGGAAATCCAAGGCATCGTATGTGCCTGCAAATGTGCGGTCCAAACCACACTGAAGCCGGATCCTGACCGGCCGACTCCATGGAACATCGTTCAGCGGCATCTTGTCCTCATTACAAGCCACCAATGATCCTGACGATAAGATATTGTGAAGGGTCTACGAGCGTTCAAGAGGTAACAGAGGCGCTCGGCTCGGCTGGGCCGACAAGGCAGACAACCACGAAGCCAACGATGAGCAGCATCGTCAAATTCGCGAATTTTATCCATTAACGATATCGCGACGATCCCACCCCGCCGGCTGAGTGACGGCTCAATTTGACCGGTTTGCGCTCCTGCTCGTTACGACGTTATCTGGTCATCGCTTCGGCGTCGACATCCCACCGTCACCGTCCAAATGCCCGTCGTCGCCTCATGCCGCGAAACACGACGACCTCGTCCCTAGGATCGATGAAGAACATCCTGGGCGACAGCTGCAACTGCAGGCCGTCGGCACTCAGCTACCGGTCGTCCCATCACTGGAACAAAAAGAGCGCCACATGCTTTTCTCTCTGCAACAAATGGAGGATGCACCATGGTATTTACACCGAATGATCCCCTCGGCCGCCCCGACCGGGATGCTGACCTGCGAACAACCCCGATCGACCGCCGCCGCAGCGGACCCTGGGCTTTCATTATCTTGCTAGCGCTCATCGCCATCGCAGGATTTGCATATTACAACTACGGGACGCCGGGCACTGATCCGCAAACGACCGCGTCCACCAATCAGGCAGAGCCGACGGCCGTCCCCGCCCCGGCGACACCGGTTGCGCCGACCGGGGGCAATGCCCCAAACGCACCGACGGCGCCCAGCAGGTAGCGGCCAGCAATAGTGGATGAAGCCCGCTAATCCACGAAGCCGGAAAAAATGAGCCCGACATGATTGTCGGGCTCCGAGTAGGCAGTGAGAAGCTGGCGCAGTCCACCAATCACTGTTGCGCTCCTTCCGGGCGAGGGCATCCACGGCGCAGTATCGTGATTTCGCGACAATCCAGATCGGCGGCGCCATGAATAGCGACCGTGAAGCCGCGGATCAGGGGAATGGAGTTGCCAACGACGCGGCAAACTCCGGATAGAGGCTTTCACGCAAGCGCTCGAGGTGTTTGATACGTGTCTGTTCGCGCAGCATGGTGTCCGCCGTCGTATCGCACCAGCCACCCTGAAGATTGTCAGTCGTCATTATCCGGCCGCCGGAGACAATGAATTCGCAAAGCCGCCGTCTGGCGTGAATTTCTCCGGTCAGTTCAAAACAATGCGCCTGGTGGGTCATCACATATCGTCTCCACATAGTACTTTGAGGAGATGGATAAGCCCCGCACCTCGACCAGAGGGACCAAGGTCTGAGGTTGATGGTCATTGCGTCAATGAACAACCCGCGCCAAAGCCATCCGGGATAGCGCCTAGGGGCAAGCCTCGTCGTCAAATACATTTGCGGGGAGTAGGTGCCACGGAGGCTGGCCGACGGCTACGAGCGTCAGGCTCGGGTCTCTGGTGTTGTTTTTTCAGTGAGCCGGTGTCGCCACATCCTGGAAAACGTGATGCCGGCCTTTTCCAAGCACAGACGATCGGTCGCAGACTGCCTGGCCGCCCGAGGCGTGAGAGCCATGTCTTTTCGAAGAAAAATGGACGCCGACCGATCCAGGAAAACGCAAGCTTTGCGATCGGAACAATCGTGCTCGCGGCCCATTAATTCGCCTAAAGAGCCAGGAGCACCAGATGCACACCGATCGACCATTCGAGCGGCGCAAAAAGTTGCGCGGACACGCCTACACGCTTGCTGAATTTCAGCAGAAATACGAGCTTGCTTGCCCGGAGGCCAAGTACTTGTTTGCCAAATTCGGGCCGTCTTCTATCGATTTGGACCTGTTGATGTCGGCAAAAAGGCGCGCTCCGACCATACATTCGATAACGGATGAGATCAGCCTCTAGATCTCCGACCTCGCGTTATCGCATTCTCGTCGGGCGAGCAAAATATGCAACCACGACAAAGAGCGGATGGGGGACCGTTTTGCGGGCAATGATATCGCCGGCGCCCATAGGCGATCGTAGAACCGGCAGCGTTATCACGACCAGACGTCCTTGAGCGGGACAATCGCCGCGCATGTCGGGCTGATCGCCGATCCTCCCCTTGAAATTCGCGCATGACTTTGCCAACTCATCGACGCCATTTTCAATATGAAGGAGTAGCCGCACACATGCCGACCGCCGCAGAAACGCCTGCTGAGAGCCATGTCTTTGAGGCCGACGTCGCCCGCCTTCTGCATATGATGGTGCACTCGGTCTATTCGGACAAGAACGTCTTCCTGCGCGAGCTGATTTCGAACGCCGCCGACGCCTGCGAAAAGTTGCGATACGAGTCGATCGAAACACCGTCGCTTTCCGGATCCGATCCCGAGAGCCGCATTGTTCTGTCGCTCGATGAGGAGCATCGACAGCTGTGCGTGGAGGACAACGGGATCGGGATGAGCCGGGAAGAGCTGGTTGAAGCGCTCGGAACCATCGCCCGGTCGGGTACGCGGGCCTTCATGGAACAGCTTGAAGCCGGCAAAGTGGCCGAAGGGGCTCAATTGATCGGCCAGTTCGGCGTTGGCTTCTATTCCTGTTTTATGGTAGCCGAGCGCGTTGACGTCGTCTCGCGTCGGGCTGGCTCGAACGAGGCCTGGCTGTGGTCTTCCGACGGTAAAGGCAACTACAGCGTCAGCCCCGTCGATGTTGCGCGGGCGCCCGCACGCGGCACTCGTATTCTCCTTCATCTGATGGAGGAGGCGAAGAAATATACGTCCCGGCGGACCATCGAGCAGATTGTCAAGGAGCAGTCGGGCCACGTGCCAGTCGCAATCAGCATTGTCGACAAGCCCGGCGGCGAAGCGCAACGGATCACCGATGGCAGCGCACTCTGGACGAAATCGAAAAACGACGTCAGTCAGGATGAGTATCGTGATTTTTATCGCGGAATCTCCGGCCAATATGACGATCCGGCGCTGACCGTGCACTTCCGTGCAGAAGGCCGACATGAATATTCCGCTCTTGCTTTCGTTCCCGGCTCGCAGCCCTTCGACATGTTCGATCCTGACCGCAAGGGCCGAATGAAACTCTACGTCAAGCGCGTGTTCATTACCGACGATGCCGAACTCCTGCCCCGCTACCTTCGTTTCGTGCGCGGCCTTGTCGACACATCCGACCTACCCCTCAACGTCTCGCGCGAGATGATCCAAGAGAGCCCTGTCCTGTCCTCGATAAAAAAGGGTGTCGCTAACAGGGTCATCACGGCGATCGAAAAACTTGCCGAAAGCCAAGGGGATACCTTCCTCACGCTTTGGGAGAATTTCGGCGCCGTATTGAAGGAGGGCATCTACGAAGATTTCGAGCGGCGTGCCCAGCTTCTGGCCTTGTCACGCTTCCGCACCACTGCTTCCTCGGATGGATATCGCTCACTTGCCGATTATGTGCGGGACGCCAAGGATGGACAGAGCGCCATTTATTATCTTGCCGGCGTCAGCCTGGAACAGTTGAAGGCATCGCCGCAGCTGGAGGGTTTCCGCGCGCGAGGCGTCGAAGTGCTACTGCTGACGGACTCGATCGACAGTTTCTGGGTCATGAACGCGCCGGAATTCGAAGGAAAGACGTTCAAGTCGATTACGCAGGGTGCCGCGGATCTGTCGCAATTTCCCGCGCTCGACGACGAAAAGGCCCCACCACCGGAGACGGCCGCCGGTGCCCAGACCTTCATTGCCTTTGTCAAGGACAAGCTTGCCGACCAGGTTGCCGATGTCAGGGCGTCAATTCGCCTGACGGAAAGCGCGGTCTGCCTCGTCGCCTCCGACGAAGGTTACGACCGGCAGATGGAGAAGATCCTGCAGAGCGCCGGTCGCCTCCAGGACACCGCCAAGCCGATCCTGGAAATCAACCCGAACCACGCGATGATCAAGGCAATCGCGGACCTGGAGGATCATTCGCCGCTGAAAGGCGACGCGGCGCAGCTGCTGCTCGACCAGGCTCGCATTCTCGATGGCGATAAGCCGACAGATCCTCGTGCCTTTGCCGAACGTCTCGGGCGCCTTTTCGAGAAAGCGGCGCGCCCCTGAATCCTCGGCGCTCTCTTGGCCGCCACTTTTGGGTTGGCGCGGGCAGTTGTCGCTCGCGCCCGACGGCGCCGGTGGCGCGATCCAGCCGTCGGTGGAAGTTGCGGGCGATGGAACCACGCTGCTGGAGAATGCGTGCGCAATCGGGCTGGAAGGTATCATCGCCAAGCGCCGCGACAGTACCTACCGCTCGGGCCGCAACGGCGATTGCCTGAAGTTAAGTGCGTGCAAAGTGAGAGCTTCATGGTCATCGGTTGCGAGCAATGCAAATTGGCGCGCAGCGGCATCGGAAGCCTGCTCCTTGGCCGGCCGCGGCGGTTCCGCTTGGGTCTCCGTCGGCTCCGTCGGAACTGGGTTCAAAGAAAAGGATTCGGCATATCTCAGGCGACCCTCGACAAACTCAGGACAAAAACCCCGGTCCTGCCGCTCAAAGGCAAGGACCTGGTCTTCGCGCAGCCGACGCTCATTGCCGAGATCGAGTTGCGCGGCTGGACCGGCGACGGGATTTTGCGCCACGCATCCTATAAAGGCTTGCGGGAGGATCAGGATAACCGCGGTCTTCGACATCGGCAAATGATCTGGCGACTTTGTGGTTGTGCAGCGGAAAAGGCATCTGCTCTGCTTGATCAGTCGGCCCGGGCAGCCCGAAATTTGCGCACCCTTGCGTGCGATCCGCAGGTTTTGTCCGAGCACCATCGCCGGTGACCGCCACGAGATTGATCCAGGAAGAGCCACCCGCAATTTGGGCCCTCGCACGCGCGTATAGGACGCCGTCCCTCTCGCGAGGTCAACAGGTCAGTCGCTATCTGAGCGATACGGTTGCTGATGGCTGCCAGATCCTTGGCGTCCGCGCGATGCCACACTATTTTGCTTCCAGCGCAACCGAGTGATTGCTGCGCCAGTGCCCGGCGGGCCATGCCGTCAACAAGCTCCAGATCGTTCTGGCTGATAGAGATTACATTGGATTCCGACAGAAACAGGCGGCAGAGGGCCTCGCGCAATTCCTTCGCTTGCTCAAGCGCAATTTCAGTGTGGGAGCCCGGCTTGCGGGCTTTGGCGAGCAAGACATCGCGTTCCTTGTCGTCGATCAGATCAGCGCGACGGGCCCAAACCACCAGGTCGTCGTAGGTGTTCAGGAATTCGGGACCCCAACTGTCACCACGACTATCGACTGTATTCACGAAGTCGAGCGCCGGATGGCCGCCAAGAAGGCTGATGTTATGGATCGTCTTCTGCATGCTCATACCGTGAATATCGTTGCGCGGAACGATCTGGACAAGAGCGAGTTGTAACGGTGTAATTAATTTTTACCCGTTACACAGATCGGAGCCGTCATGGTCACCGGCGTCAGCAAAAACCAACTACGCTTCCTGATGCTTTGCGCAATTTGGGGAAGCACCTGGATTGGAACCAAGGCCGGCATTGACGTCGTCCCGCCACTCCTTTTTGCCGGCACGCGTTTCACCGCTGCCGGCATATCGCTCCTCTTATACGCGTGGACAAAGGGCGAAAAGGCCAGCCTGAAGATGCAAGATGGATTTCGCTTCACAGCCGTCAGCATTCTGATGATCACGCTCTGCTATGGCCCGCTATTTTGGGGCATGCAATATATCAATTCCGGAACGGCCGCTGTTTTGGAGATGTCGCTCACCCCGATTGCGCTCCTGGTATTCGCTCTCCTGCTAAACGAAGAAAGGTTGGACAGCCGCCGGATCCTTGCGATCGCTCTTGGGGTCTCAGGGCTTATCGTTCTGTTCTGGCCCGCCTCTTCGCATGAAACGTCCCCGTCCCCTGATCCCTTCCCAGGCGCCAGCCTATGGGGCGGGTTGGCGGTTGCGGCCGCTGCCTTCACCTACGGCTATGGTTCGGTGCTCGCCCGCCCACTGCTGCGAACCTATCCAGCCTTGTTCGTTGCAGGCATGACGACCTTGGTCGGAGGCATCGCGCTCCTGATTTCAGCCTTGGCTTTCGAACCGGGGGCGTTATCTGCTCTCTCCGGCAATTGGGGAACCACCGCTTGGCTCGGCTGGTTCTTTCTGGTGATCTTCGGCTCGCTGATCGGCTACACGACCTTCATGCGCCTTTTGCGGGACATCGGCGCATCCCGTGCCGGCAGCTACGCTTTCGTTTCGCCGGTGATCGCTGTTGGTCTTGGCGCTGCTGTCTTCGCTGAGCAGATCACCGTCATGGATGTGATCGGCATCGTCGTGATGCTGAGCGGCGCCTATCTTGCAATGTCGGGAGTGCCGGAGACCGAGTCGGCGACCTACGAAAGCTGAACGTAGAGTAGCGGTGGCATGCCTCGGGGCGCGTTTGCGGATATTTATTCCAAGTCATTACATGGCGACCGGAATGCGCGTCAGCCTCGGAGGAACAGGCATCTCCCTGCCCTCTCGGACAGCTTGTGCATAGGCGACAGCCTGGCCAATGACGTGCTCGTCGTACGGCTTGGAGATCACAGCGACGCCGGCGCTGCTGTCGAGAACGGCTTCCGGGTTGGCGGTCGTGAACACGACGGTGATGTCCCTCGCCCGCAGGGCCTCGGCGATCTCAGGCCCGGTGATGCCGTCTGCCAGCCGTACATCGACGAGCGCCACTGCGGCGTCATCTGCTGCCTCAAGCGCCTCGGTCTTGGTGCGCGCCGGTCCCACGACCTCGTGCCCGAGGTCGGCAAGCATTCCTTCGAGGTTTATTGCGATGAGGAATTCGTCTTCGACGATAAGGATGCGCATGTAAATTTCCGGTTCAGTTTCGCCACAAGATGGGCCTTGTCCGAGAACTAGCGACATTTTTTGGAAATCAACCTTCACGCCGGCGCGGTTCCCTGGCGGGTCATCCATTCCTCGGTCGGATCAATCGAACCAGGCTTCCGAAACCTGAAAGGCTTCTGCCGATGTCCAGCCTTCCATCAGACCTCTTTCACGATCTGCGCCGATGCAGAGACCAGGCTCACTCCGCCGGTGACGCCGGGATTGGCCCTCGTTTGCGAAAGGACCTGCGCGTCAGACCGTCGCAAGCATCCGCAAGCGTTGCCCGCCCGCTCATGCCTTCACCCGTTCCATTGAGAATGGATTGATACACCCATGATGCCGTGGTTGTATTTCATAGTTAAAACAGCGTTAACGTGCCGGGAGCTAACGGTTGATCGACGTCTGCGAAAAGTGCCGCGAACACGCACGTATAGATGAAGGGTTCCTCGTCGGCCGGCTGAAACGAAAACGGCTGACGCGCCATCGCGGTCGGTTTGATCATTTGGTCGTGCCGACCAGAAAGGCGGAGCTCGAAATTAGTCACCAAGTGCCACAATGAGGAGAGACATGGGTGTTTGCTCAATCTCCTGAATTGGGACCCATTCCAAATCTTGAAAGGGGCTGGAACATCCTTGCGACGCGGTTGTTAGTCCCGCGAGGTCTGCGGTGACCTCAAGATCACAAACCAAGGAGGAGTCAAATGGCCAACCAAGGTGGAAGCCACGAACAGCACGTTAAAGCCGGTCAGCAAAGCCATAAGAATCAGGGTGCGAAATCCGCATCTTCTGGTTCGGAAGGCCGGCAAGACAATTCACGTGGCACTCAAGGCGGTTCGCATGAACAGCATGGAAAGGCTGGTCAGCAAAGCCGTAAGAATAGTTAAGGCTTTACCGGAAGTCCCCATAGCCCGCGCTGCCGCGCGGGCTTTTCTACGCGGCGTTAAAACGCCGATGATCCTGATGCAGGCTCGTCGTGATGCTCGTCGCGTGGAAGTGCAAAAGCTCCGGCGTCGCAATTGAAGATGAGGTCGTCAAAAGCAAGAGTACGCCGCGAGTTCATGCTGTGGCCTACCCCATCCTGAGGGCGATCGGATCAATGCTGACGGACCCAGGCTGACGGACTATCAATCCCTTGAGAGGATGTGAACGTAAGTTGGAACGGGAAGGTGTATCTGTTCAAATCCTGAAAATCCTCATGCAGCACCCGGCGGCGGCATACACCGCCGGGTGCTGCCTGCTAGGCCGAAATTATGTAGACGATCGTGAGAGCATCGGGATCGACGATAACGATCCGGCCGTCTGCAAGGAGGAAGAAGCGGTAGCCTTCGTAAGCTGGGGCGATCTTCACAATACGCGGCGGCAGCCGTTCCAGATGGACCCTCTTGGGAATCTTGGTTCCGATAGATACCGTGAAGTCGACTTCCTTAACAGGCTCGACCCGAACTTCCTTCACCACCTCTCTAATTTCGGTCTGCTGTTCGACTGTGACGTTGACGTTGGTTTTGGTGTTGTTCGTGGAGCTATTGTTGTTGACGTTCGTTTCCGTGGATTTGTTATTGGCCGTCGACGTGTTCTGGTCGGTCGACGGCTTCGACGCGTCACCGCTCTTCGTCATGGTGCCGGACGAATTGGAGCCCTGCGCGCCGCTTTGTGAGCCTGCCGGCCCAGAACCGCTGCTATTGGTTGCTCCTGCCTTGGTATCGGACTTCTGTCCGGCGGTACTGCCTTCGGAAGCGTCCTGCGAACTGGATTTTGCTTTCGTTGGTGTTGACGATTTCTGCGTATCGGAGACGTCCCCCGCCTTGTGTTGCGACGGCTGGCCCTCGCCATTCGGGCACGCACCGGCGGCGTTGGGAGTACAGTCGCCACCACCCGAGACAGTTGCACCGGCCCTCGACTGTTCAGTCTGCGAGCCGGACTGCGAACTTGACTTGGTGTCGGCCTGCGAACCAGAACCCGATTGCGTTTCAGTCTGCGATTGAGACGGTGCTGTATCGCTGCCTTGTGCCGCGACAGGCAGGGTGGCCAGTGGCGACACGCTAAGTGACAATGCGGCTACGATAATGGTGAGATGATTGTCTCTCATGATTGATCTCCCTGATGGGCACAACATACCGTCTCCGCGTTCTTGCGAAGTCCATGCGCGCCCTTGTTTTTCAAGAATGGACGGCAGGCGCCGCCTGAGGGTCAGGTTGGTGACTTGGATATCACTGGATGACCTGAATCACCTTCCTCGAAGAAGGCTCGACGATCACGCGCTCATCGTTGACGATCGCATAGGAGTATTCGGGTTCATCCGGGATCGGCGTTACGACAACGGTCTCTGGGAGCGGCTGGCCAACAGCCACCTTCTCCTTAACGACGACGCTCGTCTTGGGAGCGGGTGCCTGCTGGACATAGGTCACGACCTTCTGCGGCGGCGGATCAATGACGCTGCCAGCCACACCGCCTACAATACCCCCGACAGCGGCGCCGACCGGACCACCGACGATTGCGCCCGTGGCGGCGCCGCCAGCAGCGCCCGTTACGGTCGAAGATTGTGCGAAGGCCGGGCCGGACGCCATCACAAGCGCGACTGCAATACCTACTGCTTTGATATACATTTGTTTTCCTCCGTTACAGCGGTCTGTTCCGCTGCGGGGCAAAACCGCAAAAGCAAGAGTGTGTTCCAGGCCAGGGACTTCAGTCCCTGTAGATTGGGACTTTGGTCTTATCGCCTGAAGGGTCAATCTATTGGTTCGGAATGCGGCTTAACATCCGGTCTTGGACATTGTGGAAGCCGATAATCATTGCAGCTATCGAAATCACTTTGTTCCGGTCAGCAGCATTCGAGATATAGCCCTCTAGGACGGCGACCGGTCCGAGCATGTGGATTGTGATGGCGCTACTGTCGATGTCTGGGTCAACTGAGAGCGCACACTGGATCGTGGCGATGGTCGACGCGGAACTATGCCCTTGCGAGCAGCACTCTTCGTGGCTGAAGCTGTCAGAACCAAATTTCATGTTTCCTCCCTGTTCCTCCCCTCAAAGGAACATCGTGTTTAACTCTGTGCTAATATGATGAAGGCCGTCAGAGCCTGACAGACGGACTTAGGTCCCATCGCGCCCGCGGCGGGCTCGTAAAGGCGACCCAGCGTCAGGTTGCGACGTGCCGCGGTATCTCAGAGTGCCCTGACCAGACATCCGCCAAACAGAGGCAAACTCCCCCGGAACAATCGGCCGGGCGGGAGGTTGGGCTGTCGCTCACAAAATCATGAGCCAACTCATCGCGTCAGAAAGGAAACGCCCGTGCCACAGCCCGTCTCTGCGATCGTCGTGCAGCGTCTCCTTAAGCTGCTCGGCCCCCGCATCGGCACGGTCATCTGTCCCGCATTTTCCATCGGCGGTCGGTCTGGTTCGTGTCCACCGGAGTTATCGCCTGCTTGGCCAGCGGCTATGTGTGCAGTTGCTTCCCCGGCTCCCCCATGCGCTCCACTGATGCGCTGCACTGTTTTGGCGATGGTTCGGCTCCCAAGCGGCAAAAACAATCGGGGGCCGGATTCAATTTTCCTCCGACGTGGTCAAGCGACCGAAGTTCGACCGCAAGCCTTAGCCCGCCATCACGCCATTCGCGGCCGGTCTGTCCACCGAGCCGTTTTTCGAGTTGAGACAATCGCCTATACTCGCGCCCGGAGTGTATGAGCACATGCGCCGTATCGTCGTCATCAGCGACTTTCAAGGCGGGAGCTGGGGTAACGGGGCCCTCCCGTCTGTCCAGGAATTTCGAGCGAAATGGATCGAGGGCGGGCGTGGGGTCTCGCCTTCACCCATCCTCAATATTGACGACGTCGAAGTTGACGGCGGCTATCTCGAGCGGCTCCCACTCGCTGCCCTAAAGGGCGGACTCGCAGACTGCGCTGAGATTTGGACGCATTGGCGGGGCCTCGATCCGCCTTGGGAATGGATCGACGATACTCCGTCTCTCCTGCGCCGCGCGTTTCGTATGAACGGCCCGGAGGCTCCCTTCGCGTCTAACGACATGCTCGGACATATCGAGGCTTTTGGCCCTCCCGACATCCTTTGCGTGTGGGGGCTGGGCGTGAGCGAGGAGATCCTGCTCGCCTGTCGCGACAGTTTCAAAATCTACAATTCCATTGACGCCCCCGCTCTTCGAGTGCCCGTTGAGGTCAGCCGCCATTTCGATCTCGTCATTACGGGCGCGCAGTGGCAATCAGAGGTCGTGCGATCCAGGCATCCCGGTATGCGTATTGTCGTCATGCCGATCGGCCCCGAATTCGCATCCGAGCTGACCTTCCACCAACTGAACCTGCCCAAGATCTACGACGTGATCTACGTCGCGGCAGCTCAGGCTTATAAACGTCACGATATCCTGTTCGACGCACTCGCCAAATTACCGCGTTCGCTCCGCGCCTTGTGCGTCTGCGGCTACGGGGAGCTTGTCGATGGCCTGCGCAGCCGTGTTGACCGGCTCGGTATCACCGTCGATTTCGTCGGGCCGCCGGGCGTGCCGTTTCATGATGTCAACCGGCTGATGAACCAATCGCGGATCGGGGTCGTCTGCGGCGAAGACGACGGTGCACCTGCCATCCTCACCGAATACATGCTGGCCGGCATCCCCGTGCTTGCCAACAGCGCCCTCAGCTGTGGCCTGCAATACATCACGCCGCAGACCGGCCGAACGGCTTCGGCGGATGATTTCCACGAGGGAATTTGCGACTTGTTGAAACGGGCCGACATGTTTCGCCCACGCGCGGTCGTGCTCGCGAACTGGACCTGGCCGCACAGCATTAGACGGCTTCGCCAGCTGATCATGGACCCCTGACCGAATTAATCCGTGTCTTAGGAACTTTGGCAGTTCACCGTTGTTGAGGATTTCACTGTCGCGAGGTTTTCGATGAACGTGCTGAACTCCTTCCCGCAAGCGTCCGCCACATCGCTACCGCCGGGTTCCCCTCTGATCTGCTTTTCTCATCTTCGGTGGGACTTCGTGCTGCAAAGACCTCAGCATCTGATGCAGCGCTTCTCCCGGGATCGGCAAGTATTCTTTTTCGAGGAATTCATTCCGACCGATCATCATCTGGCCTATCTGGAAATTCATCCTTTCGAAGGGACGTCGGTCAAGGCGGTCCGGCCACGCATTCCGCACTGGTGGAGTGATGGCGAACGGCAAAAGGCCCTCGGGCGGCTGCTCGACGACCTCATCGCGCTGCATGGCGCAAAGCGGCCGATTCTCTGGTTCTACACGCCGATGATGTTTGCCTTTGCCCAACACGTCGATGCCGCTGCGGTGGTCTATGATTGCATGGACGAGCTTGCGAATTTCCGCTTCGCGCCGCCACATCTGAAGGAAATGGAAACGGCGCTGATGGCGCGAGCCGACGCCGTTTTCACGGGCGGCATCAGCCTCTACGAAGCGAAAAAGGATCGGCACGACAATATCCATGCCTTCCCCTCCAGCGTCGATACCAACCACTTCCAGACAGCCCGCACCGCGCTTGCAGATCCAGCCGACCAAGCCGGAATTTCGCATCCACGCCTTGGCTATTACGGCGTCATCGACGAGCGCCTCGACCTCGACCTGATCCGGACAGCAGCTGCGGTCCGGCCGAACTATTCCTTCGTTTTCCTTGGGCCGATCGCAAAGATTTCCCCCTCCGATCTGCCAAAGGCGGCCAATATCCATTACCTCGGGCAGAAGAATTACGCCGACCTGCCCTCATACCTTTCGGGCTGGGAAGCAGCCCTCATGCCATTCGCACTAAACGAGGCGACCCGCTTCATCAGCCCCACCAAGACACCCGAATATCTCGCAGCCGGGCGGCCCGTCGTCAGCACCCGAATTGCGGATGTCGTGCGCACCTACGGCAATGCGCCGGGCGTGTTCTTCGCAGACGACAGCGACGATTTCGCGCGTTGCTGCGATGCCGCGCTTGGACTGGCAGGTTCGAGAAAGCCATGGCTTGAAGACGTGGATGCCCGGCTGGCGCGCTCGTCCTGGGATGCAACGTTCGACCACATGGCGCGTATCGTTGATCAGGCTGTGGGCGTCCCTCTGTCTGCCAAGGAAAAATCCTATCGGCGTAGCGGCAGCATGTCGCTTCGCAAGCCTTACGATTATCTGGTCGTTGGTGCTGGTTTTGCCGGATCGGTGTTGGCGGAGCGGCTGGCTGTCGACGGCCGCAGGGTCCTTGTCTGCGACCGACGCTCCCATATCGGCGGCAATGCCTACGACCATTGCGACGAGGCCGGGATCCGGGTCCACAAATACGGACCCCACATATTCCATACCAACAGCGAGGATGTCTTCGCCTACCTATCGCGCTTCACTGGCTGGCGGCCCTACGAGCACCGCGTACTCGCCCAGATCGGCGACCTCAGGCTCCCAATTCCGATTAACCGCACCACGCTCAATGCCCTTTACGGCCTCAATCTCTCAAACGACGTCGAAGCCGAACGCTTCCTGTCAACGCGCGCCGAACCCTGCGCAAAAGTAACCACCTCGAAGGACGTTGTGGTGTCGCAGGTCGGCCTCGAACTCTACCGTATCTTTTTTGAAGGTTATACGCGCAAGCAGTGGGGCCTTGATCCCTCCGAGCTTGATCGCTCCGTCACCGCGCGTATTCCGACCCGCACGAATGAGGATGATCGCTATTTCCTTGACAGGTTCCAGGCCATGCCGCTCGACGGCTACACCCGGATGTTCGAACGGATGCTGGACCACGAAAACATCACCGTCATGGTCGATACGGATTTCAAGGAATTGCGCCGGCAAGGTGTGGCGAACCATGTGATCTTCACCGGGCCGATCGACGAATATTTCGACTTTCGTCTCGGGCAGCTGCCCTATCGGAGCCTGAAGTTCCGGCACGAAACGCATGACATGCGGCGCATGCTGCCGGCTGGCGTGATCAACTTCCCTTCGGAAGACGTGCCTTACACCCGCGTGACTGAATATAAACATCTGACCGGGCAGGTCCACCCCAAAACCAGTATCAGCTATGAATACGCCTGTGCAGACGGCGACCCCTATTATCCGATCCCTCGCCCCGAAAACCAGGCTCTCTACAGGCAGTACGAAGCCCTCGCACGCGCGCGAGGTGATGTAACCTTCGTCGGCAGACTCGGCACCTATAAATACTACAATATGGACCAGGTCGTCGGCCAGGCGCTCGCGACCCATCGACGCCTGCAGAAACTGCATGGGCTGACCGACATCATGGTAAATACCAAGCTTGACTAGGAAACCCCGCATCGTACTGGCGACCGACAGTCTTGATCCCTCCGGGATGGGCGAACACATGCTCGCGCTCGGCCGCGCACTTTCCCAGGAAGTTGACGTCGTTCTGGCGCTTCTGTCTGAAGACCGTTCACATCTGCTTCCTCGTGCCGCACGTCTAGGCCTTGGCGTCAAGCTTGCGGCCGACGGTCAAGAGTTTTCAAGTTGGCTCAGCAAGGGCAACATCGACCTCCTGCACGTGCATGCGGGAATCGGTTGGGAAGGACATCAACTGGGAGAAGCTGCAGCGCGGGCCGGTGTCCCGGCCATTCGGACCGAACATCTCCCCTACCTTCTTACGGATAGCGAGCAGCAGGAGCAGTATAGGCTGCACACGCAGACGATCGCCCACCATATTGTAGTTTCCGAAGCCTCGCGACTAAGCTTTAGCGAGCACGTTCCCTCCCATCGGTTAACCCTGGTGCGCAACGGCGTCTTCGCATCGGTACCTGTCGCGACAGTGGGCACGCTGCGGCAAGACCTGGATCTTCAGGGCAAGATAGTCCTCGTGATGGTGGGTCGGTTTGCCGCGCAGAAGGATCATGCCACGCTGCTGCGGGCCATGCCTGAAATAATCCGGGTCTATCCTCGCCTGCGCCTACTGCTTGTCGGGTCCGGTGAGGAACGCTTGGCCATGGAGGAGCTTGCAGGCGAGCTTGATGTTTCAGGTCATGTCCGTTTCTTGGGCCAGCGTGCTGATGTCGCCGATATCCTTGCCGCAAGCGATCTCTTCGTCCTGCCGTCATTGTTCGAGGGCCTGCCGCTTGCCGTTCTAGAGGCGATGTCGCTGGGTCTGCCCGTGGCTGCAACCCGGATCGGCGGTACCTTGGAGACACTGGGCGAAGACCACCCGTTTTTTGCGGAGCCTCAAAACCCCGCCTCACTTGCCGCCACCATCGTCGATGCCCTCTCCGATCGGGAGATGCTGGCGCGTGTCGCAAGGTCCGCGCGCAACCGCTTCGAGACTGACTTTTCCGCCCATCGAATGGCCGCAGAAACGATGGCGGTCTACGACCGCTTCATCTCTCGACCCGCCACGCATCAGCAAAAGGATTCATCCATGCAAAAGACGCGCCTTGGCTTTATCGGCGTTGGGGGTATAGCGCAGCGCCACCTCGACATCATCTCCGCCTTCGATGACGTGGAGTTTGTCGGTTTTGCGGATCCTGACCTTAGTCGCGCCGACCAGGCGGCAACGCGCTTCGGAGCGAGGTCGTTTGCCAATCACCGTGAGATGCTGGATGCCGTCAGGCCGGATGCTGTCTATATCTGCGTGCCGCCCTTCGCCCATGGCGAGCCGGAGCGCGATCTCATCGAGCGGAGCATTCCCTTCTTCGTCGAAAAACCGGTATCGCTTGAACTTAAGACTGCAGAGGAAATTTCCGCAGCCGTGACGGCCAAGGGCCTCGTCACCAGCGTTGGCTATCATTGGCGTTACCTCGATATCGTCGATGAGGCACGTAGCCTTCTCAAAGACAACCCTGCACAGCTACTGTCCGGCTACTGGCTCGATTCGACACCGCCGCCACAATGGTGGTGGAGAAAAGACAAATCCGGCGGTCAGATGGTCGAACAGACAACCCACCTCCTCGATCTCGTCCGGTTCCTGGTCGGTGAGGTTACGGAAGTCTATGGGCGCGCGGGCCACAAGGCGAGACCTGAATTTCCCGGTCTCGATGTGCCGACGGTGACAACCGCCAGCCTGACCTTTGAATCCGGCGTCGTCGCAAATATTGCATCCACATGCCTTCTTGGCTGGAACCACCGGGTCGGACTTCACATCTTTGCCGATCGGCTCGCGATCGAGCTGACCGATCGCGAAATCATGGTGGATGTCGGACGCGGACGCCCGATGCGCGGAGCCGACGGCGATCCGGTCTGGCGAGAGGATCGCGACTTCATCGATGCGGTTCGCGGCGGCGAGAATCGTATTCGCTGCCCCTACGGTGAAGCGCTGGCGACGCACCGGCTCGCGCTTGCAGTCATGTCTTCGGCGCAAGCGGGTGAGCCGGTGCGCCTCAAACCGCCGCAAAGCCGGCAGCCGGAGCCGGCACCGCTTCGGCTTCAGCCGCGCCCGGAAGCACCGCCGCCGGGACTGGCGCCCGGCCATCGCATCATTCGCTCGCTGGGCGTTGAGGCGCCCGGCCTACCCTATTTCCTTGAATATGAGGAAGGCCCTCCCGGAGACGGACAGGTTCGGCTCGATACGCTCTACACCGGTTTTTCGGCAGGAACGGAACTCACGTTCTTGAAAAACACCAATCCCTATTTTCGCTCGCGCTTCGACGGGGAGCGCGGTGTCTTCGTCGAGAACGAACCGGACCTGCATTATCCAGTGCCGTTCCTCGGCTATATGGAAGTCGCCCGCGTATCGGAATCGCGCGCCAACGGTTTTAGACAAGGCGACATCGTCGCCACCACCTATGCTCACAAGTCGGGACACACCGCGGACCCGTTCCACGATCTTCTCGTACCCCTTCCGGCCGCCATCGACCCGCTGCTCGGCGTCCTTGTTGCCCAGATGGGACCGATTGCCGCCAACGGCATCCTCCATGCCGATGCCGAATTCTTCGGCTCTCATGTTCCTTTCCTGGGCGCCGGCGTGAAAGATCGGCCAGTCGTGGTGATCGGCGCCGGTACTGTCGGCCTGATGACGGCGCTTTTTGCCAGATCGCTCGGCGCTTCCGAGATTATCATCTCCGACCCATCGGAGTTCCGCCGCGGCAAAGCCGAGGCGATGGGCCTCACCGCCATGACCGAGGACCGGGCCTGGCAGCACGCCAAGGCCCGCTGGCATGTCGGCGGTATGGGACGAGGGGCTGATCTCGCGTTTCAGACCCGCGCCCATTCCGGCAGCCTGCATACGGCACTGAAAGCGCTAAGGCCGCAAGGGACCGTCATCGACCTCGCCTTCTATCAAGGCGGCGCCGACGAGCTGCGGCTCGGCGAGGAGTTTCACCATAACGGCCTCAATATTCGCTGTGCACAGATCAATCGGGTACCGCGCGGCCTGGGACATCTCTGGAACCGAAGCAGGCTAGCGCTCGCTACTATAGAACTCCTGCGGTCTCATGGCGACACGATCCGAAAGCACATGATCACCCATGTCGTGCCGATTGAGGATGCACCCGCATTCCTGATCGACCTGGTCGAAAACCGCCCGGAATTCCTGCAGGTCGTATTCAAGGTGGGCGAATGATATCAGAGCCTGCACCTATCCGTATCCTGTTCGTCTTCGCCTGGCTGGTGGTCGGCGGCGAAGAGACAGAAGTGCGGCTCCTGGCCGAACACCTCGATCCCCGCGTCTACCGGATCGATGTCGTTGCCTGTTTTCACAAGGCCGGAATGCCCGAGCAGACGCATGAGCAACTTCGTGCGCTCGGCGTTGATGTCGATACGAAGCCTTACGCGCTTTCATTCGAAGACACCGTCGACTATTTGGCTGGCAAGATTGCTGGCTATGACATCGTGATATCCTGCCAAAACGTCGCCGACGTCTATCCGGCGCTCGAGCGATTGCATCTGCGCCCGCCGCTCATCGAGCATGGCGGCTTGGTTGCGGAGGCACTGGCAGGACCGAAGCACCTGACCAGCCGCTACGTCGGCGTGTGCCGCTCGATCCGCGAGGCGGCCGCCTCTCGTATGCCTGGCCGCGAGGACCACGCCTTGGAAATACCGTCCATGGTCGACCTGGCGACGTTCGACCCGCAAATCCGTACCGCAACGAGGGCTCGGCTTGGTATGACTGCCGACAACATCTTGATCGGTTGGGTCGGCCGTCTGGATCCGAAGAAGAATGTTGAGGATTTCATTGAAGCAGCCGCCCTCGTGGCTGAACAAAACGAGCGCGCCCGCTTCCTCGTGATCGGCGGCCCTGACGCCTTCATGCCGCAATATGCTCAGCGACTGAAGGACCTCTCGCGCCGGCTGCGCCTTGAAAACAAGCTGCAGTTCTTGGGCGACCGCAAGGATATTCCCGACCTTCTATCGTCACTCGACATCTTCGTCTGGCTGTCGCGCGGCGAGGGCATGCCGCACGTCATCGCGGAAGCCGGTGCCGCCGCCCTGCCCGTGATCGCGACGGCGGACAATGGCGCCTGTGAACAGATCGAAGACGGGATATCCGGCATTTTTGTCCCCTTTAACGATGCGATGGACGTGGCCCGAAAGATCCGTCAGCTGATCGACAACGAGGATCTTCGGCGCATGCTTGGTCTTGCCCTGCGCCGCAAAGTCGAAACCAGCTATTGCGTCGAAGCGGTCCTGCCGCAATGGCAGCGATTGTTTGCCGAGGTTCTTGCCGAGCGAAGGTCGGCGGGCCCAACCGGTATTTTCCAATCGTTCTTGATGGGCGGCTTCGAATCCTCAACCCATCGGCTGCGCCGGCGTGACGAAGACCATTTGGGCCGCCGCCTCGACATGATTGCCGCGATCGGGCACGACCGCTGGACCGCGCAGGACTACCGCCAGCTTCGCGGTTTCGGCATTCGCACGGTGCGCGATGGCTTCCGCTGGCACTTGATCGACAAAGCCGGGAGCTACGAGTGGTCGAGCATCCTTCCGATGCTCGACGCGGCCCGCCAAACCGGGACACAGGTCATCTGGGACCTGCTGCATTACGGCTGGCCGGATGATGTCGATATCTGGACTGCGCGTTTCGTCGATCGCTTTGCGGCCTTTGCCAGCGCCTGTGCAAGGATCGTGCGCGAGCGCTCTGACGAAATCCCCCTCTACTGCCCGGTCAACGAGATATCGTTCTTCTCGTGGGGTGGTGGTGATGCCGGATATCTCAATCCCTTCGCCAATGGCCGAGGGTTCGAGCTCAAAGTTCAACTGGCCCGTGCCGCAATCGCTGCCATGGAGGCGATCCTCTGCGTGGACCCCCGCGCCCGTTTCGTTCATTGCGATCCGGTCATCAATGTCGTCATGGACCCGTCACGGCCGTGGGACGCCGGCGTTGCCGAAGGCCACCGACAATCGCAGTTCCAGGGCTGGGACCTGATTTCCGGGCGGTTATGGCCTCAGATCGGTGGAAACGAACGTTATCTCGATATCGTCGGCGTCAACTACTACTTCAACAATCAGTGGATACACGCTGGACCGCCAATCGATATCGGCCACCCGCTCTACAAGCCTCTCGGCCGAATTCTTTTTGAAACCTACGCGCGCTACGGTAAGCCGATCGTGATCGCCGAGACCGGTATTGAGGGCGACCGGCGCGCGTCGTGGTTTCGCTACGTAGCCGCCGAGGCGAAGGCCGCCATGCAGGTCGGCGTTCCACTGGAGGGGATATGTCTCTATCCGATCGTCAACCATCCCGGATGGGATGACGATCGCAACTGTCAGAACGGACTGTTGTCCGCCAACATGTCGGCGTTAGGCAGATCCGTCGATCCCGGTCTAGCATCAGCGATCCTCACTGAGTCGATCGTCTTCCCGCTTCCTCAGGTCGCCACGCGATGCTCGCCGGTTAGACAGGATCGATCGTCAGGGTGAAGCTTTCGCAACGGCGCGCAGCTGCCCGCCAAAGCGGATATCCCCGTAGTAGCCAGATGACCAACTAGTCGATCTCCTGGGCGACTGTCTTACCAGAAACGGCGCCCCTTAGCTAAAGCAAGCACGCCGGTGAGCATGCGCGAGCCGGATTTCAACGGAGATGAACCGTTGTAGCGAGAAGACATATTCGCAACCCGCAACCCGCTTGTCGGAATATCGTGTCATCGAAATCCCATATTGGCGATCACGCCTCCCGGAGCAACCGGCATGGTCATGCCGCATGCCCTCGAGTCGCTGCTTCCGGGTGCAGGACCGAAGGTGGCACTCCCCGGTCGCGCCTGGGCTCATTCTCCTTAGCATGTTGTCGTTGACTTGGAGCCCTGGCGATCCCATTTAGGCGCCATGCCGAAACACGAAAAGAACGATGTCGAGCTGGTTAGGACCTGGGTGCTGCCGCCAGCAGCGACCTTAGGGTCTTCCATCCGCGCAAAGGGAATCCTCCTCGAACTACGTGCACGACTCCCGCTCGTTTCGAAGAAGTCGCTCGATGTCGATGGAGGAGAACTCACGCTATCGATGCCTGCAAGTGCCAAGGCAGAATTCCATCCCGCGGCATCCATTGTCGCTAGTGCGCTGGAAGACATTGAAAGCCTGCCTGTCATTCCGCGTGAGATCCAGGATATCCTCACGATCAAGGCGAGCGAACGACACCGTTGGCTTGCAGACGGCCGCTTGGCAAGTGCGGGAACGCGTACCGTGAGGCTAAACGGGCGCGCAAGGAGGATCACTTTCCATGTCTTCGATCCGAGGTTCGTCGAGGACATTCTTGACAGGGGTGTGGTCGACGAGTGGCGAGAAGAGGATGCGCTCGCTGCTGCCGAAAATCGTCGGAAGGCGCGATACAAGGCGAAGCTGACGCGATCCCTGAGAAAAGCTGGCACGGCTTCGAAGACAACCGAACGGCATCCCGATGATCCCGCGACGAAACTGCATGGCTGGGAGGAGTTCGACGTCGAGGGCCTTCTTCGGTGAACTCAACCGTGCTGGTTGCCTGGACCATCAGGCGGTTTGAATTGAGGCTAATTAAAGTTTCGCCCTGGCCCTCTTATCGATTTCCAAGTCCTACGATGTCTCGGGGCTGAGAAGCCGGTCTTGGCCCGTGAATCCAGACTACCCGGCCGAATCCTGCCTTAGGTCTTCCCGCGATGCACAGGAAGGTATGGAAAACGTATCGGTTGTAGTGAGGATTGTCGACCTTCTGGTGCTCCCGCGCGGGGCGGTCCTGAAACTAGGGACGGACGTCGAACTTCAGGTCACGGGGCTGCGCAATCCGTGTGCGCAGACCGACAAGTTCCAGCCTGACCTTCTAGAAGCTGTCCTTGGCAGGGGCCGGACGGCGAGCGCGTCCGGAAGAGCGGTATCATGACGATCGTGCTCAAGGGCGGCGGCGCTCCCGGCGACGCCATTTCCATCGCATTTCCCCTGCCACCATTGCTTCCCCTCGAAGTCCTCTAGCGAGCGTGTCTCTTCGAAGCATTTCCGGCGTCGACGTTCGAATGCAAAGCGCGAGATATCACAGATGATCCAATTCACGGGTGATACTCATTTTCGGCGACCCGCGCGTGCTGCTCCTCGACAAACGTCCTTTCTTCAACATGATTGAACTCGACGTCGCGCTGATCGGAACTGGAATGAGCTCGTCGATCCTGACGACGAGACGTGGCACCGAGGAGACTTCATGATCGCCAGTTGACCAGCAGCGCAGGACCGATCCGCGTCTCCCCGACCGTCACTTGGTGAAAGGCAGGGATCAGTGGAGGGCTATCTTTGCACGCGTCCGGCTGGTGAACTGGTACACCATCATGATGCCCTGCTGGAGCAGTAGCTCGGCGGCGGCGAGGTCGCGCCGCCCGAGATCGCGCGACATGCCGCGGATAGTGTTCACGACGCACATGGAGTTTTCGACGAAACGGACGTCGCCCTCTCCCCCGGCTTCCTCGGCAGACGCCTCCAATGCATCGGCGACAGTCTCGAGAAGGGTGGAACGTTCGACAAGCGTCATTTCTTTCAGGGGCTTCGATGTGACGTGCATGCTGATCTCCTCGCGCGGGCGACAAACGCGGCGCGGCTGATGGTGAAGTCTGCTAGCGGTAGCGCATAGATGGCTATCCATCGCGTGCGAAGCAAGTCATGGCTACCGCGCGCGGCTCACCGCGGTCGTCGATGCACTTGGTTATGAAAACAGCTCGGCCAGCTTGTCGAGCGTGGGCCGCGGCTCGCCGGCGCAGTCAACTTCCAAAAAGGTTCTCATCCTGCCAGACCTCCGCGGCCCCGCCACCATCAAGGTCGAGCTGCGGATGTAGCCCGCGCCGCGGTTGCGGTCCGCTCCATGCGGCAAGGCATTTCTCGCAGATCCCGCAGCCATCATCGTCCATGAACGATTGGAAACGGCCGCAACAGAGGCAGGCCCCAGGGCCATCACCCACGCGCTGATCGCGTTCGGGTGGAAGGATTTCGACTTCGTGAGAAGCAATGAGTTCTGTCTTAAGATCGTCGTCCATCTCGGGCCTCCAGATCGAGGTTATATTTGAGATAGTGAGCTTCCCGCGGCGGACAAGACGGCAACGCCACGGCGGCTTGGGATGCGTGCCAAATGTCCAGATCGGCTTGCCAGAACACCCCCGGACGCACTCGAAATGAGGACGAGATACCTTTAGACGCTGGCGCGAGCCTGCAGACGGAGAGTTGGGAACGGCATGGGAATGAGGCGCGCCGCACCGACCGGGGCGGAGAGCGACGTCGCCGTACTCCGCTCCTGGCGGAACCAGGTCGACGATGGCGCATTTTCCGGCAATGGCAGGACGATCAAGATTTCTTCGGATATCAGAGAAAGCCGTAACGCTTGCCGGGCATCGCCGCGGGCTTGCAGGAGCGGCGCTTTTGACGGCGTCTTGGTGCGTTTTCGGCATGGTCCTTCAGCTTCCTCAGGAGTGGTTTTTGCTGACGAACATGCTCGGAACCCTGATCACGCTATTTCTCCTGCTCCTGATGCAGCATTCTCAAAACCGAGACATGCGGGCGCTTCACACGAAGGCCGACGAACTCATTCGATCGACCGACAACGCCAAAAATCAAAGGATCGGTGCGGATCAACGGGAGACCGACAAAGTCGAGGAGATGGCAAGGGACCGCCAGATCGATGCTTGAGCATCGGCGCCTTGTTCGGCCCTGTCGCCAGCAATGCAGTCGACGCATTTCGGTCATGCTCGTCGGCCGCCAGCGTCATAATCAAGGGGATGGCCGCGCCCTGCCTCGGGGCTCGACCGCATTGCCAATCGGTAGGTGGCATAGATGACGCCACCTACCGATCAGCCAATCTCATGAATGATCCTCGCTCGGGGCGCTGACCTGGCGCGAAAAAGGCCCGCGCTTGGCGGGCCAAGTCGCCCACGACACACACGACGGGGTTGGAAAATGGTTGGCTAGCCCTGAGTGCCGGCTGAAGCCTTGTCGCGTTCAGGCAGGGCTCGCGCGACGCAGAAGTTCCTGCTGCGCCTCGACGCCGCTTCCTCCAAAAGTTTGGCGAAGTCTCCGAGTGTAACTCGGTCGGCACGAAGCACCTGGCGGATCAGCGGATCTTTCAAGACTTCGGACATCGTCAGGTCTTCCATAGCAGCTCCCTTTCTATTAGGGACTTCTACTGTAGAATTGTAAAATTTAAATGTCGACAGCGTGGCTTCGCATGACGGACCTTCCGGCAAAGAAGATTCTAGTCGGACAACCAGTCGGGTAGCATGTCAGGGGTACCCCACTCTCGTGTGGCTGCAGATCCAGGAAAGGCATGGACTGTTGAGCGCGGCGATGGTTCCCGTCGCGGAGCGGCGGATTTTCGAACGGCGCGCCGGCGACGGGCGTAATTTCGATCGTCGAATGCCGGAAGCGTGTCACAGCTGCGTACATGACATGACAACTCCGCAAATCGCTACGGCATTGGCATTGGCATTGGCAGAGGTCATCCGATAAGACCTTAGTCCGATTGAAGACGGGAAGGTGAAACCTAATTTCGATTCCGCTGGTGCTGTAAGTGAGAAGGAGAAGGGTTTTTCAACCCGTACCTGAGCATCCTTCTCCCGATCACAGGAGATCATTGGCTTCACGATATGATGACGCCGATGTTCGCGGATGGAGAAGACGATGAATGAGCGTAAAATCGCCGACCGTGACCAGGCGATGACATCGGAAGACCTTGCTCTTTGCGCGCAAGTCCTGGAGGCCGTGAAAGCGGAATTCCAGCTTAGTGACAATGACGAGGAAATGTCGAGAAGTGCCGCAATCATCATCGAACTTTACCGACAGGGTATCCGAAACTTCGATCAGCTAAAGATCTTAGTTTTCGCTGCAAGAGGGAAAATCTAGAAATCGGCGGAGCACGGCATCCGGACCGAGCATTTCTCTCAAGGCATTCATGAAGGATCTCATCTCGGTGGGGGGCCATGTCATGTCCGCCTATGATTTTGAACCCCGAAAAGGCGGTCCGAGCCCACGCCTGGATGCGACGAACCACGAGTCTTTGAGAAGGACGAATGCGTGCGGAGCGAGGTTCGGAATGCGGCCAAGACGTTATCGGAGGCGATAATCTCTGACCGGTGGGTAAGCAGATCGCCGCCGGCTCCGCTTTGACCGAGCCACGGCAGAAAGATCGCTCAAGTCAAACCACCAGGATAACTAGCGAGGACATAAATATTGCCAGGACGCGCAGGCCCCAGCCTGTCCGGAAGATCTTCGTTCCGTGCGAACCTTTCCGTTCCGCTATTCGCTCTTGCGCCTCGATCGGCTTTTCGTCACCTATTGGTGCAAGCCGGGCCCGGAGTCGTCGACCGGCCGGCGCGCATGACCTCCAATCCTCTGCCGTCCTGCGGCTGGTGGCGCAGGTGAGCCGACAAAGCCGTTCACCGCCCGGGGTTACATCCTGACCTTTGCATTGTCGCCCATGTCCGGCTTAGCGCTGCTCATCGCGGCAGCCGCCATCTTGATGTAAGAGACGATGGTCCCCGGACTATCCCAGAACTCGGCATAGGACGGCGTCACCTTCAGCACACGAATCGACGGATCCTCGGCGTTGTCCCACCAGGCTTTCGCTGGCGTAGCCCAGAGATCACGGATCCTTTCGCGGTCGCTCGAGACTTCCGCCTTTCCGGTTACCGATACATATTTCTGCCCCTTGCTGTCGGCAAAGGCGAGGCATACGTCCGGCTGCCGGGCGATTTCGTCGTCCTTGTGGCTGTCGACATCGGTCAGAAAATAGAAGCTGTTCTCAAGCCGCTCGACATAAGCTGACATCGGCCGGGCGCGAATATCGTCACCGGATTTCGTTACCAACATGCAAAAGCCGATCTTTTCGGCTAGGTCCCATACGCGCTCGCTGTCGTTTTCATCCTTGATCATCTCGATCTCCTTTTTCTGGCGTAAAGCACTTTCGGTTGGCGCATCAATGCCAAGCTGCGCGCCTCATCGACGCCCACACAGGTTCAGCCCAACAACACAGAAGCGCAGCAGGAGTTCCCGAACGCTGCGACCTGACTATCGATGATCTTGTTGAACTCGCTTCAAGGCGCGATCCCCCCGTGCCGAAGCAAAGCGCCAGCCTGAAGATATCCGGACACGCATGGCCACTGTCATGACAGCATTGCCTCTGGTCACCGCCTAGCCAGCCCAAACGATAATGCCGGCACAGGCCGGAAAGCCCGCCGCATTTCATGCCTAACTTTCGCTTTCGAACCAAAAAACGTCAGCCGCGTTACCGCCCAAAGGAGATCACAATGCGTCTGATCATAGAAAGCGACTATGGCCCGGTTTCGGGGGAGCATGCCGAGGAAAGCGAGCTCGACAGGGCGCATCAATTGGTCGACGAATTCCTCATCTTCGTCAAGGAAAACGACGTCGGAAACGACATCATCGACGAGATCGAATTGCCAGTTCCCAAATCGCTCCTGGTGCCGGCCTTCTCAATGGTGATTGCGGCCGAACGGCGCCCCCCTATCAAGAGCCTCCTTATCAAGGCAGGCATGACACTTGCACATTACCGGCCGGGTCTTGGACCCCGCATCCGGATACGGCCGGGCTTGCCGCGGTGGCGCCCCGAGCCGTCGATATCGAGACGCCTTGCCCAACGCCTTGAGCGGACGCTGCTCGCCGTGGCCGAGGAACGGGTTCGGCTCGCCGAAACCTACTTGCGCGCCACCCAGCGCTCATTCAACTGACGATCCGCGCCACGCTGCGCTCCTTCCAGATCTCAGAAGCCGAACGATCGCAATGATGTTCGACGCTCGGCTAGAATGCTTCGGGGTGCAGTCCTGCACCGGCGGCACCTCGACCATCCCATGTCATCATCCTGGCGTACCACTTCCTCTCCGCGAATTGGCCTGGAGTGTACACGCCCGGGTGAAAGCGGGGCCTTTGGATGATGGCGCCGAATGCGGAAAACCCACCTGGACAAATATGTGCTACGACAGATCGGCGAGTATGGCCTGTCGATCATCATTTTCCCGGGTCGCGAATAGTCATTCTTCAAGGAGAGCTCAAGTGGCTTGGAAAACACGGAATATCGAATACGTGAACGGCTACAAGATTGTTGAAGTCGATGGACCCACCTTCAAAGTCTTCGATGGCGATCGGCAGATCGGTGATGATTTCCCCTACCCCGGCGAAGCGGCAGCTCACGCGAATTCTCTGCCAAGACTGAACCCTCCGCGAAGCTAGTCAGAGATCCCAAGACTCGAGTTTTTCAGTTCTCTCGACTGGGGCATTGAGCCTCAGCGCTTAAAAGGGATCGGAACCCTCGCGGCCGCCTCCAAATTGCTAGATATTCGATTCACAGATGGAATTCTGAGCAAGCTGCAAAGTCCCGGGAGCTGACGGTACAATCATTCTTTAATCTTGGACTTTGCTCTTTCAGCGCTCTGCTGTTCGGCGAAAAGCGACCATGCCGCGATAAACAAGGCGGCGATCAAGGGGCCAATGACGAAGCCATTGATGCCGAACAGGGAGATGCCACCGACTGTCGAGATCAGCACGACGTAGTCGGGAAGCCGCGTTCCCTTGCCGACCAACGGCGGGCGCAGCAGATTGTCGATCAGCCCGATAACGAATATGCCGATGAGGACCAGGATCGATGCTTTCAGCCAGGCCCCCGTGAGGAGTAGCCAGATGGCGGCTGGAACCCATACGAGCGCCGCGCCAATTGCGGGCAGCATCGACAGGAACGTCATTGTCACACCCCACAGCAAGGCGGCCTCAATCCCCAGAGCCCAGAATGCCACGCCGCCGATCGTTCCCTGGACGATCGCGATGATGATGTTTCCCTTGACGGTGGCGCGAACGACAGCGGAAAACTTGTCGAGAAACTGCCGCGTATAGTCATCGCTCAACGGAATTGCATGTCGGATCTTGCCTCTGAGGTCCCCGCTATCCCTGAACAGGAAGAAGAGCAGATACAGCATGATGCCGAAGCTGATAAAGAACTGCAGCGTATTTTGACCAAAACTGAGCAGACCGCCGCCGACCGACCGGCTTGCCTGCACGACGCCGGAGGAGATATTCGCTCGCAGTTCCGAAAATCCACCGAGTTTCAGTGACGTCAGCCAGTTGTCGATGAAGCCGGGCAAGGCATTCTGGATCCGGACCAGATAACCATTGAGATCGATTTCGTTGCTGCTGATCCGTTGATACAGGCTGGTTCCTTCCTGGATAAGAGAACCGAGAATGATCATTGCCGGCACGATAACGAGGCATATGCACATCAACACCGTCAGCAGGGCGGCAATGCTGCGACGGCCCCCTAACAAACGCTCCAGTCGCTTGTGAACGGGAAAGAAGATGATCGCGAGGATGACGGCCCAGAAGACAGCGGAGTAATAGGGGATAAGCAGCCAGATGAACGCGATCGTCACAGCCGCCAGAAGGACGTAAAAGCTCGTACGCTGAATGGACATGTCTGCCTTGTTCCCTGAACGGCCTCTTTTCCTACCAGCTATACAAAAGAATTGCACAAGATAGGTTCAACGGCGGAGCAACTCCCTAGTCCGCGGCAGCTTCCGCTTATTAGAAAGCATGCCGGCCATTCCCTCTGCAGTGTTCTAGCATGGCGCGGGGCAACGAAATTGCCGCTGGATGTAAAGGTCCGAATTGCAACCATATGAAGATTTCTCACTAATATGAAAACTAAAAGTTGACATTGTGCTGCACGTTGCCCATATAGCGACTATCGATATTTGCTTGCTGAGCTTTGGTTACTGCGCGATTGACCGCGCCCTGAACGAACCTTCCTTTCAAAAATCGCTATCACCATCTGCAGCGCTCCGGTGCTGTGGCCCCTCAATTGCTATGAAAGGGTTCATCATGACCACTGGCACAGTTAAATGGTTTAATTCCACCAAGGGTTTCGGCTTCATTCAGCCTGACAATGGCGGCGCCGATGCGTTCGTCCATATCTCGGCCGTCGAGCGCGCCGGCATGCGCGAAATCGTAGAAGGTCAGAAGATCGGCTACGAGCTGGAGCGCGACAATAAGTCGGGCAAGATGTCCGCCTGCAATCTGCAGGCTGCCTAACTCATCCGGTATCTGCTTTTCGTTGACCACGGATGTACTGGCACTGTTGAGAGCTGATACCAATCAGGGTCAGGCGTATAGCCTGGCCTTTTTTATTGCCGCCAAGCCGGCGGCCCCCATCCGGAAATAGTTATGTCACAAACATATAGCAAGTCTCGCCAACAGGCGGAGACAGCCTTCAACCGCTCACAATCACAGTTTTTCGCACGCAACAACGCCGCCGAAGAGCTCGACTCCCTCGTTCGATCTCGGCAGGAAAAGACTGTACGCCTTCGCGAAGCCCGTCTTGCAAAGGAATTGCAGGATCGCGCAACAGCGACCGCATCCCTGCTAGCCAAACGAGCGAAAACGGCCTGACAACTCTGTCTGAATAGGCAAGGCAGGCTTAAGGTCCTGGATCGGCTCCGCGTAGGTGGCCGATTGAATACGCGAGGTTTGGTCGACACGTGTTTGCAACGGAACCGGAGAGGCTCGTCCGTTCGTGTCAGTGCCAGCAGGAGCAGACCATCGAAGAGCCAAGGAAGCGTGTCTGAGCTTTCACGCGCTGAAAGGCGGGGAATTCGATTATCGACATAAGCGAAGCGTTCGCTCGAAATTTAGGCTGCTCCGACCGGCTGACGGTCTGGTCCCTTCAAGAACTTGCCCGAAAGCGAACCTCGACCGACCTACATCGATCGATAGGAGCAGAGCGTTTTACACCCTGACCATCGAACTGGTCGATCGTTTGGCCTCCATCTTGGCGGCTGAGTTGCTCAAAAAATCCTGGCAATCTGGTCACCAAACTCGAGCGGCTGAGGATGTCACGGCAAGACGGGAATCGGGACGATGATCACCGCTGGCGAGCGAGACTACCCCTCCGGACATCTAACGCGGCCGCATTTGAGCAGCCCGTCGTCAAACAGGGTGAGGTTTCAGCGAAACGAGCAATCGGTGGATTGCCGACCAATCGCGATCTGACAAGGCCGCGTTGCGGATTTCCGGCCCTCGCTCTAGCCGATCGCCCAGGACATTCACAGACTGCTGGCCGTCGCCTGTGCCAGCGCCCACATTCCTGCCGAACGCCGGTGTGCTGCAGGTCTTGGGCTTAAACAACAATGAGAGTTCAGAGGCGGTCTCCGGTCTGCTCGGCCAGGAGACGGTCGTCTTCGACACCGCGGCCCGTGCGCTCTATTCGGAGAAGTCCGGCCCTTGACGAACAGCATGTGGCGCGCCCTCTCCACAGGTCGAGTTGGCAGCCTGCCCATGAAGCAGCGCTGAAATGCGATCGCTGTACCTCAGTCTTGGGTCAAATCACCAACTTCACCGAAGGCAGCCAGCAGTCTTGGCGAGCTCATATCACCCGTTTCGCTGTCGACCATCACGGAGTAGGCTCCAACACCGAGGGATCTGGCCGACATGGCAGAAGCGATCCTTTCCGCAGATGTCCCATTCGAAGCCTGTCGCATCTCTCCTGGGATCAAGCCAGCTCGATTGCGCTTGAAAGGAACCACAATGAATTTCTCGGCCAACGACATCGCTAATCCCTTATTGTCCATCTAGTTGATTGAGTTGAGCGCTTCGATTTGATCGTCCAGTTCACGCACGCGTTCCAAATATCGTGGTCGAAGCGGATGATCCTCTGTCAGGCTTTCGAGTTTTGACAGCGCAAGCTGACGCTGGTCTCTGAGGAGCTTCAACCGACTCATTGGGGCCTCGACTTTGTTGCTGCCGAGCCATAGCCGAAAATCGGCCGGAACGCCAATGGTGTTCTTTGTATGTTCCGACCTGCTGGCTCGCGTGGGTTCTTTCGAAGCATGGTCCTGCTCGGTGAGGCAGGAACCGTCAAGCAACGCGGCTTGCGCGGGCGCGTCCATCTATGAGATTTCCCGGCACGTCCGACGCCTTCATCGTCACGCCATAAATCCCTCGCAATCCAAGCCGCTAGAGGCCGGGGCCTTTGTCCTGGACCATAAGGTTAAAGGCCCGGAATCACGTCGTGCTGCGGTGCCGAAATTCGAGAAGATACCGCCAGCCTGAAGCGTGGGACATAACGGTCGATTTTACAATCAGGTTTCGAGAACGCGCCTCTGTCGATCAATTTCGCGGTTCTATCCCGCCCGAGACGGTCCGATCACATGACGACCCCTTGCCGCCGTCGGTTTCTGAGCTCCGGGGTCGCAGATTCACTACTGGGCGGTGAAGAACGTCAGCAGGACCTTACCCTTATCGCCGAGCAAGCACACGAACCTGTCCGGCTTTCCCGTCTTTTCCTTCCGGGCAATGTAGGCCTCTCCAAGAATGACGGTTTTCACGGCCACATCCTCGACTTTGGTATCAGACTTGCTGATGGCGAGGCTCTCCATATCCATGACAAGATCAGTGATCTCCGGCGAGCGCTCCCGAAGAGCGAGAAGGCCTGTGTTCTTGCAGGCATTGACTGCGGGATCCTCAACTGCCTGGGCAGACGCGTTTTCCGCAAGAAGGACGACAAGGACGGCGGTAACGGCGAGTGTTGAATATTTCATAAATGCATCTTTCTGAAAAAAGCCCGCGACCGGCGCGGGCTTGGTGCGGGAATGTGTGTGCTCGAATGTGGCTATGCCCTGTCGACGACCTTTTTCACGGCATCCTTGGCGTCGCCCTTGGCGACCTGGGCCTTGCCCTTGGCTTCTTGCAGGGAACCCTTTGCCTGTTCCTCGTGATTATCAACGGCTTTACCGACGGCCTGCCGCGCCTTGCCGGCGACCTCGTTCGTCGTTCCCTTAATCTTGTCTGCTGTGCTTCCCATAACAGTCTCCTTCGTTTGACAGGAGCGAAAGCCCCGAAACCGTTATTCGTTCCACGCGTGAAAGCCCCAGGCGGTATCCTTCGCACGTCCAGAAGTTTTTGCCGCCGCATCCGATAGCGCCATCAGATAGACTGCCCGCTTCCAGTCGCTTGATGATGCGTGCAGCCGTTCAATGAAATGCTTGATATGGGAACGGAGCCTGCTATGTTCCCCTTCTGTTTCGGCACGGAACTCTCGATGAGCGCCGCCGATCCCATTGCGATCGCCGACGGCGCCATGAACGATATGAGCTCGACCCCAGTCCGAAAAATCATCCATGTTGACATGGATGCCTTTTATGCCTCGGTTGAGCAGCGCGATAATCCGGAACTGCGTGGCAAGCCGGTTGCTGTTGGCTATGCGGCGGTTCGCGGCGTTGTGGCGGCGGCAAGTTACGAGGCCCGAATTTACGGCGTTCACTCGGCCATGCCGTCGGTGACGGCGAGGCGCAAGTGTCCGGAGCTGATTTTCGTGCCGCCTCGCTTCGACGTTTATAAGTCCGTATCGCAGCAGATCCGTGAGATCTTTGCCGAATATACGTCTCTCATCGAGCCGCTCTCACTCGACGAAGCCTACCTCGATGTCACCGACAATCTCAAAGGCATGGAAATTGCGACCGAGATCGCGTCGGAGATCCGCTCAAAGATCAAGCAGCTCACCGGCCTCAATGCTTCTGCCGGGATTTCCTACAACAAGTTCCTCGCCAAGATGGCAAGCGACCTCAACAAGCCGAACGGCCAGGCCGTCATCACGCCGAAGAACGGTCCGGCCTTCGTCGAGCAACTCCCCGTCAAAAAATTCCACGGTGTCGGGCCGGCAACCGCTGAAAAGATGCATCGACTGGGAATCGAGACCGGCGCCGACCTCAAGCAGCAATCGCTCGAGCTTCTCACGGGGCATTTCGGGAAATCGGGACCGTATTTCTATGGGATCGCCCGTGGCATCGACAATCGCCAGGTAAAGCCTGACCGGGTGCGAAAATCCATCGGCGCGGAAGACACGTTTTCGCAGGACATCCATTCCTACGAACCTGCGCGCGAGGGGCTTCAGTCCCTGATCGAAAAGGTCTGGGGCTACTGCGAAGCCAATGAAATCGGGGCGAAGACCGTGACACTCAAGGTCAAATATGCCGACTTCACCCAGATCACGCGCAGCAAGACGGTTCCGGCAGCGCTGCCGGGGATTGCCGATCTTGAGGAGGTAGTCAGCCTGCTTCTCGCGCCAATCTTCCCGCCGAAAAAAGGGATCCGTCTGCTCGGCGTGTCGCTGTCTTCACTGGAACGGCGAGCAGCTCTCACGCAACCGCAGCTGCGGCTGGCGCTTTAGGCGGCGAGCCAGCTTCAAATCGCAGTCGCGGCGCGCAAAACAGCATCGCCTCGCGAATACGTTGAAGATGGCGCAACCGGGTGCTTCTACTGCGGCCAGGTACCGAGTCAATCGACGCGATAAGATCTTGCACGACAGGGGGCCTCATCGCTGAAACTTCATCTTGCTCTCTTGGATCTGCAGCGGATAGTGCCGACGAAAGGCTGGCAAAATCCGCGCGGGAGGCATCCCAAGCGGCCGAGCAGCACGAGTGAAGCTCAAAGAACTTCATGATTGGTGGTAGACGCATTTCGGGCGCTCGACATCAAATCATCTATTTTAGAAATAGCTCACATAATGACTTTCGTTCGATCTTCTCCCATGATACGATCGTGACTGCTTAATGACATCTCCAGCCTAATGAGACCCGCTTGTTTCCCCAAGCGGGTCTCTTCCTGTGTCGTCGCAGCACAGCGGACGCGAAACAAACTCCAGCTTTCAATGTTACGTACGACAAGGCAGACCCCGTCGGTCCCCAGCAGGCATCGAGCGGTCCGCCTTTTGCATCCTCAACTACCCGTTTTGGCGGATTTCTTTTTGGAGACGATTTCATCAACATGATCCAGAACACAAGCCAGCGGCGGCGCAATGGCGGTTGGCCCATGTCACGCGTTTTTCACGCGACAGTTTTTCCGCGGCATGCTTATTTTGCCTCGCCTTATGCATGTCGGGGACCGAGCGGGTGGGGCTCGCCTTTGTATCGAGTAACAGGCGGGCCCCAGCGCTCGAGCTGCCGTGGCCCGTCGAGGCGTTCGTCTGCCGCGAACGGCGAGCTTCTCAACATCAGCGAGAAAGACAGGCCTAAGCGGCTGTCGCGATCAAGATCTTCCCCTTTTGCTTGATGGCGGGGAGTGCACTGGCGGCGCGTTGACAACCTAATATTCCGGATGCAGACCGATGGCTTCGCCCCTTGCGCCTCGCAATCCATGACACAGGTAGCAACGGGGAAGTTCCCAAGCCCAAGGCTTAGGTGGGCCGGTAGGAAAAAGTTATTGAGCCAGCTGTCACTCCGTCTTCGCCTATTATCACTGTCTATCATCATGCGCTTGGTGCTGCGATTGATCCCGGGTGACAACCAGCGTGCGTTGGTTGCGCATTCCGAATTGCTCTTCGCATTGCGGCTTGATGAGGATCACAGGTGACGATTGCGACAGCTCCCTACCTAGAGCAGAGGTTTAAGCAGGTCGCCGCACAGTCCAGAGACCCTAAATCGCCTTGCATGCCGCAGCCCAAGAGCCGGTCAATGATTGCAATTGCCTTCGTGCTGCCCGTGGGTTTCGCAAACTGTCGGAACTCGTGTCTCCGCAGCTCCATATAATCTCGCGCCTGATCCACCGCGCCCCACGCTCAGCTCCGACGGGGTGGCGAAGGGTCCGATCGACGCGATGGATCTGGCCTCTGCCACTGCCTTGGAAATTCCCCGGTTTGATCTAATTAGGACTTCCGAGCGTGCGGCACTTTCCTTGCCCGCAGCACCAGCCACCAAGAATGCGCGGGTTCAGTTCCGCACCGCCTTGCGAGAAACAGGGACATTGATGACAGCTGCGATGACAAAAATACAGATCGGTGAGGCAATTCAAGCAAACGGATTGGCCTGGACCGGCGAAGGTGTCACCATCCCCCACGGATCAGACGCGAAAATGTCCTACATGAGGGGGCAACAAAATTTCTTTGGCTGGTTCTTGAACGGAAAGCTTGTGGTAGACGGCAGGCAGTTCGACACTCTGTCGCAGGCAGGAAGTGCTCTGGCCCGGAATCGAAGAGGCAGAGCTCCAAATCTTAACGGATGGGCCTACTGGCATGTCCGCTTCCCTGGATCGGAAGACTGGATCCCGATGGCCGCGCTTAAAACGGCAGCCGAACAACAGCACGGCGATGAGTAGGCTGCGTTTTCACCGGTGCAGCTTGCACGGCTCTTCCCCCTTCACTTTAAACTCACGCCAGTAACGAGGGACGACTGCGTCGCGAGCAAGCTTTTTGAGCTTCGCGACAATGGCCAAATCGCATTTTTTTGGCACATACGGTGATCTTCGGGCGGGATCTGTCAATGGGCAGTCAATTCTGCTGGTTCCGCCGGAAGGCAGCATTGAAAAGCAGGCAGACGCTTTCAATTCCCGGATGACATGGCATTATCTGCCGATGGTCGCATTTTAGCCAGCGCGGAACCCCTGGGCAGCATTCGACTGCTTTCGATGTGGTCGCTGATTGGCGCCTTCTCCACCAGAGCATCTGGGTAGTGCTTCCGATCCACCAGGTTTCGACCGCCAAGGAGCCATCTGGTATGCTGATATCTTGTCACCGGGTACGAGAAGGCGGCGAAATGCTTGACGAGCTCAAGGTAGATCGGCGTATTCGCATGATTTTCAGCGGAGCGGATGGCGCCGCCCAATTCGTCGCCACCGCACAATGGTTTGGCGTGGACAAGATGAACGAGATCGCCGCATCGGACAAATGGTCCCTTTCAAGTGAGCTGCGCGGCGCGCCCCGAGCGCCTTGCAAGGAGAAGCAACGTGTCGAAGAAGAGCCGCGCACAAAGAGTTTCCTTATCGGGTGGATCGATATTCACCACCATCGCCGGGAGCGGCCCGCCGGTTCTATTGCTGCACGGTTTCCCCGAGACCCATCGAATGTGGCGCGACGTCGCTCCGCTGCTTGCCTGCGAGTTCACTGTCGTGTGTGCCGACCTGCGCGGATACGGCGCCAGCGCTTGTCCCCCGTCCGCCCCAGATCACCTGCCCTATTCCAAGCGAGCGATGGCGGCCGAGATGGTCGAAGTTATGGAAAAGTTCGGCTTTAGTGAGTTCATGATCGCCGGTCATGATCGCGGCGCCCGTGTCGCTTACCGCATGGCCCTCGATTATTCTGCGGCGATAAGAAAGCTTGCCATGCTCGATATCGTGCCTACCTCGGCCGTCTGGGATCGGGCTGACGACCGATTTGCCTTGGCGTTCTGGCCGTGGGTTTTGCTTGCGCAAGCCGAGCCTTTGCCGGAAAGACTGATCACTAGTGCACCGGAGGCCGTCATCGATGACGCGCTCGCCGGCTGGGGATCTTCCACTGCCGCATTCCCAGCAGAGATCAGACAGGCCTATTGTGAGGCGCTCTGCAACGCAGACCATGTTCACGCGATTTGCGAGGAATATCGGGCTGCAGCAAGCATCGATCGCGAGCATGACATGCAAGACCATATCGCCGGACACAGGATTCGCTGTCCCCTCATCGCCCTTTGGAGTGGAACTGGCGCATTGGCTACTTGGTATGCTGACGAAGGCGGACCCTTGGCATTATGGCGACAAATGGCAGACAACGTCGTCGGTTATGCTTTGCCGGGCGGCCACTTCTTTCCTGAAGAGTATCCCACACAAACGGCGGAGGCGTTGGCCCGATTTTTCCACGGCGCAGCGTCTTCATCGGGTTGATCCTCGCGAGCGTGAAGCGGCTGATCAGACGCTCTTGCGGCAGATCATTGGCTCGTCTCTCACAGACTTTCGGGATGATCACTCCCACGTTGTCGTCCATCTCGAAGGCTCCAGGATCGAGGTCGCTTTTGAGATTGGAACGGCGTGGGGAGGAGCAAGACTTCGGCCGGTTGAAGGTTGCGTTTTTTGGCCACCGGAGCGGAGACCAAAAAAAACATTCAGCCCTTGTCGAGTACGGGTCTCCTCGCACGTCTAGTTCAAGAGGGCGCGGAGAACCGTCAAACGCGCCTGCCAGCTTCCGACAATAAGCACGGGATGACCGAGTGGCTGGGGACTGCGAGACGGTCGGAATGAATCCAGGGAGAAATCACATGGACATGGGCGACTTGAAACCCGCGAAAGAACTGGCCGCGAAACGGGTGAGCCGATTCACAAACGAAACTCCGGATTACGCCGAAGCAAGGATGGCCTTGTTGGCGGAGGAGATCGAAGTCCGGCGACATCTTACCAGGCTCGCGGAGCAACGCCGGCGCCTGCCTCCCGGCCCAGTCGTCCAGAAAAATTATCGCTTCAAGGACGAAAACGGCAACGATATCGGCCTTGCAGACCTGTTCGGTCGCCACGATACGCTTGTGACGTACTTCTGGATGTTCGGCCCGCAGCGCGAACGGCCCTGCCCCATGTGCACGAACTTCCTTGGCGGAGCGAACGGCAACGGTGCCGACGTCAAGCAACGGGTTGCGTTCAAGATCATTGGTCGCAGCCCGGTTGAGCGGCAACGTGCGTTCGCTCTCGAACGCGGATGGCGCGACCTTGATTTCGTTCAGATCGTCGGCGACGACTACGCCCTTGACCTGGGCTTGCTCAACGACGACGGATCTGAAAATCCGGCGTTCACGGTCTACCAGAAGGATGGGAAAGACGTCCGCGTCTTTTACAATGGCGAGATGCCTGCCGAAGCGGCTGACCCCGGCCAGGATCCAAGAGGGGCGGTCGACATCGCGCCGCTCTGGAACATTCTGGACATGACGCCTGCAGGCCGCGGTACGGACTGGTACCCGAAGCTTAATTACGGGGCTTGATCCGGCCAGTCTTCAGAAGCGCGGCTATGTGTGGGATTTCGGCATGTCGGCGTGCCGATGGACGAGCTTCCATTCGCCGTCTTCGCGTCGGAAGACCTCCGTCACGCGCAGCGACATTGGCACCAACTCGTCCTTGCCCTGTAAGTGAACCTCGGCGTGCTGCGTGCCGGTCCAGAACGCGAGGTCTCCGCTTTCCGAAGACTGAAGAACCTCGAAGTGTCCGATGCTTCCATCCTTGAAGGAGGCGGCGCCCTTCTCGTTCGCCGCGTTCACCTGGGCGGCGCCGGAGATACGGTCCCCGGACGGTGGAAAGAAGGTTGCCGGGTCATACGACGTCGAGATGGCGATCAGCGTTTCCGGGCTGCCGTTGATGTAGTCGAGGGAGACACTCTCGCGACGTTTGAGGAATTCGTCGAAGCTTTCGTCCAGAGCAGGCATGTCGTCCTCCGAGGGTTGCCTGGGATGGAAACGCTCGGCTCCCGAACTTGTTCGCGGCATGGCCTAATGAACCAGCGAAGCTCTTCGGTTCTCGCGCTGGTAGATCATCGTGATCCCCTGCTCCAAAAGCAGTTCCGCCGCATGCAGATCTCTCGCCGACATGTCGTCGGCCATTCCGCGAATGGTGCGGGCCACGCACACGAGATTGGCGACGTCACGCGGGTCGCCATCGTCTTCAACGTCGGAAGCGCTCGCCTCCAACGCGTCGGCGACGGTATCGAGCAGGTTCGACCGCTCGACGACGTTCATTTCGGTCAGGGTCTTCGAAATGCCATGCATGATGCTTCTCCTGCGCGGTCGTAAGATCGCGGCGGCTCGTGTTCTGTTTGATCCAGGCAACGAGGGTGAAGTGGCGACTGTAGCGTATATTAGCAAGTCATGGCTGACGCGCGCGGCACGCATGGCGGATAATCCATCGCCAAGCGACGTAGGGCCACTACTCCGGAGCAGTTTCACCGCTTCTTTGAAGTTTCGAGAGCCCGATCTCGAGAAGCTGGTCCATCTCCCGACGCAAGTCTCCCTCGGTGGATCGATACCGCTCGATCGTCGGTGCGGATATGGCGAGAAGGTGCCTCAAGGCGTCGATGCGTTCATCGTCGACGGCGGCGACGCCAGCAACCCAGGCGGCCTCGAAGAGTTCGGGCGTGAGAGTGTCAGCGGCCATTTGATACCTCGTCCGCAAGGGGTCGTCGGTTGTCGGCGGAGTTCATGTTTCGCCATGAGATCCTCCGCCGTGCCCAGAGACTTTTAAACGCGCGAAATTTCAGATTGTTGCGCGCCGTTCCACTGGCGTCTGACCTTCCGTGAGTTTCTCGATGGACGAAAGCTTCACCGAACTCGTGGCCGAGCGATTCATCGAGGTGGATTGTCCGTTGCCTCATTCGGCCTGGCTCCAGACGTCTCGCGCTCGTCCTTCCCTTCTGCCTTGAAGGGAATCATGAGGCGGAGCGTCGCGAACGTCGCGATCGAAAGGACGACCGCGGTCTCGTAAGCTCCAAGGCCTACCGCCGCGCCGATCGCGCCCGTAGCCCACAGGCTTGCAGCCGTCGCCGTGCCGCGAATGCTCGCCTTTCCGACAAGGATCGCACCGCCTCCGATGAAGCCGACGCCGTTGATTATGCCTTCCACGATCCGGGCGGTCGCTTCGGCGCTCTCGTGGGTAACCGTCTCGGCGGCTTGAATGAAGCCGCATGCGGCGATCGCGACGAGAGGAAATGTCCTGAGGCCGGCGCTTCGTTCATTGCGTTCTCGGTCCCAGGCGATCGGAAGCGCCAGGACGTAGGCGACGACAAGGACGGCCAGGTTTCGGAGCAGATCCATATGCACACCGACATTTCCAAGCCAGTCCGTCATCCCAATCCCCCTGGTCACAGTCCCAATAGATGGGCGACCAGACGTCCTCGGCAAGATCGGTAAGCCGGGAGGAACTATTGGACCGCGTGGACATTCCGGTAAAGAGCGCGGACCGTATCAACCGGAAGCGACGGGGATGGCGAACGCAGCGGTTTTTCCGGTCTCCTGCTTCGGCCAACGAAACGGCAGTCGAGCACTCAACCCGTCCCGGCCTCGCGCACGTCAGGCTGAAGAAGGTGAAAACGACCATGATCAGCCGAGGTCCGGCGCCGCCCAAGACCGAAAAATGGCGTCGCCGGGGCAACGAACCGCGGAGCGCCGACCAGTTGCAAATCATCTCCTATCCTTGCGTGATGTCGTACGGCTTTGGATAGTAAGCCTCGTGGCGGGATGGCCGCAGATTAGCGCCGACGACGGCCATCACGAGCACGGCGACCGAAGTTGTGAGCAGAACGATTTTGATCAGACATCCTCCATTCCATCGATAGAACCAATGCGAAGCTCCCTGGTTCCGACACCTGCGTCGCCGTGCCAGTTCCTCCATCCCAAAGAGGAACTTGGTGTTGCTACCGGAGTTCTTTCTCTTGAAGGAGAACCGCAATGACGACTAATTCGATCCCCAGTTCCGACAAGCTTCCTCCCAAGCCCTTGAACAAAGACACGCAGGACGACGAACTCCCCGAAACCAACGTAGACGACCGCCGCGCGCCGCCCGTCAACATGGGCAACAGCCGGACAGCCGGAGAGAACTTGACAGAGGCCGATCCGAAGACCGGACGCGCCGATGCCAAGGATCGCATTCCCGCTCCGCAGACGGCCAACCGGGAGTGAGACGATGACCGACCGCAACAGGTACGTGAACACGGACGAGCTCCAGGCGGACGACGAAATTTCGCCGAAGCCGGCAAGCGATGGCGACAAGCGCGATCGCCCGAGACAGAGCGGAAATGCTCGGACGAGCGATGTCGAGGACGACGCCCGCCTCCCGCCGCGACCGGCGACGTCCGATTAGGAGGATTGTATGACGAAATTCACCGAAGGCCTCAACGCGCCTGAAGGACGCTTCGATCGCCCAGAGTGGTCTCGGCCTCCCAGAGGAGCGCAAGGACGACGCTCACGATTTGGCAAAGCAGCTCGCCCGGCAGAAGCTCGGTACCGCCTGATGCCGGGCACGTTCTCTTCCATCAACATATTCGCCTTCGATCTCGACGAGCGAGGCCGGCCGGTGCAAGCCTGGGAGACGGTCGTCGACGAGGCCGAGGCGAAAGCGTCTCGATCGCTGGCGGCGACTGCACTATCCTCGTAACGGTCGCTCTGTCCGACGTCATCGAGACGACAAATGTCAGGAACTGGCAGGTTTCTAAGTCCGGGCCCGCGACCTGCCGGTCGGAACCATCGCTCCGTATCACACCGAGTGCAAGGTGCTCGATGCGATCGATCACCACGACGAGCTATCCAAGACCCGGCCTCGAAGGCCATCCCCGTCCGGATCGTATCGGGGCGCGATGACGCTTTCGGCTCTCCGAAAATCGAAGCCGTAGCAGAGTGAATTGGGCAGTATCCCATGGTGATGATTGAGGAGCGTGGGCGAAAGCCCTCGTAAGAAAAGGAAGCTTGGGTTGAACACTTATGTCGTCACCCTACTGATTTTTGGCGCCGTCGTCCTTCTGACGGTCTGGCTTCCCATGGCCTTGCGCAGACTGCCGCTGTCCCTTCCCATCTGCTGCGTCGCGATCGGCGTGCTGCTTGCTTGGTCGCCATTTACCCCTCTCCCCGCGATGAACCCGCTCGAGAACATCGCATGGGCTGAGCACCTCACAGAATTCGTGCTCATTGTGGCCCTCATGGGTGCAGGCCTCAAGATTGACCGGCCGCTGGGCCTGCTTCGGTGGGAGGCGACCTGGCGGCTTCTCGGCATCGCAATGCCGCTTTCGATTGCCGCGATCGCAATTCTGGGCTGGACCGTTCTTGGCCTTGGCGTGGCATCTTCGCTTCTCCTGGGCGCCGCCCTCGCCCCCACCGATCCCGTTCTCGCCTCCGATATACAGGTAGGGCCGCCCCAGACTGGCGAGGAGGATTCCATCCGCTTCTCGCTGACATCTGAAGCTGGCCTTAACGACGGCCTCAGCTTTCCCTTCGTGTTGGCCGCGATCGCCATTGCGGGTCAGGGAGCCAGCGGCGGGTTCGGATGGCTCCCGCACTGGTTCGCCTTCGACGTCATCTGGAAGCTCGCCGCCGGCGTCGCGATGGGATGGCTGGTCGGCAGGCTTCTCGGCTATCTGACCTTCCGGATGCCGGAGCGAGGCCGTATTGCCAGAACGGGCGACGGACTCGCGGCATTGGGCTTCACCTGCATCGCCTATGGCGCGACGGAACTCGTACACGGTTACGGGTTCGTTGCCGTCTTTGTCTCCGCTCTTACGCTTCGCAGCGTCGAGCGCAAAAGCGAATTCCATGGCGAGCTGCATGACTTCGGGGAGCAGATCGAGCGCTTGCTGATGATGGTGCTGCTGGTTTGCTTCGGATCGATCCTGGCGGAAGGCTCGCTTCTGTCCAACGCCGATTGGCGCATTGCGGCGGTCGCTGTTCTCGTGCTCGCCGTCGTCAGGCCGCTTGCCGCCTGGGCGAGCCTGGTCGGCTGCCGCCTGCCGCGGGCGGAGAAGGTGATCGTTTCGATCTTCGGCATACGGGGCCTTGGTTCGATCTACTATCTCGCCTACGCGTCAGGCAAGGCGAAGTTCGACAACGTGGAGACAGTCTGGGCGACAGTGTTCCTCATCATTCTCTTGTCGGTCGTCATGCACGGCGCGACGGTGACCCCGGTCATGCGCTGGATCGATCGCCGTCGAGGCCTAGATCCGTTGAAGTCGACCGTGACCTCCAGCTAGTACAAGGAGCGAGGCAATGCCGCATGTCCAAACCGAGGACCTCGATATCAGTTTCATGGAGACAGGAGCGCGGTACGGAAAACCGGTTCTTCTTCTCCATGGATGGCCCGACGACGCCACGACCTGGACTGCCGTCACCGAGCGTATGAACGATCGCCATCTTAGGTTCGTCGTCCCGTATCTGCGCGGGTTTGGGCCGACAACCTTTCGCAACGACAACGCCTTAAGGACGGCGAATGGTGGCGTCCTCGCCATTGATGCGATCGCCTTGATGGACGGGCTCGGCATCGACCGGTTCTCGGTCGTCGGTCACGACTGGGGATCTCACATCGCCGAATGCCTGGCGATCGGCTGGCCCGACCGCGTCGAGCGGATTGTCCAGCTTTCGTCAATGCCTCGCATGGGCGGCCTTCGAACGCCGTCATTCCGGCAGTCGCAACTCTACTGGTACCAGTGGTTTATGGCGACGAAACGCGGCGCAGAGGCGATCGCCAAGGACCGAAAAGGATTTGCCCGCATCCAGTGGGAGAACTGGGCGCCCGACGGCTGGTTCGACGAGGCCACCTTCGAGGCGGTCGCGAAATCCTTCGAGAACCCAGATTGGTTGGCCGTCAGCCTGCACAGCTACCGCGTCCGCTGGGAAGAGGCCGAACCCGATCCGCGCAGCGTCTGGCTCGAGCACAAGGTAAAGGAGACGAAGACCTTGTCGCTGCCGGCGATCTTCATCCAGGGCAAGGAGGACGGAGTCACTCCTGCGGCGATGTCGGAAAACGTCCACGAGAAATTCACCGGTCCGTTCGAGCGCATCCTCCTCCAGAACGTCGGGCATTTCCCGCAGCGGGAGGATTCGGAAGCGGTGTCACGGGAGCTGGCGGTCTTTCTCAAGGGCTAGCCCCGCGCTCCTTATCGCTGCTCACGGAACTTTTCCTTCACGCGCTCATTCATCTGATGCACCTGGAGAGATCATATGTTCGCCCTTCTGACCGTCCTGACAGTCCTCATCGCATCCATGTTCGTAGGATTGGTCGCAACGGCTTTGAGGGAGGTGCGACACGAGACCGTCGAACTGAAGGCGGCGACGTTCCGCAGGACCGGTCGCTAGGCGATGCTGAAAAGTCCCGCGCTTTCGGGCTCGCAGCGCTTCCATTTCAACGTCCGCAGGGGCGAGGAGCTTCTTCTGGATCGGGACGGAATAGTGCTGCCCGACGTCGGCGACGCGATCGCCGAGGCCCTCCTCTGCGCCCAGATGCAACGGACACCTTCGCACGTCAGTGGACCCGGCCGGAAACTCTTCGAGATCATGGACGACAGCGGCAAGCTTCTGGCGATCGTACCGATCGACTGAACAGCGCTACAGGAACGCCGAGATCCCCGCTGCGAGCGCCTCTGGGTTGTCCTCGGCAACATGATGGCCGCTATCAATGCCGAATCCGCTCCCGTCCGTCGCCCAGTTGCGCCATGTAGGCACCGGATCGCCGTAGATCTTCTTGAGATCATCTTGCGTCGACCAAAGGCACAGCATCGGGCATGTCACCCTCCTGCCAACTTCACGGTCGGCGCCGTCCTGCTCGTGATCAATGCGAATACTAGCGCGGTCGTCCTCGATCATGCCATGAATTGGATCTGGACTATGGATCACGTCCAGCAGGTCGTCATATGCGGCTGTGCCCATAAGATCGGGCGATAGCGTCGAATGCGACGCCTTCGGATTGGCGAGGATCGCCCGCTCCGGTTTCTCCGGCTGCGCGAAAAAAACCAATGATACCAATCCCTATTCGAGGCTCTGGCTCTTGTCGAAATACGGGACAACGGGCGAGCTTTTCGCAACTCTTCGAGACAACAGCAAAGTTTGGGTTCCCCATGAACGACTGGGACGTCTCGCCGCGTCATTCTTTCCCTTGTTCCTCAATTCGTCCGAGGAGGAGCACTATAAGAAATTGCTTGCGGACACGTTGAATGCCGGGCTGCGTGAGACCTTGCGCGCCCGGTCGCCACTGCGACGACGGCGTGTCCTAGCCTTCGCGCTGGTGGTCGATGCGCTCCGCCTTCGGAACGTAAGGTTCGAAAAAGAAAAAGGGCCCCCGACCCATCGGGGAGCGCCCGAACCATCCCGGCGACGTTTGCGGCGCAGGCCGGAGACTGGTTGATGCAAATGTCGACCGAGTCGGGGCGGCGAGACAGGCGCGGCATGAACGGAAGTGGAACACCGGTTCAAATGATCAATCTTTCTACACAGGATATCCACAGCCCGCCCACAACCTAACCGTCCGCACTATCTCGGCTTTTACCCGATCGCACGAACGTTCTTGTGCGGCCATACTGCAACTCGTCCTCCGAGTTTCATTCACCCGATATCGCGATGTCCCGATGCGGCGTATCGTGTCGAACTCCTTGAGCGCTAGGCGGCGGAACGCTCGGAGCCGGGAAGCGGCCGGCGGACCTCGAAGGTCGCTTCCCGAAGACGGCCTGGAGAAGGTGCGTCACTCAGGAGCTGTGGGCGAACCGCGTCCCCGGTTCGCCCGGCAACGGACTTTCGTCGCTCGCGGGATTTGGCGTCTCGTGCCTTCGACGGATGAATCCGTCTCGGTTTCGCTTTAGCTAGGAGAATTTCCCTTCATCTGCACCTCAAGTCTCGCCTGACGAAGCCTCTCGGTTTTCAGTGCGCGCAGCCGTCGTTCCTCCTCGAGCATCTGCATGGCAACTCGCGTCGTCTGCTCCCGAGCCTCTATCCGCGCCCGCTGCGAACTTGACTGTCGTTCTTTCGGTATCCGATCGTCCATCTCAATTACCCCACGCGTTTCGAAATCCCTCGACCTTGTGCACCTCGATGCGAACCGAACCCCGCGAGCATGGCAGTGACGTGTAGTGGACACTTCCCGGGGTCGAGATCGCGCCGGACGGGTGGGGCGCTCGACTGCCACTTCGTTGGCCACAGGAAGAAATCGGAAAAATCCCCGTGTTCGCCATCTCCGTCACGTCCGATTGACACGGCCACGATCTCGGGGTGGCAATGAGCGACGAGAGAAGTGGTTCCCTTCGCCAGAGGCTTGGTCTGTTAGCGGACGCTCACGCCAGTCTGCAAAACACCTTGCGAACGGCTGTTTCGGATAGGGATAGAGCAGCGGGACAATTGAGTGGCGACTCGATTCGCGGAGTATCGCATCGTGGCCGGAAAAACATTCCAACGGGATCGCCTTCCCCGATCAGAAACAAATGGTCTTGGGGAGACCGTCGAGGAGATGATCGCCATGATGATGTCGAGCCGTTGGCCCAAGGTGGCTAACGATACGACATTTCAATACGCTCTTGTCACGTGCGTTCGCGCGCGCTCCACGCAAGTCGGACATCACTAAAGCCAGAAACGCCTTTGAAAGCCTCGATTTCGTCAGGCCTGCCTCGATCGCCGCCTGTCGCGTAATCTCGAACAAGTGACGACCGACACCGGTCCTGGCCGCATTCGGGGAGACATGCGTGCCGCATGATGCCCCAGCCGATCGGGGTGCCGCAGGCATTCCCGTCGCTCGCACGGATCACCGACTGAAAGCCAGGTAGATTTCCTGTCGGCATCTTCTGCCAGTGAACAGCGCACACCTGATGGATGGCCCATATAATGGTGCTGGACGAACTCGACGTCCGCCCTAGCGGATCTCTTTCCGGCCGCAATGAGCTTTTGAAGCATCTGGCTCATCCGCGCGGCGTCTTCAGGGGATGCAGTCCGTATTCTCATTTCACTCCCGAACTCGTCGCATCCGGTTTGCCATCCGAAAACGTCAGACTGATTTCCGTTCCGCTGTCGACCACGATCCAAAGGGTTCGGACCATATCCGCTGCGGCGAGCAGGCCTTCCCGGATCTCATGGTGTGACGCTTTGCCGGCAGACGATGCCAGTGAGGTCAACCCTATGACCGCATCGTGCCCGGTGCCGACGACCGGTATCCCGGTGATACCCCTCAGATCGCGGATGGTGGCGATTGCCCGGAAGAGCAGGCCTTCGATTTCGCGACTGGTCAGAAGCTCCACCGCATTTGCCGCGCGCACAAGTTCAGAAACGAATGAAGGAACACTGCTCATGAGCATAAGGAAACTCATTCCGCTAACGAAAGCAATGTTCCAAATCCGCCGGGCGACGCTGTCGCGGGAGGCCAGCGCAGCCGTTTCCAGCTTCTCTTGCTTGTTGCTTGCCGCAGCGTCGGAACTTCAACTTCGCCAGGAGGTTTTGAAAATGTAATTTCTCCTGGCAACTAACGTAAAAGGAAGACCCGATGACCCTTGAAGGCAAGAAGATCGCCATCCTGATCGCACCGCGCGGAACCGAGGACCCGGAATTCAAGCAGCCCAAGGAGGCTGTGGAGGCTGCGGGTGCAACCGTTACCGTCATCGGCATCGAGGCTGGCGAAGCGAAGACAAACAATAGCGATCTCGATCCAGGCAGCACCTATATTGTCGACAAAGCTGTAAAGGACGTGTCCGCAACTGACTTCGACGGCCTCGTCATTCCCGGCGGAACCGTTGGAGCCGACAAGCTCAGAGCGAATCCGGAAATCGTGTCCTTCGTGGCCTCGTTCTTCGAGCAGGCAAAGCCCGTGGGAGTGATCTGCCATGGTCCATGGCTGTTGGTCGAGGCCGACGTCCTGAAGGGTCGGAAGGTCACCTCGTATGCCTCGATCCGCAGGGACATCGAGAATGCAGGCGGCATATGGGCGGATCGGGAAGTTGTTACCGATAAGGGGCTGGTCACCAGCCGCAAGCCAGGCGATCTCCCGGCCTTCTGCGCGAAGGTTATCGAGGAGTTCGCGGAAGGCCGGCATTCAGACCAGGCTCGCAGCGCCTGACAGCCGTTCAGTATATATTGTCAGCGGACGTCGGCTCACAAGAAGGGGTCCGAACAGATCGGACCCGAAGTCGTGACGGAAGCAGACATGCTCCGCAGCTAACAGGGTATGCCTCGTATGAACAGCTTCCCGACCGTCTCAGGAAAGTCCGGTACGTCTTCGCATCGCGAAGGGCAGCGACGCTGACCATGATACGAAGATGCTTCCCGCCATTGCCGCCGTTGGGTGTGGGCCCGAGGCGTTTTAGACGCTACAAGTCGATGCCTGAGGGGCTCCGGGTTAGGCTCCCTTACTGCGAGAAAGGTTGCCGGTTTCCGTCTTCACGAAATAGTCGATCTCCGATTGCGGAAATCCCCGCCAGCTACCGGGATCCAGAGTTCGGTCCCGCCACTGCCCCAAGGACTTTATTCGTGGCTGCGGAACATTGATCCTTCATGGCCGTTCGCTGAGCAGACCAACGGATGGAGGAAACAATGGCAGGCATTTACAACGAAAGCGCTCCCGCCTTTTCGAGCGGCGCTGTGAAAAGCAATCTCACGGCCTTTTTCGATTCTCGCGCCGATGCGGAGTCGGCTGTCGAGCGCCTGAAGGAAGCTGGCGTCACTGATGCCCGGCTTATGCCGGGATACGAAGCCGATGGTGATAAAGCCAATGTCGGCAGCGCGGATCGAAGCGGTTTCTTCGGTGCGCTTGCGGACTGGTTTTTGCCGGACGAAGATCGCGATGTCTACGCCGAGGGGCTGCGCCGCGGCGGCTTCCTGGTGTCGGCATCCGTCGACGACGCAACCTACGACACCGCCCACGACATTCTGGATGATCACGGTGCGATCGACATGGACGAGCGCGCGGATCTCTGGAAGGCGGATGGCTGGACCGCCCGACAGGCGAACGTATCTTTCCCGGATTCGGGAAACCAGCAGCGCTCCATCGGCGACGTTGAACGCGAGCAGCAGGCTGACGCCTCCCGGGACGACGCCTTCGCCGTGGACCCGGCAGCAAATCCGGGCGTTGGATCCTACCGCCGGAGCAGCCGCGCGACGTCGCCACGGATCCGGTCCTACGATCTCGCAAGCGAATTACCCGACGACCTTCGGGACGACGTCCTTCCAACCGAACACCAGCGCGACGTCTCCGACAGCGACATCGGGGCCGATCGCGAGATGAGGCAAGCCCAGGAAATGGATGGCCTGAAGCAGGATCAAAGCTTCCCGCGCGGCCGTTGAGTGCTTGGAGGCACCGCATGAGCGTTGGTGAAGTCACGCGTGCTCACAAAATGGGCGCGCGTGCGAAAACAACCGCGTTGATCACGTCAAGGAAGAACTAGGCGACGTTTCGAAGAGCGGCCAGCGGCGTCTTCGGATTTCAAGGAGGAAGTGACATGGACAGGTCCGTAGATGCCGACTGCAGGAAGACAGCGTCCGACCAAGGCCACGTTTCGGCCGCTTCTATCAATTCGCGGGTAAGGGCGAGATTATGGTTGATCGCGCCCGCAATCGCGGTGCCGATGGTCATAGCAGCGGGGTCCGCAGATGTATTCTAGCGTGCCAGCACGAGCTGGCCGTTCCGACGGAACAAGCCGCTATGCCGTTGGACAGGAACCCGAAGGGACATGGCGAATATTGGACACGATGACCGGGTTGCCCGCGGCCACGAATGGAAGAGATTAGTAGGCCTCCAAGAAATCGACGCCCTTGAGATCGCGGCGGAGTTGAACCGATGCGAAGAGAGCGGGTGTCCCAGTCCCTTGCTTTAGCCGATCACCGGCGGGCACATGCGGGCGGCGCCATGGACTGACTGCAATGGTCGACATTACCAACTCGCCCAGGAGCATGGTACCAGTCGTCAAGAGCGAGGCTTTGCAGAAAATCGCACACGAACACGGAAATGAAAAACTTGCGATCATGGCAGCCCAACTTACGCAGTTTCGGTAAAGCACCAAGGCGCCGTTCTGGTGCCCGCTAGATCGACCCACCAGCAGATCTAGGGCGGAACGATCAAGTTCGAATTTGGTTTAACCCACATTCTAGACGCGGAGGCCTCCATGTGGGCAATTCTGATCGGTGCCGCTCTCATAATCGGCGGACTTCTTATTCTCTTTTCGTCGGCACTTGGTCGAAGACCCAGTGATCCGCATCGAACGCCGCAAGGCGGCAACACGCTAGAGCCACGGCGCCAGGGTCTCAGGTACCTCGGAATATCCAAAAACTGGCCAGGCCTAGCCATTATCGCGCTCGGCGCAGCTCTATTGGCTGTGGGGGCGTATTCATGACGCTGGACAGGGATTGACCGTTTAAATACCTCCAAATACCTCATCCAGCGCATTCACGATGTGCTTTGCGAATTCCGCTCGCGTCGAGCAAGTCACCTAAAAAGCCCGCCGAAGCGGGCAAGGTTGGAGTGTATCCGCGGTGTACGCCTGAGCGCAGGCTGTTGAGGGAAGTGCGCTGATATAGCGGGCCCGGTATCTTGGGTGGTGAGCCGTCTTGTCGTGTCCGGCAGCAGGGTCGTATAAGGCGCCATGACGTCTGATTCAAAGATATTTGTCGGCCTGAGACCGACGCGAAAGAAACCGGCCGACCATCGCGAAACAAGTGGCCCAAAATGTCAATGGGACGGATGCGACAAACAAGGCACGCATCGCGCGCCCGTGGGAGCGGATGCTGAGGGGCTGTACCTGCTGTTTTGCCGTAGCCACGCGAAAGAGTATAGCGAAGGCTACAATTACGTGACGAAACTGTCGAACCCTGTCACGGCCCGCTATCAGCGCGAAGCGGCAAGTGGCAGCCGCCCTACCCGGGGCGTTAGAGTCAATCACGCTTCTGAAACGCCCCTCCCCTCCTCCATTCGCTCCGGGACCGCGAAGACGATCAATGCCCGAAAAAACGCGTCGCATGGCAGAGCGGCAAAAGCGGCCATTCAATCCCGCAAGCTTAAGGTGCTGGAAGCAAAAGCATTCGAAACGCTCGGTCTCTCACCGGACGCTACGCCGGATGAAATTAGAAGCCGTTACAAGCAGAAGCTCAAGATGCACCATCCCGACGCAAACAATGGAGACCGCGCGTCAGAGGAGGCGCTTCGTGCGGCGATTGACGCTCATAAAATCCTGAAACTCAATGGCTTCTGTTAGGTGCGATATACACGCTTGGTGGCCGATGTGGAGACCATCCTAGCGGGTTGGCCCCTCGGGGCCGCAAGCTACTATCGACAGCGCCCGATTGGGCCAGTAGCCGTCAATCTTCGGTGATGAAGCGCACTCAGTCCGTTGGCGTGAACGTCTAGCGTCTTTCAAAGCTCATCGATTATCCGCCGTCAGGAGAAAGATCACCACCTGCGCAACTCGCCGGACGGGACAGGCTCATGCCTGTCAGTACGCTCTAAATAGATCGCCCGAGGCCGAGAAAAACAGGTCAAACAATAGAGATAAGCGCCACTGAACTTTTTGATAGCCCCTGGGTAAGACCTTGGTCCCACGCCGGTTCTCCTCAAAATATTATTCTAAACGACTGTCTATTCGGCGAAGTCGAAAGGAAACCCACGGTCGTGGGCTTCGACAACACTTGGTAGGCACCAAGCCAAATCAGAGGAGCGTCAAGATGACATGCCTTAAAGAAAGAAATCTGCCACGCAATACCGCGC
>UCCS01000138.1 GCA_900470965.1 Hyphomicrobiales bacterium
TGATCTCGCGATCGTCAGCTGCGGCGATATCGGCCCGCATTCGACGTCGCTGTCCGAGGGATGGATTTCGAAGGCCGAACTGCAGCAGCTGATTGATGCCGGCTGTGTCTGCGACACCATGTTCAACTTTCTGGACAAGGACGGCAATTCCGTCGACCACTCGATCAATCAGCGGGTGATGTCGGTGGATCTCGATACGCTGAAGGAGGCGAAACACATCGTACTGTCCTCCGGCGGCGCGCATCGTGCGGTCGCGATCCGCGCAACGATCAAGCGCATCGGCTGTAATACGTTGATCACCGACGAGAGCGCGGCAAAGGCATTGCTGGAACTCGCCGAAGCCGNNCCGCCTGAACGGCTTCGGCTGATCCCAATCGCTCAGGCGTGTGCCGATTCCCAGCCAAGCATGGCCCGTTTGCGGGTCAGACCCCAATGGTAACCGGTCAATGCTCCGTTTTTCCCGAGCGCGCGGTGGCAGGGCACGACGAAGGAAATCGGATTGGCCCCGACTGCCGCACCGACCGCGCGCATGGCAGTCGGCCGGCCGATGTCCTTGGCAATATCGCTGTAGGTCACGGCTTTGCCGAAGGGGATTTTCAGAAGGCTCTGCCAGACGCTGACCTGGAAATCCGTTCCAATCAGCACGACCCGCAACGGCTGGTCCGACGTCCAACGGCCCGGCTGGAAGATACGCTCGGCATAAGGCGCCGTCGCTTGACGGTCTTCCACATATTCCGCATTCGGCCAACGGCAGGTCATATCCTCAAGGCAGGCCTTCTCATCACCGGAATCGCTGAAGGCGAGGCCTGCGAGGCCACGGTCTGTCACCATGACGAGGGCCGTCCCGAAGGGGCAGGTGTGGAACCCGTAGCGGATCGTCAGCCCGCCGCCCTTCGCCTTCCATTCGCCCGGAGACATTGCCTCATGTGTCACGAACAGGTCGTGCAGGCGGCTTGGACCGGAAAGACCCACCTCGATGGAGGTTTCGAGCAGCGGCATTTCTTCCTTGCGCAGCAGCCGCTTGGCGTGGTCGAGCGTCACGGCTTGCAGGAAGGCTTTCGGCGAAAGGCCGGCCCAGCGAGTAAAGGTCTTCTGGAGCTGCGTCGGCGACTGGTGCAGCCGAGCGGCAATCGCTTCCAGCGACGGCTGGTCGCGATATTCCTCGCTGATGAGTTCGATGACCTGACGGACGATATCGTAATCAGGGCCATCAGGAGTGATATCTGTGTCGAGCTTCGCGATCATGTTCATCGTCTTTCTCCTTTACAAAGGAGATAATCAAGGGCGGGCAGTCAAACCACCCGTTTCTTGCGCCCCGATTCTTACGCAATGCCTCAGATACGCTGTTTTACCGTTGCCAGCGCGCGCTTGAAAGCCTTGGCGAAGCTCTCCCGATCGTCGGGATTGAGGAAGGAGCCGACATCCGTACGTTTGCCCTCCCCGAAAATATGCATGGAGAGAATGCCGATTTCCTGATGCCGCCGCACGAGGAAACGCGTCCAGAATGGATTGAAGTGGTGCTCGATCATACGGCCGGACGGAGAGAACTTGCGCACGGACACATCTGTGCGCGAAACCGTCACCTCTTCCCGCACCCTGCCGGATCGGTAGCTCAGCCAGAAGGCGCCGTAGAGCAGCAGGAAATCCAGCCCAAAAAAGAAGCCGATCGGCCAAGCACCGGTGACGATGAAAAACATGCCGTACACGAAGCAGATGGCGCCGGAAACACTGAGCAACACCTTGAAGCCCTTCCGGCCGAGCGAGCGGTAGGGAAAGAGTTCGGCCGCGAAAACAGGCTGATCGTTACGGCTGTCGGCGTTGCTTTCCATCATGGCCAGTGAGTATAGATTTTCCATGACGAATCCGAAACTCAAATCCGTTACCAAATCGTCGCAAAACTCGAATGTGATCGTCCGCCGCAAGCCGGCGGCGGCGGTGAAAACCGCCTATTCATTAGCCGAGCGCGAGGAGATCTTCCGCCGTTTCTCCATCCAGCGTCCGGAGCCGCGAGGTGAGCTGGAACACACCAATCCCTTCACCCTCGTCGTGGCAGTGGCACTCTCTGCGCAAGCGACGGATGCCGGCGTCAACAAGGCGACTCGCGCGCTCTTCAAGATCGCCGATACGCCGCAGAAAATGCTCGATCTTGGCGAGGAGAAGGTTCGCGAATACATCAAGACGATCGGCCTATACCGCAACAAGGCGAAGAACGTCGTCGCGCTTTCGCAGATGCTGGCCGATGAATTCGGCGGCAAGGTGCCGGAGACGCGCGAGGAACTGGTTCGCCTGCCGGGCGTCGGCCGCAAGACCGCCAATGTTGTGCTCTCCATGGCCTTCGGCCAGGCGACGATGGCGGTTGACACCCATATCTTTCGCATCGCCAACCGCATCAGGCTCGCACCTGGCAAGACGCCGGACGAGGTTGAAGACCGGCTGATGAAGGTGGTGCCGAAGCAATACCTTTATCACGCCCATCACTGGCTCATCCTGCACGGCCGCTATACCTGCAAGGCCCGTCGCCCGGAATGCGAGCGCTGCGTCATCGCCGATATCTGCAAATCGCCGGAGAAGAGCAGCGATATCCCCGCACCATTGGTCGAGTTACCGCCACAGGTGATCGGCGAGGCTGTCGAGTAAGGCAGCTATCGCCTGCTCGTAGTCCTCACGACTGCCGCCTGCTTCGATGGCGATCGCCGCGCGATCGAAAGCCGCTGACAGCATCGTCGTCAGTGGTCCGAGCAAAGCACTGGCCTGCGGCAGCAAGGCTTCGAGCCCTGTCCTCAATGTCGCCTCCGCATTCTCGGCATCGATCTGCGCAGTCGCGGGCAAGCCGATGACCGCCGGCGCCTCAAGCAGAAGTAGTCGCGTCCGCCCTTCCACATCCATTGCATCGAAATAGGCCGCGGCGCCTTCAAGCAGTGCGTCACGCGGTTCGATTTGACGCTTTGTGCGCCGCTCGATTTCGTCGGCGACATCGGTCGCCTCCCTTTCGATCACGGCCCGAAAGAGCGCTTTCTTGTCTTCGAAGTGATGATAGAGCGCACCGCGCGTGACACCGGCCTCTACAACGATATCGGGCGTGGCCGTCTCGGCATATCCCTTCTCGACGAAAAGCCGCCGCGCGGCATCCATCAGGGCCTGCCTGGTCTGTTCGGTTCTTTCGCGATTGCTGCGGCTCATCACTCCTCTTTACATACAATCTGCCTGTATGTTAAATACAAAAACATACAATGTGTACGTAAAATCAAAAGGAGGAAAAGGATGAAATCGACGAGCTACTATCCCGTCATCATGACGGATAACGTTGCCGGCACGGCTTCCTTCTATTGCCGCCATTTCCGTTTCCAGCCACTCTTCGAAAGCGACTGGTACGTTCATCTGCAATCGACGGAGGATGAGCATGTGACACTCGCCGTGCTCGACGGCAGCCACGAAACCATCCCGGCTGCGGGCCGCGGCAAGGTTTCCGGCCTGCTCCTGAATTTCGAGGTCGAGGACGTGGATGCCATCTATGCCGCCTGCACGGAGGCAGGCCTGCCGATCCTCCGGGAGATCCGCGACGAGGATTTCGGCCAGCGCCATTTCATCACCGCCGACCCGAATGGCGTGCTGATCGATATCATCAAGCCGATCCCGCCGTGTGCAGAATTTGCGGCGATGTATGATGCCGCAGCGCTGCCCAGCTAGACCTTGAAACCGGGATCGCGAGCCGAAACCAGCTTGTGCAGATGTACCATCATGCCTGCCGCAAAGAGCGGCGTGAGCAGATTGACAATGGGAATCGCCAGGAAAAGTGCAATCATCAGACCGCCAAGAAAGACGGTCGGACCATGCTTGGCGCGAAACAGCCGCGCCTCCGGCGGCGAACGGAAGCGCATCGCCGCGAACTCGAAGAATTCCCGCCCGAGCAGATAGCCGTTCACGAGGAAGAAGGCCACGAGATTGACGCCGGGAATGAAGAGCAGGAAGAGCGCGATAATATTGCCGATGATCACGACGCCGAGGAATTTGATCGAGCTCGCCATCGCGGGGCCGAGCGGCATGGCCTTGCCCAGCGCATCCTGTGGATAGTCCCTTTTTTCGATCACCTCGGCGACATCGTCGAGAAAGAGGCCGGCAATCAGCGCCGTAACCGGCGAGAGCAGCAGCGCCAGCCCGAGCGCAAGGCCGATCCCGGCGGCGACAAGGAAAACGAAGCTGAGCCAACCGGCCCAGTCAGGCATCTCGGGAAAGAACCCGACCACCCAGGGAAATACAAAACTGATGAACAGGCCGCGCAGCGCAAACCACAAGCCAATCAACACCAGCACCGTCAGTCCGAGAACCTTCCAGAAAGCCGACCGGGTCTCCGGCGCAAACAGGTTGGCAAGCGAAAGGCGAGCGGCGTCAAGGATCATTCTCTGGCGTCTCCGTTACGCAGCGTGATGTAGGGAGCCGGCGTCCTCCCGGCAAGTCAGTTGAAAATTACATGCTTGAATAGAAAACTTGTCGAAAATTACATGCTAATATATAGTTCTCAATGTTGGAAATACGTGTGGGCCTAAGAAGAGCTTCCGGACAATATTAAGAAACAAGGATTCGGCTCTGCATGAATCCACGGAAGGCCTCTGAGGAAATGGGGGAGGCTGTGACGTGGAAGATTTTGTAGAGAAACTTAGGCAATACGCGAAATCCGGCACGCCCGCCGAACGACGAATCGCGAAATATTTCACCGAACATTTGAACGACCTGCCGTTCGAAACCGCTGCGTCGGTTGCCGACCGGCTTGATCTTTCGCCGATGACGGTCGGCCGTTTCCTGCGAGCGCTCGGCTACCAGGGCCTGGACAGCGTCAAGGTAGAGATCCGCGAGACGGCAACGACCTCACCCGTCCAGTTCCAGAGCGCGATGACGGAGCTGCAGACGGATGCGTCGGAAGGCAAGCCGCTCGCCGTTCTCGTGGCGGAGCAGATACAAGCGCTGCATCACATCTATCATCTGACCGCACAGCCGCATTGGAGTGAAGCCGTCGCGATGATCGGCGCCTCCAGAGAGGTTTTCGTCGCCACCCATGCCAGACTCGCCGGCTTCTCCAATCATTTCTGCCAGCGACTGACCCTGGCCCGCGACAGCGTGCGTGCGATCGACGGCGCGGGTAACCGCTTCGCGGAGCTTTTCGCCCGTTCCTTCGTCGAGGACGCCGTGCTCGTCATCATCGATTGTCGGCGCTTCGCCAGGTCACGGCTGCTTGCGCGCACTGCCCGGCGTTACGGCTACAAGGTGATCCTGATTTCCGCGCAGCATGCGGACTGGCTGCCCGAACAGTCAAACGTCGTCCTGCCTTTGCCGCCTGCCCGCGCGCCCGACATGGATAACCTGCCGCCGCTGATCGCCTTGCTCGATTGTCTGTCCGAGGCGGTCATTTTGGGCGCCGGCGAAGAGGCAAGCCAACGCCGCCGACGCATGGTGGAATTTGCAACTATCCTCGGCGAAACGGCAAATCGCTAAACTATTCCACCGCTTCCAGTTCCGCCCGATGGCGATACATGGCAAGAAATCGGCGATAGTCGTGATCGTAAAGCGCCTGCTTGCTCCTGTCGGGAAGCCGCACAGAGCCGCCAGGATACATCGCCTTGCCAGCCGTCGCCAAATCCTTGTGTAAGCCGCAGGCAACCGATGAGGCGATCGCGGTGCCGAGCAGTACCGCCTCGTTCATGTCAGGTACGATGACCTTGCAGCCCGTCACATCCGAATAGAGCTCCATCAGAACGGGGTTCTTCACATGCCCGCCGGCCACATGCAGCGTATCCGGCACGTAGCCGTGATCTCTCATCTTTTCGAGGATGTGGCGGATGCCAAGCGCAATTCCGACCGCGGTCCGCCAATAGAGCGCACAGAGCCCGTCGAAGGAGGTATCGAGCGTCAGCCCGCTGATGACGCCGACAGCATGCGGATCGGCCAGTGGCGACCGATTGCCGTGAAAATCCGGGAGAATGAAGATCCTTGCACCGAGCGCGTCACCCTCTTCTGTTCTGAGTTCGGCGATGCGGGCGACGATCCTCTGGTGCAGCGCCGCAGTCGGTTCACCACCCGCCGCGTGCATGCGCACGATATGATCGAGCAGCGCACCGGCCGCCGATTGGCCAGCCTCGACGAGCCACGATTGCGGAAAAACCGCCTCGTAATAGGGCCCCCACATTCCCTCGCTCGGCTTCCGCTCAAGGGAAAAGGCGACGATGCAGCTCGATGTCCCTGCAATCAGCGCAAGCTGCTGCTCGAGCTTTGCCGGATCGCCGGCATAGCCGCTGAGTGTGCCGAGCGCGCCGGCATAGGCATCGATCATCCCGGACGAAACATGGCAATCGGTGGTCAGGCCCAACGCTTCGGCAGCCTGCGGCGTCAGCTTGCCGATGCTCTCCCCAACGGCCACTGTCTCCTCAGGCAGCCTGCCGCGCAGCAATAAATCCTCAAGACCGATCTGCTGCAGGAAATCCTGCTGCCAGCCCCTTTCCTTATGAGCTAGGTAATTCCATTTGGCCGTCAGCGTGCAGCGGGATCGGACAGCCGAGCCGGTTGCCTTCCAGGTCAGGAAATCGGCAAGGTCGAAGAAGTATCCGGCTTTCTCCCAGGTCGCCGGCAGTTTCTTCTTCAGCCAGATCAGCTTCGGCATTTCCATTTCCGGCGACATGACATTGCCAGAATGTTCCAGCACTTCATGCTTCGTCGCCGTACAGAAATCGGCTTCCTTCAGGGCCCGATGATCGAGCCACACGATCGTATCGAACCGCGTCTCACCGCCAGTGGAAACGCTGATCTGCCTGCCTTCGGTATCGCGCACCACAAGCGAACAGGTGGCGTCGAAACCGATCGCGCCGATTGCGGCAGCCCCAATGCCTGACTGGTCCATAGCTGTACGCACGGCAGTGCAAACGGCCGACCAGATATCCTCGGAATCATGTTCGGCATGGTTCTCGCGCGGCCGGTTCATGACGATCGGATGCTCAGCCTTGGCAAGCAGGCGGCCATGCGTATCGAAGACACCGGCGCGTGCGCTGCTCGTGCCGACATCCACCGCAACCACATGATCACGCATCAATGCTGAGTCCCGTCCAGCTTTTGTTTGCGGACAAGGTGTATCAATTCCGGCATGGCGTCAAACACGACTTCCGGTGAAAGACGGTCGAGTTCCTCACGGTAGCCGGCAAAGTTTGCATGCGAGCCGCCGGTAAAGGCAAAGACCGTCATGCCCGCCGCCTTGGCTGCAGCAATACCCGCCGGACTGTCCTCGATGACGATGCAGTCACGGGGTTCCACATGCATCTGGTCGGCCGCATAAAGGAAGAGATCAGGCGCCGGCTTGCCGCGCTTGACCATGCTGGCGCTGAAGATGTTCGGCAGCTTCGGAAGCAGTCCGGTGACAGAGAGTGACAGTTTGATCCGCTCGACCTGGCTGGACGATGCAACACAGCAGGGAACGCCAAGCGCATCGATCGTATCGCCAATGCCCGGCATGGCCTTCAGCTCAGTGCGGAAACGGGCATAGAGATTGGTGCGGATGCTTTCCAGGAATTCCTCGTTGGCATGCACGTTGAATTCCGTCTCCAATATGGAGATGAGGGTTGCGAGGCTCTTGCCGAGGAAGCGTTCATAGGCCTCGTCCTCGGTAATCGCCACGCCGAGATCGGCCATCGCCTTGATGAGAACGCTGATCGAAATCGGTTCGCTGTCGACGAGCACACCGTCGCAATCGAAAATGACCAGCCGTGGTTCAGCATCAGCCATGGAAGACCCAACCTGAGTTCAGTTCGGACGCAACCGTCCTGCTTTGTCCGCAAGGCCGGGATGGCGGCAGAAACGTCGCCACCGTGATTCCTTACACTGCGAGCTTGCCGTCGAGATAGAGCTGCAACGTTTCCTTCGTGCCCTTTTCCCACAAGGTTTTCAGCGCGTGGGTGAAACGTTTGCGGAAAAGATCTGATTTCGCCACGTCGCCGAAAATATCGTCGAAGACGAGGAAGGCTGCCGGATCGTCCTTTGCCTTCACCGCCGCCTCATGCAGACGGTCGGCACTGGCATCGTTGAAGACGATCTCCTTGCCGCTGTCGCTCTTGCCGAAGAAGTAGCGGCACCACAGCGCCGAGACGAGCGCGAGGCCGACGACATCCTTGCCCTGGCGCAGATTGTCGAGCGTCGAGGGCAGGATGAATTTCGGCTGGCGGTTGGAACCGTCCTGCGCCAGGCGCGGGATCGTGTCGGCGATTTTCGGGTTGAGGAAGCGGCGCTCGATCAGCTTGAAATAATCGGCGAGCGACGTATCCGGCACCGGCGGCACGATCGGGATGATTTCCTCGTTCTCGAGCTTGGCGAGGAAGGCGCGGATCAAATCATTCTCCATCGCCTCATGCACGAAATGAATATCCATCAGCGCCGCCGGATAGGCGATCGTCGCATGGCCGCCATTGAGGATTCGGATCTTCATATGCTCATAGGGCGTGACATCGGGCACGAAGGTAACCCCGACCTTCTCAAGCGCCGGGCGGCCCATCGGGAACTTGTCTTCCAGCACCCACTGCTTGAACTCTTCGCAATAGACCGGCCAGTTGTCCTCGATATCGAAATTCTCCTTGAGGAAATCGATCTCGCGCTGGCTGGTTGCCGGCGTGATGCGGTCCACCATGCCGTTCGGGAAAGAGACATTGGTCTTGATCCAGTCGGCAAAAGCCGGATCAGAGAGCTTCGCCGTGCCGACGACGGCATTCGCAGTGACGACGCCATTATGGGGAATGTTGTCGCAGGACATGACGGTGAAGGGCGCGATGCCCTTGTCTTTACGCGCCTTCAGGCCGGCAACGATCAGGCCGAAGACCGTCTTCGGTATCGCCGGGTTCTGTCCGTCGGCGGCAATCGCCGGATGCGCCGGATTGAACTTGCCCGAGGCATCGATGAAGTAACCGCCTTCGGTGATCGTCATTGAGACGATCCGGATCTCAGGATCGGCAAGCCTGGCGATGACAACAGCGGGTTCACCGACCGGCAGAATATCGATCATCGGCCCAGTCACCCGCGCCGCCGTCTTGTTGTTGTCCTGCTCGACGACGGTCGTCAGGAAATCCTGCGCCGCGAGCTTGTCACGCATGGCCGCATCCGAAGGCAGCACACCGGCGCCGATGATTGCCCAATCGTGGTCACTGCCGGCGTTGAAGAGGTCGTCGAGATAGATCGCCTGGTGGGCACGATGGAAATTGCCGACGCCGAAGTGCACGATGCCGGCTTTCAGCGACGCCCGGTCATAGGCCGGAATGGCTGCAGTCTTTGCTGCCTCGGCGAGCGTTGCCAGCGATAATTTGCACGTCATGTTTCAGTCCTCTTGAAGGTCTTGCGAAAGGGCTTTCGTCCTCCCGGTAGCGCGGCCGGACGAGAGCGCCCGGTCCGCATGTCTGCCCCCAGCCGCGGCCGCCTCAGATGGCGAGGCCGCTCTCGTTGAATTTATGAATGCGCGTCTTGTCCGGCGTCAGGTAGACCGTGTCGCCGGCCTTGGAAGCAAAATCGCCGTTGCTGCGCGCCGTCACCATCCCGATACCCTCGACATCGACATGCAGGAACGTGTCGGAGCCGAGATGTTCGGCCACCATGACCCTGCCCTTCCAGTCGCCACTTTCGGTCGACAGCAGCACATGTTCGGGACGGATGCCGATCGTGTGCGCATTGAGCTGCGCAGCATTCTGCCCCTTGATGAAATTCATTTTAGGCGAGCCGATAAAGCCTGCAACGAAGAGGTTTCGCGGGCTGCGGTATAGCTCCAGCGGCGAACCGACCTGCTCGATATTGCCCCTGTTGAGCACCACGATCTTGTCGGCCATAGTCATGGCTTCCACCTGATCGTGGGTGACGTAGACCATCGTCGTCTTGAGTTGCTGGTGCAGCTCGCTGATTTCAATGCGCATGTTGACGCGCAGCGCCGCATCGAGGTTCGACAGCGGCTCGTCGAAGAGGAAGGCCGAAGGCTGGCGCACGATAGCGCGGCCGATGGCGACACGCTGACGCTGGCCGCCCGAAAGCTGGCGCGGCTTGCGATCCAGATAGTCGCCGAGATTCAACACGCGGGCGGCATCGTCCACCTTGCGGTCGATCTCTGTCTTGTCCATGCCCGCCATCTTCAGCGGGAAGGCGATGTTGTTGCGCACGCTCATATGCGGGTAGAGCGCATAGGACTGGAACACCATCGCCAGACCCCGCTCGGATGGCGCCTTCTCGGTCGCATCCTTGCCGTCGATGACGATCTTGCCGCCGGAGACGTCTTCGAGGCCGGCGATCAGGCGCAGTAGGGTGGACTTGCCGCAGCCCGACGGGCCGACGAAGACGACGAACTCGCCGTCCCTGATATCGAGATCGATCGAAGGGATGACCTTGGCTTCGCCGAAGACCTTCGAAACCTTTTGAAGGGTAATGCTGCCCATGTTTCTCTCCCTATGTTCTTATTTCACCGCGCCGAAAGTCAGGCCGCGGACAAGTTGTTTCTGACTGAACCAGCCGAGGATGAGGATCGGCGCAATCGCCATAGTCGAAGCCGCCGAAAGCTTGGCGTAGAACAGACCTTCCGGGCTCGAGTAGGATGCGATGAAGGCGGTGAGCGGTGCCGCCTTGGAGGCCGTGAGGTTAAGCGTCCAGAAGGCTTCGTTCCAGGCGAGGATGATGTTGAGCAGCAGCGTCGAGGCAATGCCCGGCACCGCCATCGGCGTCAGCACGTAGATGATTTCCTTGGCGAGCGAGGCGCCGTCCATGCGGGCGGCTTCCAGGATTTCGCCGGGGATTTCCTTGAAGTAGGTGTAGAGCATCCAGACGATGATCGGCAGGTTGATCAGCGTCAGAACGATCACCAGACCGGTGCGCGTATCGAGCAGGCCCGAATTGCGGAACATGAGGTAGATCGGGATGAGCGCGCCGACGGGCGGCATCATCTTTGTCGACAGCATCCACATCAGCACATCCTTCGTCCGCTTGGTCGGCGCAAAGGCCATGGCCCAGGCGGCCGGAATGGCGATGATGAGACCGATCAGCGTCGAGCCGAAGGAGATCACCACGGAATTCATGAAGTGGCTGAGATAGTTTGAGCGGCTCTGCACCTCCGCATAGTTCTCCGTCGTCCAGTGGAAGAACAGGAACTGCGGCGGCGAGGCGATGGCATCCGCCTCCGTCTTGAAGCTCGTCAGGAACGTCCAGAGGATCGGGAAGAAGATCAGGATGCCGAGCGCCCAGGCGATCGCGGTCATGATGACCTTGCGTTGGGTAGTAACCTTCCTAGCCATCTTAAGCCTCCAGATTCTTGCCGACGAGGCGGACGAGGAAGATCGCGACGATATTGGCGAGCACGACGGCAACGATGCCGCCTGCGGATGCCCCGCCGATATCGAACTGCAGCAGCGCCTGGACATAGACGAGGTAGGTGAGGTTCGTGCTCTGCGTGCCCGGACCGCCATTGGTGGTAACCAGGATTTCGGCAAAGACCGACAGCAGGAAGATCGTCTGGATCAGGATGACCACGGTGATCGCGCGGGCCATGTGCGGCAGGATGATGTAGATGAACTTCGAGATCGGGCCGGCGCCGTCCATTTCGGCGGCTTCCTTCTGCTCTTCGTCAAGCGACTGCAGCGCGGTGAGCAGGATGAGCGTGGCGAAGGGAAGCCACTGCCAGGCGACGATCAGGATGATGGAGAACAGCGGCACGCTGGCCAGCCAGTCGATTGGCTGCAGGCCGACAGCCTTCGCCATATAGGCGAAGAGGCCGTTGACCGGGTTCATGAACATGTTTTTCCAGACAAGGGCCGCCACCGTCGGCATGACGAAAAAGGGCGCGATGACCAGGATGCGCACGATGCCTTGGCCATACATCGGCTGATCGAGCAGCAATGCGAAGAGAATGCCGCCGACCACGGTGATAACGAGCACGCCCGCAACCAGAACCAGCGTGTTGATGAGTGCGGCAAAGAAGGCCGGGTCGGTGAGGAAGTATTGGTAGTTTAAGAGACCGACGAAATTCTCCATGCCCGGGCTGAGCAGATTGTAGTTCAGCAGGGAGAAGTAAATCGTCATCGCCAGCGGGACGATCATCCACGCGAAGAGCAGCACCACGGAAGGTGCTATCATCAGGCGTGCTGCGGAGCGAGTGTGGAACGTTGCCATAGCAATCACCGGTCTGATCTGAAGCGGAAATGGCTGCGAAACAGCTTTGAAAAAAGCGGCCGCCGATGCAGTTCGGGCAATCGGCGGCCCAGAGGTGCGGAATGTCAAGCATTCCGTACGTCTCAGGAGGTTTTTACTTGATGTAACCCGCCTTGGTCATTTCGCGGGTGGTCAGCTGCTGCGCGCTCTGCAGGGCCTGGTCGACCGAGATCTGGCCGGCAAGAGCTGCGGAGAACTGCTGGCCGACAGCCGTGCCGATACCCTGGAATTCCGGGATCGCCACGAACTGGACGCCGACATAGGGAACCGGCTTCACAGTCGGCTTGGTCGGATCGGCGGAGTTGATGCTGTCGAGCGTCATCTTCGCAAAGGGAGCAGCCTTCTGGTAGTCGGCATTCGCATAGAGCGAGCTGCGGGTACCGGGAGGTGCGTTCAGCCAGCCTTCCTTCTCAGCAACGAGGTTGGTGTAGTCCTTGCTCGTTGCCCAGGCGATGAACTTCTCGGCGGCTTCAGACTTCTGAGAGCCTGCCGGGATGGCGAGGTTCCAGGCCCAGAGCCAGTTGCCGCGCTTGCCGAGGCCCTTGTCCGGAGCCAGCGCAAAGCCGACCTTGTCGGCGACCTGCGACTGCTTCGGATCGGCTACGAAGGAGGCAGCAACCGTTGCGTCGATCCACATGCCGCACTTGCCGGTCTGGAAGAGCGCCAGATTTTCGTTGAAGCCGTTGGAAGAAGCACCGGGAGGGCCGGCTTCCTTCATCAGGTTGACGTAGAAGGTCAGCGTGTCCTTCCACTCGGGCTGATCGAACTGCGGCTTCCACTGTTCATCGAACCAGCGGGCGCCGAAGGAGTTCGACATAGCCGTCAGGAAGGCCATGTTTTCGCCCCAGCCGGCCTTGCCGCGCAGGCAGATGCCGTAGATTTCCTTGTCCTTGTTGGTGACCTTCTTTGCAGCATCTGCAATGAAATCCCAGGTCGGCGCATCGGGCATCTTCAGGCCGGCAGCGTCGAACAGGTCCTTGCGGTACATGACCATGGAGCTTTCGCCGTAGAACGGAGCTGCATAGAGCTTGCCGTCCTGGCTGATGCCGCTGCGGATGGCCGGCAGCAGGTCATTCACGTCGTAGCTGTCGCCGAGGTTGTCGAGCGGCAGAAGCCAGCCCTGCTTTGCCCAGATCGGAACTTCATAGGTGCCGATCGTCAGGACGTCGTACTGGCCGCCCTTGGTCGCGATGTCGGTCGTGACCTTCTGGCGCAGAACGTTTTCTTCGAGGGTTACCCATTCAAGGTCGATGCCGGGATTCTTCGCCTTGAAGTCATCCGTCAGCTTCTGCATCCGGATCATGTCGCCGTTGTTCACGGTCGCGATTGTCAGCGTCTCGGCCGAAGCCATGCCGGCAAACGCCATTGCTGAGCAAGCGCCCAGCAGGAAAGTTCTCAATGTCATATCTTCCTCCCAGAAGATGAGTGTGAGCATTCGCTTTGCTCATGGGCAATTACTCATCAGCGGGCAGATTTTGTCAATCGGCAATCGTTGCTGCGACGCCGAACAAAACATCTATCTCATTGATTTAAAGGGAATATATTTTTGCTCAACTACTGAGCAAAAACTCAGCCGTCTCTTCGTCGGTAATCAAACCGTTCACCTGATGGCCTGTGATGGCAGCTCTGATCGCCTTGAACTTGCGCTTGCCCTTGGCAATTCCGATGACCGTGGACGAATCGCGCGGCGGGATGGGAGCAGAAGCAACACGCTCGTTGATCGGGTTGTCGAGCAGCCTGCCGTCCACGTCGAAAATCCAGCCGCAGATCTCACCCACGGCGCCGCTGCGCATCAGTTCCATCATCTCGTCTTTTTCAAGGAAACCATCGACGCAGAGCGGGCCATCGATGCCGAGTTCGCCGATACCGACGAAGGTCACATCCGCCTGCGCGCTGATCGCCAGCGTCGAGCGCACGAGTTGTTGGCCGTGCAGAAGCTCACGCTCCTCCGCCGAGGTGACGAGAACCGGCAGCGGCATCGGATAGTGCCGCGCCTTGACGGCATCGGCCATGCTGAAGATGACGTTGTAATAGGCGGCCGAACCGTCCGGCGCGATATTGCCCGTCAGCGAGACGATGCGGTGATTGGGACATTCGATCGCCGGCAGCTGGTCGACAGCCGCTTTCAGCGTTCGCCCGGTGCCGACGGCAAGCACGATCGGATCGGGGCGTTTCAGCCAGCGCTCGATTTCGGAAGCAGCCGCTTCGGCAATGCCAACCGTCGTCGACGATGAGCCGGGATCGCTCGGAACGATCTCGACATGCCGCAGACCGAATTTCTTGCGCAGCTGGTTGCCGAGCTCAAGGCAGGCGGCAATCGGATGGTCGAGCCGCACCTTGATCAGCCGCTCTGCCACGGCAAGCGAAACGAGCCGCTGCGCAGACTGGCGCGAAATACCCATCGAGGATGCGATTTCATCCTGTGTGCGGCCGGCGACATAATAAAGCCAGCCGGCGCGCGCCGCATCGTCCAGCCGTCCGGAAGTCTCCGCTCTTTTTACCATCTATCGCCGCCGATTAATTTCTTTGAGTCTATCTGGCGCCAGATCAAAACAAAAATCGGGCAAATGTCGAGGGCGTTGAAAAAATGAGCAACCGCTTCCTTATCCAAACCACTGCATGACGATGTAGATGGCCGCCTTGACGAGACCGTAGATCACCCCGCCGGCAACGATGAGCGAGACGACCGTCATGGCAAAGCCGAGAAGCGAAAACAGCCCGTCTCGGCCAAGAATGGCAAACGCGAAGACCGAAATCGCAATCGCCGGGAGGATATTGCCGAGTGGCACCGGCAGCACGAGAACGATCGCCAGCACCAGACAGCAGAAGCCCGCCAGATATTCCGCCGGCGGCTCGACGAAAATGCTCAATCGTGGCTGCAGCATGCGCTCCGCCCAGGCAAGCCAGGGATGAATGCGCCCGACGATCGTCTCGAAATCCTCCCGCCGCATGGAGCGCGCCGCAATCGCCTTTGGCAGCCACGGCTTCAGGCCGAAGGTAAGCTGTGCGGCAAGGAAGATCAGCGGTGCACCGAGCAGCGACGACGTGCCAGGCGGCGTCGGAAACGCGTTCGGCAGCGCAAAGATCAGCATCAGCGCGCCGATCGCCCGGTCGCCCATCGTCTGGAACAGGTCGCCGATCGACAGGCGTTCGCGGCTTCGATCCGCCGCCATCTGTCGCAGGATGGACGACAGGCGCCGGCCTTTCGGACGCGGCCTGCGGGCGATCGTTCTCTGAGTTTCGGTATTTTCGATTGTCATGAATCCGGCCGGGGAGGGTGAATGATGGGAAGCTTGCCCATGCAATATGCCAATAGCATGACCTTGGCAGATGAAATTATCAGCTCATAATGAACAGGCTTTGTTCATTTATCGAATAATCCTTGTAATTCGCCGCCAAGAGTGCGAGCAGACGCCAAGCACAGACAATTGGCAGACATCAGATGATTATTTCATTCGATATCGGAGGCTCCGCCATCAAGGGCGGGATTGCGCGTTCGGAATCCGACATCGTACCGCTTGGCCGCCGCCCGACCCCCAAGGATGATTTCCAGGCCTTCGTCGAGACGCTGAAGAGCATCATCGCTGAAACCGGCGAACGACCCTCGCGCATTGCGCTCTCGATTGCTGGTGTCGTCGACCCGGACACGCAGCGCCTTATCGTCGCCAATATCCCCTGCATCCACGATCGCAACCTCGCCGCCGACCTGGAGGATGAACTCGGCCTGCCTGTGCTGATCGCCAATGATGCCGATTGTTTCGCCATGGCGGAAGCCGAACTCGGCGCCGGTCGCGGCCATCGCATCGTTTTCGGCGCCATCCTCGGCACCGGCGTCGGCGGCGGCGTCGTCTCAGATGGTCGCCTCATCAATGCGTCGGGCGGCTTTGCCGGCGAGTGGGGCCATGGCCCGATCATCGCATCGCAGGCCGGCACTCCGCCAGTTGCCATCCCCGCCTATGCCTGCGGCTGCGGCCAGAAGGGCTGTGTCGATACCGTCGGCGGCGCACGTGGCCTCGAACGCCTGCACCAGACGCTGCACGATCTCGACCTCTCCAGCGAGGAAATCATCGCCAACTGGCGCAATGGCGAGGAAAAGGCCAATCGCACGATCGACGTCTATGTCGATCTCGTCGCCTCGCCACTAGCACTCGCCATCAACATCACAGGCGCAACCATCGTGCCCGTCGGCGGCGGTCTTTCGAATGTGGAGCCGCTTCTGGCGGAGCTGGATCAGGCGGTGCGCGCTCGTATCCTGCGGAAATTCGATCGCCCGCTGGTCGTGCGCAGTGAATGCCGTATCGAACCGGGCCTGATCGGCGCGGCCCTTCTGGGCCTCAAGGCTGAAGCTGCATAGTGAAATTCCAATAAAACGGTGCGGCGCTTTGCTGGATCGCGTAGAAACAGAGTTCTAAAGCGTCGGCCACATCCGGACGATCGCGGCAAAGCGCAGCCAGTCCTTCCGCAGACAGGGAGTCCAGGCCGCTTCGGCGATGGCCGGCAGCCGCGGGAAGACCAGCCTGTTGAAATAGGCCCGCGAGACGAAATTCTCGCCCCAGATACAGGCCTGGATACCGCGCATCCGCTCTCTCAGCTCCTCCGGCAAGTCGCCTTCGGCTTCGTAAGCATAGGTCTTTTCCGGTGGCGTGAAGCCGGCCCAGCTGGCACCCGGCTCTCCCCAGTCTTCTGCCTGCGCCATGTCGAGATAGTAGGCCTGACCCGGCGTCATGACGATATCATAACCCTCACGTGCCAGCTCGATGCCGACTTCAGGTTTTTCCCAGGCCATCAGCAGCGTGCCCACGCGATCGACGCCGCCGCCCTGAGAAACCTCGTTCCAGCCGGCAAGCTTCTTGCCGCGCTTGGCAAGCATCGCCTTGATCCGTCGGAGGAAATAGGATTGCAGTTCAGCCGTACCCGCAAGCTTCTCACGCTCCATCAACGTTCTGCAAAGCGGCGAGGCAAGCCAGGAGCCATGTGGCACCTCGTCGCCGCCGATATGAATATATTCGGACGGAAAGAGCGGAAGCATTTCGTCGAACACCTTGCCGAGGAACTCATAGGTGAATTCAACCGCTGGATTGAGCGAATTATTGGGATATCCCTGCACCGACCGGTAGCCGTCCGGTGCCTCCTGTCCATCGACGAGCTGCGGTAGGGAGAGGAGTGCGGCGGAGCTGTGACCGGGTATATCGATCTCCGGCACGACTTCGACACGCAGCATGCCTGCATGAGCAACGATCCCTCGGACATCATCCTGGCTGTAAAATCCTGAACGTGGCTCCGCGCCATCGCCGAGCTGCGGCAACAGAACTTCGTCAGGCCCGCGCTTCGCACCGATCTCCGTAAGCTCGGGATAGGCCTTGATCTCCAACCGCCAGGCTTCATCGTCGGTCAGATGCCAGTGAAAAATATTGAGCTTGTTCCAGGCGAGGATATCGATCAGCCGTTTGATATCAGGAACCGGATAAAACTGCCTGCTGACATCGAGATGACAGCCGCGCCATGTGTAGCGGGGCTGATCGGCGATAGTGCCGAAGACCGGAAACTGGAAGGTTTCCGGATCATGGCGCGCCCCATGCAGCAGTTGCGCAAGACTGATCAACCCGTAAAGCAACCCGGCCGCATCGTCGGTACCAAGAATGATCTCCCGTGCCGTGAAACGCAGTTCATAGGCCGCCTCCATGATCGAGGATTCCCCCCTGAAGCGGATCTGTCGCCCCCCCTGAACCGGCTGCAGCGTGAAAGGCACGTTGTCCGCCGGAAAGAGCCGCTGGTAGAGGGCGAGCACCTTCTCCACGGCCCTGATATTCTTGGCACTCGAGCCGGCTGCCGGATAAAGTGCGACGGGCGGCACATCGCCCGGCCGCAACGACAGGTGCAAGGGCCAGGGCAGCAGCGAATATGGCTCCGTCACCTCACCCTTCGGCAGAAGCTCCGGCAATTCGCCGCGCTCGACGCCATCGAGCATCAGATCGCCAAAGCTGACGGGCACGTGCCGGCCATCGGCTAGCGTGAGGTAGGCGGATTTGATGCCCGACGTGATATGTTTCGGGCCGTTCGTCAGGCCTTCCACCGTAAACTGCCAGCTGCCACCTGGCTTGATGGCGAGCCCCTTGGGCGGAGAATACTCATGAAAATTCGCCACGCGCCGCTTCAGTGTCGCACCCTCCGCGACATGCTCGTCCGCCACGCGGGTTAACGACGTGTAGGCAAGCGTAAAGCCGGACAATGGCTTGGCGGACAGATTGAATAGCGTGAAGGTGAAGCGCCCAAAGCTTCCTTCGACCGGACTCCAGCTCGCTTCCAGACGGTAATCGGCCACGGTCATACCTCCCTCCAGCTTATATAGAGCGATCTTTACTCCCGTTTAGCGCCACCGTCTTCTCGGCCGCTGGAAAATATCAGGCTTTGCCGGCTACCTGCCGAACCTAATGAGCTGAAACAAAAATGGCGCGGCCTCGACCGCGCCATTGCCTCATTCGGCTGCCAATGCCGGCGGATGATGGATATCCCCATCCGCCTCTTCCTGGTTGGCATTGGCATGTTCGTTATTCCTGGCCTTCGGCTCACGACCGAAGAACAGGGCATAGCCGGCCGGCAGCACGAGGATGGTCAGCACGGTGGCGACCAGGATGCCGCCCATCATGGCGTAGGCAAGCGGACCCCAGAAGACGCCGCGCGAGATCGGAATCAGCGCAAGCACGGCCGTCAGCGCCGTCAGCGTGATCGGCCGGAAGCGGTTCACGGCCGCACTAATGATCGCCTCCTGCCTATGCATGCCCGCCTTGATGTTCTGGTCGATCTGGTCGACGAGGATGATCGAGTTGCGGATGATGATGCCGAGCAGCGCGATGACGCCGAGGATCGCCACGAAGCCGAAGGGTGCGCCGCTGATCAGCAGGGCCGAGGCCGCGCCGATGAT
>UCCS01000079.1:0-95167 GCA_900470965.1 Hyphomicrobiales bacterium
CTCGGCGGCGCGTGGGATGGCCTTGCATCGCTGCTTGCCCTCAATGCGCCACCGAATCATCGCGGCTGGTATGCAATGATCCCGCAGCTCGGCGCACCGATCGGCTTTGCGCTGGCGAGCATCCTGTTCGGCTATTTCGTCGCCAACCTCTCCCCGGAAGACTTCCTCTCATGGGGCTGGCGTTATCCGTTCTTCGTCGCCTTCGCGATCAACGTCGTCGCGCTCTTTGCCCGTCTTCGGCTTGTCATGACCAAGGATTTCGGCACGCTCTTGGAACAGCATGAGCTTGAAGCAGCACCNNCCAATCCTCGAGGTGCTGCGCGTCCACGGCCGCGATATCCTGATCGGCGCTTTCGTGCCGCTTGCAAGCTTTGCCATGTTCCACCTCGTCACCATCTTCCCGCTCGGCTGGATGAGCCTTTACGGCAACCAGCGGATCGGCGCCTTCATGGTGGTGCAGGTCATCGGCGCCGTGGTCGGCTTCGTTGCCATCATTGCCTCGGGTGTGATCGCTGACCGCATCGGCCGGCGTAAGCAACTTGCGATCTGCGCTGTGCTGATTGCGATCTTCAGCTTCATCGGCCCGTACCTGATTGGCGCCGGCAACACGGGTCATGACGCTTTCGTCATCATCGGCTTCGGCGTGCTCGGCCTTTCCTTCGGCCAGGCGACCGGCTCGATCTCGTCGCGCTTCGGCCGCGGCTACCGCTACACCGGTGCGGCCTTCACCTCCGACCTTGCCTGGCTGATCGGCGCTGGCTTCGCACCGCTGGTGGCGCTCAGTCTGTCGAGCCAGTTCGGCTTGCCCTTCGTTGGCTACTACCTGCTCTCGGGTGCAATCTGCACGCTGGCGGCTCTTGCTTTCAGCAGGGCGCTGGAGCAGCGTGAGTAGCGCATAGGCAGAACAAAAAGGCCCGCCTGGGAAACCAGGCGGGCCTTTTTGTTTGGGATCTATTTCGGGCTTTACTGCGCCATCTGCGGCTGCTTGGCAGCGCGCGCGGCGGTCAGTTCGGCAGTCGTGTGGTTGAGACGGTCGGCGAGCACGCGCATGATCTCCACGGCCATTTCCGGGAAATCGCTGAGAAGCTTGAGGAAATGTTCCTTGCTGATGCGCAGGACTTCGAGCGGCGAGGTAGCACGCACGGTCGCGGTACGCGAGACGTCACAGAGAATGGCAATTTCGCCGACGATGGAATTGACCTCGACATCGGCGACCTTGATTTCGCCGGCAGGTGAGGAAACGATGATATCGGCGGTGCCTGACAGTACGACATAGGCGGCGTCGCCGACATCGCCCTGACGGAACAGGTTCTGGCCGGCGTTGTAGGTCATACGGTCGGAGGTGAACGCCAAGAGCTTGAGTTTCGCCGGTGCGATCCTCGAGAAGATCGGCACCCGCCGCAGCATTTCGACTTCATCTCTCAACAGCATGAGCGTTATAACCCCCTGCCGCATGGTCCTTGATCATGCGCTAAAAACCAATTCCAAGCGCCTTGCGAGCGCCGTCTCTGCCGCCCCAATAGAATATTACGATAACAGTTCCTTGAACATCCCGTTTTTCTCGGAAAGTTCCGGATAGTTGCCCGCCTCGGCAAGATCGCCGCGATCGAAGAGCAGAATCCGATCAAAGATTTCCGCAAGCTTGGCGTTGGACAATACCCAGATGATCGCCGGGCGCTTGCCTTCCTCGTGCAGGCCTTCGATGATGTTGTGGGTGATCTGGTCCTGAATGCGCTGGTCGAGCGCCGGGATCGGCCGGTTGAAGATGAAGTAGTCGGAGCGCTTGAGCAGGGCTCGGGCGAGATTGAGCTTCTGCCGCTGCACCCCCGTCAGGCGCTTGCCGCCGGAGCCGACGTCAAATTCGAGCCCGATCGACAATACATCGTCATAGAGATCGAGCGTATCGAACAGTTCACCCATGATGAGGCGGATGCGGTCGGAGGCATCGGCCTGCTGATAGGCAATGCGGCCGAAGAGCACATTGTCCATCAGGCTCGCGGACGCCGTGAAGCGGCTGACGTCATAACGCTCGATCAGCTCGGCGAGATCGTCAGGGATGTTCTGGTGGAACTGCTTGCGGGCGCTGACGATCTTGTCCATCAGCGCCTGGGTCAAGAGACCGAAGCGATGCCGAGGTTCGATATAGGCGAAGCTCAGGCGGATGATGCTTGCACGGTCTTCGGGCGTCGCATCCTCGAAGCGCTTGCCCTGCAGCTTCTGCAGCAGCGCCTGGTAGGTCGGAATGTCGTCCGCCGTCATGAAGGTGAGCTGCTGGAAGAAGGGGTGATCCGGCGGTAGGTCGTGGAAGAGTTCCACCGCGTTCTCGGCGATTTCCAGGCCCATCGCATAGAGATCTGTGCTGAGCCCGGTATCGCGGAAGAGCTGCTGGAAATAGGGATGGCCGGCAAGCCGGCGGTTGTTCATCAGCGGCCGCTTCATCGTGCCGAACAGCAGGTTTTCGCCGACGGTCGCCTGTGTGTTGTAAGCGTCGAAATCGAAGGGCACGACGATGGCGTCGAGGTTTTCCCGGGCAAGCCGCTCGCGCAGCGATGTCCGAAGCTTGACGATATGGCTGCCGAGGGCAGTGTGAACCTCGGTATTGACAGTGGAGCGCAGCGCCAGGTCCAGAATGTCCTGCGACATCATGACGGCGTCGAGCACCGGCCGGATCGCCTTCAGCAGATCTTCAGGTCCTTTTGCGCCGGCAGCATTGTAGTCGACCCAGTCGCTGTTGAGGTCGAGCGTCGGATTGCCGGCCTTCTGCGATTCCGCCACGTGCCATTTGTATTCCTGTGCGGTCTTGTCATCATATTCAGGCTCCTTCATCGGAGCATGCTTGAGACCGTAGACCAGATTGTCGCGGAGCGTGCCGTGGAAGAAGTAGCTTTCGGCGGACGCATAGGAGATGCGCCGGCCAGTGATCGATTCCGGCAGATCCAGCAGGTCTTGCCCGTCGATGGTGATGCGGCCGGAATCCGGCCATACGAGACGGCCGAGCGCTTCGGCGAAGGCTTCTGCACCGCTGCCATTCGGCCCGACGATCGCAACCGTCTCGTTCGGCTTGATCTCAACCGAGACGTGGTCGACGAGGCGAGCGCCGCTGTCGTCGCTGACAGAGAGGTTTGTGACGACGAAGGCACTCGTCAGCGGCGCGACCGGCGCCGTTGCAAGCTCCTGGATGCGGCTGTCGATCAGCGGCTCGACATTGAACTGCTCGTAGACCTGCGCATATTTGACCTGCACGTCCTGGCGCATCTGGTCCCAGTCGATCAGTTCCTTCAGCGGGCCGGGCAAGTCCTTGTAGGCGGAAATGACGGCAACGAGCTGACCGATGTCGAGCCGGCCCTGCAGAGCCAGATAGCCGCCGATCGCGTAGAAGAGGAAGGGCGTGACCTGGGCGAGGAAGTTGTTGATGAACTTGACCAGGAATTTCCACTGATAAAGGTCGTAGCGGATCGAGAAGATGCGGCCGAGGCGGGTTGCGATATCGGCGCGCTCGAAGTTGGAGGTGTCGTTGCCGTGGATCGTGCCGATGCCGTCAACGATCTCCCCCACGCGTCCCGACAGTTCACGCGCGGTCAGCTGCCGCTGACGGCCGAGCTCCAAGAGACGCTTGCGCATGCGGGGAATGACGATCGCCTGGACGCCGACGATGCCTGCAGCGATCATGCCGAGCCAGAAATTCTGGATGATGATGAAGGCAAGCGCGGTGATCGCCTGACCGCCGAGCAGGGCGGGCGAGACGAAGGCGTCGCCCGTGAAGCCACCCATCGGCTCCACCTCGTCCTTGATCATGGTGGCGATTTCGGCCGATTTCACCCGCTTGAAATGGGCGGGCGGGAAGCGCAGCACGCGATCGATAAGCTCGAAGCGGATGCGGCGCAGCATGCGCTCGCCGAGCCGGCCCTTGTACGTATTGATATAGAACTTGAAGAGGCCGTTTAGCACCACCAGCGCCAGGAAGACGAGGCTCAGTGCCATCAGCATCTGGAAGCGGTTGAGCTCCAGGCCCTTGAAGAATTCGACATGACCGATCAGCGGGATGTCGTAGGCGATGTGCATGAAGGTCTGTCGCGCACCCGGCCCTTCGAAGCCGTCACCCTGAATAGGTCCGTTGACGATCTGCTTCGGCAGGTCGAAGGACAGGAAGTAGGGCACCATGGAAGCTGCGACGACCAGCAGAATCCAGAGCTGCTGCAGCCGCGTGTTCTTCCAGATGTAGCGCGCGAGGCTTTTTTCCATGGCTAACCGTCAGACTGTGGGAAAAGTCCGGACAGCGATCCTGATGCTGGGAAAGGGGGAATCTCCGAGTACAGGACCATGCAGTCAGACCGCCGATATCGCAACGAAAACAAGGCGGAGCGGACTGATGTCGAAACGCCGATTCTCGCCGGAAATTTTCTTATATCACATGAATTTTAGAATAGGCGAGGGTTTCAGCCGATCATTGAACGAATGATGGCTGCACTTTTTGCAGCTCCGTCGAGATCGAGGGAAACGGCCGGACGCAGTGGGGCGGCAAGCGCCCGTTCGATCGCTGTTTTGACATCGTCGAGGGTCAGCGCCTTCTCCGGTAGGATTTCGGCAAGGCCGAGTGTCCGCAGCCGTTCGGCGCGCACGGTCTGCTCCGTTTCACCTTCGGCCACGAAGGGGATGAGGATCGAGCTGCATTGAGTGCGCAGGAGATCACCCACCGTGTTGTAGCCGGCCTGCGAGATCGAGACTTTGGCGCCGCGCAGCAACGAGGGGAAATCCGTGCGGAACCGTACCAGCGTGACGTTGGCAGGTGCATCTTCCGACAAAGCGGAAAAATCTGCTGCGGGAAGGTTGGGGCCGGTAATCAGCAGCCAGCGAAGATCGGCAGACATGAGTGCGGCCGCATCGCGCGCGGCGCGGATCAGCTCCAGCCCGACGGCGCCACCACCGGCCGAGGCGATGATGTCGAATGTCTCGGATGGTTCTGGCGCGGGCGACGGAGCAACAAGACCGGTATAGCGCAGCCGATCGGCGATCTCAGCTGTCAGAGGGAAAGTATCTTCCAGACGCACGAAGTCAGGATCGCCATGGACGAGCACGGCGTCGAAATGGTCCTTGACCAGCTTGACGGTTTCCTCGTCGCGACCAGGCTTGCGGTTTTCCTGCAGAATGTCGCGCACGGAACTCAAAAGCTTCGGGCGTGGGCTGGCCTTTTCGATCGCCTCGAGCAGCGGCAGCAATTCGAAGCGCATCTGCCGGCGCCCGAAGGGAAAAGCCTCGAGGATGACAACGTCAGGCTTTTCTTTGTCGAAGGCTTTGAGAAGGAGGTCGCGGCGATTGGAGAGAAATTTCTCGTCGGCCGGCTTTCCATCGGCATTGGCAAGGCCGGAAAAGCCGACATTACTGGCGACGACCGGCGGCAATTCGACCGTTTTGACACTCTCGCCCGGAAAACCCGGCACGGGCAGGCCGCCGGTAACGACCGTTACCTCGAAACCGTCCTTCACTAATGCATTGGCGATACGGCTCGCACGCGCAATGTGGCCGATGCCGAGCAGATGCTGGACATAAAAGAAGATGCGGGGAGCCGTCATGACGCCTTCTGCCATTCTGCCTCGAACAGGCCACTCAACTGTCGGATGCTGGAGTGATAATCGAAGTGGCCGCGCACGCGCTCCTCGGCCGCGTCGCCCAGCCGCTTGCGCAGATCGGGACTGCGGATCACCGTCTCGAGTGCTTTTGCAAGAGCCGACGGATCTTCCGGTGGCACGACCAGACCGTTCTCACCATCGCTCAGCAGTTCCGGTACGCCTGAGACATTGGTGGAAAGACAGACGAGCCGCTGACTGGAGGCCTCGACCAGCACATTCGGCAGTCCGTCGCGGTCGCCATTGGCGGCAATGCGGCAGGCGAGCGCGAAGAGATCGGCGCGGCGATAGTGGTCAAGCACATCTTCCTGCGCCAGCGCGCCTTTCCAGGTGATGCGCTCGGCAAGGCCGAGTTCAGCCGCAAGTTTCTTCAGCTTGGAAAGCTCCTCGCCGCCGCCGATATGATCCATGCGCCAGTTCAGTTCTTTCGGTAGCAGGGCAAGGGCGCGCAGCAGTACGTCATAGCCCTTCTTTTCCACCGCGCGGCCGACGCTGAGGATGAAAGCGGGGTCGGCGGGATCGCTGCCGTTACGGTTCGAGCGCTCGCCGGCGAAATGGCCGAAGCGGGCAAGGTCGAGACCGTGATAGCTCAGATGTACCGCATCTTTGCGGCCGGTCAGCGCTTTCATATGCTCGTAGCCGCTGCGGGTGCAGGTCACGGCCCAGCGTGCGCTTCCAAGCTTCTGGCCGAGGTCCCAGTCGGGCGAGGTCCAGATATCCTTGGCATGGGCCGAGCAGGTCCAGGGCGTGCCTGTCAGAATGCTCGCATATTCCGTCACGGAAGCCGGGGTGTGGATGAAATGAGCATGCAGCCATTCGCCGTTGTCAGGCCATTCGCGCGCCAGCACCAAGGCCTGTCCGAGCCGGCGGAGGCGGTTGCGGGAGATATCGCGCGGCAGATCGGCGAAGAAACGCTTCATCAGGGCACCGAAGCCTGGTTTCGAAAAACCGGCGAAAAGGCCATTCAGGACACGGATCGGCTCTTCGTGCAAATATTCCGGCAGATAGACGACGCGCGCCTTGATCTCGTCATGGACAGGATGACGCTTCTTGTCGGTCGGCCGGCGCATGGAAATCAGAGTCAGGTCGAAGCCGGCCTTTTCGAGACCGAGCAATTCCTGGGCAATGAAGGTTTCCGAAAGGCGGGGATAGCCTTTCAGCACAACGAGGATCTTGCGGCGTGGCGGCAAAGGATGGCTCTTTATTCTGCGCCGACGAGGGAAAGATGGCGTCCGCGGCTGTCCAGCCATCCGCCAACGGTGCGGGAAATATGATCCAGCCCTTCGAGGTGCATGTTGCAGCCACTCTTCGACGGCGGCAGCCGAGAGGGCAGGCGCTTCAGCGTCTCCGCCATGACGGAGGGGTCGGCCGACTGCTCAGGCAGCAGCATGTCGATGAGACCGAGTTCGCTGGCGCGGCGGGCGCGCAGAAGCTGCTCCTCGCGCGGGGCGACGCGCGGCACGATGAGCGCCGGCTTGTCGAAGGAGAGGATCTCGCAGTAGGTGTTGTAGCCTCCCATGGCGACGACGGCGGTCGCGCCGTCGATCAACTCTTCCATGTGATTGTCGAATTCGATCACCTCGATATAGGAGATCTTCTCCCCTTTTTTCACCAGCTTTGCACGTTCGGCCGCCGGCATATACGGACCAAGCACGACAAGCGCCTTCTGCGTCAGCGTCTCGTCGGCCTCATAGGCATTCATCACGTCGTGAACGAGATCGGAGCCATCGCCGCCGCCGCCTGTCGTCACCAGGATATAGTCATCCTTGCGGGCATTCAGCGAGTTCTTGCCCTTGGAGACGCTACGCTGCAGGAAACCGACGAAATCCATCTTGCGGCGGACCCCCGGGGGCACGTCCAGGCCGACAAGCGGATCGTAGAAATCCGGCGGCCCATAGACCCAGATACTGTCGTAATACTGGTCGATCTTCTGCATGACGCTGTTTCTCTTCCACTCGGCTTCAAGCAGATGTGGTGCGTCCATGATCTCTCGCAAACCAAGCACCAGAGTGGTGCCGCGCGACTTCAGATAGGCAAGCGTTTCCTCAATCTCGCCCTTCAGGCCCATAGGCTCTTTGTCGACGATGAAGATATCGGGCTGGAAGGTTTCGGCCGTATGACGAATGCTCGATTCGCGCATCTTCAGCGTGTCTTGAAGATCGATATGGCTGGCGAGCGACGTATATTCACCGTTGCGAAGCTTGATGACGCTCGGGATCTTCACGAAATCGACTCGGGCGCGGTAATCGAAGGCGCCGGCAATCGTCGCGCCCGAGATGATCAGGATGTTCAGGCCGCGATAATCCTCGACGAGGGCATGAGCGATCGTGCGGCAACGGCGCAAATGGCCGAGGCCGAATGTATCGTGGCTGTACATGAGGATGCGCGCATCTTCGAGGCGTCTGGCCATGTGGGTGCCCTCTGAGGTGGACGACATACTTCTACCACCCCCGTAAATCGGAGGCCACGAGGCGGCGGACGCGAAGCACCCTGCCGAGCTCGACGTTATTTGTAGGGATCTGCCGCATCGCGCAAGCCATCTCCCAGAAAATTGAACGCCAAAATCACCAGCACCACCGGAACGATCGGGAACAACAGCCATGGGTAGAAGGCGATCACGCTTACGCTCTTGGCTTCCGTCAGCAGGATGCCCCAGCTGGTGATGGGCGGCCGCAGGCCGAGGCCGAGGAAGGAAAGCGCCGTCTCACCGAGGATCATACCAGGGATGGAAATCGTGGCGGATGCGATGAGATGCGACATGAAACCGGGCACGAGATGCCGGCCGATGACACGGGGGGTGCTGGCACCCATGAGCTGGGCGGCCTGGACATAATCTTCCTCACGCAGTGCCAGAAGCTTGGAGCGCACGGCGCGGGCGAGACCTGTCCAGTCGATGATGCCAAGAATGACGGTAATGCCGAAATAGATGACGATCGGGCTCCACGTCACAGGCATGATGGCGGCAAGCGCCATCCAAAGCGGCAGCGAGGGCAGTGATTGCAGCACTTCGATCAGGCGCTGCACGATGAGATCGAAGACGCCGCCCCAATAACCGGCAAGGCCGCCGATGACGATGCCGAGCACAAAGCTGATGGAAATACCGATCAGCCCGATGGTGAGCGAGATGCGCGCGCCATAAAGGATGCGCGAAAGCACGTCACGGCCGAGACGGTCGGTGCCGAGCAGGAACATCTGCCCGCCGATTGCCGGACAAACGAGATGATAATTGGAAGCGACAAGCCCCCAGAGTTTGTAGCCATCACCACGGCAGAAGAAGCGGATCGGCTGGATGTCCTTCTGATTGTCGGTATAGAGACGGTGCAGGGTGTCGATATCGAGCGTCATCTGCCGGCCATAGACGAAGGGGCCGACGAAATTGCCCTGGCTGTCGAAAAGACGGACGCGCTGAGGCGGCGAATGGATAAAGTCGACGTTGCGGGTATGCAGCCCGTAAGGCGCCAGGAACTCGACGATCAGGATCATCAGATAGACCACGGCAAGGAAAATGCCGGATGCAAGCGCCAGCTTGTGGCGCTTGAACTTCCACCACATGAGCTGCTTCTGCGAGGCGAGGTGGATACGCGACTGCGCTGATGTCATCGTCTCCGTTGCGATCGGATCGAACGGGGCAGTCGAAACATAATGCGGCAGCGGTGCACCTGGTGCGGGTAGGGGCGACATTATTTGGTGCTCCTGCCCTGCAGACGGATGCGGGGATCGAGGAAGCCGAGTGCGATATCGGAAATCAGCACGCCGATGACGTTCAGGAAAGCGAGGAACATAAGGAACGAACCGGCAAGGTACATGTCCTGGCTCTGCAGCGCCTTGATCAGCATCGGCCCGGTCGTCTCCAGGGACAGCACGATGGCGACGATCTCGGCGCCTGATATGATAGACGGCAGGATCGAGCCGATATCGGCAACGAAGAAGTTGAGCGCCATGCGCAGCGGATATTTGATAAGGGCGCGTATCGGATGCAGGCCCTTGGCGCGCGCCGTCGTCACATATTGCTTCTGCATCTCGTCGAGCAGATTGGCGCGAAGGCGGCGAATCATGCCGGCTGTGCCGGCCGTTCCGACAATGACGACGGGGATCCAGAGGTGAGCAAGGATCGACCTCGCCTTCTCCCAACTCATCGGCTGGTTCAGATATTGCTGGTCCATCAGATGGCCGATGGAGAGCCCGAACCAGACATTGGCGAAATACATCAGGATCAGCGCCAACATGAAGTTCGGGATGGCGATGCCGAGCAAGCCCAGGAAGGTCAACCCGTAATCGCCCCAGCTATATTGATGGGTCGCCGAATAGATGCCGATCGGGAAGGCGATCAGCCAGGTGAGAAGGATGGTTGAGAAGGAGACGAGGATCGTCAGCCACAGGCGGTCGCCCACAACGTCGGAAACCGGCAGCTGATATTCGAACGAATAGCCGAAATCGCCGTGCAGCATGCCGCCGACCCAGAAGAAGTAACGCACGATCTCCGGTTGGTCGAAGCCGTATTGATGGCGCAGCTCCTCGATTTCCTGCAGGTTTGCAGTCTCGCCCTGGGCGCGCAGTTCGGCGATCTGGCTTTCGAAGAAGTCACCCGGCGGCAGTTCGATGATGACGAAGACCAGCGCCGATATCACGAGCAGGGTCGGCACCATGGCGGCGATACGCCAGAGGATATAGCGGATCATCGCTCAGGCCTCCTTGAACCAGAAGGTGTCCGGCATGTAGACGCCGAGGAAAGAGGTCGGATCGAAGCCGTAGAGCGCGTGCTCCGGCACGTTCTGCATTTTGGCGGATCTGAGGATCGGCTGCAGCGTGCTGTTGATGAGGCCGATCGAAAAGACCTGCTGGGTATAGAGGGACAGCATCTTGTGCCAGATAACCTCACGCTCTTCCGTCGTGGCACTTGCGCCCCACTGATTCAGGAGATCCACAAGCTCGGCCGCCTCTGGCAGATCGGGCGCCTTGCCCTCCTGACCGGCCGAAAGATAGTACATGCCCCAGAGCGGCCATTGAAGCTGGTCATCGAGCGTAGGGGCTAGTCCATAGGGAGACATGTCGGCGGTCGGCACGCCGTTATCCAGCCCGTACCAGATCGACATCATGATCGAGCCGCTCATGGCGCGATTGCGGAAGACGTCGCGCTGCGAGGTGCGGGTGAAGAGCGCTAGACCGATATTGGCCCAGTGATCGTGCACGAGTTCCAGAACGTCCGTGTCGAGATTGCTCTCGCCGGCGGTCTCGACGGTGATCTCGGCGCGGCGCCCGTCAGGCAGCAGGCGGATGCCATCGCTGTCGCGCTTGTCGAGGCCGAGTTCGTCGAGCAGCTTGTTGGCGGTGTCGGGGTCGAAATTCACATAGGCGTCGGCATATTCCTGCTTGAAGAGCGGGCTTTCGGGCAGCACCGTATCGGCACTCGCCTTGCCGAGGCCGTAGAAGGCCACCATGTTGATCTCATGCCGGTTGATCGCCAGCGACAAGGCTCGGCGGAAGCGCACGTCGCGAAAGAGCGTGCGCCAGGCTTCGTCGGCGACATTGAGGTTCGGCAACAGTGTGATGCGCGAGCCGCGCGCCATCTTCCAGAGATTGACCTTCACCGGGAAGCGCTTTTCAGCCTCTTTCAGGAAGGTGTAGTCGTTGAAGTCGATGCCGGTCGCCTGCAGGTCGGATTCGCCCGCACCCGCCTTGGCAGCGATGATCGAGGAGGAGGATACGTTGAGGATGAAGCGGTCGAGATAGGGCAGTTGCATGCCGTTCTCGTCCACACGGTGGAAGAACGGATTGCGCTCGAAGACGAACTGATCGGCCGGCGGAGCCGTGCGGTTCTGCCAGGGATCGAGCGTCGGCAGATCGGGATTGTTGGGTCGGGAAGCGAGGGCCATCTTGATGTGCAGATCGGCCCACTTCTTGGCGCGGTTCTTTTTCATCAGCTCTTCGAGCTTGGCCTTGTCCTGAAAGCCTTTGTGGAACTGTTTCAGGTAATGGCCTGGGCCATAGATAACGAGCGGCAGAGGTCCGGCAAGCGCCGACAGAAAAACCGGGTTGGGCTTGTCCCAGCTATAGCGCACAGTCAGCTCGTCGAGCACTTCGAAGCGCGGCAGGGAGCCGTGCGGACGCAGCTCCAGAGCGCCGCCGCCGGGCGTCAGTTCCTTGTTGAGGATGACTTCTTCCCACCAGTAGCGGAAGGCTTCCGCCGTGAAGGGATGACCGTCCGACCATCTGTGCCCCTCGCGCAGACGGAAGGTGAAGATCGTGTCATTCTCCGAGGTGAAGTCGCGCAGGATATCGGGCTGGAACTGCAGCTTCGTGTCATAGCCGACCAGCCGGGAATAGCCGTAGACCGTCATGTAGCGGATATCGCGCACACCGCCGATGATGGTGCGCACATTGCCGCCATAGCTGCCGGGCACGCGGCCCATGTCCTTGAGATTGACGATACGCGGCTCAGTCGGAATGCGCTCAGCCATTGGCGGCAGACTGCCGTCAGCGACCCTGGCCTTCAAAAATTCTGGCTCGGCGACCTGCTGGGCCCGAAGCACCGAAGGCGCGATGACCGAACCGATCAGGCCACCGAGAAAGATGCGGCGCGTCACCATCAGACTAGCTCCTTCGCATCGGCGCCCTTGCGGGCGCGCACCAGATGGCCGCCGCCGAGATCGGCATAAGCGAGTTCGGAGGCGTCATCGTGGTCCGCCCGGAAGACAGGCCCCCAATTCTGCTTATCGGCCGCTCCGTTTTCCTGCAGCGCCTTGAAGTCGAGCGGCCGGTCGAGATCCGGAAAGGGAACGGCGGCAAGCAATGACTTCGTATAGGGGTGAACCGGATTGCGCAGAATGATCTCACGCGGGGCGATCTCGACGATACGGCCCTTGCACATGACTGCGATGCGGTCTGCCATGTAGTCGACGACTGCGAGATTGTGCGAGATGAACAGATAGGTGAGCCCCAGTTCTTTCTGCAGATCTTTCAGAAGGTTGAGGATCTGCGCCTGCACAGACACGTCGAGGGCCGATACCGGTTCGTCGAGGATGAGAAGCTTGGGGCCAAGGGCGAGCGCGCGGGCAATCCCGATGCGCTGGCGCTGGCCACCGGAGAAGCTGTGTGGATAGCGGTTGAGGTAGCGCCGGTCGAGGCCGATCGCGCCCATCAGCGCCTCGACCTTGGCCCTGCGCTCGGCGCTGTTGCCACGATCGTGGATTTCGAGCGGCTCGCTGAGGATATTGCGCACCGTCATGCGCGGCGAAAGCGAAGAAACCGGGTCCTGAAACACCATCTGGATCTTGGTGCGCAGGTCCTGCAGTTCCGAACCCTTGACGGAGAGGACGTCGATGACATCCTTGCCGTCGTTGAAGACGACCGCGCCGCTGTCAGGCGTGATCGCGCGCATGAGGATCTTGCTGACGGTCGTTTTGCCGCAGCCGGATTCGCCGACGAGCCCCAGACATTCGCCACGGCGGATATCGAAGCTGACGTCGTCGACAGCGTGCACGACCGTGGCTTCCTGGCCGCCGAAGAAGCTACGCTTGCGTGTCTTGTAGGTCTTCGAAAGGTTGGCGACGGAAAGGAGCACGCCGGGCGCTTCCTTTTCGACCGGCTTCTTCTTGCCGATCATCGATTCCAGGTTGACCGGAACCTCCCGCAGAGCTTTCAAGCGCTCGCCCGGCTTCATGTCGAAATGCGGAACCGCAGCCATCAGGGCCTTGAGATAGGGATGTTGCGGATTGCGGAAGATTGCCTCGACCGGGCCGGCTTCCATGATCTCGCCGTGATAGATCACCACCACTTCATCGGCCATATTGGCGACGACCCCGAGATCGTGGGTGATGAGCAGCATGGCCATGCCAAGCTTGGCCTGCAGGTCGCGCAGCAGTTCGAGAATCTGGGCCTGGATCGTCACGTCGAGCGCGGTGGTCGGCTCGTCGGCAATCAGGAGCGCCGGCTTGCAGATCAGCGCCATGGCGATCATGGCGCGCTGGCGCATGCCGCCCGAAAGCTCGAACGGATACATGTCGTAGGTGCGTTTCGGATTGGAAAAGCCGACGAGGCCAAGCATTTCCTCGGTGCGCTCGCGCGCTTCCTTCTTGTCGGCATTCGTGTGGATCAGCAAAACCTCGCCGATCTGATTACCGACCGTGTGGAGCGGTGAGAGCGACGTCATCGGCTCCTGGAAGATGGTCGCCATACGGCGGCCGCGCAGGTCGCGCATTTCGGCGCTATCACGCGACAGGGAGAGAATATCGGTCGCCTTGCCATCCAGCGGGTCGGTAAACAGGATGCGGCCGCTCGCATGGGCCGGTGCCGGCAGGATGCCCATGATCGACTGGCTGATAACAGATTTGCCGGAGCCGCTTTCGCCAACGAGGGCAGTCACTTTCCCCGGCAGGATGCGGAGATTGGCTTCCTTTACGACGCGCAGTCGGTCGCCGAAAACGGAGAAGGCGACGTCCAGATTCTCAATACGCAACAGATCGGCTGCAGACGCCATACCAACGAAATTCCCCAGTCTTTTGTGTTCCCGTTAAGGCACACTATCGTACCGTAAACGGGGTGTCTAGTTGATGACAGGCATGGGGAAAAGCACCGCATGGCGTCTATTTTACAAGGCGCTTGATGCGAGGGTTCTCATGTACGGTGCAGCGGCTAAAGCGGCTGCAATGTTCGCGCGTGATTACTGAATGAATTTTTCGATCGGCGTACGTTTTACCTGTTTCTTGTCGCGGTGAAGCATGATGACCTGTTCGGCTTCCGAAAGGCCGTTCTGAACGGATTCGCGGAAGCCTTCGTCGACATGGAGGCCGGATGCCGGCGCCCGCGGTTGCAGCACCGTCACCTTCTGGCGAATGCCGCGCAGCTTTTCCTCGCCGAGCGTGATCCATTCGCCGCCGCAATAACCAGCGAAGGCTTGGCTCGCGACGACCTCGCGGCTGTATTTCTTCGTTAGCACCTGCAGGCGCTGCACCTCGTTCACTGCAGAGCCGAAGGCGGAGAAGGTAAGGCGGTCCTTCAGGCCGACATTGCCGAACATGACATTGCCGACATGCAGGCCGATGCCGTAGCCGATCTTCGGAAGGCCCTTCGCCTCGCGATCCTTGTTCAGTTCAGCAACCCGCGCCTGCGCATGATGCACTGCTGAAAGCGCTGCCTCGCAGGCGATCTTGGACGGGTCCTTGTGGCGACCGCAGGGATACACGGCCAGGAAGCCGTCGCCGAGGAAACTCAGGATTTCGCCGCCGTTGCGATTGAAGGGCGCGGCGATCGCGTCGAAGAACTGGTTGAGCGTATCGATGTAGGCCTGCCTGCCTTCCTTCTCGGCATACATGGTCGATTCGCGCATATCCGCCATGACGAGAGCGGCGCGGATCGTCTCACCATCGCCACGGCGAACCTGGCCGTTCAACACGCGTTTGCCAGCATCGCCGCCGAGATAGGTGGTCAGCATATTGTTGGCGAGCTTGGCAAGCACCGCCATCTTGGCGGCAACCGCCAGATGGTTCTGCATGCGCAGCAGCGCGTCGATCATATCGTCGGAAAAGCCGGCCGGGCTATCGGTCGACCAGGAGCCCATCATGCCCTGCACCGAACCGTCGCCGAAGGGTTGCACGAAGGCGAGGTAATCGGTGACCTTTTCCTGCCGGAGATCCTCAAAGATCGGAAATTCGCTCGGGCCGTCAGGCATGATGCGGCGGCGGATATGCTGCAGATTGTTGTCGAGAAGATGGAAATAAGGGCTCTGCAGGAAACGGTCCGGCTTCTGGCCGGCCGGCATGCGGAAGCCCTCGATGGTCACGCCGCTGGAGCGCTTCCAGGTAAAGCTCAGCGCGTCGTAAAGCGGATGCAGCATTGAGAAGGTCAGGTGCACGCGCGCGAGTGGCAGGCCGGCGGCCGCAAGCCGCTCGCAGAAACCGCGCACGATGTTTTCAAGGTCGTCACCGGCCAGCGAAGAATTCGTCAGCCATTCAGCAACACGGTCCAACAAAATGGAGGATACGCTGGATTCGATCGTGCTCATTCTTGGTATTATCCTCATGGCGCACGTCCATCCCGAAAGGCAAAAACAACCCGGACCTGCCCATTCAGAATGAGCAGATCACAAAGAAATCAGGATGTACGAGCGGTATTATCGTGTCAACGATTGCCGATGACCGGCTATGACACCCGCCGGCTTCCGACCTCCTGGAAACGGGCGAGCAATCTTTGCAAAGTGGTTCATTATCATTTGCCAAAATAGGCACGCTGAAAGTGCGAAACAATGGGATTCTGATTTTTTTTGTGCGTCCCGGTTGCCGGGATGGCGACCCCGAGTCATTTTGGCCACACCCTGTTGAAGATTCCAAGGCGCAGCACGACCAGACACTGCGAGCGGGCTGGGTTTAATTTGCCGCGATCATGCATTAGATCAGCGTTTGGATTCACTTTTTGCAAAAGGCATGGCCTTGGACGCACGCTTTTCCACTTTCGAGACGCTCTCAAAGAAGATTGAGGCCCGCACTGCGCGCGCCGGCATCATAGGTCTTGGTTATGTCGGCCTGCCGCTGGCGATCGCTGTGGCGCGCAGCGGCTTTGCCGTGACCGGCTTCGATATCGATCCGAAGAAGATCGTCGCGCTGGATGCCCGCCGCTCCTATATCGATGCGGTGACGAGCGAGGCGCTGACGGCCGAGATCGATGCGGGGCGGTTCTCCTCGACGACCGATTTCGCCAGCCTTTCTGATTGCGACGTGATCGTCATCTGTGTGCCGACGCCGCTCACCAAACATCGCGATCCCGATCTTTCCTTCGTGGAGGCGACGTCGCGGTCGATCGCCGCCCATCTGCGGCCGGGCCAGCTCATCGTGCTAGAATCGACAACCTATCCCGGCACGACCGATGACATCGTGAAGGTCATTCTCGAAGGGACCGGCCTGAAATCCGGCTCCGACTTCTTCGTCGGTTTCTCGCCGGAGCGCGAAGACCCCGGCAATCAGCATTACCACACCGCGACGATCCCGAAGGTCGTTGCAGGCGATGGCACGCAGGCCCTGTCGCTGATGAAATCTTTCTACGGTGCCGTCGTCTCGACCGTCGTTCCGGTCTCCTCCAATGCAACGGCGGAAGCGGTCAAGCTCACCGAAAACATCTTCCGCTCGGTCAATATCGCACTCGTCAACGAGCTGAAGACCGTCTATGCGGCAATGGGCATCGATGTCTGGGAAGTCATCGACGCCGCCAAGACCAAGCCGTTCGGCTATATGCCTTTCTATCCCGGTCCTGGTCTCGGTGGTCACTGCATTCCGATCGACCCTTTCTACCTCACCTGGAAGTCGCGTGAATACGAGCTGCCGACACGCTTCATCGAGCTTGCCGGCGAAATCAATTCGGCGATGCCGCGCTATGTCGTCGGCAAGCTGGCCGAGGCGCTGGATATTCGTGCCGGCAAGGCGCTCAGCCGCTCACGCGTCCTCGTGCTTGGCCTCGCCTATAAGAAAAACGTTGCCGATATCAGGGAAAGCCCGTCGCTGCGCCTGATTGAAATCATCGAGGAGCGCGGCGGCAAGGCGGACTATCATGATCCCTTCGTCGCGGAGATTCCGCCGACCCGTGAATATCAGGCGCTGAAGGGCCGGAACTCCATCGACCTGACGCCGGAAGCCATTGCGGGATACGACGCGGTTCTCATCGCGACCGATCACGACGTGATCGACTATGCGGCTCTTTCGAAGAGCGCCAAACTGATTGTCGATACCCGAAACGTCTTCAGCCGGCTCGGCCTTACTGCCGATCACGTCATCAAGGCGTAACGAGCACATCGGAAAGCTGCTTGCCGGTGATCTGGCTGGCGGCGACGGCGTAACCGCCGGCAGCGCCATCGATGAAATGCATGTGGTCGCGCGACAACGGCGTCGGTACGAAGCAGGTCATCAGTGCCGATGATTGGCGGTGCAAGCCGTAACGCGCCACGCCCTTTTCCTGCGCCTGCTTCAATAGCATCTCGATGCGGGCGAAGTGGGCGGCGTCGACGTCGATGGTCATCTTCAACCCGTCGTCGAATTTGCGGAAATCCGAATTGCCCGAGACGTCCTTCTTGTAGCGGCGCGCGTTGAAATGGGCGAAGGTGATGCCGAATTTGTGCAGGAAAACGATCAGGCCGATCTGCAGCAGAATGAGGAACTTTTGCCGCAGGCGTTTGCCCTCCGGCGCCGTAGCATTCACCTCCCGATTGATGCCCTTCATCGAGAATCCAAGCTCCGGCCCGTCTTCCGGCACGGGATGCCCGCTGCGGTTCTGTTCGGCTGTGATCGAAACGATACCGGCAACGAGAGCTTGAAATTCCGGGCCCGGACCATCCTCGCCGGGTACGGCGATGATCGAGACGATCTCGCCGTTGCGGGCCTCGATCGGGCTCCAGCGACAGGAGAGGCCGCTCAGATCCGGCCGAGTGCCGGGTCCAGCCTTTTTGACGCCGTACCGGCCCATCTTCATGTTCTTCTCGGCCCAGATCGTGCCACCGCCGGAAAACATCGCATAGGTGACGTAAGCACTTGCCGAATAGCGGGCGACGCGCACATCGAGACCTTCCGCGCGGATATCGGCGATCGGCACGATGGCGATACGAAGATCGAGGTCAAGATCCTCCTTCACCCAGACCTGCGTTGCGGCAAGCGCCACGCGCGCTTCCTTCTCAAGCGAAGCGGGTAAGGCGATCAGCGCGCCGTCACCGGCAAAGACGAAGGGATAGTCGCCTTTGCCGACGGCATTCAGCACTGCGGAAATGACGCTGGCGCCGGCCATGTTGACGTCCTTGTAGCGGCCGCCGGAAATCGCTTTCGTCGAGCCGACGATATCGGCCATCGCCAGCACCCACCCTTCGGGCAGCGGCTGGTAATTGCTCTCATCGGTCACGCCTTCGAAGTCGCTGAAGACCGGCACGTTGGCGAAGAATGCGTCATTGGACATCTCGTTCATGAGGCCGAGTTTATCACAGACCCGTGTTGCCGCTGCAATGGCAATTTGCGTTTCCGGCAATCGACTTACACTGCATCGATATGGTAGCACCACTGACATATTTTATGACGGACAGGACAAGATGAGCCGCCTCGACAGCTTCATTCGCCGATTGACGGCTCAACGCGATATTCTCGATGCCATCATCGATCTGGTGGAAGAGGTGGAGGGGCCGGTGCTCGAATTCGGACTCGGCAACGGCCGCACCTACGACCATCTGCGCGAGCATTTTCCCGATCGCCGCATCATTGCCTTCGATTGGGAAATACGCTCCTATTCCACCTCCACGCCGCCGGCCGAAAATATGGTGACGGGCAATATCCGCGATACCGGCCAGGCGTTCCTCGGGATCAATGCCGCGCTCGCCCATGCCGATATCGGCACCGGCCATGACGAGATCGACGCCGTGACGCTGACCTGGCTGCCGCAATTGATGGCTGGCGTGCTTACCCATCACGGCATCGCCGTTAGCGGCCTGCCACTGGAACATCCCGAGCTTTTGCCGCTGCCTCTGCCCGGCGGCATCAAGGAGGGGCGCTATTTTCTCTACCGCCGGAAATAATCCGGGCTTATGAGGCGCAGGAATAGGATGTAGCCGAAAGCGCGGCAAATTTTGCCTCGAAGTCGGCCGCGATTTTGTCCAGCGTCACGCTGCCCAATCGCCGCAGGAGCAGGGCCTGTGCCTCCTTCATCGCACCCTCGATAGCGGCATTCACGGCCTGTTCCACAAGGCATTTCGGTTGATCGTCGGCTGGGCCGATGGCGAAAAGATGCGGCTCGCCTATGGCGTGGTAGACATCGAGCAGGGTGATTTCCGACAACGGACGCACCAGCGTCCAACCCCCGCCATGCCCCTTTTCGGAACGGACATAGCCCTGTTCGCGAAGGCCGGCCATGGTGCGGCGGACGACGACGGGATTGGTGTTCAGCATCTTTGCAATCATTTCGGAGGTCGCCGAATGCTCGTGCCGATCCATGTGGATCAGCACGTGCAGCATGCGTGAAAGGCGGCTGTCATTGCGCATAAGATTCTATTCCCGTCGGTCGAATGGGGTCATTATCACAAGTGGATCGTAACAAGACAAGTAACATGATGCTTGACCGTGCTGTTTCATGTAACTTATGTTGCTTCGTGATTGGGCCAGCGTCAAAGAGGGTTTCATGTCATTCGAGGTCATCGTCATCGGCGGAAATTTCGCCGGCTTGTCCGCGGCCATGCAGCTTGCCCGGGCGCGCCGTCGCGTTCTGCTTGTCGATGCAGGCGCGCCGCGCAATCGGTTTTCGCAGGCGTCACATGGCTTCCTGGGCCAGGACGGCCAGACACCGACAGCGATCATGCGGGAGGGAAAGCGGCAGCTTTCGCTTTATCCGACCGTCACCATTCGCGACGGGGAGGTTGTTCAGGCGCGTGCCGATGGCGACGAATTCGTCATTGGCATCACGGGTGGTGACGAAGAAAGGGCAGCGCGCATCGTCCTGGCAACCGGCATAAGCGACACGCTGCCTGAAATCCCCGGGCTGCGGGACCGATGGGGGCGCTCCGTGCTGCACTGCCCCTATTGCCACGGTTATGAGGTGAGCGGTGGTAAGCTCGGCGTTCTCGCAAACCATCCGCATTCGGCACATGCGGCCATGCTAATTCCCGACTGGGGAGAGACAACCTATTTCACCCAAGCGCTGTTCGAGCCGGATGAAGGGCAACTCGCAGGGCTGACCGCTCGCGGTGTACGGATCGAGCGCAGCCCTGTCGTGGAATTATTGGGCGACACTCCCAGGCTTGAGGCCGTTCGCCTCGGCGATGGCCGGGTCGTGCGGCTGGACGCTGTGTTCGTCGCTCCGAAAACGGCAATGGCAAGCCCGGTTGCCGAACAACTCGGCTGTGTCTTCGACGACGGTCCGTTCGGCCCGCTCATCCGGACCGGCGATAACAAGGAAACCTCCGTCAAGGGTGTCTTTGCAGCCGGCGATGCGGCAAGCGCCATGCATAACGCCACGCTCGCTTCCGCCTCAGGCGTCCTCGCCGGTGTGCATTGCCATCAATCGCTGGCGATACAGCCCACCCGATAGCTCTGCTTCGGTCTAAGGCAGGAACAGCACGTCATACTGATCGAATCCGCCCGGCAGATCACGGACTTTCATCTCCTTCTCGCCGTCCTCGAAGACCACGAGGCAATCCTCGTAGAAGCCTGCGAGCGTGCGAATGAAGGCCTTTGTGCCCTCCTGGCCGTAAAAGAGCGGCGTGAATTCCATATAGAGAGGCGCGCGGCGGGCAAGCAACGGTAGCATCGAGCGGCAGGCAACCGGCTCGTAACCCTCGATATCCATCCAGACGAGTCCGATGGCAGTCTGGTCGATGCCGAGCTCGTCGAGGATGCCGGTCACGGACCGCACCGGAACACTGATCTTCCGGTCGCTGGCGCTCTGGCGGATGGCGCTGCTCTTGCCGTGATTGGCGCTGTTCAAAAAAAAGTCGATCTCGCCTTCACCTTCGCCCGCGGCGCAGTTGACGAGGCGCACCGTGTCGATAAGACCGTTCTGGCGGATATTTTGTTCCAGAAGGCGGAAATTGCGCGGATCTGGCTCGACGCTGATGATCCCGGCAAATGCGCGGGCGAGCGCAAAATAGACTGTCTGTGTGCCGATATTGCCGCCGATCTCCAGCAGCATGCTGCCCTTCTTCAGAAGACCGCGCTGGCGCAGGATCACGAGCAGCCGGTCGACTGCCTCGCGCTCGAAATGGCCCTTCCGGAAGACCTTGCGGCCGATATAGTCGGTAGGTGAAAAACTCATCAGATGATCGCCGGCATCGATCGTCATGGAGGTGACACGTGGCCCGATATTCTCGATCAGCAGCCGGCGGCCGGGGCGGGTGTCAAAGAAACGTGTGGCCAGCGCATTGCGCGCCTTACGCAAACGGCGCTTCCAATATTTGCCAGTAAGCCATGCATGGCCGGACATTATTGTCTTTCCTTGAGCGGTTCGGCGGCTTTCTCTCTCGGAATGACGTAGACTTTCAAGGGGAGCGCCCGGCCACGCACATTGATTTCGCAGCTTTCGACCGTTTCCAGATCAATGCCGGCGCCTATCGCGACCGGCTCGGAAATGACGATCGCAGCGTTAAGCTCCTTGGCCGCCGTCTCCAGGCGGCTTGCGACATTGACTGTATCGCCGACGGCCGTCAGGCTGCGTACCCGCCCATAGCCCATCGTGCCGACGACTGCCGGGCCGGTGTGGATACCGATAACGATCTGCAGCGGCAAAGGCAGTTCGTCGGAAAGTTCGGCGGCAAGCTTTTCCACCTCGGCAACAATCGCGGTCGCGGCAGCTACCGCCTGCCGGCAGGCTTCCTCAGGCGTGGTGTTGAGGCCGAAGAGTGCCATGGCGCCGTCGCCGATGAATTTGTCGAGCCGTCCGCCGGCCTGTTCCACCGCCTTGCCGACGATCCCGAAATAGCGGTTGAGCAGGAAGACGACGTCGAAGGGCAGGCGGGTTTCGGTCAGCGTCGTGAAATGGCGCATGTCGCAGAAGAGCACGGCGATCTCGCGTTCGCGACCGGGGCTGGTTTCCTGGCTGTTAGCGGGAAGGGCAGCCTCTGTCTGCGGCACAAGCAGCGGCGCGACGGTCAAGTCCCTATCCGGGCGGAGCTGACAGGCGAGGCGTACGTCGGGTGCCGCATTGATGCGCTTCAGAGTCGTCTGTTCCAGCTTGTCGGGCGGCGGCAGGGTCCAATAATCGCCGAGGATCTGCACGCGGCAGGTGGAACACTGACCCTTGCCGCCGCAGACCGAATAATGTGGCAGGCCGCCAAGCCTGCTTGCCTCCAGCACTGTGAAGCCGCGTGGCACGCGCACGGTCTCGCCGCCGGGATAGTGAACTGCGACCTGGTTCGCCCGCTCTTTCAGTCTGCGGCGCGCCCGTGCCAGGATGACGAGGGCAAGCGCTGCGGAGAAGCTGCCGTAGAGCCCGGCGCGGATCGTCGCGATTTTCTCGCGCGCCTCAGGATCGTTGTAATAGCGGGTATTGATCGTTTCCAGGTAATGTCCGGATTCGGCCTCGATATAAGAGGGATCGGACAGCGTGCGGCCCATCTCGACGAAACCGAGCAGCGCCAGCACGGGCAGGAGGATGGCGATGGCCAGAAGTAGCGATGAGGAATTGTCGTACCAGGGCCGATAGCGCAGCCAGAAATGTATGCCGATACAGCCGTGGATCCAGACGGCAAGCAGGGCGAAAGTCTGGCGTACACCGTCCTTCGGCGAGTTGATCCAGAGCGTGCGAACGATCGTCTCATAATTGTCGGTATAGCTGTAGAGCGCATGGACGATGCGTGTGCCGATGACATGGTCGATGAGCAGCAGAGGAATCAGAAGGCCGAGAACGATCTGTGCCATTTCGTTCTTCGGCATGACGAGGCTGCGACGCATATAGAGCCCACGCAGCACGAGCGTCATGTGGACGAGGACCGAGCCGTAGAAGAGCAGTGTGCCCAGCGGATTGCGCCAGATCGCCAGAAACAGCCGGCGCGCATCGTCGGCTGCCGTCAGCGAAACAAGCCCCAACGCATGGTTTGACATATGCAGGATGATGAAGACGAACATCACAAGGCCGGAACCGAGCCGGGCCTTCCTGATCGTGCGCTCCGAAAAAATCCCTGTGGCCCAGACCGTCGTCATCAATTCCTGTTCTTGAAGCTCAAATCGCAAATGCACTAGAGAAGACGAAAAAGGGCGGAATTATCGTCTCGTCTAATCACGATCGCTTCGGTATGTCTGCCTGTATCGTTCAAGGATAGTGACAATAGCGGAAATTTTCGCTTACGGCGCGAGCGCCGATTGGAAACACACTGTCATACGCGGAGTGTCGCGATGCGGATTGCCTTCTACGCGCCGATGAAGTCGCCGCACCATCGGGTGCCCTCAGGTGACCGGTTGATGGCGCGGCTGTTGATCCGGGCGCTGGAAATGGCCGGGCATTCGGTCGAGGTTGTGTCCGAATTCCGCATCCATGCTGGCACGCCGGAAGCGGCGGCCGAAGCGCTGGCGAGGGCCAAAGAGGAGCTTGAGCGGCTTCGACGCAAATGGCGGGAGGAGCCGAAGCCGGAGCTCTGGTTCTGCTATCATCCCTACTACAAGTCCCCCGATCTCTTCGGACCCGCGATCGCGGCGGAATTCACGGTTCCCTACGTTACGGCGGAAGCCTCCTATTCGCGCAAGCGCGACGGAATGGGGTGGGCCTTGCTCCAGAAATCGGTGGGCGAGGCGATCCGCTGTGCGGCGGTCAATATCGCCTTTACCGAACGCGACTGGAAAGGATTGGAAGACGTCTTTCCCGAAGCGCGTATTGCCCGAATAAAGCCGTTCATCGACACAGCGTTTTTCGAGACAGTAACGCCTGCTCCCGATCCGCAACGCTTGGTGAGCGTGGCCATGATGCGGGCCGGTGACAAGATGGAGAGCTACAAGATGCTCGCTGCGGCACTGCGCATGATCGAGGATCGGCCCTGGACGCTCGGCATCATTGGCGACGGTCCGTTAAGGGCTGAGGTGGAGGCGCTGTTTGCGGGTTTTGCCCCCAGTCGTATCGACTGGCTCGGCCAGAGGGAGCCGGAAGAGATAGCCGAACTGCTTTCGAAGAGTGGCATCTATGTGTGGCCAGGCTGCGGCGAAGCCTATGGACTTGCCTATCTCGAAGCGCAGGCGGCGGGTCTTCCTGTCGTGGCGCAGAAGACCGCCGGCGTGCCTGCCGTGGTGGAGGCCGATATGACCGGGCTACTGACGCCTGATGGCGATATGCAAGCCTATGCGCGAGCCATTGCCGTACTGCTGGATGACCGGGCGCCCCGTGACGTCATGGCATCCGCCGCCCGCCGCTTCGTCCTCGACGAACGTTCGCTTGCTGGCGCGTCGAAAGAACTGGATTTGATCCTACGCAATCATGCAGGAGCAGCATATGATCGATAGCAGTATCCTCGAGCCGTTGTATCGGGAGCTGGAGCGCTGGCGCGACGCCGGCCGCGTGGCAAGGCTCTGGCTGCGGGATGACGATGCAATCGAGCCGACGGCGGCGCTGGAGCGACTGCTCGCCGAGACGAAAAACTACGGCATCCCGATTACGCTTGCGATCATTCCGGCCCTTACCGGCGCACCGCTCGCTCAGCGGCTTGCGGACGAGGCGCATGTCAGTGTCGCGGTTCACGGCTGGGCGCATCACAATTATGCCGGACCTGACGACAAGAAACAGGAACTCGGTGGATCACGGCTGGAAGAGACCATTCTCGGCGAGCTCTATGAAGGCTTCCTGAAGTTGAAGGATCTCTACCCGACACGCTTTCTGACGATGCTGGTTCCGCCCTGGAACAGAATCGACAAGGGTCTCATTCCTAAGCTGTCGGCGCTCGGCTTCGAATCCCTTTCGACCTACGGACGCGTCAAGGGCGAAAGCCCGCTTGCCGTCGTCAACTCTCATGTCGACCTTATGGACTGGCACGGCACCCGTGGCGGGCGGCCGATGGCAGACCTGATCGGCGCACTGGTCGCCGAGCTGCAGGACAGGTTCGAGGGCAGCAGCGAGCCGATCGGCGTGCTCGGGCATCATCTGGTGCATGATGCGGCCGCCTGGGATTTCCTTGCCGAACTCTTTGAGGCGACCGCAGGCCACCCCGCTGTGGAATGGGTTTCAGCAGGCACGTTGGTGAAGGATCAGATGTCGACGACCTGATTGTCGCGGGCGGCAAAGGCACCGGCAAAGGCGGCCTGCGCCTCGCTTTCCATGACGGCAAGCTGTTCATCGGTGCGCGACGGCGCATGATGGAACAAGGCGAAGCGCTTTGCGCCTGCCATCTTCGCAAGTTCAGTGCCGTGCTGCCACGTAGAGTGGCCGAAACCCTTGAAGCGCTGCATCTCGTCTTCGTTATAGGTGCAGTCGTAGACGACGAGATCGGCGTCCTTCATCATCTCAAGCGCCACCGGATCATGCGTGCCCGGAATGTGCTCGATGTCGTAGATCAGCGCCACGATGCGGCCCTTCCAGTGGATGCGATAACCGATCGCACCGCCCGGATGGTTCAGCATGTATGTCTGCATTTCGACGCCTTCATGCGGGGTCAGCGTCTGGCCCGCATGGAAATCGCGGAAATTCATCGTCGCCTGACAGATATCGGTCTTTACCGGAAACCAGGGCGGGCTGATGAACTGCTCGACCATCTCGCGCGTGCTCATCTTGCCGTCCAGATGGCCGGACCAGATGTTGACGTTGATCGACGGGTAGTAGATCGCCTTGAAAAAGGGCAGGCCGATGATGTGATCGTAATGGCAGTGACTGAAGAAGAGGTCGACATCATGGACCTCATCCGCAAGAAGCGAAAGGCCAGCCTCGCGCAGTCCCGAGCCTGCGTCGAAGATCATCCGGTGCTCGCCGCAGCGAATTTCTATGCAGGAGGTGTTGCCACCATATCGGTCGAATTCCGGGCCTGACACGGGAATGCTTCCCCGAACGCCCCAAAATTTTACCTGAAACAGATCGTTACTCATTTTCCTTCAAACCAGCTTTCCCGCTTCGTCATCGTAGTCACCATCGATCCCGATGCGAAGCTGCAGAATTCCACGGGTTTGCCTATATCCCCTCGCACTCTTCTAACGGCTAGCCGAAGAAGAAGTAGATTTTCCTAAGCAATCGGCTTTTGGCTCAGAATGCAAGCCGGTATGGTTCGTTTTCTGTAAACGTTCCGGCGTATGCGAGGTCGCGACATTTCCCGCGGGATCATGCGACTTAGATGGTTGCGCGCGACCGAAAATGCAAATCCCCTGCTTTTGGCGGTGCTGAAGCCGCGGAACGGCCTGAAAAATGCGTCGAAGTTGGACAGCGGCAAAGCGCGGCGGCGTGAAGGCTGCGTGTCCTAGTAGTGGACCCCGGCACGAGACGCCAACGTCCGCTTCTGCAGAAGATATTGTCATAAAACTGAAATAGATCTGTCGCAGAGCTGTCATCCGGGGTGCCTAAATGTCGCCATACTTTCTTTAAAGCGACATTTGGTCTGCCCATGAACGCCCCCACAATTCGATCGTCCTCTGCCGTTGCCGCGGCGGGCCTGGAATTGAGCTACGGGCGAACGCAGATCCTCAAAGGCATTGATTTTTCTCTGGAAAAGGGCAAGACGCTGGCGTTGCTCGGCCCTTCGGGCTGCGGCAAAACCACGCTTCTTAGGCTGGTTGCAGGCCTGCTTGCGCCGACCAAGGGGGCTGTTTCGATTGCCGGCACCATCGTTGCCGATGATACGACCGGCGCCTTCGTTCCCCCGGAGAGGCGCGGGCTCGGCATGGTCTTCCAGGACTATGCGCTCTGGCCGCATCTAACGGTCGGCGGCAATGTCTCCTTTCCGCTTGAAATGCGCGGGGTCGGCAAGGCGGAGCGCCATACCCGGACGATGCGCGCCCTTGAGCGCGTCGGCCTTTCGGCCTATGCCGACCGGCGGCCAAGCGATCTCTCCGGCGGCCAGCAGCAGCGCGTGGCGATTGCGCGCGCCATCGTCGCCGAGCCGCAGCTTATCCTTTTCGATGAACCGCTTTCCAACCTCGACCGCGAACTGCGCGAAAACATGGTGGGCGAGCTCGCCGAGCTCATCTCCACACTCTGCCTGACGGCGATCTATGTGACGCACGACCATAGCGAGGCGCTGACGCTGGCTGATGAGGTCGCGGTCATGCGGTCCGGCCTGATCGAGCAGCTTGCCTCGCCTGACGACCTGATCGAGCGGCCGGCCACACCCGAGGTTGCCGACTTCCTGCGGCTTGGCTGCCTCGCCGATATCGCGCGGCGCGGACGCGCCTGGTACTTCAAGGACAGCGACATCGTGCTGACCGAAGCCGAAGGAGTTGCCGGCGACGGCGCTCGCGTGCTGATCCCGGTCGCCTGCATCTCGGCCGGTGAAGCCTCTCCCGATCGACTAGCCGCCACCGTGCTGCGTTCGCAGTTCCGCGGCGATGGGCATCTGGCAAGCGTTTCGCTCTCCGGTCTGCCCGGCTTGGAATTGCAGGTTCTGAGCCGCGCCAAGCTGCGTGCCGGCGAGACGGTCGGCCTTTCGATCGACTCAGCGCAAATCCGTTGGTTTCAGCAGAAAATACACCAATCCATAGAGGAGAAACTGGAACATGTTTAAGTCATTGAAGAGCATCACTTTTGGCGTCGTCGTCGCCGCCCTGATGGCCGGTGTCGCCCATGCCGACGTCACCGTTTATACCGCCGGCCCGCGGAGCCTCATCGACAAGCTGTCGGCCGGCTTCACCAAGCAGACCGGCGTCAAGGTCAATGTTTTCCAGGCAACGACCGGCAAGGTCATGGCCCGTATCGAAGCCGAAGCCGCAAACCCCGTTGTCGACGTCGTCATCTCGGCTTCCTGGGATACGGCCAACGACTTTGCCAAGCGCGGCTGGCTCGTCAACTATTCGAGCCCGAACGCAGCCAAGGTTCCGGATTTCCTGAAGTCCGAGGGCGCCGTTGCACAGGGCATCTCGGCTCTCGGCATCGTCTGGAACTCCAAGAGCGGCACGCCGAAGCCGTCCGAATGGGCCGACCTGACGAAGCCGGAATACAAGGACCTCGTCAATATTCCGGATCCGGCGCAGTCCGGTTCATCCTTCGAACTGACCGCTGCTCTCGGCGGCCAGGACGACTGGAAGCTCTTCAAGGCTCTGCAGGCAAACGGCGCCATCATCGCCGGCGCAAATGCTGACGCCCTGAACCCGGTTCTGCAGGGTGCCAAGGCCGTCGTATTCGGCGCTGTCGACTACATTGCTCTCGCTGCCCAGAAGAAGGGGGAGAGCATCGAAGTCGTGTTCCCGAAGTCCGGTACCGTCATCGCGCCGCGCCCGGCCATGATCATGAAGTCGTCCAAGAACCAGGAAGACGCCAAGAAGTTCATCGACTACATGCTCTCTGACGAAGGTCAGGCCCTGGTTGCCGGCGAAATGCTGATGCCGTCGCGCACCGACGTTGCCGCCAGCCGTCCGCTGATCAGCGACCTGACGCTTCTGAAATACGACACGGCTGCTTTTTACGGCAAGCGTAAGGAAACGCTGAAGACCTTCGCCGATCTCTACGGCGCCAAGTAAGGTCCAGACAATGCGAGGAAACGGCATCGGCGGCACGGCTCCGGCCGCCTGGCTGGCAACGGCAGGTCTCATTGTCGTCGTTGCCGTTCCCTTCATCGCAGTGGTACTGCAGGGCATCTTCCCCGAACTCGGACAGGGCTCGTTTGCAAGCCCTTTCTCCTCTCTCTATACAACGCTCGCCGATAGTTCGCTGATCCGCATGGGCGGCAACACGATCCTGCTCGGTGCTTGCGTGGTGTTCGCTTCGGCGCTCGTCGCTGTGCCGCTCGGCGTCTTCCGGGCCCTCTACAGAATTCCCTTTGCGCCTGTCTGGGACGTGCTGCTGCTCGTGCCCTTCATGATCCCGCCTTATATCGCCACGCTCGGCTGGATCATGACCCTACAGCCGCGCGGTTATCTGCAGCAGCTTGCCGGTTTCAATCTGGCACCCTTCCTGTTTTCGATCTTCGGCATGACACTGGTCATGGCCTTCAACACCTTCCCGGTTGTCTATTTCGCGGTGTCGCGCACGGTCGAGGCCGTCGGCGCACGTTATGCCGATGTCGGCCGCGTCTTCGGCGCGTCGCCGGCACGCGCCTTCTGGCGTATCACGTTGCCACTGTCTGCGCCTGGCCTCACGGCGAGCCTCATGCTGGTCTTTGCCGCTGCGATCGAGGAATATGGCACGCCTGCAGCGCTCGGTCGCCGCGCCGGTTTCCAGGTGCTGGTCACCGGCATCGACCTTCGTGTCACCGACTGGCCGATCGATCTGCCGGGTGCAGCGATCCTGTCGCTGGTGCTGGTCGCCATGTCGCTCGTCACCTTCCTCTTGCAGCGCTGGATCCTGGCACGGCGCTCCTACCAGACGGTCGGCGGCAAACCGACGGCAAAGGACAAGCGCCCGCTTGGCACGCTGAAGCTACCCGTCATGATTGCCTTTAGCGTCGTGGCGTTTCTCGCGACCGGCGTACCGCTGCTGGCAATCCTTGCGACCGCGCTAGCGCGCACGATCTCCGGCGGCCTTGCTCTCGACAATGTCAGCCTCGACAATTTCATGGCGGTCTTCGGTAATAGCGCTGGCGCCGTGACGGCGCTGATCAACAGCTTCTCCCTCGGCATCGGCACGGCGCTGATAACGGGCCTGATCGGCGTGACTGCTGCCTACACAGTCGTAAAGACCAAGATGTCCGGCCGGATGGCGATCGATGTCATGACCATTCTGCCGAATGCGCTGCCGGGTATCGTCGTGGCCGTCGGCCTCATCCTCGCTTGGAACATGCCGGGCCTGCCTATCACGCCTTACAACACCGCATTCATCTTGCTGCTCGCCTATTGCTGCATTCTACTGCCGCAACCGGTGCGCTACACGACGGCGGCATTCCAACAAATCGGCGACAATCTCGAAGCTGCAGCCCGCGTCTGTGGCGCAAACGGCGTGACTGCCTTCCGCCGTATCCTCCTGCCGCTCGTTTTCCCGAGCCTTGCCTCTTCCATGCTGCTCGTCTTCGCGCTCGCCTCGCGCGAACTCGTTGCTTCCGTCGTCGTCGCACCTGTTGGCATGCAGACGATCGCAACTTTTATCTGGCGTCAGTTCGAACAGGGCTCGATCGGCCTCGGCATGGCGATGGCCTTCATCGCCATCTGTATCACGACGTTGTTGCCGCTGATCTTCATGGGGCTGATGCGACGTGGCAATATGGTTGTCGATTGAGGCGTGCTCAAAATTGAGATGTTCTTGTTTCTCGCGGAAATTGCTGAGATAATTTCCTTGGGCAACCTTTGGAGTGAACATGGCTCCAGTCACGGAGATCCTTATAGGCCTCGCGGTCGTTTCCATCCTGATCGTCGCATTTGCCGTATTCTCGTCTTGGAACCCTATCTGGTGGGCGCGCCTTCGTTTTCCACGGCGTTCTGTTCGTAGCCAAGCCGAGGGCGGACTCGAAATGAGTTTTGATTTCGCTGATGGAGATGATGGCGGTGGCGACGGAGGAGGCGATTAAGCTCAGAGCGACGTCGTAATCCCACCGTCGACCATCAGCATATGACCATTGACGAAGGACGACGCGTCCGATGCCAGGAAGACAGCCGCACCCACCAACTCCTTGACATCGCCCCAGCGGCCGGCCGGCGTGCGGGCCTCAAGCCATGCGGAAAATTTCGGATCATCGACAAGCGCCTGGTTGAGCGGCGTCTTGAAATAGCCGGGTGCAATGGCATTGACCTGCAAACCGTGTTTTGCCCAGTCCGTTGCCATACCACGGGTGAGATTGCGCACAGCGCCCTTAGTCGCCGTATAGGGCGCGATATTTGGGCGGGCGAGTTCGGCCTGCACCGAGGCAATGTTGATGATCTTGCCGCGGCCGCGGCCGATCATCGCCCGCGCGACCGGCTGACTGACATAGAAGATGCTGGAAACGTTGGTGCGGAAAAGTTCGTCCCACTTTTCGACCGGGAAGTCCTCCAGCGGCGTGCGAAACTGCATGCCGGCATTGTTGACGAGAATATTGATCGGGCCGATTTCCGCTTCGATATAGTCGATCGCCGAACGGCAGGCCTCGGCATCGGTTACATCGAAGGCAGCGCTGACGGCATGGCCTTTGTTTTCACGGATCGCTTTGGCTGCCGCTTCCGCTTTCTGGGCATTGCGCCCGTTGATGATGACTGAGGCCCCGTGCTCGGCAAGCCCGAGCGCCAGCGCATGGCCGATGCCCTGGCTGGAGCCTGTCACGAGCGCTCGGCGGCCGGAAAGATCGAAGAGGGGAAAGGTCACGAGATCACTCCTGAAATCACCATCCCTGCATAGCCGGTTTTACCGACTGAGTGCAAAGGCGATCAGTTCGTCCCTAGACGCTTGATATTACCAACGAGTTCCGTGGCGAGCCGCAATGACGCGGCAGTCGCCATGACCATCTGTGGCAGCACCAGCCATTCGAGCGTCCAGGCGGCGCCCGATCGCTCCTGTTCATGGACGAGCGAGTGGTGGATCGCTGAAAGCTGCGTGGCGTTGAACCGGGCAAGCGCGACCAATGTTTCGGCGGCGACCGGATTCTGCTTGTGGGCCATGGCCGAGGATGTGCCGCCGCCCGCAAGCTCGATCTCGCCTCCGGCTTCGGCGAGCAGCGCCACGTCCTCTCCGAATTTGCCAAGGCTGCCCGAAATCAATGAGTAGAGATTGGCGAGATCGGCAAGGCGGCTCCGCCGGCTCTGCCACTGCGGCTCGTCGGTCAGCCCCAGTTCCAGTGCCAGCGAGGCGCGCACGGCGGATGCCTCGGGTCCGAGTTTTTCGAGCGTGCCGGCAGCACCGCCGAACTGAACGGGGAAGGTCTGCTCCGTCAGCCGGTCTCGATAGGTCTCCAACGGCAGCCGCCAGGCGGCTATGCGATCGGCAGCGGCGATAGGGATCGCGGCCTGCATGCGCGTATGGCCCATCAGGCGGTTGTCGCCGAGTTGGCGCTCGAGTGCGGCAAGTCCCGTGACTACCGAATGCAGGCGTGCGCCAAAGAGGAAGCTCACAGATTTCAGCCGCAGCATGAGGCTGGTGTCGATGACATCTTGGCTGGTCGCCCCAAAATGGACGTGCTTTGCAACCTCTTCCCCTGCTGCTTCCCGAAGCTGCCGAACCAGATCGGGAATGACGACGCCATCTCGGGCGGTCGCGGCTTTTAGGCTTTCCGTGTCGGGGGTGAAACCTGCACAGGTCTGGCCAACCGCCCGTGCGGCTTCAGCCGGAATGACGCCGTGTGTGGCCTCGGCACGAGCAAGCGCTGCCTCGAAAGACAGCATTGCCCGGATATCCGCCGCGGCGGAAAAATACGAGGCTATTTCACTGTCGCCGAGCAGGCCGGAGAGGAAGGGATGATCGAAAGGGGAAGAGGTCATTCGGAGTCTCGTTTCATAACCGCCCGTCTGGCCTGTCGCGCCATCAAGCTCAGGACAAGTTAGGGCAGCACGACGCTACTTGCCCGGCACATTGTGGACAAGTAGCGTCTGCGTGCGGGTCAGATGTCGAGAAACACCGTTTCCTTCGGCCCCTGAAGATAGATGTCGAATGTCAGGTTCGCACCGTCGCGGGTGGCGATCAGCGTGGGCACACGATCACGGTGCTCGATGCGCGCCAGGATCGGATCGGCGGCGTTGGCTTCCTGTTCATCCGGGAAATACATCCGTGTGTGCAGGCCGATATTGATGCCGCGGGCAACGATCCAGAAGGTGATGTGCGGCGCCATCTTGCGCCCGTCCTTGAACGGCACCTTGCCGGGCTTGATGGTCTCAAAGCTGTAGACACCGTCTTCTGCGCGGGTGGGGCAGCGGCCCCAGCCGGTGAAGTTCGGATCGGCTGTGCCGCGCATTTCTGAGGGACTGTTATAGAGGCCGGCACTGTCGGCCTGCCAGATCTCGATCACAGCGTCGCGCACCAGCGCGCCGGCGCCGTCGAAGATGTGGCCACTGATGGTGATGCGCTCGCCGAGCGTCTTGTCATTGACCATCTGAATACCGAGGTCGGTATCATAGACGCCGGCGATGTCGCAGAAATTCGGCGTCAAGCCGATATGCACATAGGGGCCGGCGGTCTGGGATGGGGTTTCCTTGAGGTAGCCGAGTTCCTGCATGTCAGTTCCCCTCCGGCTTGTTTTCGAACATGGTCGAGCGTCGACCGCGCAACACGATATCGAACTTATAGGCGCGGCTGTCCATCGGGATCGTATTGCCCCAGTCCATCGGGGCGATCAGCTGCTCGATCGCCGCCTTGTCCGGGATCGAGCCGACGATCGGACATTTCCAGATCATCGGATCGCCCTCAAAATACATCTGGGTGATCAGGCGCTGCGAGAAACCGTGGCCGAAGATCGAAAAGTGGATATGGGCCGGGCGCCAGTCGTTGACGCCGTTCGGCCAGGGATAGGCGCCGGGCCGCACGGTGCGGAAGAAATACCGGCCTTCCTCATCGGTGATGAAGCGGCCGCAGCCGCCGAAATTCGGGTCGATGGCGGCGAGATAGGTTTCCTTCTTGTGGCGGTAGCGACCGCCGGCATTGGCCTGCCAGAATTCCACGAGAACGCCAGCCTGCGGCCGGCCGCGCTCGTCGAGCACCCGGCCGTGCACGATGATCCGCTCGCCGATGGCGCTCTCGCCGGGCCGGGCGAAATTATGGATCAAGTCGTTATCCATCTCGCCAATCATCGAATGGCCGAAGACCGGGCCGGTGATTTCCGAGATCGTGCCATCGAGCGATAGCAGCGCGCGCTGGGGCGAGCGCAGGAGCGAGGTCTTGTAGCCTGGCGCATAGGCCGGCGGATGCCAGGCGCGGTCACGAGCGAAGAAGGCCCCGGTTTCTGGCTTGCGGTTCGGTAAGTCGGACATTCTCTCCCCCTCAGGCCGCCTTGCCGGCGTCCATCTGCTCGAAAACCTGCTTTGCGATCTTGATCGCATGATTGGCCGCCGGCACACCGGCATAGATTGCCACATGCAGCAGCGCCTCGCGAATATCCTCCCGCGAGGCGCCGGTATTGGCGGTGGCGCGCACATGCATTGCCACCTCGTCATCCTGACCGAGCGCGGCAAGCAGCGCGATTGTAATCATCGAGCGCTCGCGTTTCGTCAGCTCCGGCCGGGACCAGACATGGCCCCAAGCAGCCTCGGTGATCAGTTCCTGGAACGGTCTGTCGAATTCAGTTGAGGCCGCCTGCGCGCGGTCAACATGAGGATCGCCGAGAACGGAGCGGCGGGTTACCATGCCCTGGTGATAGCGTTCGGACGCGGTGTCGCTCATGGGCTCTTTTCTCCAATGGATGAGAGGAAGGCGCGGATGATCGCCGTCAGCGCTTCCGGCTGCTCGACAGGCGGAATATGGGCGCAATCCTTGATGACTTCATAGCGCGCGTCAGGGATCAGTTTTGCCGTTGAGAGCACCAGATCCGGCGGCGTCGAGCCGTCCTGATCACCGACCACGCAGATGGTCGGCACTGTGATCTTGCGCGCGACTTCGGTGAAATCGGCGTCGCGGATCGCCGCGCAGGTGGCGACATAACCTTCTACCGGCTGGCGGATCAGCATGTTGCAGTAGCCGGCATAGGCGATGTTTTCCGGTCGGCGGAAGGCTGGTGTGAACCAGCGCTCCATCACCATGTCGACAATGCTGGCGATGCCGTTCTTCTCGACGGCGGCAATCCGGTTGTTCCAGCTTTCGACCGTGCCAATCTTGTGGGCTGTGTCGCAGAGAATCAGCGCCTTCACCAGATCCGGACGGCGCTGGTAGAGCGATTGGGCGATAAGGCCCCCGACCGAGAGACCACAGATGACCGCATCCTTGACCGAGAGAAGGTCGAGCAGGCCGGCAAGGTCGGTGGCATGATCCTCCATGGCGTAGGGCACCTGTCCGACATCGGAGAGGCCGTGGCCGCGCATGTCATAGAGAATGATGGCGAAGTCGCCGGCCAGACGGACGATCACATCCCGCCAGATTCGGAAATCCGTGCCGAGCGAATTGGCAAAGACGATAACCGGCCTGTCAGCCGGAGCCCCGATGAGCTGGTAGTGGATCGTTACATCGTTGATACTGGCAAACTGCACTTTAAATCTCCTCCACACCCAATTTGGTGAGTTGATCCGGTTAAGTAAAATGATATTTTCTAGCTTTCCAATAACTCGCGGGTTATGAAAGCGATGATCGATAGCCGCATCAAGTTTCGCCATCTGCAGGCCTTTGTCGAGGTGGCGCGGCAGAAAAGCGTGATGAAGGCGGCCGAGCTTTTGCATATCAGCCAGCCGGCGGTAACGAAGACGATCCGTGAGCTGGAACAGGCGCTCGGTGTCGGCGTCCTCGAGCGCGATGGGCGAGGCATCCGGATCACGCGCTACGGCGAGGTCTTCCTGCGCCATGCGGGTGCTGCGCTGACGGCGCTGCGGCAGGGGCTTGATTCCGTCTCGCAGGACCAGTTCGGCGATGCTCCGCCGATCCGTATCGGCGCGCTGCCAACGGTCTCGACGCGCATCATGCCACGGGCAATGGACCTGTTTCTGAAGGAAAATACCTGGAGCCGGGTGAAGATCGTCACCGGCGACAATGCCGTGCTTCTGGAGCAACTGCGCATAGGCGATCTCGACCTCGTCGTCGGGCGTCTGGCGGGAGCGGAAGGGATGGCCGGCTTTTCCTTCGAGCATCTCTATTCCGAACAGGTCGTCTTTGCCGTGCGCGCCGGCCATCCGCTGCTTGCCTCCGGCAAATCGCTCTTCGCTGAACTCGGCCGCTATACGCTTCTGATGCCGACCCGCGGTTCGATTATCCGGCCGGTCGTCGAGAATTTTCTGATCGCCAATGGCGTCGCCAGTCTGCCAAGCCAGATCGAAACGGTCTCCGATGCCTTCGGCCGTGCTTTTGTGCGCGACAGCGACGCGATCTGGATTATTTCCAACGGCGTGGTTGCGCGCGATATTGCCGATGGCGTGCTTGCCGCCCTGCCTGTCGATACCAGCGAGACGAAGGGGCCGGTCGGACTGACGGTGCGTACGGATTCCATTCCTTCGCTGCCGCTGTCGATCCTCATGCAGACGATCCGCGAGGCGGCGCTGGAAATTTCTGGTCAGCCCGCACCTGCGCACTAACCTTCAAGACAGCAGCCACCTTTGTTCGTAGACTTGTTGCCCCTGGCTATCCAAGGAGGCGGCAGTAATGAAAACAGGCTTCATCGGTCTCGGCGTGATGGGCACGCCGATGGCGCTCAATCTCGCCCGGGCAGGCACCGACCTCACCGTCTGGAACCGTTCGCCGGAAAGCGCAGAAAGGTTGCGGGCGGCAGGCGCCGAGGTGGCTGCCGATGTCGATGCGGTGTTCGGCAAGGCCCGCACCGTGATCCTGATGCTGGCGACAGAGGCAGTGATTGACACTGTTCTCGGGCGTGGCGCGCCTGATTTTGCTGCACGCGTCGCCGGGCATGTCATCATCCATATGGGAACGACGGCGCCGGCCTATTCGAAAGCGCTTGAAGCGGATATCCGCGCAGCCGGCGGTCGGTATGTCGAGGCGCCCGTTTCGGGTTCGCGCCGGCCGGCGGAGGGGGGCGAGCTTGTGGCTATGCTTGCCGGAGAGGCTGGTGTGGTCGATGAGGTCCGTCCGCTGCTGATGCCCATGTGCCGGGAGACGGTCGTCTGTGGCGCGGTGCCAAATGCGTTGTTGATGAAGCTCGCCGTCAACATCTTTCTCATCACGTCGGTGACGGGCTTGGCGGAAGCGGCCCATTTTGCCGGTAGGCAGGGGCTGGACATGGGGATTTTCAAGGCCGTCGTCGATGCCGGCCAGATGGCGAGCGACATATCGCGGATCAAGAGCGGCAAGCTGGTGGAGCGGGATTTCTCCCTGCAGGCGGCAATAACAGACGTGTTGAAGAACAACAGGCTGGTGGCCGAAGCGGCGCGGCAGGCGGGCGTCGCCTCGCCGCTGCTCGATGCCTGCCATGCGCTCTATGCCGAAACCGAAAACCTGGGTTTCGGGCGCGAGGATATGGCGGCCGTCATTCGGGCCCTTGAAGCGCGAACCGAGGCAATCAGCCTGCCTTTCGGGGATTGACGCCACACCGCTCTGGCATTTGGTGTCATGCTGACGCAATCTTGCAGGTGCAGAGAGCAGCTTTTGAAGTTGGACGGTTAAATGCGCGTCTTGCTGGCGGAAGATGAACCGGAAATGGCCGCCGTGCTCGTGGCGGCGCTCCGCAACAACAATATCATCACGGACCACGTTTCTACCATCGAGGCGGCCGAGGAGGCCGTGCGGCTGAACAGCTATGATGCCCTGCTGCTTGACCGCAGCCTGCCTGACGGCGACGGGCTGGAGCTGATCGCCGACGCGCGCCGTATCCAGCCGGCTGTCCCGGTTATCATGCTGACGGCGCGCGGCGATCTGAAGGACCGGATAGAAGGCCTCGATCTCGGTGCCGACGACTATCTCGCCAAACCCTTTGCGGTCGAGGAGTTGATGGCGCGTTTGCGGGCCATTCTGCGCCGTCCGGGTAATATCGAGATCGAGAGCTTGTGCCTTGGCCGGCTGCATTTCGAGCTGCGCAACCGCGAGGCGCGTGTCGGCGAGATGGCGCTTGAACTGCCTCGCCGCGAATTGCTGGTGCTGGAAGCGCTGATGCGTCGGGCCGGCCGCACGGTTGAGCGCTCCAGCCTCGAGGAAGCGGTCTACGGCATGGACGACGAGATCCAGTCCAATGCCCTCGACGCGCATGTTTCGCGCGTGCGCCGCAAGCTCGATGCGGCGTGCGCGGGGGTCGAGATCCATACGATCCGCGGCGTCGGTTATCTGATCCGGCAGGCCCGGCCATGAAGAAGATAAAGTTCTATTCGCTGAAATGGAGGCTGATCCGCCGGCTGGTGGCGCTGCAGGCAGCGACCCTGGTGCTGATTGCGATCGCCTTTGCCTTCGTCTTCTGGATTTCGGGCATGAGTGGCATCTTCGCACCCGATGAACATGCAATCGATGCGGTCACGGAATCGATTGCCTGGAACGCCGACGGTTCGATGCGTATCACCAACACCGACGATCTGGGTTATCAGCGCGACAAGGCGGCCGACTTCTGGTTTCTGGTACGCGATCAGCAGGGACGCATGGTCAGCGAAGGCAATGTGCCGGCGCAATATCTCGCCATCGCCGCGTCGGGTACCGATATCGCCGAAGCCCGTTTCAATGGGGACGAGGACAATCCCGCGACGATTGCCGCGCGCCTGCAGAAAATAAAGACGGATCACGGCGATCTGCTCGTCATCGTCGGCCGACAGGGCAGCCTTTCGGCCGGCAAACTTCTGGTCGTCTTCATGGCAATCGCTTCCGGTATCGTGCTTCCGGTGATTTTGCTGACAGGCCTCATAACACTGGCGGTCACACCCTTTGTGGCGCGCGGCATCCACCGCGGATTGAGCGAAGTGGCGCAGGCAGCACAAGGCATCGACGGGACGACACGCGGCTACCGCCTGCCGCTCGAAAACGTGCCGGAAGAAGTTGCGCCGCTGGTGATTGCCATGAACGAGACGCTGCAGCGTCTCGACGACGACCACAACAAGCAGCGGCGCTTCATGCTGGCCGCTGCCCATGAGCTGCGCACGCCGATCGCCATCCTGCAGAACCGGCTGGAAACCATGCCGCCGACGGAGGCGACCAACCGGCTGCTGGAAGATGTCGCCCGCCTTTCGACGCTAGCCCAGCAACTGCTCGACCTGCAGCGGCTTAATCAGGAGCCGGTACTGGATTGCTCCATCGACCTTGCGACCGTTGCGCGGCGGCAGGCCGCCGAGCTTGCACCGCTGATCATTGCCGCCGGCTATCAGGCGAATTTCGAGTTGCGTTCGATGCCGGAGCGCATCCTCGGCGATGAGACGGCGCTGGAACGGGCGATTGCCAATCTGGTGCAGAACGCCATCCAGCATGGCGGCAGGAGCGGTACGATCACGATTGCGGTCGAGCGCCCTGCACAGATTTCCGTCAGCGATGAAGGCCCTGGTATCGCGCCTGAGGACCAGGAGCGGATCTTCGAGCCCTTCCAGCGTGCGAACGGTCGCAGCCAGGGCATCGGGCTTGGCCTCCATCTCGTGCGCGAGATCGTCAAGCTGCACCACGGGCGCGTATGGGTGTCGAATGCGGAGAGCGGTGGGGCAAGCTTCAACATGAGCTTCGAGCCGACGGTCCAGACCGCATGAATCTTTCCGATGGCGCGGGTGCACGTCATGTTCGCATCATTTGAAAGGGGAATACCGTAGACGGACATTCGATGCTGGAGACCCGCATGCAACAGCCGCCGCTGGCCGCCTTCTTTAGCGCGCTTCTCGCCGAGCCCAGGAAAATCGGCGCGATCGTGCCCTCGGGAGGGCGGCTGGCGCGGCTGATGACCAGCGAAATTGAGGCTTCCTCAGGCAAGGTGCTGGAGCTCGGTCCCGGCACAGGGGTTTTCACGGAGGCGCTTCTGAAACGCGGCCTGCCGGCGCGAGACCTCACGCTGGTAGAACTCGAAACCCGCTTCATCGCTCCGCTGCAACAACGGTTTCCTGACGTAACGATACTCCAGCGCGATGCGCGCGAGCTTGCCGCCTGCAAGGCGGAGCTTGGACCGCAGGCGGCAATCGTCAGCGGATTGCCCTTTCGCAATATGCCCTCGGAAATCATCCGCGCCATTGTCGGCGGCAGCTTTGGCCTGCTGGAACATGGCGGCGCATTCTACCAGTTCACCTACGGCCATGCCTGCTCTGTACCGGCAGACGTGCTCGATGACTTCGGGCTGCGGGCAGAGAGGCTCGGCCGGGTGCGCCTGAATATCCCGCCCGCCAGCGTCTTTCGCATTTCGCGCCGGCCGGAGTGACGATATGACCGTGCCGAACTTCGTGACCTTTATCCTTGCAACAGGCCTCTGCGGCGTGATGCTTGTCGCGATGCTGGAAAAACTGGTTCCGGTCGTCCCGTCCGTCGGCATCTAGCTGTTCTTCGGGCTGACGGCAGGCTCGGAATTTTCGGCTGTGATCCCGCTGGTCATCATCTCCGCCTTCGGTTCGATGGCCGGGTCGCTTTGCTGGTACTATCTGGCGCGCTTCTCCGGTGCCTCTCCGGGCCTTCGGTCGTTATCGGTATGGCTTGGGCGCTTCACGGTAGCACGCAGAGCCTCGGGCTGGTACGCGGAAAGCATGACGCGCATGGCGCTGGTGCAGCTCGTGCCGGCCGCACGGGTCTATTCGGGCCTTGCTTCGTCGGTGGTCTCGATCGATGCCATCCGTTTTGCGGTTGCCACATTCATCGGCTGTCTCATCTGGAACGGCGCGCTGATTTCGGCCGGCTGGATGGTCCGGCATTTCTAAAGCGTTGCGCGACATGCGTTAGCGCAGCACGGTACGCAGCGCGGCCTGGGTTTCCTTCAGCAGCGGCAGGTAGCGAGCGACCATCTCAGCCGCCGGCACATGGGCGGCCGGCGCGCCGATATTGATGGCGGCGACCGTCTGGCCGCGATCGTTCTCGACAGGCACGGCGATGGAGCAGAGGCCGAGCTCCAGCTCCTGATCGATGAGGGCATAACCCTCGGCGCGGACCTTCCGGAATTCGGCTATCAATTCCCCGGGATCGGTCTTCGTGTTCGGGGTGTTCGCTTTCAGCTCGCTCCTGGAAAGCACAGCCCGGGCTTCGGCCTCCGGTAGGGCTGCAAGCAAGACACGACCCATCGAAGCACAATAGGCGGGAAGGCGGCTGCCAGGAGTGAGGTTGATCGACATGACACGGCGCTGCGAGGCGCGGGCGACATAGACGATGTCAGTGCCGTCGAGCACTGATGCGGATGCGCTCTGGCCGGCTTTCTCGGAGAGTGCGTCGAGGTGCGGCTGGATGAGCACCGGCAGCGGGGTCGCCTCCAGATAGGCATGCCCAAGCCGCAGGATCTTCGGCGTCAGGGTGAAGAACTTGCCGTCGTAATCGGCGTAACCCAGCTCGGCGAGCGTCAGCAGCGAGCGACGCACGGTGGCGCGGTCGAGGCCGGTGAGCTTCGCCGCGTCGGTGATTGATAGCCGACGATGCATTTCGCCGAAAGCTTCGATCACCTTGAGACCGCGGGCGAAGCCGCTGACGAAATCACTTTCCCGCATGGATTTGTCTGATTTCCTCGTGATGGGTCAGAAGTAAGGCTTGCCGGATCTTTGGCCGGATCGAAGATGATACGAGCTTTCGATCCCTGGCTGCCTTCGCCGGTGGCGATCGGTCAGCGCGCTGGAAGCCATTTCTTCGCAACCCGGCAGGCAACCGTATATGCGGGGTCGAAGACGTTGCCGATGTCGTAACGGATCACCTGGCCGAGCAGATGGCTGGCCGCCACCGTGGTCAGGCCGTAGTCTATAACAAGCAGGTTCAACATTTCGGTCGTCGCATGCTGCAGAGCCTGGTCGAGCGGCCTTGCATTGCCGATGGTGATGACGTCATCAGCAGTTTCAGCCCTCGGCCAGGACATTGGCCTTCCCTTTTCAACCGTCAGCCGGACAGTGACTTCGAACGTCGTCTCCACACCAGTGCCGACGATTTCGCCGTCACCCTGGACCGCATGACAGTCGCCAAGAAAGAACAATGCGCCGGGCGCGAAGACGGGGAACCAGATCGTCGCGCCTGGACCGAGCACGCGATAATCCATATTTCCGCCATACGCACCGCTCGTCGCCGTTGAGATCGCCTGACCAAAGCTCGGCGCCACGCCGAAACATCCGATCATCGGTGACAATGGCAGGACCAGATTTTCGATGCCGGCAACAGGTTCCTTCAGTTTCACCGTCATCGCTTGCCGGTCGATATCCCACAGCGTCTTTTCAGATCTTGGAAGGTCGCGAACGGCCTCGGGATCAATGACATTTGCCGCCAACACGCTGCGCGTGAACCCAGTATCCCTCGTGGGGTTCATGTCCAGGATTTCGACCTTGAGGGCATCTCCGGGTTCGGCACCCTCGACGAAGACCGGCCCGTTCATGGGATTTGGACCGTGTGCCTGCCGGACGTCATTCTCGTCATAACCCCAAGCGTCAAGTGTGCGGGTTACGACCGTGTCGCCGCTCGCGATCTTCAAAGCCGGAGGCATGGTTCCAATAACGTTGTAAAAGGCAGTTGCGACGAAATGGTGGGTCGTCATTCTATGTGTTCCGCTCGAGTGTTGGGAATGGGTGTTGGGAATGGGTGCGCAAGGTGATGTGCTGGTTCGACGAACTTACGCGTCTGGTGGGCAACCGTCGACGTGAAATATTCGGGCTTCCATGGGTGTGTGGTGAAATATGGCGCCGAGACTCCAAGATGCGAGGCAGCAGGAGATTTTGATCTTTTCGTTGCGGGCCATCGTGAGGCTGACGACCTGATAAGGAGTGCGTGAATTGAGTTCTATGCCCGGCCCGCCGCGCAGTTCGTTCCAACGGGCGGTCTACATTTGCCTTGGTCTGCTGATGGTCGGTCTTGGAATTATCGGTGCCATTCTTCCGCTCATGCCGACGACGATCTTCCTGATCCTGGCTGCGTGGTTTTTCAGCCGGTCATCCCCACGCCTGGAGGCCTATCTGATGCGCAGTCGATTTGGCGGCTCGCTGCGCGACTGGCGTGAAAATGGCGCGATTTCCAGGAAATCCAAGATTTTAGCCTTGATGGGGATGTTGGCCGGATATGCGATATTCTTCGTTACTTCGAAGCCATCGGTTTCCATTGCGATCATCGTCGGTGCATTGATCCTGGCTTGTGCCACCTATGTCGCTTCGCGGCCAAGTTCCTCCCGACGCAGCGAGCCGGATGAAAGCGGCGGCTAATCCAAGTTTACGACAAGAGGCACTTTACAACGAACATAAACTCAAATTATACGGCGCGCTCGCTATTGCTCCCATACCCCAACATTCCCATCTGAGCGCCATGCCAAAAACTCATAAGCACAAGTTCCTGCGGGAACAATACCGACGCATGCTTGCGTCTGACCACCATATCGATCCACGCTGGCGCGACAGTTTCGACGCGTTCCTGACGGATATTGATCATCTGGCGCCGAACACCGGAAGCCGTCGAATTATTGGTCGCAGGAACCTCAAGCTCGGTTTTGTACCCGGAAATGTCGAGTGGCATTGGGAGAGCGCGACATTGCCGGCATCGCGGGAAAACAGAGGACGCTAGGTCCGACGCACGACACAGCCGAAAGCAATCCCGCCAAATCGAGCCTTCGCGCAGCTTTGGCCGTGTCTTATCCCTTTTTGAGCGTTTTCTCTTCTGCCGGTCTTGCCTCGGCCGACCTACCAACAATCTGACGTCATTATGAACCGGATGGCCGCCTATCCATGGAGGCGGAGCGGCTTTTGCACGAGCCCTGGTAGGTCGCGTGACAGTTCCGCACGCGAATGTATTCTGTGCGATATGCGAACAAATATCAAATAACGCACAAAATTCTTGCCGTCGGGATGGCTCTCGCTTTATGCCTGTTGTCAGGGAGGCACGAGGAGGCCTCATCCGGCAAGGAGAGATCCCGCATGGACAAGACAATCGGGAGCGCGGCTGACGCCGTCTCCAAAATCGGCGATGGTGCCACAGTCATGATTGGTGGCTTTGGAGGTTCGGGTGCGCCGATCGAGCTCATTCACGCCCTGATCGATAAGGGCCCGAAGAACCTCACGGTCATCAACAACAATGCCGGCAATGGCCGCATCGGTATCGCCGCCATGATCGATGCCGGCATGGTCAGGAAGATGATTTGCTCCTTCCCGCGCTCGTCCGACCCGCGTGCCTTCACCGACAAGTATCTTGCAGGCGAAATCGAGCTCGAGCTCGTGCCGCAGGGAACGCTCGCCGAGCGGATCCGCGCCGGCGGAGCCGGCATTCCTGCTTTCTATACACCGACCGGCTATGGGACCGAGCTTGCAGAAGGCAAGGTCATCGCCGAGTTCGACGGCCGCCACTATGTGCAGGAACGTTGGCTGAAGGCCGATTTTGCGATCGTCAAGGCGCATGTCGGCGATACCCATGGCAACCTCACCTACAACAAGGCCGGCCGCAACTTTAACCCGCTGATGTGCATGGCGGCTGCCAAGACGATCGCGCAGGTCTCGAGCATCGTGCCGGCCGGCGGCATCGATCCTGAGCATGTCGTCACACCCGGCATCTTCGTCGACCGCCTCGTCGAGATCGCCAATCCGCAACAGGAAGAAGAGCTTATTCGAGCCGGGGTGGCCTACGTATGACCGTCGACATTAGAGAAGACATCAAGCTCTCCAACGCCCAGATCGCCTGGCGGGCGGCGCAGGACATCGCCGACGGCGCCTATGTGAACCTCGGCATCGGCTTTCCGGAAATGGTTGCCCGCTATCAGCCGCCGGGCCGGCAGGCGATCTTCCATACGGAAAACGGCATCCTCAACTTCGGCGAGGCGCCACCGTCAGGCGAAGAGGATTGGGACCTTATCAATGCCGGCAAGAAGGCAGTGACGCTGAAGCCGGGTGCAGCCTTCTTCCATCACGCCGACAGCTTTGCCATGGTACGCGGCGGCCATCTCGACGTCGCGATCCTCGGCGCCTATCAGGTCGCTCAAAACGGCGATCTCGCCAATTGGCGCGTCGGCGCCAAGGGTGTGCCGGCCGTCGGCGGCGCCATGGATCTGGTCCATGGTGCCAAGCAGGTCTGCGTCATCACCGAGCATGTTACCAAGAATGGTGAGCCGAAGCTGGTCGACAAGTGCACCTTCCCGCTGACGGGGGTGGCTTGCATCACCCGCATCTATACGAGCCATGCCGTCATCGACATCAAGGACGGGCGTTTCGTGCTGCGCGAGAAACTTGCCGCGATGTCGGTCGAGGAACTGCAGGCCATGACCGGTGCGCCGCTCCATATCGAGGGGCCGGTTGCCGATCTCATCGTTCCCGAACTCTGAGGACAAGTCCATGACCGAAGCCTTTATCTGCGATTATATCCGCACGCCCATTGGCCGTTATGGCGGCTCGCTCTCCTCCGTGCGCGCCGATGATCTCGGCGCCATTCCGCTGAAGGCGCTGATGGCGAAGAACGCTTCCGTCGACTGGGAAGCGGTCGATGACGTCGTCTTCGGCTGCGCCAATCAAGCGGGCGAGGACAATCGTAATGTCGCCCGCATGTCGCTGCTTCTCGCCGGCCTTCCGGTCTCTGTGCCGGGCACAACGATCAACCGGCTCTGCGGCTCGGGCATGGATGCCCTTATCACCGCGGCGCGCGCCATCCGATCAGGCGAAGCCGAAATGATGATTGCCGGCGGCGTGGAAAGCATGTCGCGAGCCCCCTTCGTGATGCCGAAGGCCGATACCGCTTTTTCGCGCTCTGCCGAAATCCACGACACGACGATCGGCTGGCGCTTCATCAATCCTCTGATGAAGAAGCAGTATGGCGTCGATTCCATGCCGGAAACCGGCGAGAACGTTGCCGAGGATTACAAAGTGAGCCGCGAGGATCAGGACGCCTTTGCCGTACGCTCACAGGCCAAGGCTGCGGCCTCTCAGGCAAGCGGCAGGCTGGCCAAGGAAATCACCTCAGTGACCATCCCGCAGCGCAAGGGCGATCCGATCATCGTCGAGAAGGACGAACATCCGCGCGCAACCAGCATGGAAGCGCTCGCGAAGCTGCCAACGCCCTTCCGTCAGGGCGGTACGGTAACGGCCGGCAATGCCTCCGGCGTCAATGACGGAGCGGCTGCCCTCATCATCGCTTCGGAAGCTGCGGCCAGGAAATATGGCCTGACGCCGATTGCCCGTATTCTCGGAGGTGCGGCCGGGGCTGTCCCGCCGCGCGTCATGGGCATCGGCCCCGTCCCGGCTTCGCGAAAGCTGATGACGCGGCTTGGCATGAGGCAGGAACAGTTTGATGTGATCGAGCTCAACGAAGCCTTTGCCAGCCAGGGGCTTGCCGTTCTACGCGAGCTCGGCATTGCCGATGACGATCAGCGCGTAAACCGCAATGGCGGTGCGATTGCGCTCGGCCATCCGCTCGGCATGTCGGGTGCCCGCATCACCGGCACCGCGGCACTGGAGCTTGGTGAAACCGGCGGTCGTTATTCGCTGTCGACCATGTGCATCGGGGTCGGCCAAGGCATCGCTGTGGCGCTCGAACGGGTCTGAGAGCGGCCTATTCGGGGATCGACTGCATCATGATTTCGCTGCGCAGGGCCGGTGCCTCGGCGCCGAAATAGGTCTTGAGCAACTTTGGGAAATCGTTCGAGGTGTAGAGGCCCGTCAACGTGCGGTCGACGAAAAGCCGGAAGTCGGAATCGTCCCGCCGCATCGCGATGCCATAGGGCTCATGGGTGAAAAGGCGGCTGCCGAGCTCGAGTTTGGAAGGGTTGCCCGCCCGGTCGGCAAGGCCGATGAGAAGGGACCGGTCGGCAAAATAGGCATCGATCTTGTGCTCCTCAAGCGCCTTCAAACCGTCCTCATGCGTCGGGAAATCGACGATGCGGGTCTGCGGCACGTCGGGACCAATGGCGTCGCGCAGCGTTGCACCGGTCGTCGTGCCGGCGCGCACGCCGATCGAGCTCTGAGCGGGCGACTTCAGGTCGACAGCGCTGACGGGGCGCTTGTCGAGAAAGAGAATCTGCAGGTAATCGGGTGAATCCTTGCGCAGGAGCGCACTGGCACCCGTCAGGAAGATAGGCTGGGAGAAGTCGACGTTTTCGCGTCGTGCAAGATTGATCGTGGTCGCACCGCAGAGCAGATCGATCTTGCCGTCCTTCACCGCGCCGAAACCATCAGACAGCGTCGTCTCGATATAGTTCTTCTTGAGGCCGGAAACGTTAAGGCCGATCTCATCGGCGATGCGGCGGCAGAGATCGATCGCATAGCCGGCAGGGCTGCCGTCCGCCTTCTTGAAGGAGAAGGGCTTCTCGTCGGCGATATAGCCGAGACGGATGATCTTGCTCTGCCTGATCGTGTCGAGTGTCTGGGCATCTGCAGGCCCGTATGCAGAAGGACCGAGGGCAAGGCCCAGAAAAAGCAGCCATCTCACGCGCTTGAGCATGTCTTCCCCTCAAAGAGCCGCAACCCTCACCGCGGACCGAAGGCTGAGACTATGGCCTGCCGGTCATTTGTCAACGGAAGCACCCGTTGCCGCAGGCTTGCCCATCTCGCTCTTTCGTGCATTGCCCTTCCACGATCTCGCCTGCTAAGACTGGCACATATCGTTTCATCACCTATGTCCTTGGTTTTTCGGGAGGCTATCGTCGCCATGGCAGATCTTGCTCAATTGCTTGCATCCATCAGAATTCCAGACCTCGCCGGCAAGGCCGTGCTGATCACCGGCGCCTCGACAGGCATCGGCGCTGCCGTCGCCCGCGCTCTGGCCGCCCAGGGCGTCAAGGTCGGCGTGCACTACAATGCCAGCCGTGAACCGGCCGAAAAGCTTGCCGAGGAGATCAGGGCAGCTGGGGGTACGGTGCACCTGGTGCATGGCGACGTCTCGCGGGAAGGTGAGACGGAGCGTGTCGTCGAAGAGACGGCCAAGACCTTCGGCCATCTCGACGGCCTGATCAACAATGCCGGCGGCATGCTCGGCCGCAAGCCGACTTCGGAATATACCGATGAGCATTATGAGAAGGTCATGAACCTCAATGCCCGCTCGGTGCTGGCGGCAACGCGCGCTGCCCATCCCTGGCTGAAGAAGCAGGGCGGTTTCATCATCAACACGACCTCGATTGCGGCGCGCAATGGCGGCGGCAATGGTGCAATTCTCTATGCGGCTTCGAAGGGTTTCGTCTCGACGATCACCCACGGCCACGCCAAGGAATTTGTCGCCGACAAGATCCGTGTCAATGCGGTCGCGCCGGGCGTCATCGCCACGCCCTTCCACGAGCGCTATACGAATGACGAGCAGATGGAACTGCAACGCAAGTCAATCCCGATGGGCTTCGTTGGCACGTCGGAAGATTGCGTCGGCGCTTATCTCTTCCTCGCCTCGCCGACCTTGTCAGGTTACATCACCGGCCAGATCATCGAGGTCAATGGCGGCCAGCTGATGCCCTGATCTGGGCCAAAACGACGCAAACTGAGGGAACTTTCGCACTGCAATGACGTTTCCCGCTTGGCCATTCAGCAAACGGGGGCGTCATGAGCTTTTCCTTTTCCGAACTCGACTTCCTGAAACCGGAGCTGGGGGCGGAATATATCGGTTCAGGCACGCATTTTGCGGTTTTCTCCGCACACGCAGAACAGGTGGAGCTCTGCCTGTTCTCTCCCGATGGCAAGAAAGAGATTGCCCGGTTGCCGCTGCCGAAGCGCGAGGGTGATATCTGGTCGGGCTACATTGCCGGCGTCGGCCCTGGCACGGTCTATGGCTACCGCGCGCACGGTCCTTACGACCCGAAGAACGGCCATCGCTTCAATGCCAACAAGCTGCTGCTCGATCCCTATGCCAAGCAGGTGCTCGGTGATCTCAAATGGGACGACGCGCTCTATGGTTATACGATCGGCAAGGACGATCTTTCCTTCGACGAGCGCGATAGCGCGCCCTACATGGTCAAGGGTGTCGTTCAGGATCCGGATTTCGACTGGGCCGGTGAGGAAGCGATCCGGCGGCCATGGCCGGAAACAATCATCTATGAGGCGCATGTCCGGGGACTGACGATGCTGCATCCGAAAGTGCCGGACAGATTGCGTGGCACCTTTCTCGGCATGTGCAGCGATCCGATCATCGATCATCTCGTGAAGCTCGGCATTTCCGCGATCGAGCTGCTGCCGATCCAGTTCTTCCCGAACGACCGCTATCTCGAAGAGAAGAAGCTCACGAATTACTGGGGCTACCAGACGCTCGGTTTCTTCGCACCGCAGGCACGCTATCTCTCGGGTGACAAGATCATTGAGATCAAGACCATGGTGAGGAAGTTCCATGCCGCCGGCATCGAGGTCATCATGGATGTCGTCTATAACCACACGGCCGAGGGCAGCGAGAAGGGGCCGACGATGTCTTTCCGCGGTCTCGACAACGCAAGCTACTACATCCTCTCGCCCGACGATCCGCGCCATACTTTCGATACGACAGGCACCGGCAATACGCTGAACGTTGCTCATCCGATGGTCATGCGCATGGTGCTGGACAGTCTGCGTTACTGGGTCGGCGCCATGCATATCGATGGTTTCCGCTTCGATCTTGCCAGCACGCTCGGCCGCCAGGATATGGAATTCGACCGGCAGGGCCTGTTCTTCGGCGCGATCCGCCAGGATCCGATCCTTGCCGGGGTCAAGCTGATCGCCGAACCTTGGGATGTCGGAGCCGGCGGCTATCAGGTCGGCGGCTTCCCGCATCCTTTCCGCGAGTGGAACGATAAGTTCCGTGACGATGTACGCCGCTTCTGGAAGGGAGACGGCGGAATGGTGTCGGAGATCTCGCAGCGCATCACCGGCTCGGCGGTGCAGTTCAATCACTCGGCTCGCGGGGCGACGTCATCAATTAATCTGCTGTCGGCGCATGACGGCTTCACGCTGATGGATACGGTTTCCTTCGACGACAAGCACAATGAGGCAAATGGTGAGGACAACAGGGACGGTCATTCAGACAATCATTCGGACAATATGGGTGTCGAGGGGGTGACCGATGACGAGGACATCAACAGGCTGCGAGTACGCCGGCGCCGTAACATGATGGCGACCTTGATGCTCTCCCAGGGCGTGCCGATGATCCTTGCCGGCGATGAGGTCGGCAACAGTCAGGGCGGCAACAACAATGCCTATTGTCAGGACAATGAGATTGGCTGGACGAAATGGGACGGCCTCGATGATCCGTTCCTTTCTTTCTGCCGCAAGGTCGTCGCGTTCCGCAAGGCGCATCCGGTGCTGAGGCAGGAGCGCTTTCTGACAGGCGACAGTACCGAGGACGGGCGGATCGAAATCGCCTGGTACAAGCCGGACGCCAGTTTCATGGATGACGGCGCCTGGAACGACGACGGACTTCAAGTGCTCGGCGTCTATCTCTCGACGAGTGCGCATTCCCCCGATACCGAGGAGATGGATGATCTCTATCTGGTCTTCAACGCCGGCGGTGATTGCGAGGTGCATTTGCCCGAGGTCAACGGGCTGAAGCACTGGGCGCGTGTACTCGATACCGGCGCTGAGGAGGATGCTTTCAAGCTCCATGAGCAGGAAGGTCCCGTCATGGTTTATGCCCAAAGCATTGCAGTCTTTGCGCCGAAGGGGCAGACCCGGCCGCCAAAGGATGCAAGCAAGGCCGAACGGCGCAGGTGGTTCCACTTCGGTCGGCGGAGCAGGTGACGGATCAGTAGCAAGCAATGAATGCCGACGTCATCACTGAGCTTGGTCTGATTTATGTCAGCGATACCGAACCGGGTATCCGCAGACGACGAAAAGGCAAGGGCTTAAGCTATACGCTGCCGGACGGGAAAACGCTGGCCGACGAGATCCAGCGGGCCCGTATCCATGCGCTCGGACTGCCGCCGGCCTACGAAAATGTGTGGATTTGCATTGACGAGAACGGTCATCTGCAGGCCACCGGCTTCGATGTCCGTGGCCGCAAACAATACCGCTATCACAAGGATTGGCAGGCCTTCCGCAGCACCGGCAAATTCCATCAACTCATCGAGTTCGGCAATGCACTGCCAAAGATCCGGCGAACGGTGCTGCGCCATCTCGATACCGGCGCAGAGGACATCAACGGTGTGCTTGCAGCGCTGACGATATTGCTCGACGAAGCGCATCTGCGCGTCGGCAACCAGGCCTATGTGAAGGAGAACGATACCTATGGTGCAACAACATTGCTGAAGCGCCATCTGAAGATCGTTGACGGTCGCATCGAATTGAAATTCCGCGCCAAGGGCGGCAAGCGCGTGCAGCGCAGTCTCAAGCATCCACGCCTGCAGAAGATGTTGGAAGAGATCGCCGATCTGCCGGGCAGGCAGCTCTTCGTCTGGAAAGACGAGACAGGTGCGCTGAAACCGATCGATTCCGGCCGGCTGAATGCCTATCTCGCTGACATCTCGGGCATTGCCATTTCCGCCAAGACCTTCCGCACATGGGCAGGTTCGCTTGCCGCTTTCGGCGCGGCGCGCAACGCCATATCGGAAGGACGACGGCCGACCGTCAAGGAGATGTCGGAAGCTGCGGCCGACGTCCTGCATAATACGCCGGCGATCTCGCGCTCCAGCTACATCCACCCGGCAATCATTGCGCTTTCAGCCAAGGATGAGACGCTGGAGGAGGGCTGTAGCGAACCCCTGCGTGGGCTTCGGGCGGATGAGAACCGCATGCTGGATTTCCTGACGCGTCACACCATTGCCAAGTGAATAAAAAGAACCCGCGGCGAAGCCGCAGATTACGCGTTCAACAGGCGAGTATGGCGACACGTTCTCGTGGCGGCCCTCCTCGACCTCTCGACATTTCAAATTCTGGATCGAAGGTAAAACCGATGGCAAAGACATCGATCCCGAAAAATTGAAAGCAATGCCTGATCAGGGCGCATCCATGTCGAGTTCCGGATAGTGGCGGAAAATGCCTTCCGTGCTGAAAGGCAGGCGGCGGTCGGATTTCAGATAGCGGGCGATGTTGGGGCGATGCTCGACGCTGTCATGGAGGGCGGCTAGCAGCGGATATTTGCTGCGGTAGCTGCCCATCGCCTTTGGAAAGGCATAAACGAGACCCTCGACGATCTGGAAGAGCGACAGGTCCACATAAGTCAGTGCATTGCCGGCTACATGTTTGGAGCCATGGGGATTCTGCCGCAGCACGCGCTCGAAATAGCCGAGGAATTTTGGGATGCGCTCCTTGATGAAATCGGCCGAGCGGGCCTTGGCTTCTTCCTTCTGGTCCTCGTAGTAGAGCGAGGTGGCAATCGGGTGATGTGTGTCATGCACCTCGGCGACGAAATCGGTGATCGTGAGCTGCAACCCGTTTACGACATAGCGCAGCCCTTCGTCATCAGGCGCCAGGCCGAGTTTGGGGCCGAGGTACAGCAGAATGTTGGCGACATGCGGAACGATGAGATCGCCTTCCTTGAGGAAGGGTGGGGCGAATGGAATACGCGCTTCGCTATTGCTCTGCATGATGCTCAGCATCGCGCCGGTGCCGCGCCCGCGACCGGACTGGCGGGTAATGTCGAGATAGTCGGCACCCGCTTCCTCAAGTGCCAGCCGCACAAATTCTCCACGGCCTTGGATGCCGTCCCAATAATAAAGCTCGTAAGTCATTTGCCCTCGTAATGTCTTTAACGCCTTGTTTCGCGGCCGAAATCCTTGCGAAGTTCGTCCTTCGTCTTTTCAAGTGTGCCCTTCTGCTTCTTCGTCAACTGGTCTCCGGCACGGTTGATGTAGAAATTCAGCATCGACATAGCCGACCGGAGGGGGCTCGATTTGCGCCGGTCGCTGTTTTCGGCCGAGTGTTTCAGGGAAGCGGCGATCTTCTTCGGATCGTTGGATGTGAAGACACCTTCCTTGAGGTCCATGGCGTCACTGTTTTCGGTGACACCCTGTGACCATTTCTGCTTGCTCTTCGCCATTGCGAGTGTCCTTTAGAGCAGCGGCATGCGGCGCGAGGCCACACCGTGTTGCTGGTGTCTGATGGTGCCGTCAGTGATGGGTGGGGTGTTCGTTGCGCTTGCGCGTGGCGGCTGCCTTCTTGGCGGAAGCGGAACGTTCTTCCTTCGAGCGGGATGCGGAGGCGTGGCCGCCGATCCGTCCGCCCTTTTCGGAGGATTCGTTCGTATCCTTCTTGCCGCGCCCGGAGCCTGATTTGTTGCCGCCGCCGCTTTCCTTGTTGACGGTTGCCCATGCACGGCGTTCAGCCTCCCCTTGGGAGACGCCGCGGTCCTCATAGCCTTCCTCGATATGCTCGGCCTTTCTCTTCTGCTTATCGGTATAAGCGGATTTGTCACCTCTCGGCATGGCTGCCTCCTCTGGTTCGAAAGAGGCTCAACCGCTGGCCATCTAAAAAGTTCCGAGGCCGTCCCGGCCGCCGCCCGTTTGGGAAATATCCGCAACTTGAAGGTCCTGACGCAGTCAGGGCCTAGGCAATGGGGCGCTGGCGGGCAGCGGTCTTCACAGCGCGGTCGAGTGCTGCGGTGGTAAACGGCTTTGGTAGCAGCACGGAACCGGAAAAGCGGTTCGCATCCGGCAGATTGCTGTTGCCAGTCGCAAAGACGAGGCCGACCGACGGGAAAGCTTTGCGCGCCAGCGCTGCGAAGGCCGGGCCGGACATGCCCGGCAAGCCGACATCGGCAACGATAATATCTGTATTCGTATCTGCGCTGCGCAGGAGTTCGATGCCCTGTTCTCCGCTGTCGGCTTCGATCACGTCATAGCCGAGATCCCGCAGGATTTCGGCAGTATCCATGCGGATGAAGGCATCGTCCTCGACCAGCAGAAGCTTCAGCCTGGCCTGGACGATGTCGCCCGGTTGCTCGCTGCCCGGCAGAGGTGCCGGGTTGGTATGGCGGCGTTGCGCCTGGTTGACGAGGACGTGGCGGACTTTCCGCGCCAAGGCCTCCCGTGTGTATGGCTTGGACAGGAGCTCCAGGCCAGGATCGAGCCGGCCGCCATGGACGATCGAGTTTTCGGTATAACCTGACGTATAAAGCACGGCGACGTTGGGCAGGCGCTCGCGGGCCATGCGGGCGAGCTCCGGGCTCTTCAGCGGACCAGGCATGACGACGTCGGTAAAAAGCAGGTCGATATGCGCGCCGCTTTCGATCACGGTCAACGCGCTTTGCGCGTCCTTGGCCTTCAGTACGTAATAGCCGAGATCGGTCAGCATCTCGACGACGGTTGCGCGCACGCCCTCATCATCCTCGGCGACCAGAATCGTCTCAGTGCCGCCGGTTGCGGGAACGTTGTCGCCAGTTGTGATCCGGTCCTCGCTTTGGAAGAAGCGGGGAAGATAGAGCTTCACCGTCGTACCTTCGTCGATCTCGCTGTAAATCTTCACGTGACCACCGGACTGCTTGACGAAACCGTAGACCATGGAAAGGCCGAGACCGGTGCCCTTGCCCTCCGGTTTGGTGGAGAAGAACGGTTCGAAAGCCTGCGCAATGATCTCCGGTGGCATGCCTGCGCCAGTGTCGGTCACAGCGAGCACCACATATTGGCCGGCTGCGACCTCCGGATGAGCGCGGCTATAGGAATCGTCGAGAAAGGCATTTCCCACTTCGATCGTCAGTTTGCCTGCTCCATCCATTGCATCGCGGGAGTTGATCGCAAGGTTCAGCAGTGCGTTCTCGATTTGGATCGGGTCGGCAAAACTGTTCCAGAGCCCGCCGGAGAGCATGGTCTCCACTTCGATTTCCTCACCGAGCGTGCGGCGCAGCATGTCATCCATGGCAGAGACGAGGCGGCCGATATTGATCACCTTCGGCTCCAGCGGCTGGCGGCGGCCGAAGGCGAGAAGCTGGCTGGCGAGCCGCTATCCGCGCTCGACGGCGGATAGCGCGTTGGAGATGCGCTCCTTGGCCCAGCCATTATTCGTCACATCCTTGCCGAGAAGCTGGAGATTGCCTGAAATGACCTGCAGCAGGTTGTTGAAATCGTGCGCGACGCCGCCGGTGAGCTTGCCGATCGATTCCATCTTCTGCGCCTGCTGCAGGGCTGCTTCCGCCTGCTGGCGTTCGAGGATTTCGGCGGCGACACGGACCTCAAGCGTTTCGTTCAGTTTGCGAAGCTGGGCCTCGGCCCCGCGGCGCTGGACGATCTCAAGTTCGGCAGCGCGGATGAGCCGGGCGTTGTCGATTGCGACGGCAGACTGGCCAGCCAGGCTGACGAGGCTTGCCTCTGCCGCATCCGAAAAGCGGGCGGGCTGGCTGTGACCGAAGAACAGCCCGCCAATGACGTTGCCGTCGCGTGACTTGACCGGCACGGCGAGATAGCTGCGCACAGGCAGGTGGCCGCTCGGCATACCGGAATGTGGCGCATTCTGCCCGTAGCGTGGATCAAGCAGGATATCGTCGGAGCGCACGACGCCCTCGCCGCTGAAAGTCGGTGCAAAAACCTTGGTGTTGCGCGGCATCGGAAACTTGTCGAAATGTTTCCGGTCGACACCCGACAGCGCGTAAAGCATGTAACTGCCGCCTTCACCATCATCGACATTGTAGAAGAAGGCGCCGAATTCGGCGCCCGTCAACGCTACCCCTGCATCAACCGCGATCTGTGTCAGACGATCGACATTGAGTTCGGCGGTAATCGCCGAGCCGGCCCTATTAACGACGGCGAGTGTTGCGGATTTTTCCCGCGCCTCATCCAAAGCGATGCGCTCTCGGTGCTTGGCAAGCACCTGGTCCGTCACTTCCATCGTCGCGCAGAGAATGCCGGCGACCTTGCCGTCATCGTCCCGTAGCGGCGTATAGGAAAAGGTGAACCAGGTGTCTTCCGTCTGTCCCTCGCGCCGCATGGGAACGTGCAGCTCCTTGTAGAGCTGTGACTGACCGTTAAGCGTGGCTTCCACGATCGGCTCAAACTGCGGCCAGATATCCGACCACACCTGCTGAAATGGCTTTCCGAGGGCGGCAGGATGCCGTTCGGGAAAGATCGCGACATAGGCGTCGTTATAGATGAAGGCGAGTTCGGGACCCCAGGCGACGAATTTCGGCTGGCGTGAATTGACAACCATTTCCGCGATATGCCGGAGTGAACTCGGCCATGCTTCGACTGACCCGATCCCGGCAGCATCCAAACCATTCCGGCGCAACAAATTCCCGATTTCGCTATCGCCTTCCGGCCAGCGACCCCCAACCCGTGCCATCAAAAATCGCTTTCAATCTTACAATGGCATCACCCGAGCCGGGTCTGCCGGTCCACCGTCGACAAAATAGAGGCGTCGGGCAGGAGGGAAAGAGCGAGCTGCAAATATCGTTAACCGAGCAAAGCGTCCGATTACTCGCAAAAAAGCTGTTTATGTTTGTTATTCTTGGTCCAGCTTCTGCGAGGCGATGAAGGCGCGGCTCAGAGCAAAAGAACGAATCTGGATTGGCTTGCGCGGATCGCGAAAAAATACGCCGACTATATTATCAACCAGAAGGATGAGCCCCAGCGCGAAACCGACATAGAGCAAAGCGGCGATCAGAAGAAGCGACATCTCCATCCCTCACACCTGTGCTGGAAAACCTCGGCCGGAGGCCGCAGGAACTGGGATGGCAAGGGCATGGGCGAAATGGTTGTTCATGGCAACTTCCCCTGTTTGCCCATAAACCGCCGGAGGATACTCTTGTTCCCCGTTTCGAGGGGTGGACGCAGCCTTTTTAAAAAGCTGTCCAGACGGACGTTTCATTCGGCTTGTGGTCACCCCCGCATAGAAGCTGGCGCTTCATGAGTTTCTTAGCGCGCAACTAATTCAAACTTATGACAAAAAAAGCCAAGGGGCGCCGCGAAGGCGCCCTTTTCATTGCAATCTGAATATTTCTCTTCAGGAAACCGACTTGCGTACGGCTGTCCGCTTCGGGGCCGGTTTGACGATGCCGTTGGTCTTTGTGTTTGTTGCCGCCTTCTTGGCGGGTTTCTTGGCTTCGCCGCCATTGGTGACCTCGGCTGCTACTGCCGGTGCCGCCGTCTTGGCCGCCGCCGCCCGCTTCGCTCGAGGTTTCACTTCCTTGCCGTTTGGAGATTTTGAAGCCCCCTTGAGCGTGTCATGCTCGGCCCTTGCTTGTTCCCAATGGATGGAATCCCGTCCCGTCGGGTGTCCCTCTTCTTCCCAGAGGGCATATGCACGTTTCTTTATCCACTCTTCCCGAGTTTCTGCCATCGCTGATCTCCAGTCACAACATGCCGTCGTTCGAACGCGATACCGTTGAAAAGGTTCCAGACTATGGGGCCGGTTTCAAGTGGATTTGCCAAGTAAATCGGGAATATTTTTGCGTTGCAGTATTTATAGGCAATAACTCGTTCTAGTTGCCTTGATATTGGACAGCACGGTGCAGGTCCTCGATGAAATTGGCACGTTGGCGCGCGACATCCTCTTCCTCGCGAATCCGCAGGAGGAAGGAAGGGTGGATGGTCACGAGAACCGGCGGATGGTTCTCTGGTGTGAGGATATGACCGCGCTCGGGTGTCAGTTTCACCTTAGAGCCAAGAAGAGAATAAAGTGCTGTCGCACCGAGTGCGACGAGGAGATTCGGCCGCACGATGTTGATTTCGGCACCGAGCCACCACGAGCAGCGCTGAATCTCCCCCGCATTGGGTTTCGAATGCAGGCGGCGCTTGCCGCGAGGCTCGAACTTGAAGTGCTTGACGGCGTTGGTGACGTAGCATCGCGAGCGATCGAGCCCGGCCTCCTCGAGACAGATGTCGAGCAGGCGTCCGGCCGGGCCTACGAAGGGACGTCCCGCAATATCCTCCTTGTCGCCGGGCTGTTCGCCGACGAGCATGATCTTGGCCTTTTGCGATCCCTCGCCGAAGACGAGTTGGGTGGCGTTCTTGTAGAGTTCGCAGCGTCTGCAGCCTTCCGCCTGATGTCTGAGCTGATCGAGGCTGGCAGCGTCGGCGCTTTCAAGCGTGAAGGCGGGGCCGAGTTTCTCTGCGACGTTCATGGCGGCAATCCGTTGGCTTTCACCCTCAACCGATCGCGCTACGGATTGTTCCTGCCCGTTCGGAACAACCCGCAGCCTCAGGAATTTGATGCTGATGGAAATCACACGGGGTGAGGGATGAACCAGATTTCACAGACAGGCGCGATCACGGAAGGCACGGGACGTTGGGGCGCAGAGCTGCTCGCGGGTGGGGGCGCGCGTTTTCGTCTCTGGACGCAGGGTGAGAATGCGATCTCGCTGCGGCACCGCGACCAGGATATCCCGATGCAGGACGTCGGTGGCGGCTGGTTCGAAGCCACTGTTGCGGAAGCATCCGACGGCGATCAGTACATGTTCGTCCTCCCTGATGGAAAAGCAGTGCCGGATCCGGCGTCGCGGGCGCAGGCCGGCAACGTGCATGGGCCGTCTCTGATCGTCGATCCAAGCTACCAATGGCAGAATCCGCGCTGGCGCGGCCGTCCCTGGCAAGAGGCCGTCATCAGCGAAATCCATATCGGTGCCTTTACGCCCGAGGGTACGTTCCGGGCTGCGGCGGAGAAGCTGAAGCATCTTGCGGAAACCGGCATCACGGCTGTCGAAGTGATGCCGGTTGCGCAATTTGCCGGCAATCGCGGCTGGGGTTACGATGGTGTGCTGCAGTATGCGCCGCATTCCGCTTATGGCACGCCGGCCGATTTCAAGGCCTTCATCGATACGGCGCATGGCCTCGGCATCATGGTGCTGCTCGACGTCGTCTACAATCATTTCGGACCCGAGGGTAATTATCTTCACAGCTATGCGCCCGGCTTCTTCCGCAAAGACCGGGAAACGCCCTGGGGAGCGGCGATCGATTTCGGGCAGGAGCCGGTGCGGCGCTTCTTCATCGAGAACGCGCTCTACTGGATCGGTGAATTCCGGCTGGATGGGCTCAGGCTCGATGCCGTGGAGCAGATCCATGATACCTCTGAAAAGCATGTGCTTTCGGCCATGGCCGAAGAGGTGAAAGCCGCCTTCGCCGACAGGCAGGTTCATCTCGTCGTCGAAGACCAGCGCAATCTCGTGGAACTGTTGGTCCGTGACGAGAACGGCGCTCCCAAAGCCTACGAGGCCGAATGGAACGATGATTTCCATCATGTGGCGCACATCATCGCGACCGGCGAAACCATTGGCCACTACAAGCCTTTCGCCGATCAGCTCTGGCACAAGCTTCGCCTGGCGCTTCAGCATGGCTTCATCTATCCGGATCGAACCGATCCGCCGGAACTCCCTGTCGGCGATCGTCGCTACCTGCCGCCGACCGCCTTTGTCGATTTCCTGCAGAACCACGACCAGATCGGCAACCGCGCTTTCGGCGAGCGGCTGGTGAGCCTTTCCGATCCCGATATGCTGGATGCGTTGACAGCGATACTCCTGCTCTCACCGCACATTCCCTTTCTCTTCATGGGGGAGGAGTATGGGGAGAGGCAGCCCTTTTATTTCTTTACCGATTACACGGGTGAGCTCGCCAAAATAGTCCGCGAGGGTCGTATGGGGGAAGCCGAGGGTTTCGGCGGATTGAACGCCGGCAGGACCGCGGCCGATCTGCCCGATCCGAACGCCCTTTCGACCTTCGAGAATTCGAAACTCGGCTGGCAATGGCGGGAGAACGAAGAGGGCCGGAAAAGCCTGGCTTTCGTCACTGAGCTCCTGAAACTGCGCAAGAACTATATCGTGCCGCTGCTGCGGCAGAGCTGGGCTATCGAAAGCGGCGCGCTGGAGGCGCCCGAAGGGACGCTCGCCATCTGGTGGAAGTTTGCGAATTTGACCTTGGCGTTGCGCGCCAATTTGTCGGGGCAGGGGATGGTCTTGCCGTCGGTCGCCGGGACGGTAATCTACGAGCGCTACGGCAAGGAAGCAAAGCCTGCCGAGAATGGCGCGCTGCCGCCGCATTCCGTCGTCTTTGCCATCGATATTGAGCCGGCAAATTAAGCATCCGAAAATTTCGCGCTGGGAGCGGGTCGCGTACTGATTGAACGCAGACGATTCGCGGCTATATCCTGTGGCGATGTTCCAACTGCTGTCGACCTACTGGCCGCATATCCTCTTCGTCATCTCCATTGCCATGGGGGCAGCGGCGGCGATCCACGCCACCATGACCAAGGAAGAGGTCCGGGCCGCGACCGGCTGGGTGGGTGTGATCCTCCTCTCGCCGATCATCGGTGCGCTGCTTTACATGATTGCCGGCATCAACCGTATCCGCCGCAAGTCGCTGAGCCTTCGCCGCGACGCGTTGCTGCCTGCCGCCGATCTGGACGAGCTCGAAAAGTTTGACGCAGAGACCGATGCCGTCATCAGCCAGTTCGGCCGGCGTTTTGCTGCCCTGCAGACGCTCGGCGATCGCGTCACGCGCTATCCGTTGACGACGGGCAATACGATCGACATGCTGGAAAATGGCGACGAAGCCTATGCGGCGATGAAGACCGCAATCGAGGGCGCCGGGCGCTGTATCCTGCTGGAAACCTATATTTTCGACCGTGACAGGATCGGGCTGCGCATCGCCGATGCGCTGATTGCAGCCGTCAAGCGCGGCGTGGAAGTGCGCGTGCTGATCGATGCGGTTGGTGCGCGCTATTCGGTGCCGAGCATTCTCGGATACCTGAAGGACGGCGGCGTGACCGTCGATGTCTTCAATGGCAATGTCATCATGGGCCTGAGGTTGCCCTACGCAAACCTGCGCACACACCGCAAGATCCTGATCGCGGATGGAAAGATCGCACTGACGGGTGGCATGAATATCCGCGAAGGCTTCAGCGAGGAGGCGGTCGGCGGAAGTTTTGCCCATGACACGCATTTCAGCGTCAGCGGCCCGGCGGTTGCCGATCTCTTCGACGTCGCGGCCGAGGACTGGCGTTTCACGACGGGCGAAGTTCTGAACAGTGAAGTCTGGCGCGGCGACCGACTGGAGCGCAAGCGTGGCGATCCGGTCTTCTTGCGCGTCGTCGCTTCCGGACCGGACCGGAGCGTGGAAACGAACCACAAGATGCTGATAGGTGCCTTTTCCGTAGCGCGCCAGTCGATCCGGATCATGTCGCCTTACTTTCTGCCGGACCGGGAGCTGATCAGTGCGCTGACGACGGCGGCCCGGCGTGGCGTGGAGGTTGATATCGTTGTGCCTGCTGCCAACAATCTCGTTCTGGTCGACCGGGCGATGACGGCGCAGTTCGACCAGATCGTCAAGAACTACTGCCGCATTTGGCGTTCGACCGGCAGCTTCAGCCATTCCAAGCTTCTCTCTATCGACGGAACCTGGGCCTATGTCGGTTCCTCCAATCTCGATCCGCGCTCGCTGCGGCTGAATTTCGAAGTCGATCTCGAAGTGCTGAATGCCGGCTTTGCTGCCGAAATCGATGAGCGCATCGACGATGCCATCAAGTCCGCCACGCCGGTTACGCTTGAGGGGCTGTGGTCGCGGCCCTTCCTGGTGCGGCTCCTCGAAAAGGTGCTGTGGCTGGGTTCCCCATATCTTTGACAGAGTTTTTGTGATTGCGGCATGGCAAGTTTTGCTGCGCTGCCTATAATCCTGAAAAAGAGCTTTTCGAGCAATGGAGCCGGCGTTCCTTCCGATGCAAGTCAAGAAGAAAGACAGTCTGCCCGCCAGTATCATCGCTTCCATCAAGAACAGGAGGAAGCGCGTTGAGACCTGGCGTGCGGGGCCGAAACCGCGCAATGACGGCACACTTATCGCCTCCTACAATGTCCATAAATGCGTCGGCACTGACCGACGCTTCGATCCGGAACGCACGAGCCGTGTCATCCATGAGATCGATGCCGATGTGATCGCGCTGCAGGAAGCCGATACACGCTTTGGCGAACGGACCGGCATTCTCGATCTCGCCCGGCTGGAGCGCGAGACCGGGCTGGTGCCGGTTCCGATCCCGGGTGTGACGAAGGCGCATGGCTGGCACGGCAATGTCGTGCTTGTCCGCAAAGGTCTGGTGCATGATGTGCATCAGGTGAAGCTGCCGGGGCTGGAACCACGCGGCGCGCTGGTTGCGGAAATAGAGCTCGAAGCTGGCGGGACGCTGCGCATCATCGCCGCCCATTTCGGCCTGCTGCGGCATTCGCGGGCGCAACAGGCAAAGACGCTGGTCGATCTCATCAGCGACCGTCACGAAATGCCGACCATCCTGCTTGGCGATCTCAACGAATGGCGGCTCGGCGACCGCTCGTCCCTCAATACCTTCCAGATGGCATTCGGTCCGCTGCCGCCCGCCGTTCCGAGCTTTCCTGCCGGCTTGCCGGTCCTGGCGCTCGACCGCATCATTGCCAACCGGAAAGGTATCATCTCCGCCGTGGAGGTGCATGACACTCCACTTGCCCGCATGGCGTCCGACCACCTGCCGATCAAGGCGGTGGTCGATCTGCAGCAGGAAGTGGCGAGGGTTTAGCGCTGTGCTGGCTCTCAGGCCCGGACGGGAGCGGGAAGAAGCTTGCCTCTCACCAGCAGCCAGAGCGTTCCGACTGCAATGATCGCAAGCGCGATGTTGACCAGCACGAAGATAACGGGCGCAAGCTCGCTGATCGCGCCGGTGTCGCCGCGTGCCGTCATGCGCAGTGCTGCTGTCGAAAGCGCTGTAAGGCCGAAGGTGAAGGCCCAATAGGAGCCGGCGAAGGGTTGTTGCATGATCCAGGGCAGCTGGCGGCCAATGATCAGGACCTGCAGGATGGCGTAGCCGAACATGGCATGCACGAGAATATCGGGCGTGCCGGTCGTCACACTCAGATAGGCGGCGCTGCCGACGGCGGGCGGGGCAAGCTGGATGCCCAGAGTCGGGCGCAGCGGTGCGGCTAGCTCCGGCGCCATCAGCAGCCGGTGCAACAAGACGGATTCGATCGCCAGCCAGGAAAAGAAACCGGCGCCGAAGGCGAGCTGGCCCCAGTCGGAATAACCAAGCGTGCCTGCAGCGATGGCGGTGACGAAAGAACCGGCAACAGTCGGCAGATAAAGAACCGGCGTGTTGGTCACCGGATCACGCCCACCACGCCAGAGCAGACCGGTTCGCCACAGTAGGAAAAACAGGGTGATGGCGAACCCCGCCAGAACCAGAACTTCAGTCGCGACGCGCGAATAAGGAAGGATCGCAAGTCCCGCCAGCATGGTCGCGACGCCGATAAGACCGACGAAGCAGCACTGGATGGGATGTTCTAGTTCCGCCGTCACCTCCTTCGGCGCGACAAACCATTTCGCGGCGTAGAGCAGGATGAGGACGAGCCAGATGGCAAAGCCAAGAAGGCTGATGGCTTCGCCCACGCTGGCCGGAACCGGCCAGATGGCTGCGGCGGCGCGCCAGCTGTTGCCGAGCCCGACAACGCCAAGAACAATGCCAAAGAATGCAGCGGGTATGCGGGGGAGCGACATGTTCGTTTCTCCGGATTGGTCCGGCAGGGTCATGCCCTGCCGGTGCGGCAAGCGGTTCACTTTGGATGTTTTACTTTGCAATGGCGTCGGCAGCGTCCATCACGCGGGCCGAATAGACAAGAGCCGCACCGGCATTAACAGAGATCGCGACACCGAGGGCCTCAGCAATTTCCTCCTTGGTAGCGCCGACTTTCTGGGCTTCGGTCGTATGTACGGCAATACAGCCATCGCAACGGACGGTGACGGCGACGGCAAGGGCGATCAGCTCGCGCTGCTTGGCGTCGAGATGGTTGGTCTTCTGTCCGGCGGTCGAAAGGGTTTGATAGCCTTTGATCGTCTCTGGCACGATCCTGGCGATTTCGCCGATCCGGCCCAGGAGTTCGCCGCGATATTCCTTCCAATCCAACATGAAAATCACTCCTTCTCATATCAGCGACGGCGTGATTGCCTCGACTGTTGGAAGTGACTATGACCTTCAAAGATGATAGTTTGAATGCTCAAAAAAATCATTTTCTAGCGCGATCGTCTCATGGATGTTTTAAGCCGCCTTATCGAACTCGCCCGCCTGCAGCCGACGCTCGACATTCGCTGCCGGCTGCAGGGCGCGTTTCATATCGACCACGAACCCGTCGCAGCAGGGATGTTGCCGTTTCATCTGATCCTCGGCGGCGATTGTCTCATTCGCCTCGGCTCCGGTCGTGAGATCACCTTGCGCTCCGGCGATTTCCTGCTGCTGCCGCGCGGGGATGCGCATGCGATCGTTGGCTTGCGGCCACGCGGCGAGGCACAGCCTCTGCGCATTGCCGCGGGTGGCATGATGCCTTTGCGCGAAAACGGCGAAGGCGAGGCAGATGTCGACTTGCTCTGTGGTCATTTCGATTGCGCGCCGGGATCGGCTGCCTTGCTGCTCGATAGCCTGCCTGACGTCTTTCACGTATCGCTCGCCGAGGAGTCGGAGGAGCTGCTGAAGACGCTGGTCGCCATGCTCTATAGGGAGACGGCTGAAGAGAGGCCGGGAGCATTGGCGATCATCACCGCGACCTGTCTCTCGCTTTTCATCATGGCGGTGAGGGCCGGCAAGGTCTCGCCCGTCGCGTCCTCGGGGCTGCTGCAATTGCTTGGGGATGCCAGGCTCGGCAAATCCGTCGTGGCAATGATGTCTTCGCCCGCCTTTGGCTGGACGATCGATGATCTTGCCCGTCATTCGGCCATGTCGCGGGCTACCTATGCCCGGCAATTTCGCGAGCGCGCGGGAATGACGGTCGGCGCGTTCCTGACCGATATCAGGATGATGCTGGCGAGTGACCTGCTGCTCAGGACGCGCCGAACGGTTGCAGATATCGCTGCAGAGGTCGGTTATGAATCGGAAGCCGCATTCGGCAAGGCTTTCAAGGCAAGACGCGGCATAACGCCGGCGCGCTTCCGCGCTGCGGAGCAGGCGAGATAGAATGGGCAGGGGTGATGCGCGGGGGAGGCTAAGCACCTTGCCGCTCGACCTCCGTCAGCACGGATATGAAAGCCTTGAGGCTTTGCGGCACATGCCTGTGACCGGGATAATAGAGGCAGAGTCCAGGGATCGACGGACACCAGTCGTCAAGCACAGAGATAATCTCACCGCTCGCAAGATAGGGCCGCGCGACCCTTTCCGGCACGTAGGCGATGCCGAGCCCTTTGACCGCCGCTTCCGCCATCAGTTCCACATGATCGAGCGTGAGCGCACCCGATACCTCGATAGTCACTTCCTGGCCGTGTTTCTCAAATTCCCAGCGGTAAAGTTTGCCGCTCGGCATACGCAGGCGGATGCAGCGGTGGCGTTTGAGGTCTTCAGGCGTCTTGGGTCGCTTGTGGTTTTTCAAGTAGGCTGATGAGGCAACCGCGAGGAAACGTGCCTCGCCGCCGAATTCGACCGCTATCATATCAAGCGGCACGGATTCCCGCAGGCGGATGCCGGCATCGAAGCCGTCGCCGACAATATCGACCAGTCGGTTTTCGGTGACGACATCGAGCGATATCCCCGGATAGCGTTCGAGAAACAGAGGAATGGTGGCATTCAACAGCACGCGGGCGGCAATTTCGCTAGCGTTGATGCGTAGCGTACCGCTCGGCTGCCCGCCGAATTCGCCGACCGCATCGAGCGCCAGATCGAGATCGCGCAAGACCGGTTTCAGCCTGTCGAGAAGCATTTCGCCGGCTTCGGTGGCCGCGACGCTGCGTGTCGTGCGATGCAGCAGGCGCACGCCCATGCGCGCCTCCATATTGCGCATCATGTGGCTCAGCGTCGAAGGCGACAGGCCGAGTTCACCGGCCGCCTTGCGAAAGCTGCGGTGGGTGACGATTGCCGAGAAGGCATTGAGGTCATCAAGCGTCGGTCGATAACTCATGGGTATTTTTCAACAACTCATACAGATTTGAACGGATTATCACATCAATAAACGTCTCTATCTTTGCTGTCATCAAGCCGCGATCCAGCGGCGCCAGAAAGGTAGAGACGATGACAAAGACGTGGTTCATCACAGGCACATCCTCCGGTTTCGGCCGGATCATGACCGAGAAACTGCTGGCGCGCGGCGATCGCGTCGCCGCAACCTTGCGCAAGCGCGAAGCCCTGGCTGACCTTGAAGCGCAGTATGGCGAACGGCTCTGGGTCGCGACCCTCGACGTCACCGATGACCGGGCCGTTCATGCAGTCGTCGACGCCGCCTTCGAACAGATGGGACGCATCGATGTCGTTGTCAGCAATGCCGGCTATGGCCTGTTCGGCGCCTCCGAAGAGGTGAGCGATGCACAGATCCGCCATCAGATTGATACCAACCTGATCGGCTCCATCCAGGTGATCCGGGCGGCCTTGCCGCATCTGCGTCAGCAGGGCGGTGGTCGCATCCTGCAGGTCGCTTCGGAAGGCGGGCAGATCGCCTATCCGAATTTCAGTCTCTACCACGCGACCAAATGGGGGATCGAAGGCTTCATCGAGGCTGTAGCGCAAGAGGTCGCCCCCTTCGGCATCGACATCATCATTGCTGAACCGGGGCCGGCGGGCACGGATTTTGGCGCCGGCCTCGTCAGGCCGCCGCAGCTGGATATCTATGAGGACACGCCGGCCGGCCAGGTACGCAGGGCAATTGCTGACGGCTCGTTCAAGATCCTGGGCGACCCCGTGAAGATGACCGACGCGATGATCGCGGCGGCCGAAAAGCAACCGGCGCCAAAGCGGCTCGCGCTCGGCAGCACGACCTATCAGTCGATCCGCAAGGCCCTGAACGAGCGTCTTGCCGAGCTGGAAGCGCAGAAGGACATCACGCTGTCGACCGACATCGACGTGTGACCCCCCCCCTCAGCGATCGATGGTCGACATGATCGTGTCGTTGTAGCGCTTGCCCGAGATCTTGCCGGGGGCAAGCGCTTCATCGAGCGCCTTCATCTGCTCGGCATTGAGCGCGATGGAGGCGGCGGCGATATTGTCTTCCAGATAGGTGCGGCGCTTGGTACCGGGGATCGGCACGAAGTCGCTGCCCTTGTGCAGGATCCAGGCGATCGCCACTTGGCCGGGCTTGACGCCGAGCGCGGATGCGAGCGAACGCACCGCCTCGGCTGCGCGGACGTTCGCATCGTAGTTCTCGCCCTGATAGCGTGGGTCGCCGCGGCGGAAATCGCCTTCCGGATACTCTTCGGCGCGCTTGACCTCGCCGGTCAGGAAGCCGCGGCCGAGCGGGCTGAAGGGCACGAGGCCGATGCCAAGCTCCTTCAGTGCCGGGATCACGTCGGCTTCGAGATTGCGCTCCCACAGCGAATATTCGCTTTGCACGGCCGACACTGGATAGACGGCGTGGGCGCGGCGGATATTGGCGACACCGGCTTCGGAGAGGCCGAAGTAGCGAACCTTGCCCTCCTTGACGAGTTCGCCGACGGTACCGGCGACATCTTCCATCGGGACAGCCGGATCGACGCGGTGCTGGTAGATAAGATCAACATGGTCGGTGGCAAGACGCTTGAGCGAGCTTTCGACGGCGCTGCGAATGGTTTCCGGCCGGCTGTCGCGCTCGGTGCCTACCTGCTTGCCATCCTCCAGGCGGAAGCCGAATTTGGTGGCCAGCGTCACCTCATTGCGGCGGCCCTTGAGAGCTCGACCGAGCAGTTCCTCATTCTTATAGGGGCCATAAACCTCGGCCGTATCGAGGAAAGTGCAGCCGAGCTCGATGGCGCGGTGAAGGGTTGCGATGGATTCCGTCTCATCAGCCGGCCCGTAGGACTGGCTCATGCCCATGCATCCGAGGCCGATGGCCGATACTTCAAGTCCCTGGCTGCCGAGTTTGCGCTTCTGCATCGTGATGCTCCTGCTTCTCAAGTAAGGAGAGGTCTATATAGACCTCGGTGCAGTATTATGAATGCGCGAAAATCCCGATAAGCTGCGTGAGCGTTCAGCAGTCCCGGCGGCGCCGGCTGTTTTTGCCGTCCGATGCGAAGGTGACGAGGCGAAGGGCATCCATCAGGATGGAGACGATCTGCTTCCACATGGCTTCTCTCCTTTCCCAAGTGTTCTCCTCCTCTTGCGCCCGATCTTCAAACGAGCTTATCGTTGGCTTCGGATGACTTGAGGTTATGGCATGAAGCGTGGTCGGCTGCCTCTGACGGCATTGCGCAGCTTCGAGGTCGCGGGCCGGCTCGAAAGCTTCACGCTTGCGGCCGAGGAACTGTTCATCTCGCAGGCGGCCGTCAGCCGGCAGATCCGCGAGCTGGAACAGCTACTGGGCGAGCTGCTCTTTGAGCGGCGCCATCGAAGTGTCATCCTGACTGGAAGCGGCCGGAAGCTGCTTGCCATGCTCACGCCTTCCTTCGACCGGATCGATGAGTGCCTGGAGGATATCCGCAGAGCTTCAGTGTCTGCGGATCTGAAAGTCAGCGTCGAACCTTCCTTTGCCGCTTGCTGGCTCGTGCCGCGGCTGCCGGAATTTCGCAAACTTCATCCTGACGTCGAGATATCGCTCGATGCCGATCCGCGGACGATCGAATTCCGTACGGGCCAGGCGCAGATCGCGATCAGGCACAGCGCCACCGTCACCGCATGGCCACGGACAGAAAGCCGGCACCTGATCGATGTTCGCATGGTGCCGGTGATCGCCTCCAATCTTCTGGAGCGTGGCCCACCCATCTCCTCTCCGCATGACATTTTTACCTACGGGCTTTTGCACGAGGAAACCCGCGACGCCTGGAGCCGGTGGTTCGAGGCGGCCGGCATCGCCATGCCCGAGACGGCGAGGGGGCCAGTCTATGCTGATGACGGGCTGGTGCTGCAGGCGGCCCTGCGCGGCCAGGGCGTTGCACTCCTGGATGAAGCCTTTGCCGAGGAGGAAATCCGGGCTGGCCGCTTGCGTCAGCTCTTCGACCTCACCGTTCCGAATGGCGCCTACTGGCTGGTCGCCCGCAGCTTCGACCGTCTTGCGCCCCCGGCTGCGGATTTTTCGCGCTGGGTGACCGAGAGCTTTCACAAACGTTGACCTCTACCCGCCTGTCGCCATCCGCTTCTTGGCCGCCTCGCGGACAAGCTTCCATCGGGTAAGCTCAAGCGTGGCGTCCGCCAATGCGCGATGCGCCGGGATTGCCGCTTTGCTTTCCTCGACGATGCCGTCGATGAGCTTCGATAGCTCTGTTTCCGTGATGGTCGCTCCCGTTAATTCACGCGCCGCGGCCATAAAGGCGTCACGTGATTTACCAAGCCGGAGGGCATGCCGAGGAAAGCCGGCGGCGCGTAAGAGAACGCTCAGCCATTTTCCATCCCACGAAGGCGCACTCGCATAGAGATCGTGCCCGGTCAAAACCGCGACCATTTCACTGGCGATCTGCTCGACCGGCACGCCCTCCGATGCAAGCAACTCCCGAGAAATCCCATGGATTGCTTCCGCATCGGCCGCCCAGTCGTCCCAGTCGGCGGCGGGTCGGATCAGGGCCGAGCGCGAGCGACCGTCTTCGAACACCCAGGCAATTTCGATGGGAACACTTTTCTTGCTGAGGGACGAGGCCTCGAAATCCAGGAAAACGATCAATGCAGCGCGACAGGCGGGTGCTGTCCTCCAGCGAAAGACTTGTCCCGATCGACCGGTGTTATCGCCTCGAAATCTATTCAAGCCGTGGGGACGGGTCGAACGAATGGGGCACAGCCTATAGCTGCCTGCGTTTATTTGTCGAGCCGCATGCCGTCGGCATTGAAGACGTGCAGATGGGCGGGATCGCACGTGAAGGCGAGCTGGCTGCCGGTCTCGATAACTGAATATCCCCTGTACTCGACGGTCAGGGGCTGACCGTCGCCAAGCTGGCAATAGAGGAATTGCGTGCCGCCGAGATACTCGTCGAAATCAACCCTAGCCCGCAACACATGATCCTCAGGTCCCGAGACGATACTCAGATGCTCCGGCCGCGCACCGAGAGTAATCTTCTGGCCTGCCGCCAGATCGGCGCCGCCGATCGGCGAACGAATGCGATTTCCAGCCACCAGGATGGTGCCGTCACCTGCCCAGCTTGCCTCGAGCAGGTTCATGCGCGGCGAGCCGATGAAGCCCGCGACGAAGACATTGTTCGGCCGTTCGTAGATCTCGCGTGGCGTTCCCGACTGTTCGATATGCCCATCACGAAGCACGACGATCTTGTCTGCGAGTGTCATCGCTTCGGTCTGGTCGTGCGTGACATAGATCATCGTATTGCCGAGCTCGCGATGGAGTCTCGCGATTTCGATGCGCATGGAGACGCGCAGTTCCGCGTCGAGGTTCGACAACGGTTCGTCGAAAAGGAAGACATCCGGCTTGCGGACAATCGCGCGACCGATTGCTACGCGCTGCCGCTGGCCGCCGGAGAGCTGGCCCGGCCGGCGATCGAGGAAATGATCGATCTTCAGGATCGCCGAGGCCGCCTTGACGCGGGCCTCGATCTCCGATGCCTGCGTTCTTGCCATCTTCAGGCCGAAGGCAAGGTTTTCGCGCACACTCATATGCGGATAGAGCGCGTAGGACTGGAAGACCATGGCGATGCCGCGATCGGAGGGATCGAGATCGGTGACATTGCGGCCCTTGATCTCGATCTCGCCGTCAGTGACATCCTCCAGCCCGGCAATCATGCGCAGGAGGGTCGATTTCCCGCATCCCGAAGGGCCGACGAAGACGACGAAGGATCCCTCGGCAATGGTCAGGTCTATGCCATGGATGACTTCCAGATTTCCGAAACTCTTGCGAATTTCGGTCAGCACGACGCCCGTATCCGCCATGTTATTCACCGCGCGCCTCGCCCGCTCTGACCCAGACGAGCATCTCGCCCGGTTCACGATTGTCCCAGAAAGGATAGGGCACGAAACGCGCGCTCGCCTGTTTTGCGGCAGGCGGAGACGTACGGTAGAGCGCCGAACCCCAGTCGGCTGTGTCGCGACTGACGGGCAGGTCGAGAGCGACCGCGCCGCGAAGGCCAGCAATTTCTGTTGTCTTCGCCTGCGAGACATCGGCGGAAAGCGTAATGCCATTCAGCCCCTCGCCATTGTCTGTCTCCTCGACGCAATAGACGAGCGGACCGCGCATCAGCGCCGTGCGGCCGGCATCCTGGCGGACCAGTGGATTGGCAAAGAGCTTGCGGGCAGCCAGCGGGATCGACAGATCGACCTTGTCGCCGCTCGTCCAATCCCGTTCGATCCGGGCATAGCCGTCCACTACAGCGGATTGAAGATCGAGCTTTTCGCCGTTGACGGAGAGCGCAACACCCTCCGCCCATTCCGGAATGCGCAGCGAAAGCGCGAAACGCGCGGGACGATCGAGCGTCAGGTCGAAATGGATCGCGCCATCCCAGGGATAGCGGGTCTGTTGCGAAAGCTCGACCTTGGCGCCGGCGAGATCGAAGCGTGCCTTGCTTTCCCCGTAGAGATGGACGGCAATTTCATCCTCGGCGATCGCATACATGTACGAGCCGACGGAGGCGAGCAGACGGGCGATGTTCGGCGGGCAGCAGGGGCAATGGTGCCATATCCAGCGGTGATGCTTGCCCGCGCTTTCCAACGGGTTCTCATAGAAGAAACGGGTGCCGTCGAGTGAAAGGCCGGCCATGGCGCCATTGTAGAGCGCTTGCTCCATGATATCGGCATAGCGCCGGTTCGGACCGCGGCCGAGCATACGGTTTGCCCAGAAGACGAGGCCGACCGAGGCGCAGGTCTCGGCATAGGCGCTTTCATTCGGCAGGTCGTAATAGTCGGTAAAACCTTCATTGGATGCGGCTGGGCCGATGCCGCCGGTGACGTACATCTGCTTGGTCGTCAGATCGTCCCAGAGGGTTTCGAGTGCAGCCGTCAACGTGTCGTCATTATATTCGGTGGCTATATCGGCCATGCCCGCATAGAGATACATGGCGCGCACCGCGTGGCCGACGACCTTCTTCTGTTCGCGCACTGGCACATGTGCCTGGCCATATTCATAGGTCTTCTGGTGGAAGTCGGCGGCACTCCGGCCATCACGGGTCGCTTCTTCGGTGAAGAAATGCGGTTCAGTGCCGCGCTCGTCGATGAAGAACTTCGAAAGGTCGAGATATTTCTTCTCGCCCGTGACCCGCGCCAGCTTGACCAGCGCCAGCTCGACTTCCTCGTGGCCGCAATAGCCGGGCATCTGGCCGGGGCCGTGGCCGAAGACCGTGATCAGGTAATTGGCATAGCGGCACATGATGTCGAGCAGCCTCTTCTTGCCGGTCGCCTGGTAATAGGCGACGGCGCCTTCGATCAGATGCCCGGCGCAATAGAGTTCGTGATGATCGCGCAGGTTCGTCCAGCGCCGGTCCGGCTGCACGCGCTGGAACCAAGCGTTCAGATAGCCGTCCTTGTCCTGCAGCTTCTCATACATGTCGATGATCTCATCGACGCGGGCTTCGAGCTTCGCATTGGGCCGCCGATACAGCGAATAGGCGACCGTCTCGATCGACTTGCCGAGATCGCTGTCCCAGAACATCTGCGTCGTGCCGCCCCAAGGGCCAATTGGAATAACCACGCCGGGGCTTGGCTGGGTCACGTCGATCGCCTGCAGCATACCCGCCTCGACACAGCGGTCGAGCAGCGTTTCGGCGGTGGAATCGCAGATCGCATCCTGGCGATCGCCAAACAGGCCCTGCAACTCGACGCTCGGCACGGGCAGGGGACGGAACTGGCGGTCTCTCTTCAGCTTATTCATGGCTTCATCCATTTCGTTGAAAGGTCATCATTTCACCGCGCCGGCCATCAGCCCGCGCATGTAGTAGCGTTGCAGGAGCAGGAAGACGATCAGGCAGGGGATCGTCATGACGACGACGCCGGCCTGGACCGCGCCCCAGTTGATGGCGCCGAGGCGACCGGCGCGCACCGCCGTCATCAGGACGGGAAGCGTGTATTTCTCGTTGCTGGAGAGCAGCACGAGGGCAGCCAGGAATTCGTTCCAGGCATTGAGGAAAGCAAAGATCGCCACTGTCGCAATACCCGGCAGCACCAGCGGCAGAAGTACGCGGACGAGCAGTCTCAGATCCCGCGCGCCGTCGATGCGGGCTGCTTCCTCGATCTCCTTCGGCACGGCATCAAAGGCATTGCGCATCATGAAGACGGAGAAAGGAATTTGCAGCGTGACGTAGACGAGGGTGAGGCCCAGCAGCGAGTTGTTGAGACCGAGCTTCGCCAGGATGATGAAGAGCGGCGTCAGGATCGACTGGAACGGGATCATCAGCGTCGCGATGATCAGCACGAAAAGTGCGTTCTTCAGCGGGAAACGGTAGCGCGAGAAGCCGTAGCCTGCGAGCAGGCTGACGATGACGGTCAGCAGCACTGTCGCCAGCGAGACGAAGAGTGAGTTGATCATGTGCTGCCAGATGCCGGCGCCGAACGTATCGAGCAGCGCATAGGCATCGAAGCTGACCCCGGTCGTCGGCCAGGGCGGCAGCGGCGGCAGGCTTGCCTCCGTGCCATGCCGGAAGGAAGCGAGCAGCGTGATGATGAAGGGCGCCAGGAAGAAGATCGAAATGGCGATGCCGGCGACATGGTAGGCCGATTGCGATCTGAAACGCTTGCGGGCGCGGCGTTCCCGTGAGGAGATCATCAGCGTTCCTCCCCGACGCGCAGCAGCCAGAGCTGGACGATGGAGATCGCAACCAAGATCGCCAAAAGCACGATCGAAAGGGCGGATCCGTAGCCCAGATTGAAGGACACGAAGGACTGGTTGAAGATGTAGTAGACGACCGAGATCATCTTGTTCTGCGGCCCGCCCGACGTCATGATGTAGAACTGGTCGAAGGCGAGGATCGAGCCGGTGACCGAGACGATCAGCGCCAGGGCAATCGTCTTTCGCATCAGCGGCAGGGTTAGATGGCGAAAGCGCTGCCAGCGGCCGGCCCCATCGATGCGGGCTGCCTCCGTCAGTTCGGACGGAATGGCCTGCAGGCCGGTCAGCAGGATGATCATCGTAAAGCCCGCGATCTTCCAGACGACCATGACGATGATGGTTGCAAAGGCGGTATCGAAGCTCGCCATAATATTGGGGCTTCGCTCGACGAGGCCGAGCGCGCGAAGGGCAGGGCCGAAGAAGCCGCTATCGACATTGGCAAGCCAGACCCAGAGAAGCGAAGCCGTCGCGAGCCCCACGACGACGGGCAGGAAGATGATCGTCCGGTAGGTGCTGACGAAGCGGCGCTCCTTTTCCACGAAAATCGCCAGCGGGAAGGCGATCGCAAAGATCGCGATGGTCACGATGATGGTGTAATAGGCAGTGAAATTCAGGGCCGCCATGAAGCGGCTGTCGTTCCACATGCGAGTATAATTGGCAAAGCCGATCCAGCGCGAGGCGCCCATCAGCGGCCAGTTGTGCAGGCTCATCCAGCCGGTGAACAGCACGGGCATAACGAAGAAGACGATGACGAGCGCCATGGCCGGCGCAATGTAGAGAAAGCCGCGCCATTGCGACTTTCGCCGTTTTCGGACAGCGCGGATGCGCTGCGGACCGGAACCGGTCATCGAAACCTCCGCATTTTACGATTTCTTCAACCTGTGAATCGGCCGGGGAACTGCCACCGTCCCCCGGCCACGGCCGGGAGAGTTATTGGCCGCTGTCGATGATGGACTGCATCTCGGATTGGGCATTCGAGAATGCGCCATCGACGTCATCACCGAAGATCGCGGCGTTGGTGAAGGTCGCCCAGGGTCCGTTGGCGCTGTTGATCAGATCGTTGAACTGCAGCGTATAGGGTGTCTTGGCAACGGAGATCGCCTTCAGGCCCACCTGCATGCGGGGGTCGAGCCCAGCAAGCACCTGATCGGCAATGTCGCCGCGTGTCGGCAGGCTGCCGTATTTCGCCATGACCTTCTGGCCGTCCATCGAATAGATGTATTCGAGGAATTCCTTGACGGCATCGATCTTCTTCGTGCCCTTGGTGATGACGAAATTGTCGCCGCCAGCAAAGGAGGAAGTCTTGCCGTCGACGCTGGGGATCAGCGTCACGCCGAAGTTGATATCCGGATATTGGGTAACCAGCGTGCCGATGGCGAAGGCGCCGAGGCTCTGCTGGCCGATCTTCCCGTTTGTGAAGCTCAGGAAGCTCGTGCCGTTATCGCTCGCAGCACTTGCCGGAACGAGATCCTTCTTAACCATATCGCGATAGAAACCGACGGCCTTGCGCATTTGCGGCGTGTCGAGCGTAGCGGTCTTGCTGTCCTCCGAGAGGATATCGGCACCTGCACCCCAGACGAGCGGCGTGAAAGTGAAGATCATGCAGCCGCCGCAGCCGCCGCCAGAGAAGTAGAAGCCGTAAGTATCGTCGCCGAGCTTGCGGATCTTCTCGGCGTTGGCTTCGATTTCATCCCAGGTCGTGGGCGCCTTTTCAGGATCGAGGCCGGCCTTCTTGTAGAGGTCCTTGTTCCAGGCAAAGACAGAGGTTTCGACCGACAGCGGCAGGCCGTAGATCTTTTCCTGATAGGTGCCAAGTTTGACATGCGACGGTGACAGCGAATTGAAATAGGGCAGGCTCTTTGCCCAGTCCGTCAGGTCCTCGAGCTGGCCCGCAGCGGCGAAGGCCGGGTTATAGATCAAGTCCATCGACAGGGCGTCGGGCGCTTGGCCGCCGGCGATTGCCGTTGCATATTTCTGCACCAGTTCGCCGAAGGGCACTTCGGTCGTGACCACCTGGTTTTCGTGGCTCGCATTATAGGCCTCGACGACCTTCTTGAAGGCATCGCCGATGCCTGTGCGGACCCACATTTCGATCTTTTCGGCAGCCGAGGCTGTCGAGACCAGGCAGAGGGTGGCAATACTGGTTGCCACCAATAGACGCTTCATCATGGCTCTCCTCCCAAGTTGGCGCGTCTCCTTCGCGCCGTTGCTATATTCCGAGGGTGTCACCCCCGCATGATTGCCGCACGACGAGACGGCACGGCAATTTCCTGATGCCGGGCTCCACCGAGCGTCCCTCCGCAAGCGCCAGAACCGTCAATCCGGCCTGCCGCCCCAGTTCCTTCAATTCCATATCCACCGTCGTCAGCGGCGGTCGCGTCTGGGCGGCGACAATCTCCCAATTGTCGAATCCCACCACCGAAACATCCTGCGGCACCCTGATGCCGCGTTCGCGCAGTGCATCGATGACACCACGCGCAATCTGATCATTGCCGCAGAAGATGCCGTTGGGCCTTTCGCCGCCGCCGCTCCACAATCTTGCGACGGCTTCGTGGCCCCAGCTTTCCGACCAGACCCCGAACAGGACCGGCCGCTCTTCTCCCGCGACCCTGCGATAGGCATCGGCACGCTCGCGCACCGAGAAGAAATTCTCCGGTCCGGTGACATGCACCATCCGCTTGCGCCCGAGCTTTGCCAGCCACTCGACGGCAAGCCGCGCGCCCTGCGCATCATCGGAGCGGAAGGTGACACTTCCGGGCGCTCCTTCCGTAAATGCGTAGACCACAGGCACATTCAAATTCGACAGATCGACCGGTAACCGTCTATCCAGACGCTTTCCTGTTGCGATGATGCCATCAACCTGTTTGTCGAGCATAGCCTCGACATGAATCTGCGCCAGCGCCGGGTCTTCCTCAATCGCGCACAGAAAGACCGAAACGCCATGGTCGACGAGAGCATCCGATATGCCTGCCATGACCGGCAGGGTAAAACGGCCATAGGTATCGTTGGTGAGAAGTCCGATCGTGAAACTACGCTTGCTGAGCAGGCCTCTCGCCAAAGCGTTCGGCCTGTACCCGATCTCCGCCGCAATGCGCTTGACCCGCTCGCGCGTTTCCAGTCCCATCCGCCCCGTATCGTTCAGCGCCTTCGATGCCGTCGAGATGCTGATCCCAGCGGCAGCCGCGACATCATGGATGGTGATCCGGCCTCTTTTTCCTCCTGTTGTGTCCAGCAACTCCTCCATCGAACTTGCGATGAGAAAAGCTTTTCCCTGTAAAATTGTCAAGTGAGAAAAGGTTTTCTCAGCTATCGTTGACCAGATCTAGGGCCGATGAGCAGAGATGGACTGGTATCAATGATGAGCCGGCTTCTGATCGGAGGTAGGCGCGTTGGGCTTGTCAGTCTGTGATCGCAATCACTTACAGGTATCCGACATGGTCGCCGAATGGGATATCCTCATCCAGGTTGCCGCTGCCGATACGTTCGCTTTCGCCGGACAGGCGTTCTTCGTCCGGATCGGAAGCCTCTGCATGGGGGTGGGAGGAATGATGGTCCAGATGCCGATCCGCTGCCGGATCATCATCCGCATCGATACGATCTTCATCGCTACCGGCGGTATGGTGATCGTCTTTTTTCCCATTGCCGGCGGTGATCTTTGCCTGTCGCTCGGCGACCCAGGCATTGTCAGGTTCGGAGCCGATGGAGGTGCTGTGGTTCACGTGTGTGGCCGAGGAGGCTGCCGTGGGCGAGGTGGGCGCAATCTTTTCGACCATTGAAACTCCCTGGCTTATGGCCCGACTGGCGGCCTGGCTATGATGTCTGTCGCCCAAGCGGGTGCGCATGGGGATCGATGCTGATCTGGTCGCGGCCCCTCATCTTGGCCGCGTAGAGCGCCAGATCGGCCCTGCGATAGATATCATTGGCATAGTCTCCGCTCATGACGCAGGCAATACCTGCAGAAAAACTGTAGCGGAAGCTGAGCTGGTCAGCCAGCGGGCGAGACTGCCTCACGGCAACCAGCATCCGATTGACGATCTCTGCCGCTTCTTCGGGAACCGTGTTCGGAAGAACCAGAACAAACTCTTCACCGCCGACGCGACCAAGAATATCCGTCTTGCGCACCATTTTCTGTAGCGTAGCGGCGAAATCCTTGAGAACGGCATCGCCGGCAGTATGGCCGAAACGGTCATTGATATATTTGAAATTGTCGATGTCCAGAACCGCGAGGCAACCGACCTTCTCTTGTTGATTGCCATAGCTGCGCACCAGCTCCTCAAGCTTCGACATGACGAAACGTCTGCTCGGGATACCGGTCAGCTCGTCGGTCTGGGAGGCTTTGATCGCGCTGTCGCGATCTTGCCGCAGCGTCCTCTGATCGGAGCGGATCGATGTCACGTCACTTGCGACACAGAGCATCCAGCCATTGGTCTGCATGGTCTCGGTCATCCACAACCATCGGCCGTCATGAAGATCGGTCTCAAAGGCGCGAAATCCGCTTTTGCCTCGACGGGCGAGCGTCGACAGCAGCCAGCTCTCAAAGTCAGCCGCGGCAATAATCGTGCCGCGGCGGGCGTTAAAATTGCGCCGCATCAGCTCGGACCAGAGTGGTCGTTCGTCCTCTGCGATAAACCAGGCATCGCGAAATGCGCGATTTGTAAAACGCAACCGGTCATCCTGGTCGTAGACCGCAACCATGACGCCCGCAGCTTCCATCAGCTGCGCCATTTGCAACATCGCTTCCGTGTCACCCAAGGTCATCATGCCCTCAGAACAGATCATCATCTGCTTGAACTATCTGCCCGGCGTGAAGAAACAGTTAGCTGGTTTGCATATGCACAGGTGGTTCTGCGCCGTCACCGCTGGCTGATCGCGATTCTGCCCGTCATGGACTGCGAATTCTTCCAGTAAGTGGAATAATACCTTCCACGTTCTGCCGATTAACGGATTCCGGTGAATGGCTATGTTGGTGTCAGGCCAGCAAGGGCTGTTGGTGAATTTGTCAAAACGGAGAACTGAGATGAACAGACTGATCCTTTCCCTGATGCTGGCAACCGTCAGCATCGCTCCCCTTTCCCAAGCCGTCGCCGCTCCTGTCAAGCAGGTTGCGATCACCCAGCAGGTGCCGGTGACAGTGCACTATCGTTCGGCCAAGATCGATGGCGTCGACATGTTCTATCGTGAAGCCGGCCCGGCCGACGGCCCGGTCGTCCTGCTTCTGCACGGCTTCCCAACATCCTCGCACATGTTCCGCAACCTCATTCCGCTGCTGGCAGATCGCTATCACGTCATCGCGCCCGACTATCCGGGCTTCGGTCAGAGTGATGCACCCGATCACGCCAAGTTCGCCTATACCTTCAGCCATTATGCCGACATGGTCGATACGCTGATGACCCAACTCAGCGCCAAGAAATACGCCATGTATGTCATGGATTACGGCGCACCGGTCGGCTACCGTCTGGCTCTCAAGCATCCGGAACGGGTGAGCGGGTTGATCGTCCAGAACGGCAATGCCTATGAAGAAGGCCTGCGCGAGTTCTGGGATCCGATCAAGGCCTACTGGGCCGACGATTCGAAGGAGAAGCGCGAGGCGCTCTCCAATCTCGTGGTTCTCGAGACCACCAAGTTCCAGTACACGGACGGCGTCAAGGACCTCACCCGCATCAGCCCCGACAACTGGGTTCACGATCAGGCCTTGCTCGACCGGCCGGGTAACAAGGATATCCAGCTCGACCTCTTCCACGATTACGGCACGAACGTCCCACTCTACCCGCAGTTCCAGGCCTTCTTCCGCGAACGCAAGCCGCCGACGTTGATCGTCTGGGGCAAGAACGACAAGATCTTCCCGGAGATCGGCGCACATCCTTACCTGCGTGATCTTCCGGACGCTGAAATGCACCTCCTCGACACAGGTCATTTCGCCCTTGAAGACAAGCTGGATGAGATGGCGCCCCTCATCCGCGATTTCCTCGATCGCAAGATCGCAAAGTAACAATCGCCTACATGAAGGCCCGCGCATTCAGAGATGAATACGCGGGCCTTTAGTTATCAATTGAAGTGCCTGTTGGATCTCAGCTTTTCCACCGAAAAATCGATGAAGCTTCGCACTTTTGCCGAAGCATACCGGCCCTCCGGATGGACGACATGGATCGGCAAAGCCTCCTCCTCATACTCAGCCAGGATCGTGCGTAATTCGCCGGCCTCAAGCTGCGGCGCAATCTGGTAGGACAGAACGCGCGTCAGGCCCCAGCCGGAAGCCGCCGCCGAGATGGCAGCCTCGTTGGTGCTGCAGAAGAGACGGGGACTGACGTGGACGGTTGACTTCCTGTGCACACCAAAACGCCATTCGAGCGACGTCCACGCACTGGTAGAGGCGACAATGCGATGGTTCGACAGATCGCCGGGCGTCATCGGAACGCCATGCTTTTCAAAATAGACAGGGGATCCGCAGATGACGCGTCTCACCTGGCCGACGCGCGTCGCGGTGAGGCCGGAGTCGGGCAGATGACCGATGCGGATCGCGACATCGATACCTTCTTCGACCATGCCGACAACACGGTCGACGAACAGGCCGCGACCGATCACATCAGGGTAGAGATCCAGATATTCGGTCATTAGCGGCAGGACGAACATTGTGCCGAACATGGCAGAGGTAGTGACGGTGAGAGTGCCCGTCGGTCTGCCGTAGGCGCCGGCTGCGGCAGCTTCCGCCTCCGAGAGGTCGGCGAGCAGCCTCTGGCAGTCTGCAAAATACTGGGCACCGGCTTCTGTCAGCTTGACGGACCGCGTCGTGCGCGTCAGCAGGCGCGTACCGATGATATCTTCCAGGGCAGACACCATGCGAGTGACTGCGGGAGGGCTCATGTGGAGTTGCCGTCCTGCGTCTGCAAAGCTCTCGGCCTCCGCGACCTTCACGAAGACCCTCATTGCCTGCCATCGATCCATGCGGTTCACACTGTCTTCAAAAGCTTAAGTCCCTGACAGAGATTTAAACGCTTTTATTCGGATCGCAATCTATCGGTCCCATAGCGGCAAGCCGGCGAACGTCCGGCTTTTGATCTCGCCGTCGACGGCTTCAGCTTCTTGACGAGGGCTCGCAGTTCCGAAGCGATGTCGGGAGCGCCGAAAGCCTTCAATTGCCGACTTGCGAGGGCGCCTGCCGCTCCGTCACCGGCTTCTATCGCCAGCGCGAATTTGACGGCGATTTCGACAAACAGGTCGAAACTGCCTCCGCGCTTTGCAGCGTCGATTTCAGCTCCACTTAGCGCCATTTGTTTCGCCTCGAGCTCCAGGGATCGAAGAGCGTCGAAATCGCTTCTCGAACTTGCAAGTGCAAGTTCGATTTGTATGCGCACCAGGGGAGTGATGAGGTTCTTGCTCAAGCCATTCTCCATAGGCTGCGATAGCCATCGTCTCTTCGGTCACCGTTTGGAGCCTGCCGGAAGATATTGCTTGACGCTTGGTAGGCGGGGCCGTTCGCAGACGGAATATTGTCGGTGGACCAATACACCCGGCCGCAGCCAGCCTGAACTGACATTCTGCTGAAGGCTTTCTTCCCCCTGACGCAACAATCGGACGAAGCTACCTCGCGAAGCCTCCCCGCAAAACGGACCCACACCAAAGAACAGTTCCTGACATTGGGAGGCTCTGCTAACCGTCGCAAAGATCCGACTGAGTGCTATAAACCAAGACAACCGAATACTGCTTCGAGGAACGTCATGCCCCAACCCGTCCTGTTTTCCCCCTTCTCCGTGCACAATCTCGAACTCGCCAACCGAATCGTGATCGCGCCCATGTGCCAGTATTCGGCCGTCGACGGCTGCATGACGGACTGGCATCTGATCCATCTCGGACAGCTTGCGCTTTCCGGCGCGGCATTGCTGACTATCGAAGCGACCGCTGTCGTTCCCGAAGGACGCATTACCTTTGCCGATGTCGGCCTTTACGATGACGCTTCCGAGGCCGCGATGGCTCGTACGCTCGAAAGCATCAGGAAATGGTCGGATATGCCGATTGCCGTGCAATTGGCGCATGCCGGCCGCAAGGCCTCGACCGAGGTTCCCTGGAGAGGCGGCGGTCAGTTTTCGCCGACCGATGCGAACGGATGGCAGACCGAAGCGCCTTCCTCTGTCGCTTTCAACCCGAACTATGTGCCGCCGACTGCACTCGACCGCGATGGCATGAAGCGTGTCCGCGATGCCTTTGCAGCTGCCGCACGGCGGGCTGCGAAAATCGGCATTGATGCCGTCCAGATCCATGGCGCCCATGGCTATCTGCTGCACCAGTTCCTGTCGCCTTTATCGAACCAGCGAACTGACGAATATGGCGGCTCGCTGGAAAACCGTGCTCGATTTCCGCTGGAGGTTCTCGATGCGGTGAGGGATGCCTTTCCCTCCGATCGGCCGGTGACGATGCGCGTTTCCGCCACAGACTGGGTCGAAGGCGGTCTGGAGATTTCCGAGAGCGTCGAATTTGCCAGGATGCTCGAAGCGAGAGGCTGCGATGCCATCCATGTATCGAGCGGCGGCCTGCATCCCTCTCAGGCAATCCCGATCAGCCCGAGCTACCAAGTGCCGCTCGCCCGGGCAATCAAAAGCGCCGTAAAAATGCCGGTCATCGCCGTCGGTCTGATCACCGAGCCGACGCAGGCCGAGGCAATCGTTGCGACGGGCGATGCAGACCTCATCGCGCTTGCTCGCGCCGTCCTCTACGATCCGCGATGGCCGTGGCACGCAGCCGCCGAGCTCGGCGGGCAGGTGAAAGCGGCCAATCAATATCTCCGTTGCCAGCCGTCGCAGCTCAAAAACCTGTTTGCAAAATAAGATGGAGCGGGAATATCCCGCGCGAGGATAACGCTGGCTGCGTGATCTAAGCTGCTGTCTGGCATTACGATTATGATGTACCCTTCCTGCCACGTTAAATGGGCAGGGAGGGGCTCATGACCGTTGCGGGCACAGTAATTGTCGGCGCAGGCCCCGCCGGGCTCGCCTGTGCGGCAGCGCTCGGGGCCAACGGCCGCTCCTCTATAATCCTCGAACGTGCGGATAATCTGGCTGCCTCGTGGCGAAGGCATTATGACCGGCTGCATCTGCACACCGCCAAGGCGCATTCAGGGCTGCCCGGAATGCCCATGCCGAGGGCGTTTCCAAGATATCCGTCGCGACTGCAGGTGATCGACTATTTCGAAGCCTATGCGCGCGCCAACGATATCAGGATACGGTTTGGCAAATCCGTCATCAGCGTCAGGCAGGGCCAAGACTGGATCGTCGAGACGAATGACGGAGACGCCTTGGAGGCCGAAACCGTCGTGATCGCGACCGGGCTTTCCAAAGCTCCCATAAAGCCGGTCTGGAAAGGCCAGGAAAGCTTCACCGGAAAGCTCCTGCATTCCTCCGAGTTCAGCAATGCGGGAGCACTCGGCGCGCGCAGGGTGCTTGTCGTTGGTTTTGGCAATTCGGCCGGCGAGATCGCGCTCGAATGCGCTGAGGCGGGTCTTGAGGTCGGCATGTCGGTGCGTGGGCCGATAAACATCGTTCCGCTGGAAATGTTCGGAATTCCAACCGCGACAATCGCTATCGCACAACAGCATTTTCCATACGGATTCGCTGACGCAGTCAATGCACCATTCCTGCGCTTGCGCTATCGCGACATGGGAAAACTGGGGCTGCAAAAATCCGCCAAGGGTCCTCTGACCAATATGGCGGAGAAAAGCCGCACGCCGCTGATCGATATCGGAACCATAGCTGAGATCAGAGCTGGCAAGATCAGGATATATCCAGGCATTGAAAGCTCGGATCGTCAGCAGGTGCATTTCGTCGATGGCCGATCGGCGGATTTCGATGCGATCATCCTGGCAACGGGCTATCGGCCCTCGCTGGAGACAATATTGCCTGATTTCGCCGAGAAGTTTGAGGGCGCGGAAAGGCCGAAAAGAGGAGAGCTCCAGCCCGGGAATGACGGCCTGTATTTCTGCGGATTCAACACGGCCTCCACAGGCCTGTTGCGTCAAATCGGCATCGAGGCCGTCAGCATTGCCCGATCGATAGCAGAACGCTGAAGAGCCCGGGACTTTGGGAGCGCTTGGTCTGTCCGCTCAGAGAAGCGGGCGGCACAAATCTATTTCATCCCGGATCGGAATCCCGTGATCGCCGATATCGGGAATGGCGGGCTTCAGTAATCGCGCCTCATGAACTGCGCCAGGTCGAACCCGCCGCAGCTCGAAGCCTCGCCGTTGGTAGAAGCGCAATGCGGCGAGGTTGTCGTTGGTTGTCATGACCCAAAGGCACCCAATACCCTGCTCGCGCAAAACATCGGCCAAGGCTTCGATCAACAGGGTACCGACCCCCTGGCCGGGAGAGACCGCGTCCAGCGACATCAATTCTGCGTCGTTGCCCTCTAGCCGATACGTCGCCAGCCCGCGCTCGGGGTCGGCCACCAGCGCCGGAAGCGTCAGCAAGTCGAAGGCTTCGCCGTGAGCGATGATCGTCGTGCTACCCCATCGTTGCACGAGGAGTTTCGAAATCCAGTCAGCATCCTCTTTGGTAGCTGCGCGAGCCGTCATGCCTCATCATACCAAGGGTCAGGCCCTGTGACCATCGTGTGGAGGTTCCGGATCAATCCGTCGGGGCCATTCTCGGTGACTTGATCCACGCCCAATTTCGTTAGCCAGCACCACATGCTGACCCGATGGAAGAGCGTATAGAGCCAAAGCGTCCGGTCGATATCGGGGTGATCGACCGGACCATAGCCTTCAAGAATGGGTCTATGGCTGCGCGGGTCTTCATGTGCCGAACAGAAGAGGGCCTTGGCAAGATCAAAGAGCCTGTCTGCCGCCCGTGCATTACCGAAATCGATAAGCCCGCTGAGCTGGAGCCGGCCTATGTCGTCACGCAGGGCCAGCACATTGCCTTGGTGAAAATCGTCGTGGCAGAGCACGGCGCCGCTGCTTTCCTGCAGAAGGCCGAAGTTTCCTTCTGCCAGCTGTTGCAGACGGCGCCCGAGATCGGCATCGCCGCCCAAATCGCGGAAGCGCCGAAACACGTCTTCGAACGCTGACGTCATATAGTCCGCATTCGTCGATTTCGGTCTGTGGATCCCTTGGCCGAGTACGTAGCCATAGGCAGGCATTGGCATCGCATGGATGCGTCTCAGCAACTCTCCCATCTGGCGGTAAGCATTCTCAATATCCGGCTCAGCCATCCAGTCACGCAGCGAGCGGCCGGGTAGCAGCGGCAGCAAGGCGTAGCGCAGCGGCAAGAGGCTTCGCGACTCGTCGATCTCCAGCCACTTTGGAACGAGCGCTGTCAGCTCCGCGCACCGACCCGCCACAAGCCTCTCCTTCGCCGGCCCCCATTCGGGTTCGTCGGGATAGATTTTCAGCACCAGCGGTTCGCGGTTCGCGCCTGCAAGATCGATCCTGTAGACTTCCGTACTGCCGCCGTGCAGACGGGAAAAGCCGCCGGCGATAAAGCTGGGATCGAGGTTTTGGACGATCCGCTGAACTGTTTCCCTATCAAGCTCCAGGGTCACCCGTCTTTCTGGTGCCATGTTTAAACGCCCCCTGTGCGACGCCCGTGGCTGATTTTGAGAGCGGTGCCAGAAATCACGAACCAGAAAACGCCGCCCGGATGACCGGACGGCGCAACGACCGATTCAGAGTGCTTTGACTTGTCTTGCTGGTCAATCTCGTTCGGCGCAAATTATGCTTTGAGCTGGACAAGCTGCCGGAAGTCGGAATGTGTTTCAGGGAAGGTCTCTACGGCGCCGCAGTGGACTGGCGATCATTGAGCCGAATACCCATATAGGCGTCAGCGGAGCGCACCTGACGATTCCCGCCCATCTCGCGTACATTTGGAAAGGACATGTTCATGACAACAGAACGTGCAGTACTTGCTGGCGGCTGCTTCTGGGGAATGCAGGACCTTATTCGACGGCTGCCCGGCGTTGTTTCAACGCGTGTCGGTTACACGGGCGGTGAAGTCCCCAATGCAACCTACCGCAACCACGGCAACCATGCCGAAGCGATTGAGATCATTTTCGATCCGCAAAAGACAAGCTATCGCGATATTCTGGAATTCTTCTTCCAGATCCATGATCCGTCAACACGCAATCGCCAGGGCAATGACATTGGCGCAAGCTATCGGTCGGCAATCTTCTATGCGGATGAAAACCAGCGGCAGACGGCCGAAGATACGATCGCCGATGTGGATGCTTCCGGCCTTTGGCCAGGCAAGGTCGTGACGGAAGTCGTTCCCGTAAGCGATTTCTGGGAAGCCGAACCGGAACATCAGGATTATCTCGAGCGCATTCCAAATGGCTACACATGCCATTTTGCTCGCCCCGGCTGGAAATTGCCGAAGCGACAGGCAAACGTCGCTTAAACTCGCTCTTCGGCGCGTTAAATTGACCCGACTTCGTTAGCGGTGGCCTCTCGGCCGCCGCTTTCATTTTAACCGTTCGATCCAATCTAAACAGCCGCTGGAGATCGTACATTTGTCCGCCGACAATGCGGATAACGTGTGTTATCGTTCGCTTTGAACAGATGTGATTATCGATATCTGAGGGCAGGAGCCGCGTATGACTCGCGACGCGCCAATCGATAAGCAAGGGCGGTCTGCAAGCATCTCGACAGGCGATAGCCGCTCTTCTGAAAATCACGGCGAACGGCGGGTCGTGACCGCGCTTTGCTATGATCTGGTCGGCTCTACGAATCTTTTCAATCTAATGGATATCGAAGACTATCATGATCTGATGGCTGCCTTCCTGCAGGCGGCGCGCCAATCTATCAATGCGCATTCCGGCGTCATCCGGGTCGAAGCCGGGGACGGTGGAGTGGCGCTTTTCCCGATCGAGCTCGGATCGAGGGATGCCGCATCGGCCGCGATCCGCGCCGGGCTTGGAATCGTCGAAGCGTGCCAGCGCCTCGCCCGTGATTTCCGGCGCGACGATATGCAGGTGCGCGTGGGCGTCGCGACCTCTGTTGCCTTGATCCGGGAGGCGCAGCTGCAGAACTGGATACATGAGCCCGTCACGGGTGCAGCACTCGCTCTTGCGACGCGGCTCGAGGCCGCTGCCCAGCCAAATACCGTGTTGGTTTCGGACGAGACCCGAAACCTCGCCGGCCGTTCGCACGCCTTCGTATCGGAAGGTGCCCGCTTATTGAAAGGCTTCTCGGAGCCAGAAAACGTCTGGAGAGCAATTGGCCATAAACGGGAGGTCGATCGGTTCCACGCCTTCGGAAGGCTGGACAGCACGTTCATTGGCCGCGTCGGGGAGCTTGAGCAGATCGGGAAAGCGTGGAAATCAGCCGTCGGCGGCCAGGGCAAGGTCCTTGTCATCACCGGCGAGGCCGGTATCGGCAAATCGCGGATGCTTCGACAAGTCCGGCAAATAATCCATACGCAGCCCGCAAAATCGCTGCTCTTTCAATGCCTGCCGGGAGGGGTTCGCTCCACGCTTCACCCGCTGCTCAACAGTTTTCCCCAGGCTCAGTCCGACACCGCCGGTGGCGGTCGGCTGACGACGGATATGGTCGCCGCCCAGTTTGCGCGTCAAGGCATCCAGGATCCCGAAGTCATCGACATTTTTTCTCATCTGCTCGGGGCGGATGGGCGCAATGAAGCTCTCTCCGACAGTTCCCCCAAGGCGATACAGCAACGCGCACGACAGGCCCTGTCAAAAGCATTGAGCGTCATCTGCGAGCAAACGCCGCTGGTCATTGCGGTCGAGGACATTCACTGGATCGATCCTACCTCCGAGCATTTACTGCGCGAAGCGGCCCGGCTTGTGCCCACGCTTCCCATACTGCTGATCGTCACCTGCCGGCCGGGTTCCCATGTCGGCATGTTCGACGGGGACGGGCCGGAACATATTTCGCTCGGTCCGCTCGATCACGATGAAACACGGCTGGCGATTGCCGCGCGCTGGCCGGGGGATCGTCAGGACGCGCTACCGCAACTGCTCGAAGTGACCGAACGCATATCCGGCGGTGTGCCGCTGTTCATCGAGGAGATATGCCAATGGGCATCTGAGATAGCTTCCGAAGACATGATGCGCGTGCCGTCAAATCCGTCCCGCACTCATGTTTCGGCTTTCGAAGGAATCCTGGATTCTCGGCTCGAACATCTGGGTTCGGCCAGAGACGTGGCACGCGCCGGGGCGGTGGCAGGTGATCGTTTCACCATTTCGCTGCTTCGCGCATTACTGCCGGATGCGAGCAGGAAATCTCTCCTTCATGCCGCCGAAACGCTCTGCGAGACCGGTTTTTTGACCCGCATGCGTGCTCATGGCGGTGTCGCGTATGCCTTTCGCCATGCTCTGATCCAGGAGACGATCTATAACGGTCTGCTTAAAACGCAACGCCAGCTTCTCCACCGGCGCCTATTCACGGCCGCAAACAGCAATCGTCCGATCGCCAATTGGCTGGATGCGGGCGCACTTGCTCGGCACGCAGAGTCCGCCGGCCTTCGGGAGCATGCGATTTCGTTGTTCATCACGGCCGGAAAGGAACATGCCAGCCGCTCGGCAATGGTGGAGGCTCGCCACCATTTTGAGCGCGCCTTGGCGCTATGTGAGAGCATGCCCGAAGGGGCTGCCGATGGACTGCACCTCTCGGTTTTGACTGAGCTCGGACCGCTCCTGACGGCAACGGTCGGTCCCAACTCGCCTCCGGCCCGAATCCTTTACGAAAAAGGAGTCGAGGTCGCACGCCGCCAAGCGAAAGAAGATCAGCCCAAATGGTTTCCAGTCTATTGGGGCTGGTGGCTGACCGGGCAGAACTTCATGGAGATGCGCAGTCGCGCTCGTGAAGTTCAGGTGATGCTGTCAGGAATTGCTGATCACGAGATCGAACTACAGGTCAATCATTCGATCTGGGCGATCGAGTTTAATGTCGGAAGGCAGGAGGACGCCCAAAATGCGATACGGGCGGGGCTTGCGCTCTACGACGATGAGGCGGCTAAGGCGAGCCGCAATGTCTTCGGAGGCCATGATGCGAAGGTCTGTGGCCTCGGGCAGCTGGCGCTATCCCTCTGGCTGACGGGTCAGACCGAGGCTTCCAGCAAGGCGCTTGCCGACATGGTCGCCTTTGTGGACAGCATCGCCCATATGCCGAGCAAGGCGCACTCGCTAGATACCGAGGCAGTATCGGCATTCTATCGCAACGACCATGCTCGTCTGATCGAGATTTCCGGCAGGATGGGTGATTTTGCGAAAAAGCATGAACTGCAATCCCTGTCGGCACTCGCAATGCTCTTTCGCGGATGGGCGACAGCGCATGTCGAAAACCTGTCTCGCGGTCATGAGATGTTTCGCGCGGGCCTGGCGCTTCTGAAAGAGCTAGGAACCGTCGCCGATCTGCCGATCTATCTCTACATGCATGCGACCATGCTCGGCCATGCACGCAAGTATGAAGCGGCCATTGAAGTCGCCACCGACGCTATTCGTGAAGCGAGGGCGACAGGCCATGGTTACTGGCTCGCGGAACTTCACCGCCGTCGCGCACTGCTGCTATCGAGCGCCAATGCGGAGACGCCGGCTATCCTCTCGGATCTGAAGACCGCGATTGCCATTGCGGAAGAACAGGGCGCAATTGCCCTGCTGCACCGGGCGCAACGATCCGTGAAGGAGCTTGGCCTTGCTGGCGAGTTCTGACGTTTGCCCGGCAGGCGTGAGCGAGATGCTCTCGGCGTTTTATGCCGGGATCAGGGATGGAAGCATGTCTCTTATATCTCCGGAATCGGACCCGGAAGTTGCAGAGGCTTATTTCCGCTCCCTGTTGCCTCTCTGCCGTCGCGTCCGGATCACGCGCATCGCCGATCTGACCGGCCTCGACCGGATCGGGCTTCCAATTATCCAGGCCGTAAGACCGGCGGCGTTGTCGGAAGTCACCTCGCTCGGCCGCGGCATGTCCAAAGCGTCTGCTGCAATCGGAGCAATTATGGAATCGCTCGAGCGCTTCTATGCCGAGGCGATCCCTGGCCCCCGTGTCTTCCTGTCGACCGCAGAAATGCTGGGGATCGGCGCTGGATCCTTCGATGGTTTCTGCCTGCATGCTTCCCGCACAAATTGGCGTGACCGCGAGATCGCCTGGATCATGGGCGTCGATATGGCATCAGGCACCCCCACGCCCGTTCCGTTTGAACTCGTGCATACGATCTACACCGATCCACCACCACTGCGTGACGGCGTATTTCTGCGCAGCACGACAGGCCTTGCATGCCACCGGTCAGACTTTGGAGCGTTTCAGCATGGGCTGTTGGAGTGCCTAGAGCGGGATGCGATGGCCCGGGCTTTCGAAACCCACGGCTTCATGGACCGGATGAGGCTGCCGGTGTCCGAGTTGGGCGCAGCAGTTCAGGATGTTCTGTCGCGAGTCGCCGAGCATGGAATATCGGCTGCCTTCTGGTATACGCCGTCGCCAGCACTGGTCCCGGTCGTCTGGTGCCAGACGATTGAAGCTGGCGAAGGCGAAGCCATACTGGCCCTCCCGACGGAAGGTTATTGTGCCGGCCCCGATCTCCATCAGGCGGCGTTCGGCGCCTTGCTTGAAGCACTGGCGGCCCGCGCTGGCGCGATATCGGGTGCGCGCGATGATCAGACACGGAAACATTATGCGAGGCCGAGCAAGACAATGCTTGCCGACGCGCGCGATCTCATCCTTGGGGAAAATGTTCCATCGGGTGACTTTCCGGATGTTTTGCCCGCGGTTGCCGACCTCGCCGATCTCCTGGAACGGATCATTGTCGCTGGACTGGGGCCGGTTCTCGCTGTTCCAATCGCTTCGCAGAACGATCCGAACATTCATTGCGTACGCACGATCCTTGCAGGCATGCGCCCTTTTGCAGTCGAGCGGTGAGGATTGGGGATGGATCAGAAAACGGACGGCCCGATACTTGTCTTTCTCGGCCCGACCTTGCGCCTGCCGGAGGCGCAACGCATTCTCGACGCCATATACCTGCAGCCCGTTTCGCAGGGAGACATCATCCTTGCCGCGCACGCATTTCGCCCGAGGGCGATGGTCTTGATCGACGGTCTTTTCGAAGACAGACCCGCCGTGCGCCACAAGGAAATTCTCTGGGCGCTGTCGCAGGGCATCGTGATGATCGGTGCGGCAAGCATGGGCGCGCTCCGGGCTGCCGAACTGCACCCATTCGGAATGATCGGTGCAGGCCTCATCTATCGCTGGTACAGGCGGTGGCCGCTGACGGCGGAAGATGCGGTCGCGGTCCAATGTGGCCCTGCCGAACTCGGCTTCACGCCTCTAACCGAGGCTCTCGTCGATCTTCAGCGTAGTTTTAAGGCGCTCTTTCGTCACGGCCTGATCTCTAAAGCCGAGATGGATGCCGGGATCGCAGCAGCTCAACGGCTTAACTTTCGGGAACGATCCTTTCGAAAGGTGCTGGCCGCCGCGCAATGGCTGCCGGAAAAGTCGGCTTTGCTGCGCAGCCATCTGATCGCGCAGAAGAAAACCGATGCTCTATTGGCACTGCGGCTGGCTCCTGAACTGTCGAAGTTAAAACCGGCAACGTTGCCCTATACGATAACCAATACTTTCCTGCGCGATCTAGAAGCTGGATCTATTGACATAATGTTAATTAGAAATTACTAATATTGTTTGATTGCCATACAACTCATCTCTTCGAGTAGTTGAGCTATGGAATTGTCTCCTGACATATCACTTAAAAGGTCCGCGCCGGCTCTTGGAACGCGATGCTGGATATTTCCCCAGCCGCCTTTTATCCTTGGCTACGAGCAGCCGGATCGTGTCTGGCTGTCGATATTACCGGACGAGATTGGTGATGGTCCGAGCGACATATCGATGTATGTCGCAGATCCGCTGTTCGACAAGGAACCCTATGGTTTCAGCGGTTTTCCCCCTTATCGCGGCCCTCGGCGGCGGTCATTCCGGTTAGGCCCGGACCGCCACTTCGATAGCCTGGACCCAAGATCGCGCGACTATCTCGGTGTCCATGCCTATGCATGCATTCATTTTGTTCTGGATGTCTGGCGCAATTATCTTGCCCGACCGATGCATTGGTTCTTCTCTGATTTCTATCCGCGGCTCGAAATCGTTCCCTTTGTTCGGTGGGACAACGCACATGCGGGCTTCGGCTTCATCGAACTCGGTTGTTCGGAAGCGGCTGGCGAACAGTCGCCCTACGCGTTGAATTTCGACACAATTGCCCATGAGATCGGTCATCTTATCACGCTCTCGCAGACGGGACTTCCCGGCAATCTTTCCCGGGACGCGGATTTCTTTCCATTCTCCGAGGCCATCTCGGACAGTATATCATTGATTTCGTTCCTGCATTTCGATTCCGCTATCGACCGGTTGCTGCGCAGGACGAAAGGAAATCTGCTTCTTTATAACGAGCTCAATCGCTTCGCCGAAACGAGCCCGGAGATGCAGATCCGCCTTGCGACCAACTTCCGGCGCATGTCTGAAGTCACGAGCGAGGCTCACGATCGCTCACTGCCTCTTCTCGGTGCGATCTTCGATACGATCGTCGAACTCTATCATCGGGAACTGGTCGCCAGCGGCTGCGCCGATCACCGTCTGCTCTCAGTCAATCTTCGCGATCTGACGCAGGACGAGTTTGACTGGTTCCGGCAAACGACGGCGGAAGCTTTTCGAGACAGACCGCTCTTTTTCAAGCTTGCCTTGATCAAGGCGAGGGATTCAGTGGGAGCGGCAATCGGTGCTGCGCTTCACAGGCTGGATCCGGACACGATGCGTCTTCGGGATGCCGCGCTGGCAATCGTCTCAGCTGCCGATCTACAGGCTGCCGCGCAACTGGAGGAAAATTTTGTATGGCGTGAAATCATCGGCTCGAGGTGAGCCAGAACAGGAGGGGGAAATGAGCTGCTGCTCCGAAAATCCGTTCATTGGAACAGGTGATCTGCCATTCAATCCAAGCGAGGTTCGTCTCTATGGACGAAACGAATATTGTCCACCCGGGGATGCCCCGCGGCGGCCTGAAGCTGCCAAGGTAAAACCGATCCGGGATGGCGACATTGAAGCAGGCAAGGATAAAATCAGCCTTAAAGTGGGCAACTGCTTCATTCTGATCGATCCCGGCAGGGTCGAGATAGAGAGCATCGGTGTAATCTATGGCTATGCCTACGAGGGCCATTGCTACAAGCTCCCGAAGCCGCGGATCATGTATCTCCCGGTCAAGGCCACGGAAATACCGGGGGATGACTGCGGATGCGATTGCGGCTACTCGAACGCACTTGGCTATTCGGTCTGGTCGTTGGACAAGCTTGAACGCGTGATCGCGCTCGATGTCCGCTCTGACGACATCAAGACGCTGATCCTTGATGAAAATCTGCCCGGCAACCGTTCGCCGCTCGCCTATGCACAGACGCAATCGCTGGCGCCGCAGCGGCCTCGCGATTGAGACCACGCAAGGGTCCGGATTAAGATCGGGCTACTCTCCTTTCGAAGCCTGGATGGGAGACACGCATCACCCGCTCGTCTCTGCCCGACACTGCGTGGCAGCCCGTCTTCGAGGGGAGGAGCTCCGCGTGCTCTGTGCGGACGCATCGGCCTCAACGGCTCCTGCCGGCAAAGTTACTAGACATCGCAGCATCAGAAGTTTAGTAGGTGCCCGCTAACCGGTCGCAGCCCACCCGGTTCAACAAAACAAGGGATACTAAAATGAAAGTACTTGTCGTCTGCTCAGGCGGACTCGACTCCATTTCGCTTGCATACAAGATTGCGGCGAACCACCAGCTGATCGGTCTGATTTCCTTCAACTACGGTCAACGGCATGTCAAAGAGCTGGAATTCGCGGCTCTCTGCGCACGAAGGCTCGCCGTGCCACACGACATCATAGACATATCGAACGTGGGTAAGCATCTGACCGGCTCCGCCCTTACGGATGATGTCAAGGTTCCTGACGGGCACTACGCCGAAGAGACGATGAAGGCAACGGTCGTGCCGAACCGCAACGCCATCATGCTGTCGATCGCGTTCGGCCTTGCTGCTGCTCGCCACGCAGATGCCGTGGCGATTGCAGTCCATGGCGGAGACCACTTCATCTACCCAGACTGTCGGCCGGGCTTCATTTCGTCGTTTGAGGTCATGCAACAACATGCCCTTGAGGGATATGCCGATGTCAGCTTGCTCGCTCCCTATGTGAACGCCACGAAGGCCGACATTGTCACAGATGGTGCGAAGCATCGGACGCCTTTTGAAGAGACCTGGTCTTGTTATAAGGGCGGCCGTTTCCACTGCGGGAGATGCGGTACATGCGTCGAGCGTCGTGAAGCTTTCCATCTCGCCGGTGTCGAGGATCCGACCGTCTATGACGATCCGGATTTCTGGATTGCTGCAACCGGTGCATTCAGAGCAGAAGAGGCCAAGTAATGTACCGGATTACCAAGGAATTCAATTTCTCCGCCTCGCATCAGCTGTCCCACCTTCCTGGCGACCACCAGTGCGCGCGTCTCCATGGCCACAATTACATAGTTGAGGTCGAGCTTGCCGCCTCTGAGTTGAACGAGGATGGCTTTGTCCGCGACTATCACGAGCTTTCGCCACTCAAACGCTACATCGACGAGAACTTCGATCACCGGCACCTCAATGATGTACTGGGCCATGACCGGGTGACATCCGAATGGCTCGCCAGGCATTTTTACGACTGGTGCAAGCAACGCCTGCCCGAGACCTCTGCCGTCAGGGTGAGCGAGACACCGAAGACATGGGCGGAATATCGTCCATGACAGGCAGGGAACAAAAGATCCGCATCAGCGAAATCTTCGGACCGACGATCCAGGGGGAAGGGCCGCTCATTGGCCTCCCGACCGTCTTCGTCAGAACGGGTGGCTGCGACTATCGCTGCGAATGGTGCGATACCCTCCATGCCGTCGACAGCGCCTTCCGTGAAGGGTGGACGCCAATGTCGGTCGACGACATCTGGTCGAAAGTGGAATTGCTCTCTAAAGGCTGTCCGCTGACGATTTCCCTGTCCGGTGGAAACCCGGCAATTCAGCCGCTCGGGCCGCTGATAGCTCGGGGAAAGCGCGATGGCTATCAGTTCGCTTTGGAAACGCAGGGATCGATCGCCCAGGAATGGTTTGCAGAGCTGGATCATTTGATCCTCAGTCCCAAACCACCGTCCAGCGGTATGGAATTCAAGCTGGACGAACTAAGGGATTGCGTGGCGGCCGCACGCAACGGTCCCGCGATCGCGATGAAGATCGTCATCTTCGACGACGCTGACTATGCGTTTGCAAGGTCTGTCGCGAAGGAGTTCAAAGAGCTTCCGATCTTCCTGCAGCCAGGCAACCACACGCCGCCGGTGGAAGATGAAGCCTTGATCGATCTCGAGGGTATTCTCAAGCGTATGCGGTGGCTGGTCGACAGGGTCGCCTCAGACCGGTGGTTTGATGCGCGCGTTCTCCCGCAGCTCCATGTCCTGCTTTGGGGAAACATGCGGGGTGTGTGACACCTTCGAGGAAGGTTACGGCCCGCCGTGTAGGAGCGGGAGTACCGATCTGAAGCTGGTCCTCCCCGCGGCTTTAAGTGTCTCGAGACATTGCCCTGACTGGGATCGTCACGCCTGTTAGTACCTACTGGCGCTCGGCGGCTTCGCTCAGCTTCTCCGCGATCGGAGGGTTGCGCGGGCCTCTCCTCAATCGCTCGCCCCTCGCCAAAGACCGGAAAAACAAGCTTATTTTAGTGTTTGCTGCGGCATCGGGTAGCAGTCGGTTCGCTGCCGCTAAATTGACCTCATTGCTCCGCGACTTTTGCTCGACCGGGTGCCGAAAGCTCAAGGCATCCGGTATGGCGCATACCCCATGCGCCAAATAAATCGGAGGAGAAAAACATGTACAGACTTGCTTCTCTCGCGGTCGCCGCAGCACTTGGTGTCGGCGCCTTCATTGCCGCGTCAAGCGCCGATGCGATGACCATGCAGGACTGCAGTGCCAAATATAAAGCGGCGCAGGCAGCCAATAGTCTCAATGGCATGAAGTGGAACGACTTC
>UCCS01000079.1:95186-97575 GCA_900470965.1 Hyphomicrobiales bacterium
CCGACGAGCCGACGACCGCCAATACCGAGAATGCGGCCGAGCCCGCGCCGACCAAGGCCGTGGTCCCGAAGGGCGTCGTCTTCCCAACGAAGGTCGATGCAAAATATGCGAGTGAGACACCCGGCAAGGGCCGGATGCATACCTGCCTCGATCAGTACAATGCCGATAAAGCCAACAACAGCCTGAACGGCCTGACCTGGATCAAGAAGGGCGGCGGCTATTACAGCATCTGCAACAGCAAGCTAAAATCCTGAGGTCACATATCGCATGGATAGGCGTCGCGATGACGCGACGCCTCATCTCCACGTAAGGAGGACGCAATGAGTCTTCTCGACAATACCGGCAGCCTCATCGGCAATGCCGTCAACAGTCATCCCGGCGGCCTCCGCGGCTTGATGTCGGAAGCCTTCACCGATTTCGGCGGGCCTGGTTAGTTGCGATCGAACGCGCATCAGTTCTCGATCTGTTGGTCCGAGACAACGCTGACGATGACCTCGTCGCTTCCGTTCGGATAAAGCGGCAGGTCGAGCGTAATCGCTTCCCGGCGCTCCGGGGACGATGCTTTGAAGAACTTTCTGGCGCGCCCCTGTCCATTCCCTTCTCCGGACGCTTTAGCATGCGTCTCGCTGACCAGGCGTCGTTCGAAGGCCGCAGCATCGATTTCCGCGAACGCCATGGTGCAGCTTTCGACGGTGTTGTCGCCTACGGACGCCCGTGCCACCACCAGCGCCCTGAATGGTACGTCTTCGCCAGCGCTCAGGTTCCAGCCTTCCAATGCGACAGGATTTTCCACCGGCACCAGACTTGTAGTCATATCCTCCGCAAGTGCTGGCCAATCCCGGTCCTTTGCTACGGTGACCGTCCGTTGAAAATCTGTTCCCCGGTTGAGGCAGCGTTCATTGAACTGGTCAAAGGGATCTGGCTCGTCTGCCGCAACGACATCGGCAATGCTGGCAAGAAGAAACGTAATTGCGAAGCCATATGTCATCCATCGCATTAAAACCATGGGGTCTGCCTGTGGCCTTCGTCGGTTGTTACTGCGCCGCCTATATCTATCATCCCAATGAAAAAGGAAAAATCATGTCTCTCCACACCGGGGCTAAGTAATCCTGCACTCCGGCAGACATTTGATCGCCCTTAACCGGCTGGAAGATCAACCGACAAACACCTACATGTTGAGATAGCAAAACATCGCGTTCGCGACTAATCCAAGCGGCCAAGAGCCAGGCGATGACAAAGGCTTCATATCAGCGCGTCCTTCAGGACGGCACAAAAGTAAAGAAACGAGNNCCCGCCATATGATTTTGCTGATAGTCGCGGTGGTGATCGTTATCGTCTTCTTCTTTTTGTTTCCAAAGCCGACGCTGCTTACCCTCACCGCACTCGTGGTCGTGGGTGGCGGTGTTGCGACCTTCATCTACTTTCAGCAAACAAACCGCGATGGAGCGAGCGCCTCGATAGAAGGAACAAGCAGTGGAACTAAGGGATGCGTAGATCCTGCCAGGCCCGTTTTCGTTCGGCTTTTCAACGGTTCTCGTCAGCAGGTGGATGTCGTCCGCTTCCGGCTGATCGCAAAACGTCGCGGCTTCAGCATTGAGTATTATTCCGACCACCTCACGAGCTATAAAATTATCGAGCCTGGCGGCACCTATGACGACTGCTGGGCGCTAAACCAATATCGAGGCCTGCAGACTTTGCCGGATAAACTGACGCCACAGGAACTGGATTGGTCGGTCGAAATATCATCGGTTGAGTTCGCAAGTAATCGGTAGGCGTGGCAGCTCTGCCTTTGTCGAGGCCGAGTTAGAAGCGAGCTTGTGAACTGTCTTTTCATGGCCGAGTTAACGGCGCTGTCTACTCAATGTGATCGGTGACTGGGAGTTGCCGCCCAGTCCGTTGCAATTAGCGCTCACGGAACTAGCTTTTATACCCCGTACCCTTTGAAACGGCGGCGTGACGAAAAGGAAAGCAAGGCATGTGCCGAAATATCAAGCCCCTCTTCAACTTCGATCCACCAGCGACGGACGAGGAAATCCATGATGCGGCGCTTCAGTTCGTACGCAAGTTGAGCGGAACCACCAGGCCATCAAAACGCAATGAGGCCGCTTTTGAACACGCGGTGATGTCGATCGCGAAATGCGCCAAGGAACTGCTTAATTCGCTGGAGACCTCTCAACCTCCTCGCGACCGCGATGAAGTAGCCGCGAAAGCGCGGGCACGGTCGGCGACCCGGTTCGCCTAAGAAAGCCTCCTTGCAATTCCTCCATTTGGTGGTGGTTCGCCCTGGAATACGTCAGCGATGTATAGGTCTTAAACAAGCGGGGCGCCTCCATGGACGCCCCGCAATCAGCTGTCTCTTGCGATAATATATCTCGTGCAGATCAGAGTG
>UCCS01000140.1:0-1573 GCA_900470965.1 Hyphomicrobiales bacterium
GGGGAGATGGCCGGCAGGCTAGAGGGGGGGTGCCACGCGGCAGGCCTTAGCGTCTTCAGCAGCGGACGCAGGAGCCCAGGTCCGTGTCACCTTACGAGCGGCGAAAGCCTCCATCGCCGCCCATCAGCCTCAGCCACGGCCCGACATGGAACAGGCTCATCAGTCCATACATGGCCGCCATGCCGCTGAAGGCCGATGCGCCATGCATCGGCATCCCGCCCATCGAGCAGATCATGTCCGCCGCCGGGTCGCTTGCCGAGAGCGCGGCCATCACGGCAAAGGTGGGTGCCGCGGCAAGCGATAGCCCGCGCGCGATACCGGGCAGAAGCGGGCCGGCGCTATTGCCGGCCCCCATCTTCGAAGGCGTGCTCATTGCTCTGCCCCGTACCGGTCGTGGTGACGCCACCATACGCCCGTTTCGTTGCGGCCCAGCGGTGCGCGGTCGAGCAGCTGGTACATGCCCCAGATCCCGTCCAGCCCGCGGGCATAGGAGGAGTAGCTGTGGTAGATTTCTCCGTCCTGCAGGACGAAGGCGCTGAGGCCTGGGCGGTCGCGGGTGTAGGTGGAGATATCGGTGCCCGTCGTTGCGGCCATCTGCGCCACCGGACCTTCGCCGCCGCGCAGCTCCCATTGCTGTACCCTCTTGCCGGCCTGCGCATCCGGCATCGGCGGTTCGCGCCGGTAGTTGTATTCGATGCTGCCGTCGCGCTGTTCCTGCAGCGTGAACACCACATTGAAATCATGGTTGAAATCGCTGCCGGCCGACGACGCCCAGTCGAAGGTCCAGCCCATGCGGCGCTTGTATTCCAAAAGCTTGGCCAGTGGCGCGCGGGAGATGGCGGTAAAGGCGACATCGTGGTTTTCCAGATGCACGGTGACGCCGTTGAAGCCATCGGCGATCGCCGAGCAGGATGGGCAGCCGGCCGTATAGTCCGGCCCGAACATGAAGTGATAGACGAGCAGCTGCGAGCGGCCCTTGAAGAGTGCCGACAGCGGGACGATGCCGGCTTCGGTCTCGAACCGGTAGTCCTTGTCGATCTTCACCCAGGGCAGCTCCTGGCGACGCTCGGCCAGTGCATCGCTGCGGCGCGTCAGATCCTTTTCCTCGTCCAAGAGCGCCAGCCGCGCCTGCAGCCATTCCGCCCGTGTTCCGGTTTTGTGCATCATCATTGGTCTTCTCCTCATTTGCATTGAAACGTCTAAGCCGGCGGGCCGTTGCCTGCCGATGGGGAATAAACTAGGTCTGAATGCCCGAGGGGTGGGAGTTACAAGTGTGACGGGATTCCGATGGACTCGCTGATAACAGCTGCCGCACAGGCGCTGGCCGTGGGCGATGCGCTGGGCGCGATGAAGCGCGTGGCGCTGCGCGACGACCCGCCGGCGCTTGCCCTGCGCGGCATCGCCATGGCCCAGCTCGGCGATCTCATCCGCGCCAAGGCACTGCTGAAGAGCGCTGCTCATGCCTTCGGCCCGCGCGAGGCTGTGGCCCGCGCCCGCTGCATTGTGGCCGAGGCCGAAATTGCCCTCGTCTCGCGCGATCTCACCTGGCCGGAAAAGGCGCTGGAAGGCGCGC
>UCCS01000140.1:1583-2421 GCA_900470965.1 Hyphomicrobiales bacterium
CGCCGGCCATGAACTTGCTGTCGCCGGTGTCGCAATCCGCCGGCTGCGCACGGAGCCGGCGCGCCAGGCACTGGCTCATGCGGCCGAAGCGGCGCGGAAAGCAGACATACCGGCACTTGCCGTCGAGGTGCGAGATGCCGCAAAGGTTCTGGAAGCGCCCGCCGCCCGGCTGATCGATAGCGGCACGGAACGCCTGTTGCAGCTTCAGGAGGTCGAGGCGCTGCTTGCTTCTGAGACCCTCGTCATCGATGCCTGCCGCAACGTGGTGCGCGTGGGCAGCGAGATCGTGCCGCTTGCAAGCCGCCCGGTGCTGTTTGCGCTCGCCCGCACGCTCGCCGAGGCTGCACCATCGGATGTCATTCGTTCGATCCTGCTTGCCCGCGCCTTCCGCGCCCGCCATGCCGATGAATCCCACCGGGCGCGGCTGCGCGTCGAGATCGGCCGGCTGCGTGCCGCCCTTGCCAATCTTGCTGAGGTGAAGGCGACGAGCCACGGCTTTGCACTGATGCCGCACGATGGGCGCGCCGTGGTGGTGCTTNNCCCCGCCGGTCGAGGAGGAGCACGCCTTCCTGGTGGCACTTCTCGCCGATGGCGAATCCTGGTCCAGCACGGCACTCGCAATCGCCCTGAGCTTGAGCCCGCGCACCGTGCAGCGGGCGCTCGACGCGCTGGAAACGGCCGGCAAGGTGCAGTTTTTCGGCAATGGGCGGGCGCGCCGCTGGATGATGCCGCCGGTCGTCGGCTTCCCGACAACATTGTTACTCCCGGGTCCGCTGCCGAGCGATTAGAAATAAACGGCAGCAAAGTGCGGAGCGGTTCTGCGTCCGGAATTGCGAAA
>UCCS01000141.1 GCA_900470965.1 Hyphomicrobiales bacterium
CTACCGGCCAGTACATCGACGGCAGCTTCGAAGCCCTGGGCACAACTGGCCTCTTCCGCCGCCGGCAGAAGCCGGTTTCATCAGATGCGCTCGCCGCCGTGCGCATTGCACCGCTGCCGGAGGTCACCGGCAAAGTGGAGGTCTCGGCGCTGCGGGCAAGGATTGTCGGCGATCTCAGGGACGGCGGCGCGCTTGGGCGGCAGCTCGGCGGCCTGTCGGAATATGAGGCCCGCAAGCTCGCCGCCTCCGACGATGCCGACATGCTGATGGACTGGCTGATCGATCATCTGCCGCTGGATGCGCGGGAGCGGCTGCGGATTGCCACGCTGGCGCCGGATGCGCAGTGCGAGGCGCTGAGTGCGGCTTATGATGGGCTTGGGTAAGAGAGCTGCCTTCAGGTGTTATGGGTGTCTTGCCCACCAAGATCGAAGCGCTTGGCTCGAGTCCACCGCCGCCACGCACCCTTCACCCGCCCAAGCATCCTCTTCACCATCTCGAGCGTTTCAATCCCGCCAGCACCGGTTTCGGAAAGGACACCCGGCAGCCTCACTTCGCTTTCAGTAGCACCGGAAAGTCGTTCATCAGGTCGAGCATGCAGAGGGAAAAATCGAGCTCCGTTTCGTTCGAGCGCACCCGTTCCCCGTTTGGCTTGATATTCGTCACGTCGAGTTCGATCGGAACGGTGATCATCCTGTCCCCGTAAAACTGGATGCGCCCACCCATGCGGGTGATATCTATGCGATTACCCGAGGCGTAAAGTTTTCTCCGGCTCTGATGTCCAGAGCAGCAAGAGGAGGACGCAATGCCGACCATCCTGGCTCACCATGACGTCAAGGACGTCAAACACTGGCTCGCCTCGCCCCGTCGCAAGGAAATTTTCGAACCGATCGGCTGCACGAACATTCGCACCTTCGTCGATCCGCAATCGTCCAACAAGGTTGGCCTCGTCATGGACGTCGCCGACATGGGCCGCCTGGCGGAATTCATGAAGACCAGGCAAGCGGCCGATGCGATGGAATATGACGGCGTATTGCCCGAGACCCTGGTGATCCTCGTTCAATCCTAGCCAAGCAGCTGAGTTCAATCCGTCAGGGATCAACCCGTTCTGTCGGCGTACCGCGCCGGCAATCAATCCCCGCCGCCCATGCATCCTTTTTCCGCCTCGAACGTTTGAACTCCGTCAGCGAATGAGGAGACCGCAATGGCGAGCACGACAGGCAAGGACGCCATCGAAGGCATGGACGAGATCAGAGACGCGAGCGAGCCCACGCCAGCCCCCGAACGCGAAAAAACCTCCGAACAGGAAAAAGCCGATCAGCACGCGAAGGCCGAGGGTTTTGCGAGTGAGGCGGCCTATCAAGACTATCTGCATGCGGTCGCCGAGGATGCGCCGATAGAGGAGATCGTCGTCGATATCGAGCGCGCGGCATCGCGCGAGGAGCTCGAGCGGCAGATCGAGGATGTACGTGCGGAGATCAATCATCTGCGCGCCCGGCTGCACATCATCCGCCATCAGGCGGGCAGCGTGGTGGAAGAAAATATTCGCTGGGCGGATGCGAGCGCCCATGCGCAGTTGGGCGATTATCCCTGGCTGAAACTGTCAGGCGCCATGGCGGCGGCCTTCCTCGTGGGCAAGGCCTTGCAGCGGCTGCCCTTCGGCTCGCTGGTGACGGCAGCCGCACCGCTGGTCATCGCGGCGGCGCGCGAAAGAGGCCGGTAGGAGCGCCCTCCCTCCAATACCCTTTTTCCCGATGCTTGCCGTCACCCTGCCCTGACCGCCAGAGCTTCGCTCGTTGCCGCGCACGACCGCCGGCGGCGCAAAGCCGGCAAGGCGGTCTTCTTGCAATCACGGCGCGCTTTTTCTATCTTTGATGCAGGCATTTGAACCAAAAGGAGGTTGCCTATGACACCGCGGGACGCCTGATCCAGAACTATCGCGACTACTGCCTTTCCAAAGGCATCGACTACGCATGCATTCAATCCGTACGGCCGCACGACGATACCACGCTCTTCTGCAGCGCCGGTATGCAGCAGTACAAGCACCTCTTCTCCGATCCGTCCCACAAGGGAACCGTCGCAAACAGCCAGGCTTGCCTGCGCATGGGCGACCTCGATGAGATCGGCGATGGCACGCATTTCCTGCACTTCACCATGCTCGGATTATTCTCCTTCCGTCAGATGACGGTCGGCGAAGCAATCGATTTCTGGCTGGATTTCCTTAGGCTGCTCGGGCTCACGCCTGACCATGCCACCATCCATCCCGACAGGCTGAAGGAATGGACGCCGCTCTATCGCGGCCGCGTGCCCATCATACCCGATCCCGAATGCATATGGAGCGACGGCAGCATCAGCGGATACTGCACGGAGTTCTACAAGGACGGGATCGAGATCGGCAATATCGTCAATCCGTTGGGAACTTGCATCGACGTCGGCTTCGGCGCCGAGCGGCTGGATATGATCGTCAACGGCACTCCACCCGAAACTGCCCTGGAGACGCTCAAAACCGCAATCATGACGATCGTGGAGAGCGGCTACCGTCCCGGCAGCAAGGAGCAAGGCTACGTTCTGCGCAAGCTCCTGCGGCGCCTGCATGCCGTTGGCGGAATGCTCGACCATCCCTTCTTCCATGAGGAGGTCGAGCGGCAGGACCGCCTAGTCGAAAAATACGAGCGTCTTCGCCACAAGCACCCCGACAAATCGCCGGAATGGTGGTTCGACACGCATGGCATAGACGTGGAGAGCCTGACGCCTTCGGGAAACTGACGCTGCCCTGCCGATGCGGTTTCCGACCTGGATAAAGATACCGATATCGGCGAGTGACGCTCGGAATTTGCGAGCGTCACTTCGCTCCCGCGAGATGCCGTGCCCTTACCACGTATAGCGCAGGCCGAAATCTCCCCGAACGCCATCGCGCTCGTGGCCGTCAGTGTCCCCGACCGCGAACTGATACCCAGCCTGGGCATAAAAGTTCAGCCAGGTGTTGATAGTGGTCGTCACCCCGGCGCTCAGATCCACTCGCGTTCCTTCCTTCAGCAAAGGAACCCGATCGGTGCTCGAGAACGTCGTGGTCGCTCGTGTACCCCAATCGTGCCAGAGGTTGGCGCGTACATAAGGTTGCCAAAGCTGCCCGCCATCGCTGATGATCGTCCAGCGGCCGCGCAGACCGAGCCGTCCGCTCGCTCCCGATGTCGAGCCGAGCGCGACGTCACCCAGGCCGTCATTGTCGTCGTCAAATGACACATGTTGCCAGACGATCTGGGCCTGCGGCTCCAGGACAAAGCGTGGCCCGAGCGCCGGCACGGGAAGTGGATAGCCCGCTTCCAGCGAGGAGGCGAAGCCGGCACCATTGGTCGAGAGACTGGCTGATGTCGTCGATGCCGAGCCCTCATAGGCAGTTGCCTGCACCACCGCATCGAGATACCAGCCGGTCGGACCATAATGTGTCCAATAGGCGCCGCCCGACCAACCATTGAGATCGAGGCGCCCGGTTTTGCGCAGTGCATAGTTGGTCACCGCCTCGTTGGTGACGAGACCGGTCACATCGATGTTGGCGTTGGCATAGGCGAAGTAGATGCCGGCAACGTCGCGATGACCGGGCAGCCATTCGCCGCGCAAGAGATCGATACCGCTCTGAAAGCCCCCTAGATAGCCGTCGGTGCGCGGATCGGCGAAGGCGCGGTAATGTTGGTTTATCTGCTCGCCAAAACCGCGTGCCCAACCGGAGTTGACCGGGTTCGCGCCTTCGTTCTCCGGAGCTCCGATCGCGAGTGTATCTCCGATGCGTTCATGCAAGGTGCCTAGCGTGGCGAGCCCAAGCAGCCGGGAAGTCGGCTGTACCACGCCGTAAGTTGCAATCTCCGGTCCGATGATTGGATAGACGCCAGGCGGCAATACTGAGGGCAGATCTTCCGGCAGCGTCTCCGGGGGCAATTCGTCAGGGGGCGTGATCGGTCCATTCCCGCTGTCGCCGTTGCCGTTGCTATCGCCGCCGTTGCCTCCGTTGAAGCCGGAACGCAGGAACCAGTCATCCGGGTTGCTGCCGCCAAGGCCGCCGCGGAAGAGACGATAGTCGATGAATCCGCCGCGCACCTCGCCGGCGAGCGTGAAGGCGCCATCCGCTGTCGTGCCGCCGTTCGTCGAATCGATTACCAGGATGCCATCTGCCGCCGTATAGGCACCGGGACTGTTCGGGCCAGGGGTAATGTTCAGGAATGTGGTGCCGGTGGCTTGGGCCGAGCCATCGATAGTGGTCGTGCTGCCATCGATTGCCAGCCTGTCGGACGGTGAGCCGTCACCCGCCAGATCCGTTCTGAGGTAGATGGCGCCCCCGCTGCCGTTATAGGGTCCGAAGACGGTCAGTTCGTTGCCCACGCTATTGGCGTTGCTGTTGGCGATGATGATCCTGCCGGCATTGTCGATCGCGCCCGCTGTCATCCCGGCGGTTGTCGAGCGGCCCGACATGTCGAGAATGCCATTCGAGGCGATCACGAACTTCGCCAGATCTCCGGTGGAGGCATTGATGAATTTGATCGTCCCGCCGCCGACGCTACCGACCTGGACCATCGGCCTGTTGGCCGGAACGTCGATGACGAAGCCGGCGCCGTTGACGGTCAAGATGGTGCCGTTCTCCAAGCTCAACACATAGAGCGGGGCTGTGAAATTGAGCGTGCCGATCGACTGACTGTTTTGATCGCGGACCACCCTGTTGCCTATCGTGGCAAGGCCGGTGAAATTCGCAATAACGAGCGGAACTGCATGTCCGCCCGACACCGTCGTCCAGTTGTTTTGATTGCTCCACTGATTTGTCCCCGTACCACCGATCCACGTCGCCGGCTCGTTGGTCGTGCCAAGGGCCGTCTGCGCCGCTGCCGGCGCGGAGATGCCGAGCGATGCGACCACAAGCAGGGCAAGGTACCCTGACCATCTCGATAGCACGTGACCGACCACCAGCGGACGATGTCCGTTGAAGATAGGTTCGTCATGGAAACAGCCTGCTCTGAGACAAAATCCACGCATGTTCATCTGCCTCCGGACCCAAGTCACGGGAACATCACAAACGCGTCTACGGCTATGTCATTCGGACGCGCACCACGCGCCACGCGCCGGACCCGATCGTCTGCGGCAGCGGAAATCGACATTCGGAGACATCATATGTTCGAAGGACGCAGAATACAATTTTCAGGTGCATTAGAAAACGCAATCGCAAACGCATCTCTGGACGGTTGTTGCTGTTGCGCCACACCATGAGTTGCATCTTGGAGGACTATCGAGCATCTCCGGTTTTAGCTGAATTCCAGGAGCGGGCATGTCGCTATCGCCGGAACTTTCGCCGCGCCGCCCGCATCACGCTTTCGGCAAGGATCGCAAGACACCCAGCCACGAGCAACACCGCCCCTGCCGTCGGGCCAATCGCGCCGGAGCGCACCGCCAGCCCCACCCCGAGCACCAGCAGCAGGCTGAACAGCGCCAGCGCCCCGTCATCGATGAACATGCCGATGAGTTCCTTGACGGCGATCCTGAGAATATTCATCGGGCGAGCTCCGCATGCGTATCGTGATATTGCCGCAGCCACCGGACTGCGATGAAGGAGAAGGCGGCGAGCAGGGCGAAGATTGCGATGAGCGAGAGGTCTTCGCCCGGCCACGGCGTGCCGATGCCCTCGCCCACCCAGAAGATGCCGAAACCCGTCAGCAGCAGCCCGACGATGAACTTCAGCGTGTTTTCCGGCACTGATGACAGCGGCTTGTGGACGAGAATCCCTATGACGAGCACGGCGATGCAGGCAATCAGCGCTCCGAGACTCGCATAGGGCAGCATGCCGGGCCGCGCACCTGTCGCGATCACGATGAACACGACTTCAACGCCTTCGAGCAGCACGGCCTTGAAGGCGGCCGTGCCGGCCAAGAAATCGGCCCGCCGTTCAGTGGACTGGCGGGCAAGGGCATCCGTTTCCGAGGCAAAGGCCTTCTCCTCGTCATGCAGCGCAATGAAACCCGCGGCCCTGAGGATCGCCTTTCTCAGCCACCGCATGCCGAACAGGATCAGCAGCGTACCGATGGTAAATTGCAGGATGTCGATCGGGACAAGGTCGAGCAAGGGCCCGAAGACCAGCACCAGCACCGCCAGCACGAAAAGCGCCAGCACCGTGCCGATAAAGGCCGGCCGCCAGCTCTGCGTGACACCGACCGCAAGGATGATGGTGAAGGCCTCCACCACTTCCACGAAGGAGCCGAGGAAGGAGGCGGCCATTGTCGAGGTAATGCTTGTGATCGTCGTCATCGTCTACTCGGTTTTCTTGGGCTTCGGTCCGGACAGGCAGCCGGGAAGCAGCGCGCCGCGGCAGGGAGGATGCCAGCAGCAAAGCCGGCATGTCCATCATTCTCATGGCTAGGTCGGCGCTGTTGCGTTCGCGTTTTCCGCCACCGTGCTCAGCTTCCGGCCGACGGCTCATACACAGCCCTTGCCGGCAGGACTCTCGTAGGAAACGTCAGGTTGCAGAAAAGCCGGGATCGGACCGGCTCGCCGCCTTACGAATCCGTAAGAATTCGACAAGGTGCAGGACACAATTTTGCGCGAATTGTGCGGCGTGAGAATAATCTTCCGATCAGGTGAAGGGTTTGGACCGGCCATGCGCATTCTCGTCGTCGAGGACGATAAAAGGACGGCCGATTTTGTCGCTCGCGGCATGATCGAGGCGGGCCACGTCTGCGACGTCATCGACGACGGGCGCAACGCGCTCTTCCACGCGACACGTGAGCCATATGACGTGCTGGTCGTCGACAGGATGGTGCCCGGCCTCGACGGGCTGTCGCTGATCAAGGCGGTGCGCGCCGCAAGGATCGGCACGCCGGCGATTTTCCTCACCTCGATCAGCGGCGTCGACGACCGCGTCGAAGGGCTGGAGGCCGGCGGCGACGACTACCTTACCAAGCCCTTCGCCTTTTCCGAGCTGCTCGCCCGCGTCAATGCGCTGTCGCGCCGCCCGCCCGTTCAGGACCAGAAGACGGTGCTGCGTGTGGCCGATCTCGAACTCGACCTGGTGCGCCGGCAGGTGACACGACAGGGCCAGGCGATCGAGCTGCAGCCGCGCGAATTCACCCTGCTCGAAGTGCTGATGCGCGGCGAAGGCCGGGTGCTGACCCGCACCATGCTGCTGGAACGCGTCTGGGATTTCCATTTCGACCCGAAGACCAGCGTCGTCGAAACCCATGTCAGCCGCCTGCGCGCCAAGATCGACAGGCCTTTCGACATCCCGCTGCTTCATACCGTGCGCAATACCGGATACAGCCTGCATGCGCCGCGCTAGAGCATCGGACCGAAAAGTGTGTAGCGGTTTTCGGGTCATCCGATGCTGAAGAAAAATTGGAGATTATGGCGAAGCACGCCCTTTCGGCTGGCGCTTGCTTTCGGGCTGCTCTTCATCCTGGCCTTCATGGTGGCAGATATCATCACCTATCAGCTCCTGAAACGCGACCTGGCGGAGGCACTCGACGATTCCGTGCGCGACACCTATTCGGTCGTCGCCTCCACCTCTTCCTCCGAGGAGGCGGAAGACTTCGTTGCCAGCGTGGCAACCTATGCCCGCCTCAACAACCCCGAAGACAGCATCTTCCTGCTGGTCAACGAAAAGGGCGAGCGGCTTGCCGGCAATGTTTCGCTGTTTACGGCGAAGGACGGCCTGTCGACCGTTCAGGCCGGCGATATCGGCGTGAAAGGCGATGACCGCATCCGCATCCAGGCGGGAACTGTCAGCGGCAACCGGCTGATCGTCGGCGAGAGCTATTCCGACACGGACGATCTGGAACGTATCGCCCTGATGAGCTTCGTCTGGGCCTCCGGCGTCATCGTCATCCTCGCCTGCGGCGGCGGCGCCTTTTTCGCCGCCCGCGCCCAGCGGCGGCTCGACGGCATCGAGCGGGCGATGAGCGATGTTTCGGCCGGCGATCTGGCGCGGCGCATTCCACTCGAAGGCAATGGCGATGACATCGATGTCGTCGCAACCCATATGAACCAGGCGCTCGACCGGCTGTCGGCCCTCGTCGAAGGCATGCGGCAGGTGAGCGCCGATATCGCCCACGACCTGAAGACACCGCTCAACCGCCTGAAGATGACCGTCGAGCAGGCAATCGAACAGGGCGGGCGCGGCGAGGATGTGCAGACCCTGCTGATCGACGCCCGCGAGGAAAGCGATCGCATCAACGCCACGTTCGAGGCGCTGTTGCGCATCTCGCAGATCGAGGCCGGCGCTCGCAAGGCGCGCTTCCGGCCGGTCGATATCAGCGACATCATGGGTTCGGTTGCGGAAATCTACAGCAGCGTTGCCGAGGATAACGGCCAGTCGCTCGACTTCACCACCAGGCCCGCCTCCCCCTGCATGGTCAATGGCGACCGCGAACTGCTGACTCAGCTCTTCGTCAACCTCGTGGAAAACGCCATCAACCATTGCCCGCCGATGACCAGGATCACGCTTGCGCTCCGGGCCGAGGATGACGGCTTTTCGGCCAGTATTTCCGACGATGGCCCCGGCATTCCCGAAGCGGAGCGCGAACTGGTCTTCCGCCGCCTCTACCGCCTCGACAAGAGCCGCACGACAACAGGCAGCGGCCTGGGCCTCAGCCTCGTCAAGGCGATCGCCGATCTGCATGCAGCAAACATCACGCTCGCCGACCGGCATCCCGGCCTCGACGTCACCCTCCTCTTTCCCGCCCAATACCAAGGATGAAAATGAAGAGACGTTGGAGACGCCTGGAGCAATTCCAGCAAAAGTGTGTAGCGGTTTTGCGTCCGGAATTGCGCAAAGTGACAAAGCGAAAGCATGTCCGCATCTACGGACGTGCTTTTGCCGCTTTCGGCATCGCCGCGCTGTTGTTTGGCGGCTATCTCGGCGCGCTGCAACTATCGGGCAATTTCCATGAAGTGCTGCCGGGCGAACTCTACCGCTCCGCCCAGCCCTCAGCCGCCGATATCGACACCTACGCCGCCCGCTACGGCATCAAGACCATCCTCAACCTGCGCGGCGAAAACACCGCCAACTGGTACATGCAGGAAACCAAGGCAGCGAAGAAAGACGGCATCACCCATATCGACTACGGGCTTTCCGCCTCCACGGAGGTGACGGCCGAGCAGGCGCACGAACTGCTGACCCTGCTGCGCAACGCCCCAAAGCCGATCCTCATCCACTGCCAGGCCGGCGCCGACCGCACCGGCCTCGTCTCCGTCCTCTACCTGCAACAGATCGCCGGCCTCGACGAGGAAAGCGCCGAGAGGCAGCTTTCGGTCCGCTACGGCCATATCGGCATCCCCTATCTCTCGGCGGCCTTCGCCATGGATGTGAGCTGGGAAAAGCTCGAGAAGGTTTTCGGGATCGATAGCTAGGGCTTGCTCTCTTGGGTGGAGTGCCAACAAGCCCGGGCCTGAAAAGGACGACCATGCGGCGGGACAGCTATCCAAATTTCCGGACACGCGGGAGTTTTCGGGGACGCATTACATCTTCAACAACACCCGCGTCGTGAGTAAACCTGTCTTGGAACTCAAGAAGCTAAAACCGGCAAGACGATCTTCATTTTCGGCAGCGCGGAACTGGCGGATTCACTTCTGAGGGAAGACCTAGTGGACGAAATCCGAATCTGCCTTGTGGCCGTCATCCTCGGCGGCGGCAACCCGCATTTCAAACCGGCGGGCCGGCAGCTTCCACTGAAGCTACTCGACAGCACGACGACCGCAGCCGGCGCAGTTATCCTGCGCTATGAGCCGGTCAAGGCGTAACCCCCGCCGGCTTGGATTATTCCTTCGGCGGCCCGCCCCGCCGCTCCAGCGCCGTCTTGCGGATGGTC
>UCCS01000144.1 GCA_900470965.1 Hyphomicrobiales bacterium
GCGCGCCACATCGCTGAAGGCCGCCTTGTCGCGCTGCTCGAGACCTGGTCCGCCCCCTTCCCCGGTTACTACCTCTGCTATCCGGCCCAACGGCAAATGGCGCCGCCGCTTCGCGCCGTGATCGACGCCATCCGCGCCGGCCCGCGCCAGAGTAACGGCGTCGAGGCGGCGGCGATCGGCGCGGCTGTTCCTCGAGGTCTGCGTCTGCACCAGTGACGCCGGGCCTCCCGACGCCAAGCGCATCAACAAGAGTTTTCCGAAACCGCGCCGGGACGAATAGCTTTTCCCGGTAGCGTGACCGCCGGGGGGTGTCATGCCGCTGACGGTTGGAGCGCCTTTCCGAGAAGGCTTGCGGTGGCTAACCGCTACGTCCGCTTAGGACTGAGAGCTGTCATTACGCGACTTCTCCTTTGCGCCATTTGCGATCATTCGGATCTGATTATTGGTGGCGGCGCGCGTCTGTTTTCCATTGGTGCTTTTGGGACAAAAGGCGCACGAACAACTCGAAAGGGCCCTTGTGGGCCGGTGTTTCCGCTCCGCGCGGACCGCGTCGAGATGGCGGACCTGTCAAGGAAGCGATACAGACGGTCATTCAAGGAGCTTGAGGTAGGGCTGCAACCACTGGCGGTTGGGCGCGTGCGTGAAACGCCCTTCTAAGATTTGGCTTGTCATCGGGATCTGGCTCGGCATCATCGACATAGATAAATGCCCAGAGCGCACCGCAGATGAGTATCAGGTATGTTGCCAGCACGCCTCCGTCAATGAAGACCCACAACCCGTCAGGCTTAAGGCAGTCGTAGCAAAGGCCGATAAGAGCGTATGTCAGCCCGCCTGCGATTGCGAGTGGAAAGACCGCGAGCGCCCGGTAACGGCCGCGCGGCTCCATCTTTGCCCAAAGGAGTGTGAGTGACGGAGCCACCAGACAGGGCAAAATCGCATCCAACAAACGCTGTAATTTAAAAATGGGGAGGGGGTGTCCAACTGCCCGACTGTAAATCACCGTCACTATTTGAAACAGAACGCCGAAGCCTATCGACGCCAAAATTTGAAAACTGGCGACCGGAAGAAAGTCGGCTTCACCTCGCCCGATGTTCGCGACACATTTCCGCCGCCTCGCGAACAATACCAAGCCTATCAAAAAGGGAAAAACGATCTGTAATGACACTTGGCTCATTTCCATCACCAAGTTCGCCAAAACCGCGGTTTTTTCGGTTCCGGCCTGGTAGTTGGGAAACGCAAAGGTTCCTACCACCGGCAAATAACAATCAGCGTCTCCGCACCAGTGATGTCCAAGGAAGGGCGCGAAAGCGCAGTAAGCTACCGCCGCGACAAAATAGGTTGCGATGATCACAACAATGCCAGAAAGCCTAATCACCGACAAAGAATAGCCCTCAAGTCTGGATTGAACATCGGCCTTTCGCAAGACGCGCTGCAGAGCGCCCAACAACCCGTCGATCGCGGCGGTTTCTGTCGCTGCTTCGAGGAGCAAAAACTCAATCTTCTTTCGATCTTCCTCGTTGGTATATTCCCGCGGTAGCGCTGGATGGCCCGGAAATTGCTTTTGAAGATTGGTGAACGAGTATTTCTGGATTGTCTCGGATGCAGCCACATTCACAAGACGGTCGCAAGTGCTGTCAAAGCCAATGGCAGTTTGAGCAAACTCTCTAAGGATCTTAATTCCTGCGGCGATGTGCGGGAAAAACACAATCGTCACAATCAGGGCAGCCAATAGCAAGGCAAGGGGCGTCGGTAGGCTTTCAACGAACGATGTGAAGGTCTGTATTCCCTGAATTTTGGAGAACGTCTCCAAAATTCTAACCAACTCAGCAGACATACTCGAACCGACCTTTTCGGAAATACAGAGGCTCCCGAAGCCAATCCAAAGTATCACCGCAAAGGCGAAGCCGTATAACCTGGAGTATGCCTGCAGGTTGGTGGCGTTTGTGAAATCTTGAAGGTCAAAAAAGGAACTAACGCTGCCTACGCTGTTGGCTTTAACTCTAGTACGGAATGATTTGCGGAGCTGGACGTAGATCATCCAGCAGAAGGGGGCAGAGACCAGCAGCCCCCAAAAAAGCCTTCCGAGCGCATCGCTGAGGGTGGAGGAGTCAACTGCATTGGGCATTGACGCAACCGTACGCCAGCGCAGCGACGTCCGAACTCATCAACGCCACGCTCAGAATAGCTACTTGAGTTAGAAACGACAGCATGTGCCGATGCATGACACCCTCCCTTATCGTCTTTTCGATTGTATAATGATCTATATGCAACGTCTATGATACAGTTTACTTAATACGCCTCACCCGTATGGGGGGTGCCCGGAACGGACACGCCGCGGGCGGCGCCGTATCATTACAGCGAGCTTCTTCTTCGTGAGGCTTTCAGATTTGACCCGGTGAGCGCGCTAGGCTGGGGTAATACAGCCCTCGCGCGGACAGGCGTTCCCATTTTCGCGAAAAGGCAATGATGCAGGTCCCGCGAGCCAGGCGAATGTGAGAGGTAACCAAGTTGTAACGGGGAGGTCCGCTTCGGGCCGAGAGCTATCATTGCGCGACTTCTCCTTTGCCCCAAAAGCGGGCGTACCTACCCTCCCCGGTGCCCTTGCTGTGCCCGCAGCCTAATTCGGTTGTTGAAGCTCGGGAGCATCCGATGCCAGCGTCTTCCAGGCGGCCATTGCCATGGTGATGACTGTCTCAAGTTCGGCACGGCTTGCGCCGTCGCGCGCCTGCACCGAGAGACCGTGCATCACGGTGGTATAGTAGCGAGCGATGGCCGTCAGGCTGTCAGTCGAGACAGCGAGGTCGCCATCGTGGACCCCTCTGACCAGCCGCTCCCTGATCTCCTCGAATTGCGCCCTGCGAATGTCGGCGAGGAATTCGCGTACCGGGTGGTTTTCTATCGCGCCGGTCGGCGCCGCAAGGACCAGCATGCATCCACGCGGCGAGCCGGGAATGGTGATTGTATCGGCCACGGCGCGCAGCATCGCGTGTATCGCCTTGTAGGCCGTGGTCTGCTCGCGAAGCGCTACCCTCGGGGGCTGCCCCTGGGTCGCGGCATTGAGGGCCACGGCTTCGCGGAACAAGGCTTCCTTGCTTCCGAAGGACGCATAGATGCTGGCCGAAGCAATTCCCATGGCCTCGCTCAGGTCCTTCATGGAGGTTCCTTCGTAGCCGCGCTCCCAAAACAGATCCATGGCGCTGCGCAAAGCGACGTCCCGGTCAAATGTCAGTGGCCTGCCACGCGTCGCCATCTCTTCTCCAATTTGTTTGTCGATCGACAAACTATAACTTGACGGATGTCGAACCGCCATGCATTTATTTATTTGTCGATCGACAAACAATTCTCGCAACCACCTTGAGCAAGGACCAGTCCCATGAGCGTCCCCGCCTTCATGCGTGCGTTACAGCAGACGTCCCTAAATGGCCCGCGGGATCTGCGGATGATCACCGATGCGCCGGTGCCGGTTCCCGGTCGCGGCGAAATCCTCATCCGCGTCGCCGCCGGTGGTATCAACATGGCCGACATCTCCCAGGCCTACGGCAAGTTTCGCGCAGGCCCGCAGCCTCCATATATTGCGGGTTTCGAGGGCGTGGGTGAGGTCGTGGCTCTTGGCAAAGGGGTAACGACAGTGGCGCCTGGCGCTCATGTCATCGGGGTCGGATATGGTGCCTTTGCCGACTACATGGTGCTTCCAGCGATGGCCGCAGTACCAGTACCCAAGGGATGGTCGGACGAGCAGGCGCTTGGCCTGGTTGTGAACTTGCCAACGGCAGTGGCAGCGCTAAAGCTGCTCGGGCAGATCGAGAAGGGTGAGACCGTGCTGATCCATGCAGCGGCAGGCGCTACCGGCCAAGCCGCAGTCAAGATCGCCAAGCACTACGGCGCAACGGTGATTGCGACTGCCTCACCGGAGAAGCGCGAGATCGTGCAATCCCTAGGTGCCGATCACATCCTCGACTCCCGTACCGCCGATATCGCCGCCGAAGTGCTTCGTCTGACCGGCAACGTCGGCGCCGATCTGGTCATCGAGTCGGTCGGCGGCGAGACCTTCGAGGCCAGCCTGGCATCAGCGAGACGCGTCGCGGGCCGCGTCGTGGTGACAGGGCTGCCCGCCGGCGAAGCATCACTCACCAATTGGGACCTCGTCTATAAACATCAGGTCCACATTATCGGCTTTAACATGGGGGTGCTGATCCGGGCCGCGCCGCAGATGTTCGGTGCAGTCATGGGCGAACTCTTCGCGCTTATCGGTGCAGGCATTTTGTCCCCCGTCCAGCCAACCGTCTACGAACTTGCCGACGGGCCAAAGGCGCTCGCGGCATTGGAGGGCCGCTCCAGCGTCGGCAAGTTGGCGCTGCGGCTCTGAACCCACTTCGTGACGTGGGGCATCCTGGTCCCTCAAGCCTCGACCCCTTTGCGCCGCCAGAGGACATCGTGGCGTCGCAAACCTTCCCTATTTCTTCCGTCATTTTTATCATGGCCGCCAAGGATACCGCCAATGGGATGGGAAGCACTCGGGCAATGGGGTGAAGATGCGGTTCGCATCGAACCACTTACGGGTGGAGTTGCCAACGACGTGTGGAGCGTTCGCGTCCACGGGCAGATTGCAGTCGGCCGTCTCGGCTCCAGGACCGGCGCTGATCTCGCATGGGAAACCGAGCTACTCCAACACCTCGAGCGTGAAGGCATGACCGTTCCAGTGCCGATCCCGACGGCTGACGGCCGGCTGTTCGTGGACGGTCTGGTGGTGATGAAATACATGGAGGGCGGACCGCCCCGAGACGCAGTCCGACTGGCGTCGCGTGGCCGACACGCTCCGCGAGCTGCATCGCTTGACGCGGGGCTGGCCACAGCGCCCAGGCTGGCGATCGTCGACCGATCTCCTGCATGCCGAAACCGGAACGAGGATCAACCTTTCCGCGATGCCGCCTGAGGGTGTTGTCAGATGCCGAGCAGCGTGGGCGCGACTAATCGGGCGTCAGACATGCGTTGTCCACGGCAACCCCAACAACCCTTGCAACGTCCGCATGACCGCAGATCGGGTCGCGTTGATCGACTGGGATGAGTCACATGTCGACGTCCCTGACCTTGACCTGGTACTGCCCGGCAACGCTGCCGATCTCGACGACGGCGCGCATGACATCGCCGCGCAAGCGTCAGCCGCATGGGAAGCCGCCGTCTGCTGGCAGGACGAGTACGCAGTCAAGCGGCTTGCCGAAGTTCGAGCGGTCTGAGCAATTTCGGCGGATTGACGGGTCGTATCCATGCCGGAACCTCGCGAGCTACGGCATTGCACCACAAGCAGCCTTTACGCCGGCCTCAGCGGAGTGCAGCCTTTGCGCTTGCACCACTGCGATTCTGTGGGTTTACGTCGCTGGGATGCTGGCATCCCCAACATATTGGTCCAAGTTCGGCAAGATGACGCTTCGATGCCTCGATATGTTTCTCTGATGGATGCGGCCAGCCTTTTGGCGACAGTCGAGCGTGTTCTCGTAATTGGATGTTCGGGAGGCGGCAAGACAACCTTCTCTGCAAAGATCGCGGATCTGCACCGCCTGGAATTCCAATCACTCGACCGGGATGTGCGCTGGCTTCCAGGCTGGGTAGAGCGTGATCGTACCGAGCAAAGAGCAATCATATCGGATATGGTCCAACGTGACCGATGGGTCATGGACGGCAGTGGAGCGTCTTCCTTCGACCTGAGATTGCCGCGAACTGATCTGGTTCTCTGGGTTCGAGTGCCGAGATGGGTTGCACTGATTGGTCTGTTGAAGCGCGTCTCTCGTTTCTATGGTTCAGTTCGCCCAGCGATGGCTGAAGGGTGCCCCGAGCCACTGCCGGATCGAGACTTCCTGTCATACATCTGGAACTTCGAGAAAAAATACGCCCCGCTTTTTGTGATGCAAATCGAGCGTTACGGGCCGGACGTTCCGGTAGCCGTGCTCAACTCTCATCGCGAGATGGACCGGCTCCTTCAACTATCGGGCAGACCTATCGCTCGATAACACAATGACCGCGATGGGCCGAGAGCTGTCGTTTCCGGAATGCACGGGGAAATACGCCGGCGGCTGAATTCATAGAATCTCGAATACATCGTACTCGACACCATCAGCACGCCGCCCGCCCTGCGCAACCGCGACGATTTGGTTGAGCCATGCGTGCTGTGGTGCGGCCGTCTCGAAATAGGGTGTCGTTCGCAGATAATATTCTGAGGGGTCGACCGCTTCGCCATTCGCAAGACGCTCGTCGATGCTCTGGGAGCAGCGCCTGACGCCGCGATAGGTCATCAGGATTAGACCGCCATCGTCAGCGGCGAGCAGGAGCCTGACATCCTGCTGAAAGGTGCCGTCGGCGCGGCCGAGCAGGAGGTCGGAGCCGATCAGCGGCGACACCTCGCCTTTCAGTCGCTCGCCCCGGAAATGTCCACCGGAAACGGGAAATATGCGCCGGCTACCGGCTGGCGTCTGACCGAGCTCAAGCGCCGGATGAAGTGTCATGAAGAGCGTCATTAAGTGCCGAGATTGCAGGGCCATGTCGGATCGCCTATTGTTTGTTTGAACCCTGGAGCGTGTCGCGGTCCTTCAGATCCGCTCGCCGCGCTTCAGGTCTTCGGGTTTGCGCGACAAGCTCTAGCTGAAGGCGCCCTGCCCCCAAAACGCGCTTTGCTTGGGATCCTCACAAGCAAAACTCATCAAGAGAGAAGAGATCATGCGGCCGCCGTTGGAGTCTCTGCGAATTCTGGAAGCATGCGTTTCCGCCTCCAGCTTTGCCCGCGCCGCCGAAAGGCTGTGTCTGACGCCTGCGGCCGTCAGTCTCCGTATCCGCACACTGGAGGCCGAGCTTGGCCAGCCATTGTTCGTGCGCGCGGGGCGACGCGTTGTGCCGACGGCTGCGGCCGCTCAACTGGCGGGCCGACTTCGCCACGCACTGGATGGCATTGCCGGCGCGCTCGATGAATTTCAGGCTGCGACGCCCCCACTCCGATTGACGGCGCCTCCGACATTCGCCTCGCGCTGGCTGGCACCTCGGCTGGCGCGTTATCCCTCGGCAGGCGGATCGCCGATCGAGGTCGACGTCTCCGCCGATATTCGCGACCCCAGCGCGTTTGACGTCGCCATCAGGACAGGTCGTGGCGGTTGGGAAGGGCTTGACGAATACCGGCTCGCGCCTGTTGAAGTGACGCCCATGCTGGCGCCCTCTCTGCTCGGAACGCGGACCTTGGACAGGCCGGAGGCGCTCGCCGATTTCGAGCTGTTGCCGCATCCGGATTGGCAGGCATGGTTCAGGGCCGCTCAATGCGAGATGCCGCAGGCTCTGCGGTTTGTGGCAGTTGATTACCCCACGCATGAGTTGGACGCCAATGCAGCGGTGGCAGGCGCAGGTGTCGCGCTTCTGTCGCCCTTGTTGTTTCGCCCGCTCCTGGAAAAGGGCCTCCTCATCGCCCCTTTCCCCTATGTACTAAGCGGGCCGGCCTGGCATTTTGCGTTGATGCGTGTCGACGACCCCCGTCTCGCGCCTCGCCAGCTCTGCGCCTGGCTTCACGAGCAGGCTCGCGAGCCGCTCCTCAGCCAGACTGACCGCCTGCCGAGCTAGGCCCGTCGGTCACGTCGAGAAATAGCGCGTTGGTGTTGTCCCGAGCGCCTTCTTGAACATCACGATGAAGGCGGTGACGGACTCGTAGCCGAGGTCGCTCGACACCCTCTGGACCGTCGCGCCGCTGGCGAGTTCGCGCAGCGCGATGACCAGGTGCAGCTGCCGCCGCCACCGGCCGAAGGTCAGCCCCGTTTCCTGAACCATCAGCCGCTTCAGGGATCGCTCGCTCATGGCGACATGGGCGGCCCATTCCCCGAGGGTGCGGCGGTCGCTTGGCTCCGCCGTCAGGGCAGCGGCGATCGCGGCGATCTTGGGGTGGCTGGACACGGGCAGCTCCAGCCCCTCTTTCGGCATCAGCGCCAGTTCCTCCAGCAAGACCCGCACGAGACGGCCGACATGGTCATCAGGAGCATAGCTGCCCTGTACATCCGCCAGGCGCAGGATCATCTCGCGCAGCATCGGCGAAACGGACAGCGTGCAGCACTCCTGCGGCAGGGCCGCAGCATCCGGTTCGACAAACAGGTAGGACAGGCGAGCGTTGGACGTGACCTGATTGCTGTGCGGCACGCCGCCCGGGATCCAGATCCCGCAGTCCGGCGGGACAATCCAAAGGCCGTTTGCGGCCCTGCAGGTGACGGCCCCGTGCAAGGCAAGGATGAGCTGCCCCTGCCGGTGCTGGTGCTGCGGCACCTCGGCTTGGTAGTCGCTGAAGTCGACATGCAGGGCGACCGCCGGGCGACCCAACCGGTCGGGGTCGGGATCGAAGTCCGTGCTGCAGGGGCGCCGCGTCCTAGCGGATTGGCCTGATTTGGAGATCATATGGCATTATCTCCAAATTCGCGTGCAGTGCAATTCGCTACAAGCGGACATCAACAACGCGATGGAGACTATCATGCGAATTGCTGTCGTCGGCGCAACCGGCAGAGTCGGCGCCCAACTCACCCGAAAGCTGCTGAGCGCAGGACATCAGGTAAAGGCCCTGTCGAGGGGCGGTCCAGCCCTAGAGGCACTGGCCGGAATAGGCGCGGAGCCATTCCTCGGAAGTTTTGACACGGGTGCGGGCGAGCTCGACAAATTCTTCCAGGATGCCGATGCCGCCTTCCTGATGGTCAAGACCGACTGGAACAACCTGCAAGGCCACTATCCCGTGGTTGCCCAACGCTTCGTCGATATGCTCAGCAATTCCCCCGTCAAACTGGCGGTGAGCCTGTCGGCCATGGGATCGGACGTGAAAGGCGAGACCGGCCATTTTGAATGTTTCTACCATCTTGATGAGAAGCTGAACGAACTTACCAATATCGACCTGGTCCATCTGCGCGCCGCCTGGTTCATGGAGGATGTGCTGGCGTGGACGGCGCCAGTCGCCAGATATGGTCGGATCGCCTGGTCCTGTAAGCCCGATCTGAAGATGCCGTGGGTGGCGACGGATGACATCGCATGGCTTGCGGCCAGGGAACTGACAAATCCGACGGGCAAGCACCGGGTGATCCGCGAGGTCGGCTCGGAAGATATCTCGATGAATGAATTGGCCGCGATCATCGGCAGAGAGATCGGCCGGCCGGTGGAGTACCGGTACATCGAAAGAACGCGCAAGGACGTGGAAGCTGAATTTCTCAAGCGCTTCGGGACTTCAGAGAGATGGCACTATGACACCCTGACCGCTGACGCCTTGAACGATGGCCTGGTGCGGTTCCATGGTGAGCGTGAGGTTCGCCCTTCTCTGCCCACCAAGATGGAAACGTTCATCAGAGACGTCTGGAAGGTGCGTTATCTGGAGTCGGTTGCGGACGGAGACGAACCCGAGACATTTCATATGTGGAGCGCAAAGGAATAGTTGGATCGCGGCTGAACGCTGAGAACCTCCTTCCCGGGAAGGAGAAACTCAGAATCGGCCCATCAGGGGTCGTTTGCGGCAGGGAGAGGCGGAATCCTAGGCTAAGCTTCGCCGGGAACTCACGGTTCAGTTGCGCGCAGTTTTTTCTGCTCGTGTATCGTCATAAAGAAATTCAACGGGCTCATGACGAGCGCGGCTGCTGCAAATGGTCTTAGGGCCGATGTAAGAGTTGACTGCAGCTCCGGCTGCATGAAGCCACCAAACAACACCATAAATGCCGCAAAGACCAATCCCTGCAAAATAGCGTATTCAGCCACCCGTCCTAAAGACCGTTCTCTCAGGTTTTCTGCAGGGAAGAAGACCGTCAGACCCTTCATCGCCAGGATCAGGAGCGGGAACAGCAAGCCGATCTTGAAGAGGCTGACCACTGTTATGCTGTCGTCCGAAAGATAAAGAAACATTGGGATGAGAACTGCCGGCGATAGGTAGAAAAGATAAACCCTGAGAGCCTGATTCCGCACGCTTTCATCCCCAATAGAAGGCTATTCAAAATCATAGGTTATTGGGCATCGGAGTCAACCAGATGCATACCGACCGTACGCCAATCCGAGAACCCGTTTCCCATAGTCCCTGAGTTCACCCTTTGGACCGACGTAACGATAGAGGGTGACGCGCTCTACTGCTTCAGGCAGAAGCGGCAATTGCAAACGGTCTGTTCCTGATAAATGCGCCATGGCAAAAACTGGCATGGCTATCCGGAATCCCGAACGAGCCTTTCAGACAGTCTGCCTGAATTTTTGCAACGAAAGCACACAAGACAGGTTCATGCGTCTATTCAATATCATTATCGCGACCCTGGCCATTTTCTTTCTTCCGGCGGGGGTCAACGCTCAATCGTATCGACAACAGTTCACCGTGCCGACCGCCAGCGGCGGGGTTCTGGTCGAGAGCTTCGGGGATTGTGCGAACGCAACACGCCCGGCCGTCCTGATCTTGAGCGGTAGCAAGGGCTTTGGGGCGCCCGTTTACGACGAGATCGGGCAGACGTTTCGGGCGGCGGGTTTGAATGCCTATCTCGTTCATGTCCTGTCGGTGGCCGACCTCGACGCCATCACCACGGCAGGCAGCGCGCGCGAGCGGATAGCCTATTATGCGCAGCGGTTGCCGAGTTGGATTTCCGCCATTCAAGGCGTGGCCGACTATCTCGACGGTCAACCGCGCCACGGTGGCAAGGTCGGCGTTCTCGGAATCTCCCTCGGCGCGCAAATCGCTTCGGCGGCTTCGGTCGGGCGGGGCGACGTTGGCGCCTTGGTGCTGGTCGATGGTGGTTTCCCGAGCGGCTATTCTCAGCCTGTCCGCTCATTGCCGCCCCTGCATTTGATTTGGGGCAGCGCCGACCGAATATTCCCCTTGTCGGTCGGGCAGGAGCTGCACCGGACAGCGCAGCAGCTTGGTGGACCTGTCACCCTTGATGTTTACAAGGACGGCGCGCACGATTTCTTCTTGAGATCGGGAACCCGGAACGCCAGCGCAGCGCACCAGAGCGCGGCCGACTTTCTAATGCAGTATTTGTCGCGATAGTCCTGCGGATCGTCCGAAAACTCGCACAGAGGCCCCCGCAGATCAGGTTGCGCCCTGGTTTCTGGACGGTCTGCGGGGACCTTTGCGAAAACACCGTCCAGGAGGCGCGATGAGTGCAGGAGATGAAGTTGCTGACGAATTCGAGAGCTTGCACGAGATCGTCGTAAAAGCACACCAGGTTCTGCCCAAGGAAAAGTGGGACAGCCTCACAGGAGGCGCGGAAACGGAGACGACGCTCAAACGTAACCGTCTGGCCATCGATTCCATCGCATTCAAACCGCGCGTGTTGCGCAACGTCAGCACCGTCGACCTCTCGGTCGAACACTTCGGCCGCAAGCTGCGATTGCCGGTATTTTTCGCGCCAACCGGCCCATTGAACCTATTTGGCGATGGCGGCGGCGCAACCGTTGCAAAAGCCGCTCAAGCTTTCGACATAGGCCACATGCTCAGCTCAGGCTGCACGCCGCTTGAGACCGTCGCCGAGGCCGCTCCATCGGCACTACGAATGGCGCAGCTCTATGTCAGAGGCGACGATGGCTTCGTGCATGAATATATTGGTCGGGTTCTTGCGCATGGCTGCGCCGCAATCTGCCTGACTGTCGATAGCGCCGTTCTCGCTCGCCGCGATCGAGACATTGCCAACCGTTATCGCACGGCCGGATTAGCAAAGCGGCCCGATCAGTCCCACCAGGCCGCCCTTGATTGGCGAACCGTCAAGTTGATCAAGGACAGCTACGACATACCACTCGCGCTCAAAGGTATTGCTACGGCAGAAGATGCTCGTATTGCGGTCGATCATGGAGTGGATTGGATTTATGTCTCGAACCACGGGGGCCGCCAGCTCGATCATGGGCGTGGCACAATTGACGCCCTGCCTGAAATTATCGACGCCATAGCCGGCCGGGCAAGGGTGATGGTCGATGGAGGCTTCTGTCGGGGATCGGATATCATCAAAGCCCTCGCGATAGGAGCGGACCTCGTAGGTCTTGGCCGCATGCAGTGCTATGCCCTCGCTGCGGGAGGCGAAGCGGCAATCATTCGCATGCTCGAGCTGTTGGAAGACGAAATGCTTCGTTCGATGGCTCTGCTTGGCGTCCCGACCATTGGGGAACTGGGTCGATCGTATCTGCACCCGGCAGCCCCGGTCGCCATACCAAGCGCCTTGAGCGCTTTTCCGCTGATTGATCTGCCTCGATGAAGCGAACCGGGTTGTCCGGCCCAACTTAATCGTCAACCGCCTCGGGCGGAAGCAGCAGTTGCGACCGATCGGTTCCTGAAAGAAGCGCCATCGCAGGAGCCTATCATGTACGATCATCATCAGGGATCGCCTTCAGCGTTTTGGGGCGGTCACCGGAACTTTTTCGACAATTTCCCTATTCCGCCACGGACCGACGTAAGTTAGATATACTTTGTAGGCACCGTCCTGCTGATTCAAACAACGAAGCGCGCCACATCGACCAGCACCGTCTGGAGATGGGATCGCGGCTTTGCAATCAGAGGCTCTGCGATGAACGATATCGCCGGTCACGGTGTCCGTTTTGGACGAATTGCCGCCACGCTCCCCGTAAGGGACATGAGCAAGTCCCATAATTTTTATACCCAGGTTCTCGGTTTCCAGAAGATTTTCGAGAACGGCAATCCTGTGGGCTTCATGATCCTGAAGCGCGATCAGGGTGAACTGCACCTGACCTTACAGCCGGGCCACAAAGCTGCGGATTTCAATGTTGCCCACCTGATGGTGGATGACATTGACGCTCTCCATGCTATTTGCAAGCGACATGGGGCAAGGATCATCAAAAGCCTTCAGGACAAGGATTACGGCCTGCGATCATTTGTATTCGAGGACCCGGACGGGAATCGTATCGATGTAGGCCAAGTGATCTAAGGCCGCTTTCCGAGGCCGGGCGGAATGGCTTCTGTCCGGCGTTCGCAAAACTCCCACAGACCGTCCCGAAAACTCCGATGAGTAATCACCAGGAGGCTTTGGGACGGTCTGCCTGAGTTTCGCGACAGATCGGCAGGCTGTCGGTTCAGGCAACTTCTAACTGTCCCGAATATCCCTGCGCAGAAGTTGGAGCTTCGCGTCGTCTGCGACCCGTGGCAAAACCGCGGGATCTGTCAAGCGCGGATTGACGGCGAAGGCGCTCTAATGCGTCAGCGATCCGTCATCCTCGCGCTCGGCCACCGGTACGACGATGCCGGAATAGAGGATGGGTGATCCACTCTGATCGCGAAAAGCCCGGCCGAAGGCAGCGACCATCCGGTACCGCCCGTCCCTGCCCCACACACGGTAGGTATTCTGCTGTGCGATATCGGCAACGAGCACTTCTGAGATCTTCTTTGCCAGTTCCGGCCGGTCATCGGGATGGACGCGCGCAAGGTAGTCTTCCAGCGGCAGGCCGCGCACGGTGGCGGCAGCATCGAGGCCGAAAAGCTCGGCGAGCGCGCTGTCTGCGAAGACGAGGTTCTTGACGATATCCCAGGTATAGATCCCCGCATCGCAGGCTACTTCCTCGAATATCCCGACCGAGTGAACGGATTGCCCAGTCATTGCCTGCATGTTCCCACGACTGTTTTAGTAGAAACTAAAGGTTTGCCGGACAACTTCAAGGCAGGATTGACCGCAATACGGCGCAGGCCGCCGGCGCATTCAGGCCGGCGACCTTGAGATGATGCCCGTGCCGCCGAGACTGCACGGATGGCCTGCTGGATGACTATGTTTTTCTCTGCGCCCTTAGAACCTCGGAGAAGGCCCTTTGCGCGCTACGTATAAAATGTTTCGACCTCGCTGATACCTAGCGTGCCATTTCGCTGAAAGGGCAAACATCATCTTCGAAAGGCACGTGCCTTCGACGAAACTGCGTGCCCTCCACAATCTCCGGCTTGCTGATCCGGTCCATGCGAAAGTGGCGGAAATCCGCACGCGCTGCATCCCAGGCGACGAGATACCAAAGTGGCGGCAGGATGAGCATGGCCTGCGGTTCAACCTCGCGCAGTGTTTCCATCCCCTTGGCGTCACGGTAGCGGAACCGAAGATGCAGCCGCTGGAGAAATGTCGTCTCGAAGGCTGGCAGCAGCCCGGAGTCGATCGAACCTATGTCCGAAATGTCCTGCCTGGGCGACAATTGCCCGACATACAGGCAGTCGAGAAGCCGGCGCAGGTCTCGCACCTTGTCTGCCGAAAGCGCCCTTTCGATCTTCGCGAGCCCCGCATCGGCGAGATCGGAAAATGGAAGGGACCGGGCCGCGCGCACGGCCGCTACGCTGATCAGGAGCGCGAACACCTCGGTCACAAAGAGCCGAGTCGTGGTCTGCACCGACTCCGGGTCAAGCTGCAGCCCGCCACCTCGGCCGGATTCGGAATGGATGACGAAGCCCTGGTCACGCAGCGCTCCGATGTCGCGCAGCACCGTTCGCCTGGAAGCACCAACTTCCTCCGCCAGATCATTGACCGTCGAGGTTCCGTTGCGCCGGAGGATGCGCACGATAGCGTCGTGTCTGAGGCGGATGTTCATTTGCGCACCCTAGCATATTTGGTGCCAAAATTTGGCACCGATTCACTTTAGGCAGGTCATGGCAACCCCACAAGGAGACAGACCATGACCTCCCTAGATCAAACACGCGCGACCGCTGCAAAGCCAATCATTGTGAACCCTTCCCACCTGCACGACCCGACATCGAATGGCTACAGCACAGCGGTCATCACCCCTGCGGCTGGTCGGCTGGCCTTTGTCTCGGGGCAAGGCGGGCAGGACCAGACCG
>UCCS01000030.1:0-65677 GCA_900470965.1 Hyphomicrobiales bacterium
CCGCGAAGCGGTGATGGAAATGGTCGATGGTCTCGTCAGCTCAGCGCCGTCACAGGCTGCGCGCGACGAGACGGTGACGCCAGCCACAACGCCTCCGGTGCAGCAAAACAGTACGCCGGCCACGGCCCAGCCGGCAGATCAGAGTGCTACCACGCCGCCGGCGCGACCCAACCAGGAAGTTGCCTCGCTGGACGGTTCGGCTGCCAATACCAAGTTTACCCAGCGGCTGCTCGCCGATGGCACCGAAGTCGATAGCGGCCCTGCAGCAGTGCCGGGAACGCCGACGGCGGAAGGCAAGTCGGTTGCCGCGCAGAACGTTGCTGCAGCCGATACCAGCACGCCGAGTGTCCAGTCCGATGCTGCGCCTGCTGAAAACCTGACGCCGAACGGCCCTGCCGCAGCACCTGCGGCGCAGAACACACCTATCGGCGCCACCGAAAAGATGTTCCTCTATGAGGAGCGGATCGGCGAAAGCTCGCCGACGGCAATCGAGGGGTCGGTCGTCTGGACCGTTCAGCATGAAGCCGGACAGGACGGCCGCCAGGAAGCCACCGTGCAGGGCAATGTCACCGTTCCGGAGCGCAATCTTTCGGCGCTTGTAACCTTCAAGCGCAATTCCGACCCGTCGCTGCCGGCAAGCCATCTGGTCGAGATCGTCTTCTCCGTTCCGCCGAATTTCGAAGGCGGCAGCATCGATAGCGTCCAGCGCATCTCGATGAAACGTACGGAGCAGGATCGCGGCGATCCGCTGATTGCGGTGCCGGCCAAAATTACCGACGATTTTCACATGATCGCGCTCAACGACTATCCGGATGCGCGCAAGGCCAATCTGGACCTGCTTGCCACGCGCGACTGGATCGACATTCCGGTCACCTATCGCAACGGCCGCCGTGCGCTGCTGACCATGCAGAAGGGCGCCACAGGCGGGAATGCCTTCAACACGGCTATCAAGGAATGGACAGCGCTCGGAGATCTCTCGACCAGCCAGTAAGGCCGGCGTCGCGGAGCCTCGGAAATCACGCAAAATAAAAGGCGGGCCGCAGGGACCCGCCTTTTTTGATTTCAGATGACGACCAGCTTATGCGGTGGCTTCGACCACACGCACGGCCTTGGCACGCTCCAGCGCTTCCTTGCGGACCGCATCCTGCACCTTTTCAAAGGCGCGGACTTCGATCTGGCGGACACGCTCGCGGCTGATGTCGAACTCGGCCGAAAGATCTTCCAGCGTCACCGGATCTTCAGCAAGGCGGCGAGCCTCGAAGATGCGGCGTTCGCGGTCGTTCAGCACGCTCATGGCCTTCGACAACATACGGCGACGGGTATCGAGCTCATCCTGCTCGATCAGCACGTCTTCCTGGCTGTCGTGGTCGTCCACGAGCCAATCCTGCCACTGGCCGCTGTCGCCTTCAGAGGCCTTGATGGGCGCGTTCAGCGATGCGTCGCCGGAAAGGCGGCGGTTCATCGAAACGACCTCTTCCTCAGAGACGTTCAGCTTGGTAGCGATTTCGGTCACATGCTCCGGCTTCAGGTCGCCGTCATCGATGGCCTGGATACGGCCCTTCAGGCGACGCAGGTTGAAGAACAGGCGCTTCTGATTGGCAGTCGTGCCCATCTTCACCAGAGACCACGAACGCAGGATATATTCCTGGATCGAGGCCTTGATCCACCACATGGCGTATGTGGCGAGGCGGAAACCACGTTCCGGATCGAACTTCTTGACGGCCTGCATGAGGCCGACGTTACCTTCGGATACGACTTCGCCGATCGGCAGGCCGTAGCCGCGATAACCCATGGCGATCTTCGCGACGAGGCGAAGGTGGCTGGTGACAAGCCTGTGTGCGGCGTCACGATCGCCGTGCTCGGAGTAACGCTTGGCGAGCATGTACTCTTCCTGCGGCTCCAGCATCGGGAATTTACGGATTTCGTCCAGGTAACGATTGAGACCGGCTTCGCCGGCGGTAATGGACGGCAAGTTATTTCGGGCCATGATGCACCCTCCTTATATGGATTCCGGTTCCCGATGGAACGCGCCCTCGCGTTAAAGGCAAACCGGGACATGCGGCTCTATCCAAGCCCGCAATAAGTCCATATACAGATAAGTATGGCGAAACAGCGATTCAAGGTCCCCTCGGCGTTCACGAGGGCGTTATCCGGCCGTTGCCAGCGCCAATCAGAGGCATTGATTTTACCGACAGCTGCCGCATTTTTCCAGTGGTGGTGGCACTCTTGCCAGCCGCTTTTATGAGGGGAACCAGATGATCAGACCAGCCCTTGCCGCCATCCTGCTGCTTTCGCTTTCGACCGCTCTTTCATCCTGCGGAAACACCGCCAGGGGACTGGCGCAGGACGGGCGCGACACCAGCCACGCTCTCGACAATGCGACGCATCGGGTCCTGGGTGCCGGCTCCAAGAAATAGCAGCGGCCGTTTCTCATCCGCGCAGGGCGTCAGCGAGCTCCACCATATCACCTGGTAGCGGCACTTCGAAATGCATCACTTCGCCGGTGCGCGGATGCTCGAATTGCAGCATGTAGGCATGCAACGCCTGGCGATCGAAAGCCTTGACGACCTTGCGGGCGTCGTCGGGCAGAAGATTGGCCTTGGTCTTGAAGCCGGCGCCGTAGACGGCGTCGCCCAGCAAGGGATGGCCGATATGGGCCATGTGGACGCGGATCTGGTGCGTGCGGCCGGTTTCGAGGTGGCATTCGACGAGCGAGGCAAGCGCGCTCGCATCCGGGCTTTCATGGAAGCGCTCGAGCACTTCGTAGTGGGTGATCGCCTCGTCGGCACTCTCGTTTTCGGGGCGCTTGACGGCGCGGCGGGTGCGGTCGCCGGTGGCGCGGCCGAGCGGCGCGTCGATCGTTCCTGAGAGCGAGCGCGGACGGCCCCAGACGATCGCCCGATAGGCACGTTCCAGTGGCATGGTGCGGCCGTGATCGGCGAACTGCAGCGAGAGATGGCGATGCGCCATATCGTTCTTGGCGACGACCATGACGCCGGTCGTATCCTTGTCGAGGCGGTGAACGATGCCGGGACGGCGCACACCGCCAATGCCGGAGAGGGTATCGCCACAATGGTAGATCAGCGCGTTGACGAGCGTACCGGTCCAGTTGCCGGGGCCTGGATGGACAACGAGGCCAGCCGGCTTGGAAATGACGATGACATCGTCATCCTCGTAGAGGATATCGAGCGGAATATCCTCGCCCTTCGGGGCAGGGTCTTCGGGCTTGGGCAGGATGATCTCGTAGCTGTCTCCGGCTCGCACCTTCTTTTGGGGATCGGTAATCGGCGCGCCCTTCAAAAAGACCTGCCCGTCCTTGATCAGCGCCTTGATGCGGCTGCGGGAAAATTCCTCGCCAACCTGCGCGGTCAGCCAGGCGTCGAGGCGGCCTTCGGCTGTCTCATCGGCGGTCAGGACTTTTCTATTGTCATCTGCTTGTTTAAAGGGGTCGCTCAAGACGCTTCTTCTCCGACGTATTTTTAGAACGGGACGCCATAGATGACGAAATTCGAGCCAGCCGACGATGAGCAGGAAGAAAAGCCCCTTGATCCGGCTATGGAAAGTGTCCGGCGCAAGATGGTTCGCCTGCAGATCGTCTCGGGCGCCATCATGTTCGTGAGCCTTATGGCGGTCTTCGGCGCTGTTGTCTACAAGGTGACGCGTACGGAGCCCTCGCAGACCACAGCGTCCGCAGGCTCTTCCGGTGTTCCCTCCGACGCGCCGATGAATTCGACAGCCTCGCTGCCGCTCGGCTTCAAGATCGAGCAGACATCGCTTTCGGGCGGACAGATCCTGTTTTACGGCACGGCGGTGGACGGCAAGCGCAGGGCCCTAGTCTTCGATATCAAAGCTGGCCGTATCGTGGCTGACATCACGCTGTCGGGTAATTGAGGCCGGTATGGCCGGACAACCTCTCACGATCGAAACCCCGGACGATCTGCGGATCGCGGAGTTTCGCGATATCCGCGAGCGCGACCTGACGGGCAGGCAGAACCGCTTCATCGCCGAGGGTACCGTCGTGCTGCGCATGCTCGCCGATGCGCATGCGACGGGTAGAGGATTTTCAGCCGAAAAGATCTTGCTGCTCCGCAATCGGCTCGACGGCGTGGCGGAGATCCTCGACACCTTTCCGAACGACGTACCCGTCTATGTGGCCGACGCCGATGTTCTTGACGGTATCGTCGGCTTCAACATGCATCGCGGCGTGCTTGCGCTCGGTCGCCGCGAGCAGGCGACGGAAACCATGCTTCTCGATGCGCTACCCGAGCAGGCGCTGCTCCTTGTCGGCTGCGGCATTTCCAATCACGATAATGCCGGGTCGATGTTCCGCAATGCCGCTGCCTTCAGGGCGGATGCGATCCTCCTTGATGAGACCTGCTGCGACCCGCTCTACCGCAAGGCACTGCGCGTTTCGGTCGGCTCGGTCCTGAGCATGCCCTATCATCGCGGCGGCGATGCGCTCGCTCTTCTTTCGAGCCTTGCCGAGCGCGGCTTTGCAATCTGGACGCTTTCGCCACGCGGCGAGACGGATATCCGGCAGATACCGGCTTCCGGTCGCATGGCGCTCGTCGTCGGCACTGAGGGCGAGGGACTGCCGGAAGCGGTGCTTTCCCGTTTCCGCAGTGCGTGCATTCCGCAGTCTGAAGGACTGGACAGTCTCAACGTGGCGACGGCGACCGGTATTGCGCTCTTTGCGATATCTTCGGCGATGGCGCGGATCTGATGAAGTTCAGCGCTGCGGATCGGCGATGATCGCGGCTGCGCGGTCGGCGAGGTTCACGCGGTCGTTTGCGCCCTTCTTCTCCCCGCCATCGGGCAGCAGGGACAGGATCGGAGAGGACGGGCCTTCCTTGAGCGCAGTGAGCGCTACCATGTTGGCGGCGATCGAGGTGATTTCCTCGCGAAGCGCGCCATCACGGCCGGTATTGTTTCTTGCCTTCTGAAGGTGGTCGGCAAGTGCTGCGCTGCGCCGGCGCACATTGTCGCTCATCTGCGCTGTGATGGCAGCGAGATCGAGTTCAGAGGCCTCTGCTTCGCTGGCCGCTTCGGCGGGCAGATCGGCAACGGCCTTGGAGAGGCCGGCATCACGCAGCACCTTGGCGACCTTACGGAGTTCGGCATTGGCAGCCTTCAACTGATCCTTCAGCTTGGCGATTTCCTGTTGCCGGCGGCCGAGCAGGGCTTCCTTGTCCGTGGCAGAGGCGGCCTCACGGGCGGCCTTGTCTTCCAGGCGAATGACCATGTGCTGCTGCTGGCTGAGCTTCTGTTCGGCATCCTTGGCGCGCTTCTGCAGCACGGTCACGTCCTGGCGCATCGTATCGCGTTCGTCGCGCAGGGCATTGGTGCGGAACTTCATATTCTCGGCTTCAGTCTCACGCGCAGCAAGGTCGATCTTCAGGTTGTTGGCCTGTTCGGTGATCTTGGAAAGCCGCGCCCGCAGCGTTTCCAGCTCGCTATCCTTGTTGGAGCCAGCCTGCTCGGCAATATGCAGGCTCGTCTTCAACTGGCTGATATAGTTTTCGTCCTTGCGCAGGTGGGAGCGCTGCTCGGCAGCCTCTACCTGCATTTCGCCGATCTGTGCGCGCGCCTCATTGACTTCAGAGGCCAGCCTGCCGGCATCGACGGCGAGTGCGTCGTGGCGCAGCTGGAGGGAGAGCGACTTTTCGCGTTCGCGGTGCAGGTCCTGTGCGGTGCGGGCATTTTCAGCGGCGTAGAGCGCGCGCACCATGTCCTTCTGTGCCCGTACTTCCTGCGGACTCAGCGGCATCGTCGCCTTCAGGCGGTTTTCGGTATACCAGACGATGCGGCGGTGGACCGCGGGCGAAACCAGAAAGACGAGAAAGGCCGCGGTCAGGAAGCCCAATCCGAACAAAAGAGCATATTCGATCACGGCGCGGCCATCGATTCGAAGGTTGATACGGGTCAGTCCGCCTGATTAAGCACGCAGCGCGCGCAGCGACAAGGCTGCGGGCACCGGCAAGACTGTATTCCCAAGGATATTAGCGGTGATTTTGGCTTTTCAGAAGGGGTTCCAGGTCGGGTTCGGGGTGACCTTCAGATAGCCGACATTGATGCCGAGGCGGGCGCCGACACCAGTGCGGATCGGCACGACCAGAACATTGTTGTTCTTGAGAAGCGTCATGCCGAAGCCGGCAATGACATAGGCCGAGCCGCTGACGCCGCCGAAGCGAGCATAGATGGAGTCGATGGACGGCAGATCGTAGACCAGCATCATGACGCGGGAGCCCTGGCCACCGTAATCGAGGCCGAGAGATGGACCCTGCCAGTAAAGCGGATGCTCGCCGGCATTCTTGGTATTGAGCTGGCCTTCGCCGTAGGTGAGGCCGGCGATGAAGGCGCCGCCGCCCTCCTGGCCGAGGATGTAGCCGTTCGGCAGGCCGTATTTCTGGAAGGCGCTTTCAACGACTTTGGCAAGGCCGCCGCTGGTCTCGCCGAAGAAGGAATGACCGGCATCAACGATTTCCTGCACTGTGTACTGGCCGTTGTTCTGCTGTGCTGCGGCCTGTCCGGTAATCATCACCGACGAGATCATGATAGCGGTCAGCAACTTGCAGAAGCCGATAAATCTTCCGAGAAATTGGAGGCGCATGATGTCATCCATTCGTCATTGTCGGGGGCATTGGCATTTGATGCATTTTGCTCCGATCGTCTTAACAATCGGTTTACCAAATATGGTGTCATTATGGCGGCGAGTACGGTCGCAAACTTCGCGCAATTTTGATCAGGCACACTACCGGGTGGAATGACACTGCCGCCCTCAGGAGACGATGATGTCCAAGAACCCGAATCTCACTCTGTCCGGCCCGGACCTGGCAGCACTTCTTTGCAGTCGTGTGTGCCATGACGTGATCTCGCCCGTCGGCGCGATCAATAACGGTCTGGAACTTCTGGACGAAGGCGGAGCGGATTCGGACGCGATGGATCTCATCCGCACCAGTGCGCTCAATGCCTCGGTCCGTCTCAAATTCGCGCGCCTTGCCTTCGGTGCATCCGGTTCCGTCGGCGCCTCGATCGATACCGGCGAGGCCGAACGTGCAGCCAAGGACTTTGCCGTGGCAGAGAAGAAGACCGAGGTCAGCTGGAGCGGCCCACGCGCGATCGTCGCCAAGAACAGGGTCAAGCTTCTCCTTAACCTCTTCCTCGTCGCATATTCTTCCATTCCGCGTGGCGGCAATCTGGATATTACGCTGGAAAATCCGGAATTCGATGCCAGTTTCAAGCTCGTCGCCAGGGGCAAGCTGATGCGCTTGCCGCCGAAATTCGTCGAAATCGCCACCGGCACCGCCGAGGAAGCGATCGATGCGCATTCGATCCAGCCTTATTACACTGTACTGCTAGCGGAAGAATGCGGCATGGTTCTGGATTATTCAGCCAGCGCCGAAGAGATCGTCTTCACTGCCAAGGTTGCCGCAGCGTAGTTCACCGATTGCTGATCGAAGCCGGTGCAGTAACGATTCCTTAGCCTGATCAACCTATCCTCGAAGGTCAGGAAGACCCTCGACGGAGACAGCGCGAGGGGTAAGGAGCTGCCATGCAAAGATTCATGATCACCGATAGTTCGGACATCGTTCGCAAGGTCGGCAAGCGAATCCTTTCCGAGCTCGATTTTCTGGTCAGCGAAGCTTCGAATGCCGAGGAGGCGTTGCAGCGCTGCCAGGCTGAGCTTCCCGAATATCTGATCGTCGATTCGGGCATGGAAGGCGCGCTTGATCTCATCGCCAATATCCGCGCCATGGACGGCGGCAAAGAGGTCAAGATCTACTATTGCGTCATCGAGGCCGATCTGAAGAAGCTGATGGCCGGCAAGCGGGCAGGGGCAACCGACTTCCTGCTCAAGCCGTTCGACCGCAAAATCCTTACCGCCGTGTTCGGAAATCGCGCAATCGCTGCCTGAATAGGTCGCACAAATCGTTAACGGGGGCCGTCCTTTTGGGCGGCTTTTTCATTTCCGCACATTGCCGACAAAATAAAAGTCCCGCCGGCGAGGCGGGACTTTTCATTTGGTAAGGGGATTCGGCGGATCAGGCGGTTTCGGCGTATTCGGCACCATCGGGCTCGCGCAGCACATAGCCGCGGCCCCAGACGGTTTCGATGTAATTGGCGCCGCCGGCAGCATTTGCGAGCTTCTTGCGCAGCTTGCAGATGAAGACGTCGATGATCTTCAGTTCCGGCTCGTCCATACCGCCATAGAGGTGGTTCAGGAACATTTCCTTGGTGAGCGTGGTGCCCTTGCGGAGCGAGAGAAGCTCCAGCATCTGATATTCCTTGCCCGTCAGGTGGACGCGTTGGCCGCCGACTTCGACGGTCTTGGCGTCGAGGTTGACGATAAGCTCGCCCGTGATGATGACCGACTGGGCATGACCCTTGGAACGGCGGACGATGGCGTGGATACGGGCGACGAGCTCGTCCTTGTGGAACGGCTTGGTCATGTAGTCGTCGGCGCCGAAGCCGAGACCACGAACCTTGTCTTCGATGCCGGCCATGCCCGAGAGGATGAGGATCGGCGTCTTGACCTTCGACAGGCGGAGAGTGCGCAGCACTTCGTATCCGGACATGTCGGGAAGGTTCAGATCGAGAAGGATGATATCGTAATCATACAACTTGCCCAGATCCACGCCTTCTTCGCCGAGATCTGTCGTATAAACATTAAAACTCTCAGATTTGAGCATCAGTTCGATGCTCTGCGCCGTAGCGCTATCATCCTCGATGAGAAGTACCCGCATAATTATCCCCTTTACCGCCGCCGAAAGGTGGCATGGCCCCCTACGCGATACCGAATAAGCTACGTGATTTGGAAGCTGCCACGAAATGGTTAACAAATTCTAATTCACTCTGGCAAGGAGTATCGAATTTATTAAATAATTTTTCCATTTCCCTGTTTTCCAATGGGAATCTCGAAGCGCAACTCTCAACTTCAACATTAAGAATATGCGCTAAGTGATTCATCCGACTCGCTAATGAAAAGGTTCGGCTTTCCTGTCCTGGTGTTTACCGAGCCTTAAATCATCGGGCCTATCATTAACGATGCCCGTAAACGAAAGGTTACCAGCGGTAGGTTTTTGTTAATATCGCAGGAAATTTTTTAGCAAACCGTGTCAAAGCGGCGCGCAAGGGCGGTTTCAAGTTGAGCCGGGGTCTCGCATCACGGGAGTAATGCGTATGAAGTCGCGAGAGAGCCTCGTTCGCCTGAAAGAGTTTCAGGTTAACGAAAAACGTCGTCAGCTGCAGCAGTTGCAGATGATGATGTCCGAATTTGAACGGATGACGAAGGATCTGGAGAGCCAGATCGTCGTCGAGGAAAAGAAGTCCGGTATTTCCGACCCGAATCACTTTGCATATCCGACCTTCGCCAAGGCCGCACGTCAGCGCGCCGACAATCTTCAGGTTTCGATCAAGGAACTGAAGGTTCAGGAGGAGGCGCTGGAATTGGCGCTTGAGGAAATGCAGGCGGAATATGCCAGGGCAACGGCGCTCGAAGAGCGTGATGGCGCGGTTCGCGTCCGGGCCTGACGAATGTTGCAGGCGCCGGTCACGGCGCCTTGGGGGATAACCACAGAAGCCATGCATGACGGGCGCGGTGTCCGTCATGCATGGCTTTTGGTGTTTCTTTCGTATGGTGGATGTTCTCAGTTTACCACGTCGTTCCATTCCGGATGGCGCTGCGCCTGTGATTTAAAGAAGGGGCAGAGCGGGATGATCTTCCAGCCGCCCTCGCGAGCCGCCTCGACCGCATGAAGGGCGAGTGCCTGGCCGACGCCCTTGCCGCGCAAAGCGTCCGGCACGCCGGTATGATCGATGATGATGAGTTTCGGTGATGTGCGGGAATAGGTCATTTCCGCTTCATGGCCTTCCAGCGTCGCAACATAGCGGCCGCCGGAGGTGTTTTCTTCAATCCTGATATCCATGTCTGTCTCCTGACGAATTATGTGATCGCGAACGTGACATGGCGGCATCGGCATGCCAAGCCGTAGCGGCAGGAGACAGTGTGTTCAAAGGGGAGGCGGAAAATTGAACAGGCTTTCGGCGGTCCGGCCCGTTCTATTGGTGACGGCGCCGTTTCTACTGGCGCTTGGCCTCGTGTTGCCGCTCATCCGCTTCGAGAAGCTCTGGTTCTTCGACGAGACGCCGTCACTGCTGGAAATCGTGGCTTCGCTCTGGAATGGAGGTGACGTGGCGCTTGCGGCACTGGTTGCGCTCGTCTCGATCGTATTGCCGGTTTTGAAAATGATCGGGATCGCGGCTGAATCCATGGCTGCCGGCGGCACCGGCAGCCTGTTTTATCGCAACGTCGTGCCGCATCTGTCCAAGTGGTCCATGATGGACGTGCTGCTCGTCGCGATCGTGATTGCGGCAGCGAAGACGACGGGACTTGCGAATGCGTTTACGCAACCCGGCCTCTGGTGTTACGCGGCCTCGGCAATGATTTCGGGCCTTCTTCATTCCCTCGAGGGAAATGCGTCCGGCCCGAAATAATCAAATCGAATGGAATCAGTGGCGGTACTGCTGGATGCGCGTAGTGCGCAGGCCGGCGAGACCATGGCTGTTGATGGAGGACTGCCAGGAAAGGAATTCTTCGACAGTAAGCGTGTAACGCTCACAGGCTTCTTCCAAGCTCAACAGGCCACCGCGAACAGCCGCGACAACCTCTGCCTTCCGGCGGATGACCCAGCGCCGCGTGTTCGGCGGCGGAAGATCCGCAATCGTCAGGGGGCTGCCATCGGGGCCGATGACATATTTCACTCGGGGACGTATCATTTCGGTCATTGGACTCTCTACACAACGCAAGACCACGGGCGCCACTCTAACTTGCCACATTTAAAAATTGCCTAAACGCATCGTAAGACTTTGATAATAACTTTAGACGCGCTCCCGGAGGGCTGATTTGCTGGCCCCTGCCGTTACGTCAATTTGATGCGGCTGCATGGGAGCCATGCGGAATAAATGTTACATATTTCTTCTGGATAATTTTATAAGCGCTGCAACATAAGTTGAGCGCAAAGACTTCGTCTCCGTTGCTCTCGCAGTATCAATAAAGATTGCCGTTTGAATGCTTCGTATCCTTCGGATGCGGGGCAGATGCCGTCTTTCCTGATCGTCCGGCGCGTCCAATCCGCTGCCGGTTGCGAGGCCGAGCCGAAGCGAGGCCCGTGAAGGAATAAGAGAATGAAGAGACGTGAACGCGCAGTCCGCGACTGCGCCGATGATGCCGCATTTTCTGCGTTCGAGGCCCGTTCTGCGGGCATTTCCGCTGTCGACGGTGCAAGCCGCCTGGACGAGCTGACGAAGGCCGCCGGGTTCGAATTCCATCTGTTTTCCGTATTCCCGCGCGGGGACCGGACGGCCTTTCTCGAGAACAAGCTGATCAGCAACTGGCCGCAGAGCCTCGTCAACTTTTACGAGGAGGCGGACCTCTTCTATTGCAGCAAACTGGTCGCTGTCATGAAGCGCACGATCATGCCTGTCTTCTGCGAAGAGGGGTCTTTTGGTGGCAATGCAGCGAATCAGGAAAACCGCCGTCTGAACACGATGTTTCAGATGCACGGGCTGAAGCATACGTTCGCATTCGCGCTGCACGACGCTGACCTGAAACAATACATCTTCGCCTTTTCGGGCGCGCGTGCCATGCCCACTCGCGAAGAAGCGACGACGCTGATTTATGGCTGTATGGAGCTTCTGGACACGCTGCCGGGCGACGAGAAGCCGCAAGACCGGCCCTCGGAAAGCCTCACCCGGCGCGAGATCGAATGCCTGCGCTGGTCGGCCGCAGGCAAGAGCAGCGACGAAATTGCGATCATTCTCGATCTCTCATCGCATACGGTGGTGGGATATCTGAAGAGCGCGATGCGCAAACTGGATTCGGTCAACCGCATGCAAGCCGTCGCCCGGGCATTTCGGTATCGGCTGCTGTAGCAGCCGATACCCTTACTTCTCCAATCAGAAGCCTTTGCCGCCATTCAGCTCGGAAATCAGCGTTCCGATGATGATGCGGATGTCCATCAATATCGAGAAGTTCTCGACATAGTGGAGATCGCTGGCGATGCGGGCGCGCGCCTTGGCCGGACGGTCTGTCGGGCCGCGCAGGCCGCGCATCTGCGCCAGACCAGTGATGCCCGGACGCATGGCGTGGCGGTGATGATATTCCGGAACCAGCTCTTCATAGAGCATGCCGCCGGCACGCATGCCGATTGCATGGCAACGCGGCCCGACAACCGACATGTCACCCTTGAGCACGTTGAGGAGCTGCGGCAGCTCGTCAATGTTCGAACGGCGCAGGAAGGCACCGACGCGGGTAACGCGGGGGTCATTCTTGACCGTTTGTGCAACGCCGGTGACGTCTTGCATATCCGTACGCATGGAACGGAACTTGTAGACCTTGATGGCGCGGCAATTCTTGCCCCAGCGGGTCTGCTTGAAGAGCACTGGACCGCGGCTGTCCATCTTGATCAGGGCTGCGACGACCAGAAGAAGCGGAGCAAGCACGATAAGTGCGCTGATCGAGGCAAAAATGTCGAAGGCTCGCTTCAGCACGAACTGCATGGAAGCAGGTGGCGGAACGATGCTGTCAAGTGCGGTAACTGGGAACCTCGCGTTTACCTGACGAACAGGCGGAACGCGAAAGCTCTCTTCAGAAATACTCTTGTTAAGGTCCATGACGCTCAAGGATCTACCCTTTGTATTTTGAAGCTTTCGGCGGTGTCATTCGCTGGCTTGGTTAGCGCCACATTAAGGCACCAGAATGTTAGGCGACGTTTAACCCTACTACATCCTAAATTTGCGACATTTGTTTAACCGAGTCCAGAGAAATTTCGCATCGCAGCAAACTTCGCAGTTGCGTTAAGTTTATGCAAAATCAGGAGTTTTATTTTTCAACCGGGGTTTTTATTAGGAATCTTATGTGTTTGGCCAGATTCGGAACACAGACGACGGTTGTGATGGGCATGGCTTACACCGTGCCAAAACGCTCCAATCCCGGGTAGGGCCTACGGATCCCGGTCCCGTTTGGATCGAATTTATTGTCTATTGCGCCGGAGCCGGATGAGCGGAGGCTGTCAGAATTGGTATTCCTAAACTATGGATTTGATGCCATAATTATGTCTGCCTCTGCGCTGATGTTACCGAAGTCACATGATGGCGGCGGCGGCGATTATGGCGACATTGCGGCGGGAGAGCATGCGACCGGAAGAAGGGAAGGGTGCGGACTCCGAATCAGAAGTGAAGACCGGAGATGGAACCTACCGGGTGATTTTCCCGGCCGGAGGCATCCAGGCAATGGTGTCGAACAGCCCGCTACAATATTGCAGCGACAAAGCTGAAAGACACCGACTTTCGGCGGTCGCTACGCCCGCTCGAGCGCAGGCTTTGTGCCGCCCCATGAGACGAAATGGGGATTTGCGAAGTCGAAATCAGCAGCCGCACCGGTTTTGCCGTAGATCAGCGGCTGGCCGTCCATGGTGACAGTCGATCCGCCGGCTGCGCGCAACACCGCATCGCCGGCCGCCGTATCCCACTCCATGGTGCGGGTGAAGCGTGGGTAGACGTCGGCCTTGCCTTCTGCCAGCAGGCAGAATTTCAGGGACGAGCCGATGTTGGTGCATTTGGAGATCGCGTGCCTAGCGAGGAAGAGGCCAGTCTCGGGACTATCATGCCGAAAACTCGCGAGCGCCATACTTTCTGTGGGCTGTTTGCGCACTTTGATCGGCATTCTCTCCGTTATCGCAAAGTTCTGGTCGATCACTAGTTTCTCTGCGCTTCCGCGCTCGCCGGAAAAAGCGATGCCGAGCGCCGGGGCATAGACGATACCGGTGACGGGGATGCCATTTTCCACATAGGCGATATTGACGGTGAACTCCTGGCGCTTATCCAGGAATTCGCGGGTGCCATCCAGAGGATCGACCAGAAAGAAGGACTTTCCGGCAATATCAGGCACTCTGCCAGCGGCTACCGATTCTTCGGCGATGACGGGGATCTCAGGGAAATCGCGTTTCAGATACGCCAGTATGATGCGCTCGGCCTCCTGGTCGGCGATCGTCACCGGGCTTGCATCAGCTTTCATTTCCACCGGGCAGCCATCGCAGAAGACTTCTATGATGGCTTTGCCGGCTTCGAGTGCCGCCCGTTCAAATGTCTTCAGCATATTCCTGCCGTTCGTCTGCAAATTCGTCTTGAGACCACCGCGCTATATATAGTGTATAGGAGGTGCTGCTGCACCCCTTTGCTGGAATCCCGTAACATTAGCACAGGCTCGTGGGGTTTGCACAAAGCGCGTCAGAAGCGATTGCTCGTGAAATGCCATTTGCAATTGACAGCATCTTCGAGTTTGAAATTTCGTCAATTTCCTTACTTGTGGAACAATTTACGCACAAGGGGAGCGTTTCTGGTTTCGTTCGGTGCCAAAAGATTAATTGACGAAGCCTGCTCTGGCTAAAAATTTGCCAGTCGATGCCGCTTTTATGTGGATTTTGGTTTGAATTGCGCCATTTAGGCCTGTTTACCCAAGATTCTGGCGCAATAAATCCTTTTTGTCTTCACATTTCCAACGAAACCGCTATGCAATGCGACTAGTGGCTCGTGTGAAAGCACGCGCGATAAAACTAATAAGAGATGCAACTTAAATTTGGTTCGCATCCAGGGGAAATGACATATGGAGTATTTTATCCAGCAGCTCTTCAACGGGCTGACTCTCGGATCCATCTATGGCCTTGTGGCTATTGGCTATACGATGGTTTACGGCATTATCGGCATGATCAACTTCGCCCATGGCGACATTTTCATGCTCGGTGGTTTCGCTGCTCTTATCGTCTTTCTCGTTCTCACATCCATCTTTGCAGGTCTTCCGGTAGCCGTGCTGCTGCTGGCAATGCTTGTGGTTGCGATGCTGATGACGAGTTTGTGGAATTGGACGATCGAGCGTGTCGCCTACCGCCCGCTGCGCGGTTCTTTCCGCCTGGCGCCGCTGATTACCGCGATCGGCATGTCGATCACGCTATCGAACTTCATCCAGGTCACGCAGGGTCCGCGCAACAAGCCGATCCCGCCACTTGTCGGCACGGTTTATAATGTCGGCAATCTCTCGATCTCGCTGAAGCAGATCATCATCATCATTGTGACCGTCGTCCTGCTCGCCGCCTTCTGGTACATCGTCAACAAGACGGCACTCGGGCGCGCCCAGCGCGCAACGGAGCAAGACCGCAAGATGGCGGCACTGCTCGGCGTCAATGTCGATCAGACGATCTCCATTACCTTCATCATGGGTGCGGCACTCGCTGCCGTCGCCGGCACGATGTACCTGATGTATTATGGTGTCGCCTCGTTCAACGACGGCTTCGTTCCGGGCGTTAAGGCCTTCACTGCAGCCGTTCTCGGCGGCATCGGCTCACTGCCGGGCGCTGTTCTCGGCGGGCTGATGATCGGCCTTATCGAATCCCTGTGGTCGGCCTATTTCACCATCGCGTACAAGGATGTCGCTACCTTTGCCATTCTTGCATTCGTGCTGATCTTCAAGCCGACGGGCATTCTCGGCCGGCCGGAAGTCGAGAAGGTATAAGTCATGGCAAACATCGACACTTCCGCTGGCAAGTCCGACGCCGGGCTTGTCCAGAAGGGGCTCAGGGAAGCCTTCTTCTCCGGCCTCATCGCACTTGGCCTGTTCGTTCTCTATGTTGGTCTCGGCACGCAGCAGAACATCAACAACGAGTTGATCGTCGTTCAGCGCTGGGGATTGCTGGCCATTTTCGTGCTGGTCGCCGCCATCGGCCGTTTCATCGTGGTCGTTTTCGTCAGGCCGCATCTTGATCAGCGCAAGCTTTCGAAGGCGCGTCGCGGCGATCTTGAGATTTCGACAGAGAAGGGCTTCTTCCGGACGCATTTCCTGAAGATTGCGCTCGTATTCCTTCTGGTCTATCCGCTTGCCACTGCCTATTTCCTCGGCCCGCAGGGCGCGTTGAAGTGGGTGGACAATTTCGGCATCCAGATCCTGATCTATGTGATGCTCGCCTGGGGTCTGAACATCGTCGTCGGCCTCGCCGGGTTGCTCGACCTCGGTTACGTCGCCTTCTACGCTGTCGGCGCCTATTCCTATGCGCTGCTTTCGGCCCATTTCGGCCTGTCCTTCTGGGTTCTGCTGCCGCTCGCCGGCATCTTTGCAGCTCTTTGGGGCGTCATCCTCGGCTTTCCGGTGCTGCGCCTGCGCGGCGACTATCTGGCGATCGTAACGCTTGCCTTCGGTGAAATCATCCGCCTGGTCATCATCAACTGGACGGAAGTGACCAAGGGCACCTTCGGTATCTCCGGCATCGCCAAGGCTTCGGTCTTCGGCATCTTGAGCTTCGATGTCGGCAAGGCGAACAATTTCGCCAAGGTTTTCGGCCTGCCGTCATCATCGGCCTACTACAAGATCTTCCTGTTCTACGTCATTCTGGCGCTCTGCATGCTGACGGCCTATGTGACGATTCGTCTGCGCCGCATGCCGATCGGCCGTGCGTGGGAAGCATTGCGCGAGGATGAAATTGCCTGCCGCTCGCTCGGCATCAACACGGTGACGACGAAGCTGACGGCTTTCGCCACAGGTGCGATGTTCGGCGGTTTCGCCGGCTCCTTCTTCGCCGCCCGCCAGGGCTTCGTCTCGCCGGAATCCTTCGTGTTCCTGGAATCGGCCGTCATCCTCGCCATCGTCGTTCTTGGCGGCATGGGTTCGCTAACGGGTATTGCGATTGCCGCCGTCGTCATGGTCGGCGGTACGGAAGTGCTCCGCGAAATGGACTTCCTCAAGGTCGTCTTTGGGCCGGATTTCACGCCGGAACTCTACCGCATGCTGCTCTTCGGCCTTGCCATGGTCATCGTCATGCTGTTCAAGCCGCGCGGTTTCGTCGGTTCGCGTGAACCGACAGCCTTCCTCAAGGAGCGCAAGGCGGTATCCGGAAGCTTTACCAAGGAGGGCCATGGTTGATGAGCCCCGTCGAGAATACGATGTCGAATGACACTTTGCTCAAGGTCGAGCACCTGTCGATGAAGTTCGGCGGCCTGATGGCCATCAACGACTTATCCTTCGAGGCCAAGCGCGGCGAGATCACCGCGCTGATCGGCCCGAACGGTGCGGGCAAAACGACCGTCTTCAACTGCATCACCGGCTTCTACAAGCCGACGATGGGCATGATTACGCTGACGCAGAAGAGCGGCAAGCAGTACCTGCTCGAGCGTCTGTTGGACTTCCGCATCACCAAGGAAGCCAAGGTTGCCCGTACCTTCCAGAACATCCGTCTATTCTCGGGCCTCACCGTTCTGGAAAACCTGCTGGTTGCCCAGCACAACAAGCTGATGAAGGCTTCGGGCTTCACGGTGCTCGGTCTGCTCGGCATCGGTCCCTATAAGAAGGAAGCGGCTGCCGCCATCGAGCTTGCGCGCTTTTGGCTGGAGAAGGCCGATCTTATCGACCGCGCCGACGATCCGGCCGGTGACCTGCCTTACGGCGCCCAGCGTCGTCTGGAAATCGCCCGCGCTATGTGCACCGGTCCGGAGCTGCTTTGCCTCGACGAGCCGGCTGCCGGTCTCAATCCGCGTGAATCGGCAGCGCTCAATGCCTTGCTGAAAGGCATTCGCACCGAAACCGGGACCTCTATCCTGCTCATCGAGCACGACATGTCGGTGGTCATGGAAATTTCCGACCACGTCATCGTTCTGGAATACGGCCAGAAGATTTCCGACGGCAACCCTGACCACGTGAAGAACGACCCGAGGGTTATTGCGGCCTATCTCGGTGTCGAGGATGAAGAAGTCGAAGAGGTCATTGCGACCGTAGAAGGGGGCGCAATCTGATGGCGGCCGGAGAACAGCTTCTCAAGGTTCAGGGCGTCGAGACCTATTACGGCAATATCCGCGCACTCGCCGGCATCGATGTCGAGGTGAAGAAGGGTGAAATCGTCAGCCTGATCGGCGCCAATGGCGCCGGCAAGTCGACGCTGATGATGACGATCTGCGGCAGCCCGCAGGCCCGTACCGGCTCGATCATCTTCGACGGCCAGGACATCACCAGGCTACCGACGCACGAGATCGCACGGCTGCGTATCGCGCAGTCGCCCGAGGGACGACGCATCTTCCCACGCATGACCGTTCTGGAAAATCTCCAGATGGGCGCGGGTCTCGACAACCTCAAATATTTCAATGAGGACGTCGAGAAGATTTTCACGATGTTCCCGCGCTTGAAAGAGCGCCAGTCGCAGCGCGGCGGTACCCTTTCGGGCGGTGAACAGCAGATGCTTTCGATCGGCCGCGCGCTGATGGCCCGCCCGAAACTCCTGCTGCTCGACGAACCCTCGCTCGGCCTCGCGCCGCTGATCGTCAAGGGCATCTTCGAAGCCATCAAGGTGCTGAACGAGAAGGAAGGGCTGACCGTCTTCCTCGTGGAGCAGAACGCATTCGCCGCACTTAAGCTGTCGCACCGTGCCTATGTGCTCGTGAATGGCAAGGTGACGATGAGCGGCAGCGGCAAGGAACTGCTTGCCAATCCTGAGGTCCGTGCTGCCTATCTCGAAGGCGGGCGGCATTGACCGCAGAAGGGAGAGTTTGATTATGCAGGGACTTTTCTTCGAAAGCGACAACGGCGTAAAGATCGTCATCCGCGGACTCGTTGTGCTCATCGGTTTCTGGACGGCGTGGCGTGCCGGCAGGGCGGTTGCGGACGGCTGGAACAACTATCCGCTGGTCGTCGTCTATACCTTCCTGCTCGCATGGGCGATGCAATTCCTGCATCACGCGCTGTTTAACGGCCCGATGCTCAGCGGCCTCTTCTACATTATCGATTTCGTAACTCTGCTGATCTTCTCGACAGCAGGGTTCCGCTATCGCCGCACCAACCAAATGGTGAACAACTATTACTGGCTGTATGAAAAAACTTCCGCGTTTTCGTGGAAGGAGAAACATTGACAGCCCGTTGAAACTAGGCATGAATTGCCTTCAGAGCGGAACAGCTTTCCTGGCGCAGTCAAAGGTGGGGTATGCGTCAGGCCTTGGAAGAAACCCGCCCAAAAATTGGGAGTAACAATATGAAGAAGTCTCTCTTGTCAGCGGTGGCACTGACGGCGATCGTCGCTTTCGGCGGCATCGCACGAGCTGACATCCTGATCGGCGTGGGTGGTCCGCTGACGGGCCCGAACGCTGCGTTCGGTGCCCAGCTGCAGAAGGGTGCCGAGCAGGCAGCCGCTGACATCAATGCTGCTGGCGGCATCAACGGCGAGCAGATCAAGATCGAACTCGGCGACGACGTTTCCGACCCGAAGCAGGGTATCTCCGTTGCCAACAAGTTCGTTGCTGACGGCGTGAAGTTCGTTATCGGTCACTTCAACTCGGGCGTTTCCATCCCGGCTTCTGAAGTTTACGCCGAAAACGGCATTCTCGAAATTACCCCGGCTGCTACCAACCCGGTCTTCACCGAGCGTGGCCTGTGGAACACATTCCGCACCTGCGGCCGTGACGACCAGCAGGGCGCTATCGCCGGCAAGTATCTGGCCGACCACTTCAAGGACGCCAAGATCGCCGTCATTCACGACAAGACGCCTTATGGCCAGGGTCTCGCTGACGAAACCAAGAAGGCTCTGAATGCCGCTGGCGTCACCGAAGTCATGTACGAAGGCGTGAACGTCGGCGACAAGGACTTCTCGGCCCTCATCGCAAAGATGAAGGAAGCCGGCGTTTCGATCATCTACTGGGGTGGTCTGCACACCGAAGCCGGTCTCATTATCCGCCAGTCGGCCGACCAGGGCCTGAAAGCAGCGCTCGTTTCGGGTGACGGTATCGTCTCGAACGAACTTGCTTCCATCGCTGGTGACGCCGTTGCCGGTACGCTGAACACCTTCGGCCCGGATCCGACGATCAACCCGGCCAACAAGGACCTCGTTGCGAAGTTCAAGGCTGCCGGCTTCAATCCGGAAGCTTACACCCTCTACTCCTACGCTGCGCTGCAGACGATCGCTGCTGCTGCCAAGGCTGCCGGTTCTACCGACGCTGAAGCTGTTGCCGCAGCCATGAAGGAAAAGGGTCCGTTCCCGACCGTTCTCGGCGACATTTCCTTCGACGGAAAGGGCGACCCGAAGCTTCCAGGCTACGTCATGTACGAATGGAAGAAGGGCGAGGACGGCAAGTACAGCTACTTCCCGAAAGCCGACTAATTCAGCCTCTGGCAGTGATGCCTTTCATGGAAGCCCGGTCCTCGACCGGGCTTCTTTCGTTTCGCTTGCGCCGTTCAAGATCGCAGTCTTTACGGGTTCGAAAGCCATTCCATTCCTAGCCTTCATGGCCTAAGTCAGAGGCAAAGGATGGAGGATCCAGATTCATGCCAAAACCCCGCATTCTCGTCACCCGGCGCTGGCCTGCTGCGGTAGAGGCCGTGCTCGCGGAGCGCTTCGACCTGACGCTCAACAGAGATGATGTACCGCTTGCTGAAAGCGAACTGCGTCAGGCGCTGGCGGATTATGATGCGGTGCTGCCGACCGTTTCTGACAAGCTGCCGGCTGCGGTCTTTTCCGGGGATGTCCGTACGAAAATCCTCGGCAATTTCGGGGTCGGCTTCAATCACATCGATATCGCCACCGCCAAGGCGAAGGGCATCGTGGTGACCAACACACCTGGCGTCCTGACCGATTGCACGGCTGATATCGCCATGCTGCTTCTACTGTCCGTCGCACGTCGCGGCGGGGAGGGCGAGCGGCAGCTGCGTGCCGGCGAATGGAAGGGCTGGTGCCCGACGCATATGGTTGGCACGAAGGTGACGGGCAAGACCGTTGGCATTATCGGCTTTGGACGAATCGGCAAGGCTTTCGCGCAACGCTGCCATTTCGGCTTCGGCATGGATGTCGTGTTCTACAACCGCTCACAGATCGATCCCGCCGAAGCGGCACGCTACGGAGCGCGCCAGCTTGCTTCGGTGGAGGAGGTGCTTGCCGCTTCCGATTTTGTATCCCTGCATTGCCCCGGCGGCGCAGAAAACCGGCATCTGATGAATGCTGCGCGGCTTGCGGCAATGAAGCCAGGCGCCTTCCTCATCAATACGGCGCGCGGCGACGTGGTCGATGAGACGGCGTTGATTGCTGCGCTTGATAAAGGCACGATCCGCGGCGCAGGGCTCGATGTCTACGAGGCGGAGCCGCATGTGCCGGACGCATTGCGGCGGATGGAGAATGTCGTTCTGTTGCCGCATCTCGGCAGCGCGACGGAGGAAACCCGCACAGCGATGGGGATGAAGGTCGTGGAGAATGTGACTGATTTCTTCGAGGGCCGCGAGGCGCCGGACCGGGTGGTTTAAGGCACGTCGCCTGCCATCCTTCACATTTCATGCAGCACATGTGCCGCCTTCACCGCGGCGGATGCCCTGTTCTCGACGCCGAGCTTCACATAGATCTGTTCGAGGTGCTTGTTCACCGTGCGCGCAGAGAGGCCGAGAATTTCGCCGATATCGCGGTTGGCCTTGCCTTTGGCGATCCACATCAGAACCTCGGATTCGCGCTGTGTCAGCGCAAAGTGCTGACGCAGGACCGCGTCGTCGTTGCGCTGGTTGGCGGCCGTCAAGCGGAAGAGATATTCGTCCGGACCGATGGCGCCGAGGAAGGCGAGTTGCAGGGCAGCCTGCCCGGCATGAGCAATGGAGATGAGTGCATCGCGGGCGGCTGCGGCGCGTTCTTTCATCCAGTTGCCGATCGTGCGGGAGACAACCTCCATGCCGTCGTCGCTGCCCATGGCGGCGTTGACGAGGCGCGTTGCCTGCGGCGTCGACCAGTGGATCGCGCCATTGCCTTTGACTGCCAGCAGGTGGCGGCCGGCAGCATCGAGCGCCACGCGCGCGCTCTGCGCCGAGCGGGCGTTGCGCAGGTGAACGCGGATGCGGGCACGCAACTCATCGATATTGATCGGCTTCGACAGGTAGTCGACGCCGCCTGATTCCAGCGCGTGCACGACATGTTCGGTTTCCGTGAGCCCGGTCATGAAGATGACGGGCACCTGGGCGACGGCGGCATTGGCCTTCAAGCGGCGGCAGGTCTCAAAACCGTCCATCGAGGGCATGACCGCATCGAGGAGGATGAGATCGGGCGTGATGCGCTCGACGATATTGAGCGCGGCCGAGCCGGAGGTGGCAATCAGTACGGAAAAGCCTGATTGTTCCAGTGCGTCGGTCAGGAAGCCGAGGGCCTCGGGCGAATCATCGACCAGCAGAACGATGTCGCGGGGAAGCTCAGCCAACGGTTTCACCTTTTTCTTCGAATTTGTGCAGGAAATCCATGAAGCCGGTGAGATCGAAGGCGGCGACATAGGAGCGGAGTTCTTCTGTGAATGGCTGATTTGCCTCCACCTTGGCAAGGTCGGTGAGCTTGGCTTCTATGCCTCTGATGTAGCCGATCTCTCCGAGACGCAGCAGTTCCTGTACATGCGCTGTTCCAGGGCTCTTGAGCGGCATGGCAGCAATCACCGGCGCGGGTGTCTGATCGTCGGCATAGAGCCATTTCAGGGCGAGATGCAGGGCCAGCTTGTCGCGCAACTGCTTGATGTCGACCGGCTTGCCAATCGCGTCACTGTGGCTGTCGTCGCTGTCGCTGTGAGCGGCGGCATCGCCGATATTGGCGGACAGCATCAGGATCGGCGCTGTGCGTCCCGCCTCGCGCAGCCGGGAGACGAGCTGCCAGCCGTTCATACCGGGCATGGAGATATCGACGAGAAAAAGGTCCGGCTCGATACCCTCGATCAGCGTCAGGCAGTCGGGGCCGCTTGCGGCCGTCAGCACGATGAAATCGAGGGGAACCAGGATTTCCCGCATCATCTCGCGATGATCCTCGTTGTCGTCGACAACGACGATAGTGCGGCGCGGGCCGTCATAGCTGACGATCTTCTTTTCCTGCGGCGGTGCTGCAACGGCGCGCATGACGGCCGACAGCATGAGACGGACGCGGAAGGTCGAGCCCTTGTCCTTTTCACTCGTGACAGAGATTTCGCCGCCGAGCGTGTTGGTCAGTAGGCGAGTGATGGTGAGGCCAAGGCCGAGACCGGGCATCGGCCGCACGCCCTCCGCTTCGCCGCGCTGAAAGGGCTCGTAAATGCGCGTCAGATCCTTCTCGGCGATGCCACGGCCTGTGTCGGAGACGGTGAAGGTCGCGACCTGGCTGCGGTAGCCGACATCGAAGGTTACGCTGCCTTCGTCGGTAAACTTGATGGCATTGGAGAGCAGGTTGACGAGAATCTGGCGCAGCCGCTTCTCGTCGGTGCGCACGAATTGCGGCAGGGACGAAGCACGCTCGTGGATAAAGGAGAGCCCCTTTGCCTGCGCCTGCGGTCGGAACATATCGACGATCTGGTCGAGGAAGTCCTGGATATTGATTTCGTTCGAATAGACCTGCAGACGGCCGGCTTCGATCTTCGAGATGTCCAGAAGGCCATCGATCAGACCGGAGAGATGTTCGGCGCTGCGACGGATCACCTTGATCGAGGACTGGCGTGGCGCGGGAATCGTCTCGTCGCGTTCGAGGATCTGGGCATAGCCGAGAACGGCGTTCAGCGGCGTGCGCAATTCGTGACTCAGGCCCACGACATAGCGGCTCTTGGCACGATTGGCGGCTTCAGCGGTTTCCTTGGCGGTCTGCAGCGCGGCATCGGTTTTCTTGTGGGCAGCGATTTCCTTTAGGAGCAGGGTGTTCTGGCGGGAGGATTCTTCCTCGGCGACGACGCGGCTGTCATGGGCAAGCACATAGAACCAGCAGGCGATGCCGGCGATGACCGAGAAGACGAAGAAGACGATCAGGATGGTGCGGTTCACGACTTCGGCCGTCTCCGGCGAGGCGGAGCTCACCTGATGGGCGATCATGGCAAGGATTGCACCGACGGCCGTCAGCGCCAGCGCCACGGCGATGCCGTAGCGGCCGAGGCGGGTGGTCAGCTTCTGGACGATGGTTTCCGGCAGCAGGGTCTTTGCGACGGCGCCGACCTGCGCATTGAAGCGGGCATTCGGCTTGCACATGTCGTGGCAGCGGCTGTCGAGCGAGCAGCAGAGCGAGCAGATCGGCGCGGCATAGGCCGGGCACCAGGCCATGTCTTCCGGCTCGAAGGGATGTTCGCAGACGGAGCAGGTGATGGTGGTCAGGTTCTTCCAGGCATGGCGCGGTTTGCGGGCGAGATAAAACTTGCCCTTCGTCGCCCAGGCGAGGGTGGGTGAGGCGATCAGCGCGATCACGAGGGTGATGTAGGGCGCAAGCGAAGCCGCGATCGAGCCGAAGACGCCGAAATGGGCGATGAGCGCGACGCCGGCCGAGAGCGTCATGGCGCCGAGGCCGACCGGGTTGATGTCGTAGAGATGGGCGCGCTTGAATTCGATGCCGGGAGGGGCAAGGCCGAGCGGCTTGTTGATGAAGAGATCGGTCGAGATCGTGCAGAGCCAGGCCATGGCGATAATCGAGAAGATACCGAGCGTTTCCTCAAGCAGCCGGTAGATGCCGAGCTCCATCAAGAGCAGCGCGATCGCCACGTTGAAGACCAGCCAGATGACACGGCCGGGATGGCTATGCGTCAGGCGCGAGAAGAAATTCGACCAAGCAAGCGAACCGGCATAGGCGTTCATCACGTTGATCTTCAGCTGCGAGACCACCACGAAGGCGGCCATCAGCAGCAGGGCGGCATTGTGCCAGGGGATCATGTAGCCGAAGGCGGTCAGGTACATCTGCGCAGGATCGGCGGCGCGGTCGAGGGGCACGCCCGACGTGAAGGTCAGCACTACGAGGAAGGAGCCGGCCAGCAGTTTCGGCGCGCCGATGATGACCCAGCCGGGACCGGCAAGGAAGATGGCGAGGCGGTGGCGCCATTTGCGCTGCGGGTCCGGCGGCAGGAAGCGCAGAAAGTCCGCCTGTTCGCCGATCTGCGACATGAGGGCCAGGATGACGGCAGAGGCCGCGCCGAATTCGACGAGGTTGAAATCCGCGATCGTGCCGGGCGGGCCGGAGGCATGGCGGATGCCGGCGAAGGCGCGCCAGACATCGAATTTGCCCCAGTCCAGAAAAGCGATGAAGATGAAAGGCAGGATATTCAGGATGATCCAGAAAGGCTGGGTCATCAGCTGGAATTTGCTGATCAGCCGCACGCCGTGGGTGACGAGCGGGATCACCATCACGGCGCTGATGATGTAGCCGATCCAGAGCGGAATGCCGAGCGTCAGCTCCAGCGCACCCGACATGATCGAGGCCTCGATCGCAAACAGCATGAAGGTGAAGCTGGCGTAGATCAGCGAGGTGATGGTCGAGCCGATATAGCCGAAGCTCGCACCGCGCGTCAGCAGGTCGATATCGACGCCGTGGCGAATGGCGTATCGGCTGATCGGCAAGCCGATCGCCAGCATGGCGACCGAGGCAACAATGATGGCATAGAAGGCATTGGTGGTGCCGTAGGACAGTGTGATGGCGCCGCCGATCGCCTCCAGCGCCAGGAAAGAGATCGCGCCGATCGCCGTCTGCGAGATGCGCTGGGAGGAGAAGCGCCGGGCGCTCTTTGCGGTGAAGCGCAGCGCGTAATCTTCAAGCGTCTGGTTGGCGACCCAGCGATTATATTCGCGTCTCACCGGAATGATGCGTTGGCGCGCTGTCATGCCCTCTTTCCGGCGTTCCGGTCAGCTTATCGTCTCTGAGCCACTTTTGGCGGGATGGGCGGGAAAGGCAAGAGGCGGAACGCCGGCAGATTCACAGAACGGCAATATTTTTGAAACCGGTCTGTCACATAAGGGCTCTAACTCTCCCGCCGTCCGTTCAACCATTTCGGTGTCACCATGTCTGTTCCAAGCCTCTGCCGCCTGAGCACTGCGCTCGTTTGCCTTCTTTCGATCGTGCCATCGCTTGCCGCTGCCGAGCAGGCCACCGCGGTAAAAGCGCCTTATGTGGAGGCCGGAAACACCAACAAGCGTGGCGACGCCTGCTTCTCGACGATGGACACCAATGCTGCCGTCCATCTTCTCTCCGGCTTCCTCGAAGTCTGGACGCCGCGCACGCCGTTCGTTGATGCCGGCGTAGAGGCCCCGGCCAAGGACAATTGCCCTGCGGTTGCCAAGACGGATTGGGACGGCATTCCCCTAAGCAAGACAGACGGCCAAGTCGTCAACAAGCTCGTCCACGATGCGAACATTGCCTATGTCGTCAAGGCGACGCGAGCACGGACGGCCGATCAGGCGGTTGCTGCTTATCTTGACGATCGGCGGGGCAAGAATGCCAGCATTGTCGATGGCCTCGGCCCGCTGACGGATGCCTGGAAGGCGGGCTCCAAGCAGACCACCACGATCACCGAAGTCGCGGCCGATGCGACGACGGTCAAATACGACGACAAGGGCAATAATCGCGGCGCCGGCAGCAAGCCGGACACGGAAAACAAGACCGATGCCAACCCGGACATGGGCCTTGCCATCGATTTCATCAATGCCGCGAGCGGTGACGGCTCGACGGAGCCGGCGAAGCGCTATTTCAAATATGCCCGCCCCTATCGTTGGAGCCAGGACGTCTCGGTCGTCCCGACGCTCGAGCCCGCCAAGAACGGCAAGCCGGTCGAGGACGGCGGCTTCCCGAGCGGGCATACGGCGGAAGCCTGGCGCGATGCGCTCGCCATGGCCTATCTCGTGCCGCAGCGTTTTCAGGAAATGATCACGCGCGCCAGCGAATTGGGCGAAGACCGTATCCTTGCCGGCATGCATTCCCCCCTCGACGTGATGGGCGGCCGCATGCTCGGCACCGCCGTGGTCGTCTACAATCTGAACAAGGCCGACAATTCAGCGCTGAAGAGCGATGCCTACGCCCAAGCGCAGTCATGGCTCATTGCCAAGTCGGGCGTTGCGGATGCGGGCGCGCTCGAAGTCGCGGCCCATGCAGCGCCGCTCGCCGCAGACCGTTTCGCCGATCATGACGCCAACCGCGCTTACGTGCTGCAGCGCCTGAGCTATGGCCTGCCTACCATCCATGGGACCGACCAGCCGGCGCGCGTGCCGCAGGGCGCCGAAGCGCTTCTCGAAACGCGTCTGCCCTATCTCGACGGCGAGCAGCGCCGCGACGTGCTGAAGACGACGGAGATTGCCTCGGGTTATCCGCTGCTCGATGACGCTGAAGGCTACGGCCGCCTCAACCTGTTTGCCGCGGCAGACGGTTATGGCGCCTTCGATCAGGACGTCACCGTGACGATGGATGCCGCAAAGGGCGGCTTCAATGCGATCGACACCTGGCGCAACGATATCGGCGGCAAGGGCAAACTGGCGAAGCGCGGCAGCGGCATTCTCGGCCTTTCCGGCGCCAACAGCTATGCCGGCGGCACGGTGCTGGAAGAAGGCGTGCTGGTGGCAGGCTCGCCCTCGGCCTTCGGCACCGGCGGACTGTCCGTGAACGGCGGTTCTCTCATCCTGGCCGCCGATGGGCCCCTGATTGTAGGTGGTGATTACCAGCAGCTCGCCAATGCCGCGGCGAAACCGACGCTCGGTGCTGACGGCGCGGGCACGCTGGTCATCGCAGGCAAGGCGGCACTCTCCGGCGACCTCGATGTCACACTTGCCTCGGGCTATGCCCCGACGCCCGGAACGAAGATCGAGATCCTGAAGGCGGGAGCCATCACCGGCATCTTCGACAGGTTCACCATCTCCGGCCACAAGGCGACCCTTTCCTATGGCCCGACATCCGTCACCTTGACGATCGGCGGATAATATCGAACTGACAGGGCATCCTCTCCGTGGGATGCCCTGGCTTGTCTTTGCCTGCCCGTTTGCCCCTGCCGCCTACGTCATTTTGCGTATGTGTTTTTGCGTTGCAGCACCCGATAGTCCCCTCGGCAACAGTTAATTTCCGTTTCCGGCCTGTTGCGGAACAAGAAGAGGGGAGTTCAACCAGATGAATCTCAGGTCCACTATCACGGGCGTCGCGCTCGGCGCCGTCATGGCGGCAACGGCAGCCTTCCAGGGCGCAATTGCCGCCGACGACACGATCAAGGTCGGCGTGCTGCATTCGCTTTCCGGCACGATGGCGATTTCCGAAACGACGCTGAAAGACGCCATGCTGATGCTCATCGATGAGCAGAACAAGAAGGGCGGCCTCCTCGGCAAGAAGCTTGAAGCCGTCGTCGTCGACCCGGCTTCCGACTGGCCGCTGTTTGCCGAAAAGGCACGCGAGCTGATCGAAAAGGACAAGGTTGCGGCCGTTTTCGGTTGCTGGACCTCGTCTTCGCGCAAGTCGGTCCTGCCGGTCTTCGAAGAGCTGAACTCGCTGCTTTTCTACCCGGTCCAGTACGAGGGTGAAGAATCCTCGCGTAACATCTTCTATACGGGTGCCGCTCCGAACCAGCAGGCAATCCCGGCCGTCGACTACCTGATGAACACCGAAGGCGTTAAGCGCTTCGTGCTCGAAGGCACCGACTACGTCTATCCGCGCACGACCAACAAGATCCTGGAAGCCTATCTGGAATCGAAGGGCATTCCGAAGGAAGACATCCTGATCAACTATACGCCGTTCGGCTTCTCCGACTGGCAGACGGAAGTTTCCAAGATCAAGGAATTCGGCTCGGCCGGCAAGAAGACCGCCGTCGTCTCGACCATTAACGGCGACGCCAACGTTCCCTTCTACAAGGAACTCGGCAACCAGGGCGTCAAGGCAACCGATATTCCGGTCGTCGCCTTCTCGGTCGGCGAAGAAGAGCTTGCCGGTCTCGACACCAAGCCGCTCGTCGGCCATCTGGCTGCCTGGAACTACTTCGAATCGGTCGATACGCCGATCAACAAGAAGTTCATCAAGGAATGGCATGCCTATACCAAGAACGACAAGCGCGTGACTAACGACCCGATGGAAGCTGCCTATATCGGCTTCAACGCCTGGGTTAAGGCTGTTCAGGCTGCCGGTACGACCGATACGGATGCGGTTCTCGACCACATCATTGGCGTTTCCGTACCGAACCTCTCCGGCGGCACCGCGACCGTCATGCCGAACCACCACATCACCAAGCCGGTGCTGATCGGTGAAATCCAGGCGAACGGCCAGTTCGAAATCGTACAGCAGACCCCTGAGGTCGTCGGCGACGAATGGTCCGACTTCCTGCCGGACTCCAAGGATCTGATCTCCGATTGGCGCAAGCCGATGAACTGCGGCAACTTCAACGTTGCCACCGGCAAGTGCGGCGGCAAGGGTTCCTGAGTTAGCCGATCCGACACGAGCCAGAAGAACTTCCGTCCGGATTTCAAATCCGGGCGGAAGCTCCGTCCCCAGCGGGTTGGCGAAGAGGCCGACGCTGGAGCAATTCCAGAAAGACTGCGCAGCGTTTGCGTCCGGAATTGCGAAAACAGGGGGATAGAGCATTTCGAAATGCTCTAGTTTAGGCGGGAAAGCCGATGTATCGCGCCATCAAGATCTTTCTTTTGACCATTTGCCTGACGCTCACGGGGCTGACGACCGGCCTCAAGGCCCAGGATGATGTCCACGCTCTTGTCGATGCACTTGGCGTCGGCGGCTTTCCGGAGCGTGAAGCGGCCATCAAGGCGCTCGTCGCTTCCAAGGATGCGCATGTCAGCCAGATATTGCAGCAGCTGAGCGACGGCCTGCTTTACGTCAATTCCGACGAGGGTGGTCCCGTGCTCCTGCAGGGCGGCACGGATGACGAGCCGACCTATTCCGATCCGCTCACCGGCGAGGCTGTGGCCGACATCGATCCCGACACGATGTCGAAAGTCAGGGTCAACAATTCGGTGCGCACGCTCATTGCCACCCAGATGAGCCAGCTGACGCTGCTGAGCCCCGATCGCGGCGCTCGCTTTGCTGCTGCCCAGGGCCTTCTGAAAGATGCCGATCCCGCCAATCTCGATCTGCTGAATTCCGCTCTGGCCGATGAAAAAGACGCCGAGATCAAGAGCACCATGGAAGCGGCTCGCGCCGTGATGGTGTTGAAGAGCGATATGAGCGCCGACGAGAAGAGGGCTGCCATCGATACGGTTGCCGCCCGCGGCGGCCGCGATGCGCTGACTATTCTGACCACGGCGCTGGCAACCGCGCCCGATGATCTCAAACCTGCCATTCAGGCGCATATCAGCACCATCAACCGTAGTCTGGCTCTCTGGAATATCGTCCAGAATGTCTGGTACGGGCTGTCACTCGGCTCGGTGCTGTTGCTTGCGGCCATCGGCCTTGCCATCACCTTCGGCGTCATGGGCGTCATCAACATGGCGCATGGCGAGATGGTGATGATCGGCGCCTACACAACCTATGTCGTGCAGGAATATATCACCTCGGCCTTTCCGGGATTGGCGGATTATTCGCTGGCCTTTGCCGTGCCTGCCGCCTTCATCTTCACCGGTTTCGTCGGCCTCGTCATCGAGCGCTCCGTCATCCGCTTTCTCTACGGCCGGCCGCTGGAAACGCTGCTCGCCACCTGGGGTGTTTCGCTCATCCTGCAGCAAGCGGTGCGTACGGTCTTCGGCCCGACCAATCGCGAGGTGCGCAATCCGAGCTGGATGTCCGGTGCCTTCGAATTCGGCGGCTTGGCGATCACCTGGAACCGTCTCTGGATCATCGTCTTCTCGATGGCAGTCTTCGTGGCGCTGCTGATGCTGCTGAAGCGCTCCGCCTTCGGCTTGCAGATGCGCGCGGTCACCCAGAACCGCCGCATGGCTTCGTCCATGGGCATCCGCACCGGCTGGGTCGATGCCTTCACCTTCGCGCTCGGTTCCGGCATTGCCGGCATGGCGGGTGTGGCGCTCTCGCAGATCGATAACGTCTCGCCGAACCTCGGCCAGAGCTACATCATCGACAGTTTCATGGTCGTGGTCTTCGGCGGCGTCGGCAATCTCTGGGGCACGCTGGTCGGTGCTCTGTCGCTCGGCGTCGTCAACAAGTTCCTCGAGCCCTTCGCCGGCGCCGTGCTCGGCAAGATCCTGGTGCTCGTCCTCATCATTCTCTTCATCCAGAAGCGTCCGCGCGGGCTCTTCGCACTCAAAGGAAGGGCGGTGGAAGCATGATTACGGCCTTCCTTCTCCGATCTCTCGATCGCCGGATCTCCATTGCCATCGCCATCCTGCTTGTGGTCGCGGTTCTCGTGCCGGTGCTCAATCTGGCGACATCGGCGGACAATCCGCTGCATGTGCCGACCTACATCATGGCGCTGTTCGGCAAATATCTCACCTATGCGCTGCTGGCGCTGGCGCTCGATCTCGTCTGGGGTTTCTGCGGTATTCTTTCGCTCGGCCATGGCGCCTTCTTCGCGCTCGGCGGTTATGCGATGGGCATGTATCTGATGCGCCAGATCGGTTCGCGCGGCGTCTATGGCGACCCTGTTCTGCCCGATTTCATGGTCTTCCTGAACTGGAAGGAGCTGCCCTGGTTCTGGTACGGTTTCGATCAGTTCTGGTTTGCCGCGCTGATGGTGCTGCTGGTGCCCGGCCTGCTTGCCTTCGTCTTCGGCTGGTTCGCCTTCCGCTCGCGCGTCAACGGCGTGTACCTGTCGATCATCACACAGGCCATGACTTATGCGCTGCTGCTCGCCTTCTTCCGCAACGATATGGGCTTCGGCGGCAATAACGGCATGACCGATTTCAAGGATATCCTTGGCTTCAATGTGCAGGCCGATGGTACGCGTGCGACGCTCTTTGCTGCAACCGCGATCTTCCTGGCGCTCTCGCTGATGATTGCCTCGGCGATCGTGCGTTCGAAATTCGGCAAGGTGCTGGTTGGCGTGCGCGATGCGGAAAGCCGCACGCGCTTCCTCGGTTATCGCGTCGAGCATTTCAAGCTCTTCACCTTCGTCGTTTCGGCGATGATGGCGGGTATTGCCGGCGCGCTTTATGTGCCGCAGGTCGGCATCATCAATCCCGGTGAATTCGCACCGGCCAACTCCATCGAAGTCGTCATCTGGACGGCCGTCGGCGGCCGCGCGACGCTGATCGGACCGATCATCGGCGCCATCCTCGTCAATGGCGGCAAGACGATCTTTACCGGCCTCTTTCCCGATTACTGGCTCTTTGCGCTCGGCGGCCTCTTCGTGCTGGTCACGCTGCTGCTGCCGAAGGGTATTGTCGGCACGATCGCCCAGTATCTCGGCAAGCGGAAGCCCGTCTCGACCAGCGTACCGCCAGCGGTTGCCGAAGAGGGTGTCGACGCGAAAATACAGGCTGCGGAGTAGACCCATGATCCCTGACGTCAAACCCAACAGCGTGCTCTACCTCAACGGTGTCTCGGTCTCCTTCGAGGGCTTCAAGGCGCTGAACTCGCTCTCCATCGTCATTGAACCTGGTGAACTCAGGGCGATCATCGGCCCGAACGGCGCCGGCAAGACAACGATGATGGATATCATCACCGGCAAGACCCGCCCCGACGAGGGTGAGGTCTTCTTCAACGGCAATATCGACCTTACCAAGAAGGACGAAGCCGATATTGCCCAGCTCGGCATAGGCCGAAAATTTCAGAAACCGACGGTCTTCGAGAGCCATACGGTCTGGGACAATCTGGAACTGGCGTTGAACCGTCGGCGCACAGTGTTCTCGACCCTGTTCTACCGGCTGTCTGGCGAAGACAAGGCGCGCATCGAGGAAATCCTGGAGACGGTGCGGCTGACGCATCGCCGCGATGAATTCGCCGCCAACCTCTCGCATGGCCAGAAACAATGGCTGGAGATCGGCATGCTGCTGGCCCAGGAGCCGAAGCTCCTGCTCGTCGACGAACCGGTGGCGGGCATGACCGATGCCGAGACGGCGGAAACGGCGATCCTGCTCAAGGATATCGCCAAGACGCGGTCCGTCGTCGTCGTGGAGCACGATATGGGCTTCATCCGCGATCTCGGTGTGAAGGTAACCTGCTTGGCGGAAGGTTCGGTATTGGCCGAAGGATCCATCGATTTCGTCAGTAACGATCCGAAGGTGATCGAGAACTATCTGGGTCGCTAATAATGCAACTTCTAGGCTTGAACCTAACAAGAGAAGACGCTCTAAAACGAGCAGATTTCATTGTGGGGTTTCATAATGGCTTTTCTCGGAATTCTGGTCATGGCGATCGGCGGCGCGGCCGTCTGGTATTGGCGTTTGAAAATGATGCGTGAGGCTGGAAGCGAGATCATCGATTCCGTTGAGCGCATGCGGGGTGCTTATAAGCGCGGAAAGTTCCGCAAGCAGGCAGCTGTAGCGCCGCTGGCCTCGATTGCCGATCCGGCGATTGCGGCGGTGGCCTTTTTCTTCTGCCTCGCCAAAGAGAAGCCGATGTATTTCGATGCGGCGAAGGATGTCGTCCGCGACCGCATGAAAGGCATTATCCGGCCAGGCGACCTGGAAGAGGTGCTGGTTTTCGGTGAGTGGGCGTCCAAGAACGCCAACAGTCCCGAAGATCCGATCCGCCGCTTTCGGGATCTATGGATACGGGCGCTCGACATGCAGGAGCGTCAGCAACTGATCGGTATTGCCGAGGACGTGGCCGCGGTCGGCGGCGAGAAAACGAAAGAACAGGAGCACGCCTTGCAGATGCTGAGGCGTACGCTGATGAACTGATGGGGAATGGGTGAACGGATGCTGACAGTCGAAAACGCAAATCTACACTATGGCGCAGCCCAGGCGCTGCGCGGCATCTCGATCAAGGCCGAGATGGGCAAGATCACCTGCGTGCTCGGCCGCAATGGCGTGGGCAAGAGTTCGCTGTTGCGCGCCGTCACCGGCCAGCACCCGATATCGGCGGGAACCATCACCTTCAACGATGCGAAGCTGAATGGCCTGCCGCCTTTTGCCCGCGCCAAGCAGGGCATCGGCTATGTGCCGCAGGGGCGTGAAATCTTCCCGCTGCTGACGGTCAAAGAAAACCTCGAGACCGGCTTTGCTCCGCTTGGCCGCCGCGACCGCAACATCCCAGACGATATCTTCAGTCTCTTCCCGGTGCTGAAGTCGATGTTGTCGCGTCGCGGCGGCGATCTTTCGGGCGGGCAACAGCAGCAGCTGGCGATCGGTCGCGCCATGGTCACGCGGCCGAAGATTCTCGTGCTCGACGAGCCGACCGAGGGCATCCAGCCCTCCATCATCAAGGATATCGGCCGGGCGATCCGATACTTGCGCGATTCCACTGGCATGGCGATCCTGCTTGTCGAGCAATATCTCGATTTCTGCCGCGAGCTTGCCGACTATGTCTACATTATGGATCGTGGCGAGATCGTTCACGAGGGCCTTGCCGAGACGCTGGATACGCCGGAAGCGCGTCGCCATCTGACCGTATGACCTCTCTGGCGATCGCGCTGGCAGATGCCGCATTTTGCGGCAAATGCCTTCCGCGCCATCCTTACAGCCCGTGGGGGCACGGGCTTTCGAAAAGCGGCACGGGACTTGCTTTGTTGCAGTCAACAGACACATTCAACGCAAGTTGCCAGACAGGATGGCATCTGCGCACGGGGGTGGCATGACAGGCGCGGCGGCGGGCATCACGAGACCGCAGAGAGCGGAAGGACGCGGGCATCTTGCTGCCAAGGTGCAGGATGGGCGTACGCGAATCCGTGAGCTTTATCAGGAAGGTGCAGCGAAGATCCGCCTGCCGGATACGTTCGATTCCTCGATGGAGGCTGTTCTCATCAATACGGCCGGCGGGCTGACCGGCGGCGACCGGATGATCTGGAGCGTATCGGCTGGAGCGGGTACGCGCATCGATGTGACGACGCAGGCCTGCGAGAAGATCTACAAGGCATCGGGCGGCACAGCTGAGGTGACGACGCAGATCGAGGTTGGGCCGGGCGCCCGCGTCGACTGGCTGCCGCAGGAGACCATTCTTTTCGACTGCGCTTCATTGTTTCGCCGTCTGGATGTTGATCTCGACGACAGCGCGGAGTTCCTGGCCGTCGAGGCTATCCTGCTCGGGCGCAAGGCGATGGGCGAGACGATTGAGACGGGGCTGTTTCGCGATCGCTGGCGTATCCGCCGGTCGGGCCGGCTGATCCATGCCGAGGAGTTGCGCCTTTCCGATGCCGTGGCGCTGCTTGCGGCAGAGCAGGCGGTGCTCGGTGGGCAGGTGGCTTTTGCGACGGTGCTTTATGCCGGACCGATGTCGGAAGCCTATCTCACCAAAGTACGGCCGCTCGTGGACGGGCATATGGGCGGGGCAAGCGCCTGGAGCGATAAGATCGTCGTGCGCCTTGCCGCAGCCGATGGCTTTGCCCTCAGAAAAATCCTCATCCCGGTCATTTCCGCCTTGCGCAATGGAGCGCCTGTGCCGAAAGTCTGGAATCTATGAGTTCAACAAGCGGATAGACGATGAACCTCACCCCGAGAGAAAAAGACAAGCTGTTGATTTCCATGGCCGCCATGGTGGCCCGCCGGCGGCTGGAGCGCGGCGTCAAGCTGAACTATCCGGAAGCTATCGCCCTCATCAGCGATTTTGTCGTCGAGGGCGCGCGTGATGGCCGCCCGGTTGCCGAGTTGATGGAGGCCGGCGCCCATGTGATCAGCCGCGACCAGGTGATGGAAGGCATTGCAGAGATGATCCATGACGTGCAGGTCGAGGCGACATTCCCCGATGGCACGAAGCTGGTGACCGTGCACGAACCGATCCGCTGAGGAGTACGCCATGCTGGAGCTTCGACCCAATTGCGAATGCTGCGACAAGGATCTGCCGCCTGAGAGCGCGGAAGCGATGATCTGCACATTCGAATGCACGTTCTGTGCGGATTGCGTTGAAAATGTCCTCAAGGGTGAGTGCCCGAATTGCGGCGGCAATCTCGTTATCAGGCCGATCCGGCCTGCGGCAAAACTTGCGAACAATCCGGCCTCCACGAAACGTGTTCTGAAGGCCGAGGGCTGCGCGCCCAAGGCGGCTTAAGGAGAGATAGATGATCCCTGGCGAAATCATTGCTGCGAGCGGCGAGATCGAGCTCAATGCCGGCGCACCGACCGTGATGCTCGAGGTTTCCAATACCGGCGACCGCCCGGTGCAGGTTGGCAGCCATTATCATTTTGCCGAGACCAATGCCGGCCTGTCCTTCGATCGCGACAAGGCCCATGGCATGCGGCTCGATATTCCCGCCGGCACGGCCGTGCGTTTCGAGCCGGGCCAGACCCGCTCGGTGACGCTCATTCCTCTGTCCGGCAAACGTGAGGTCTATGGCTTCCGCCAGCTCGTCATGGGCCGGCTCTAATTAAAAGAAAATGACGGGAGGACACATGCGCTTGAAGATCGGGCTCATCGGTGGAGCATTTATGCTGCTTGCCGCCGGTGCTGCCCATGCCGAGGACGTGGACTGTGACAATGCGCAGACACAATCCGATATGACGAGTTGCGCGCAGGCGCGCTATGAAGAGGCCGACAAGGCGCTCAATGCCCAGTACAAGCAGACGCGCGCCGCCATGGTGGCGATCGACGGCGATCTCGATGGTGACATGAAGGGCGCCGAACAGGCGCTTCTCAAGGCACAGCGCGCCTGGATCAGTTATCGCGACGCTCAATGTGAGAATTACGGCTTTCAGGCACGCGGCGGCACGATGGAGCCGATGCTGGTGGCGGGCTGCCTTGCTGACCTGACGGATCTCCGGACCAAGGAGCTCAAAGAACTCGCCAATGGAATGGGCCAGTAAGGTGGGCAGGACGATCATGATCGTAGGCAACGGCGAAGTGGGAGAAGGAGGGGCTGAGATCATCGATGCCGCCGACTTCGTCATCCGCTTCAACGAATGCCGCTCCTATGGTGCCGGCGGCACGCGCACCGATGTGGTTGCCGTGTGCAATACCGGCCGACCCGCCAAGGCCATGCTCGGCTCGGAAAGCTGGCGCATCCATCCCGGTGTTGTCGAAGCCTCGGAAATCTGGAGTGTGCGCAATCCCGAAAAATTCGCGGCGATGCGGGCACCTCTTGCGGCTTCGCATCCGGAACTCGATGATTTCTGCGACGATTACACCAGCCAATTCAGCGCTTTCTGTGCTGAAGCTGGCAAGGTGCATCGGATCGTTGACAAACAGGTTCTCGAAGCCGTCGATCAGGCGCTGTCGGCCTTCTCGCCGGCGCCTTACGTCGTGCCGAGCAGCGGCATGATCGTGATCGGCGAAGTGCTCGACAAATTTCCCAACGACGAGGTGACGCTCGCCGGCTTCGGCCATGTGGGCTGGGAATGGCATCCCTTCGCCGCCGAGAAGCAGCTCGTCGACTCCCATATTGCGGCTGGCCGTCTCAGGCGGCTTGCCGGAAAACCATTCGTCTCTTCCTCCCAAGGAGCCTGATAGATGCCCTACAAGATCTCCCGCAAGGCTTACGCCGGCATGTTCGGTCCGACCACCGGCGACAAGGTCCGCCTTGCCGATACGGAGCTTTTCATCGAGATCGAAAAGGATTTTACCACCTATGGCGAAGAGGTGAAGTTCGGCGGTGGGAAAGTCATCCGTGACGGCATGGGCCAGAGCCAGGTGACGCGGGCAGATGGCGCGGTCGATACCGTCATCACCAATGCCGTTATCATCGACCATACCGGTATCTACAAGGCCGATATCGGCTTGAAGGACGGTCGTATCGCGGCGATCGGCAAGGCCGGCAATCCGGATATGCAGCCGGGCGTCAATATCATCGTCGGTCCGGGCACGGAAGCGATTGCCGGCGAAGGCAAGTTCATTACGGCCGGCGGCATGGACAGCCATATCCATTTCATTGCCCCACAGCAGATCGAGGAAGCGCTGATGAGCGGCCTGACCTGCATGCTCGGCGGCGGCACGGGACCGGCGCACGGGACACTTGCGACGACCTGCACGCCCGGCCCTTGGCATATTGCGCGCATGATCGAGGCAGCCGATGCTTTCCCGATGAACCTCGCTTTTGCCGGCAAGGGCAATGCGTCGCTTCCGGGTGCATTGCAGGAAATGGTGCTCGCCGGCGCCACCTCGCTGAAGCTGCACGAGGACTGGGGCACGACGCCCGGCGCCATCGACTGCTGCCTGTCGGTTGCCGACGAATATGATGTGCAGGTGATGATCCATACGGATACGCTGAACGAAAGCGGCTTCGTCGAGGATACGATCGGCGCCATCAAGGGCCGCACCATTCATGCCTTCCATACGGAAGGGGCCGGCGGCGGTCACGCACCCGACATCATCAAGATCTGCGGCCAGCCGAACGTCATTCCGTCGTCTACCAATCCGACGCGGCCCTATACGGTCAACACCATCGCCGAGCACTTGGACATGCTGATGGTCTGCCATCACCTGTCATCGTCGATCCCTGAAGATATCGCCTTTGCCGAAAGCCGTATCCGCAAGGAGACGATCGCGGCCGAAGACATCCTGCACGATATCGGCGCCTTCTCGATTATCTCGTCGGACAGCCAGGCCATGGGCCGTGTCGGCGAAGTGCTGATCCGTACCTGGCAGACGGCCGACAAGATGAAGCGCCAGCGCGGCCGCCTGAAAGACGAGAAGGGCGACAACGACAATTTCCGTGTCCGCCGCTATGTCGCCAAATACACGATCAATCCGGCGATCGCCCATGGCCTGTCCCATGAGATCGGCTCCATCGAAGTCGGCAAGCGCGCCGACCTCGTTCTATGGAACCCGGCCTTCTTCGGCGTGAAGCCGGACATGGTGTTGCTCGGTGGCTCGATTGCCGCTGCACCGATGGGCGATCCGAATGCCTCGATCCCGACGCCGCAGCCGGTGCATTACCGTCCGATGTTTGCCTCCTTCGGCAAGAGCCTGACGAACTCCTCGGTCACCTTCGTCTCTCAGGCTTCGCTCGACGCCGGTCTCAAGGGCCGCCTCGGCGTCGCCAAGAATCTCGTTGCAGTGAAGAATACCCGTGGCGGCATCTCCAAGGCGTCGATGATCCACAACGACCTGACACCTGATATCGAGGTCGATCCGGAGACCTATGAGGTGCGGGCAAATGGCGAATTGCTGACCTGCGAGCCGGCGACGGTGCTGCCGATGGCGCAGCGTTATTTCCTGTTCTGAGCCCCATCTTTCATGCGCGGTTTGAAGCTGACAGCGCGATGGCTTATAGGGGCGATCGCGCTGTTTTTGTTGCTGGTGGCCGGTGGCACCTTCATTCCAAGGCCTATGCTTGGGGCAGCCGAGGCTTCTCCCGATATGACGTCCTCGCAACGCATTCTGCTGCTTTCCGGCCCGATCCATACGGATATTGCGATCCCGCTCGACGATCGGCTTCGGGCGTCGTTTTCATTCCTTGAGGATGCCGGCATTCCGGTGAGCGATCCTGCCGCACAATGGCTGATTTTCGGATGGGGCGGTCGCTCATTCTATCTGGAGACACCGACCTGGGCCGATCTGAAGCCGATGCCGGTATTTCGCGCGCTGACGATCGACGGATCGGTGATGCATGTCGATGTTGCCGGAGGCATCTCCGAAACCCATCCGGCCGTGACGGTTCTCAATGTCGATGGTGGGCGCTTCGAGCAATTGCTCGGCTTCATCAATGACAGTTTCATCCGGGAAAATGGAGCGGTCGTGCCGGTCGGCGACAGGGGATATGGCGACTACGACAGGTTCTTCGAGGCGAAGGGCTATTTCAATGCGCTGTTTGGCTGCAATACATGGACTGCCGCTGCGCTACGGACAGGCGGCTTGCGAACGGGTTTCTGGAACCCGTTGCCGCAGACGCTGGTGCTTTCGCTTAGTCTCTATAATTGAAGTATAGAGGATCTTCTGCAGCTTGGCGCTGCTGACGGCGCGGCGTTATTTTCCGTTTTAACCCTTGTGTTTTAGAGACACTGTTCCCCATTGTTGCCCTTAAAGTGAAATTTGAGCATCATTCCCCGGCTGGTTGTGAAAATCGGTGGATAGACTGTGATTTTTACTCCATAGATCATTCTGGAACAGGCGCCGATTGTCCCCTGTAAAATCCGTTTGAAATCAAGTTTTTAGATGTGTTTCCCATAGTGGACATGCCTGTCCCGAAAAGTTGCACTCTCTGCTAGAAAAAACAGATCGGCTGAATCCCCTGAAATCACTCGAATTTTAGCGATTGGATTAAGACCTCCGCAGCAATTGCAACCCTATCAATGGCCTTGAAACGCTGGCAGGAAGGTCGATTCTCATGGAAAACTGGATATCGCTTCAGGCTGAGCTAGGCAGTTTCGAGCATCGCAAAACCGTTTATACTTTTGCGCTGAAGATGAGTTTTCTGGCGGTTATTCTGTCCGGCTTCATCATCGTGATCACGCTGCCTCCGCTCAACTTCATGGGAGTGCTGCCGATTACCCTCGGGCATGCCATGATCTTTGCCATCATCCTCTCCTGGCTGATCGGTGGAATGGTGTCCGGCGTGCTGTCGCTGGTGGCGGGTTTCGCCATTCATGACCTGACCGTCTCCCGTGCCAAATTCGAAAAGCTCAGCCGGACCGACACGCTGTCGGGGCTTCTGAACCGGCGTGCTTTCACCGATGCCCTGGAGAGGGTAGAGGGGGATGCCTGTCTCGCCATTTTCGACGTCGACCGTTTCAAGGCGATCAACGACCGTTTCGGCCATGGCTGTGGTGATGCCGTCATTACTGCCGTCTCAGCCATGCTTTCTGCGGCTTTCGATGGCGCGTCGGTCGTGGCGCGGCTCGGCGGCGAGGAGTTCGGTGTTGTCGTTCAAGGCGGGACGCGGGAGGAGCGGGTGGCGCGCATTGAAGGGGTGAGGGCACAGATTGCCGCGCGGCCGATTCCGGCGGATGGGCATGACGTCACCATCACGATATCAGGCGGTATTGCCGATCTCCACGAGGGACGCGACAAGGAGGCGGTCTATGCCTCCGCCGACAAGGCGCTCTATCTCGCCAAGGCGCTCGGCCGTAATCGTGTCGTCCATGAGCGGGAAGGGCTGAACCACGCCTGGCATGGCCTCGTCGAAAACGGCCTTGGCGTGCAGGGTGTCGGACCTGACGAGGGGAGCCTGCTGCAGGCATATGGAATCTAGGCTAGCGCGTTACGAAACGTGCATTGGTGCTTGCATCGCGAAGGGCTATTTTGCATGGTCTAGGTCCCAGTTTAACGGATATGTCATGCAGCGCGTCACATCTTACCTTCCCGCCGGCACCCCTTCCTCCCATCCGACCGCACAGGTCAAGCTGCCGCACGATCTGCGGCACCTGCGCCGCAAGCTCCTGCATCTGGAGAACGGCGAGATGGTGATGCTCGATCTCAAGGATCCGGTGCTTTTCGCCAATGGTGACATGCTGGTGCGCGAGGATGGCGAGCTGATCGAAATCCTTGCCGCCGACGAGAAACTGTTTGAAGTGCGCGGCCGTGACCGCGCGCATCTGATCGAACTTGCCTGGCATCTCGGCAACCGTCATCTCTCGGCGCAGATCGAGGAGGATCGCATCGTGATCCTGCGCGATCACGTCATCCGCACCATGTTGCAGGGGCTGGGCGCGATGGTGCTTGATATCAACGAACCCTTCCAGCCAGCTCGCGGCGCCTATCATTCTCAGGGCGGGCATTCGCACGGGCATGACCATCATGACCACGATCATGAGCATCACGACCATGATCATGAGCATGGCCACAACCACGACCACAGCCATCATAAGCATGATTGAAGCCTGATGGCTGAGGATCGTGAGCTGCAGGCTTTGCTGCGCCTGACGGCATGGCTCTCGCCGGCTTTTCCCGTCGGCTCCTTCGCCTATTCCGGCGGGCTGGAGCGGGCGGTGGCGGATGGACTTGTCGGCGATGCGGGCATGCTGCGGCGCTGGCTTCAGACGCTGACCAGCAACGGCTCGGTCTGGAACGATGCTGTGCTCTTTGCCGCAAGCCATCGTGGTCATAACGATGGCGACTGCCTTGCGGAGCTTGCAGAACTGGCAGCAGCGCTTGCCGGCTCGCGCGAGCGGCATCAGGAGACGATGTTGCTTGGCGAAGCCTTCCTGACGGCTGCGCAGGCATGGCCGGATGGGGTGTTCAGCCGATTGCCGAAGAAGACGGCCTATCCGGTGGCCGTCGGTGCGGTGACGGGCGCGCACGGGATAGCAATCGAGAAAGCGCTGGCTGCCTTCCTGCATGCCTATCTCTCCCAGGCGGTCTCCTCCGGTATCCGGCTCGGTGTCACGGGACAGAAGGACGGCGTTGCCGTTCTCGCCGGGCTGGAGGAGCACGTGATGGATATTGCCGCACGTGCTGCCCGCTCCACTCTCGAGGATCTCGGTTCCGCGACGGTTCAGGCCGATATTGCCGGGCTTCGTCACGAGACACAGCAGACGCGGTTGTTCCGCTCATGAACGAGACTTATCCTGATACCTGCGTCATTTGACGGTGGCGGGAAAGCAGCGCTTCGTTATCATCTGACTTCGATAGGAGTAAGAGACATGAAATCAAGAAACGGACCATTGCGCGTCGGTATCGGCGGGCCGGTCGGCTCGGGCAAGACGGCGCTGACCGAAAAGCTCTGCAAGGCGATGCGCGACGACTATTCCGTCGCCGTCGTGACCAACGACATCTACACGACTGAGGATGCCGAGGCGCTGGTGCGCATGCAGGCACTGCCGTCCGAGCGCATCGTCGGCGTTGAGACCGGCGGCTGCCCGCATACGGCCATCCGCGAGGATGCGACGATCAACCTGCAGGCTATCGCAGGTCTCAACGAGCGCATCCCCGATCTCGACGTTGTTTTCATCGAATCCGGTGGTGACAATCTGGCGGCGACGTTCTCGCCTGATCTCGCCGACATAACCATCTATGTGATCTCCGTCTGCCAGGGTGAGGAAATTCCGCGCAAAGGTGGGCCGGGCATTACAAGGTCAGATCTTCTCGTCATCAACAAGAAGGATCTGGCGCCTTATGTCGGGGCTGACCTTGATGTGATGGACCGGGATGCGACACGCATGCGCGCAACGCGCCCCTTCGTCTTCTCCGACATGAAGCGTGGCGACGGCATCAGTTCGATCGTCGACTTCCTGCGGGTGCAGGGTGGTCTCTAGATTATTTCGTCGTCCCGATCTTGGACCGGAATGCTCTGCACGGTAACGTTGACGCAAATCAGCTAGCGAAGAGCAATGGCGGCGAAGACGACTCTCAATGCGAAGAACCTGGAAGCGCTCGGCACGCAACGGCTTGCCGAGCTGCTGATCGAAATCAGCACCGGCAGCGCCGCTCACAAGCAACGGCTTCGCATGGAGCTCGCCGGCAACGAGAGCAGCGCCGAGATGGCGCGTCAAATACGCAAACGGCTCGTCAGTATCGCTCGCGCTCGCACCTACATAGACTGGCACAAGGTAAGGAAGCTCAAGGCCGATCTTGAAACGCAACGCAAGGCGATCGTCGATATCGTTGCCGCAGACGATCCGAAAGAAGGCTTCGAACTGATCTGGCAATTTCTGGCGCTTGGCGATTCGATCTTCGAGCGATCCGACGATGGCAGCGGTTCGCTCATGGAGAGTTTTCACCAAGCTCGCACGGATGCCGGTGTTATCGCCAAGATGGCAGGTATCGATACCAAGACCCTTGCCGACAAGATCTTCGCAGCCGCCCAAGGGAATGCTTATGGCCAGTACGACGAATTGATCACGGCAATGGTCGCGGCGCTCGGCAACGATGGTCTCGAACATCTGAAAGCCTTGTTCGTGGAGTGGTCGAACGAGCCTCTCGCAAAGCCCGCAGCCGCTGACCGTCGGCTCATCGGCTTGGGTTCCCATGGCCCGATCTATGAGGACGAAGTCTACAGGCAGCGCCGCGAACTAACCGTGCATATCGCTCTGCAAGAGATCGCCGACGCTCAGGGCGATGTCGATGCGTATATCGCCCAGCAGCCTGAAAAGACCCGCAGGTTCCCTCAGGTGGCTGCAGACATTGCCGACCGTCTGCTTTTGGCAGGACGTGCTGACGAGGCACTCGAGACGCTGGACCGAGCAGATATCGGAGGCCGGGCTGAAAATCCCGTCGAGTGGCAATTGGCCCGTATCGCGACGCTCGAAGCTTTGGGGCGCGCTGACGAGGCTCAGGCCGATCGATGGACGTGGTTCGAGCAATCGCTGAACGACGTGCACCTACGCGCGTTCCTGAAGCGATTGCCAGATTTCGATGACATCGAGGCCGAGGAAAAGGCGTTCGCCTATGCCCAGGCTTTCCCTGACGTCCACACGTCGCTCGTTTTTTTCCTGGGCTGGCCGGCACTTGCCGAGGCCGCAAAACTTATCGTCAGGCGGAAGGCGGAGCTCGACGGTGACCTCTATGAATTGATGACGCCGGCTGCTGAAGCACTGGCCGACAAACATCCGATCGCGGCCACGATCGTCTTGCGTTCAATGATCGATTTTACGCTCGATAGCGGGCGATCCAGTCGCTACAAGCATGCGGCACGGCATCTGGCGGAATGCGCGTCTCTCGCCCCCCATATCGTCGATTTCAGCAGCGCTGGCTCCCACGATGCCTATGTCGCGCAGTTGAAGCGACAACATGGCAAGAGACATGGCTTCTGGGGTCTGACCTAGCTTCATATCCTTCTCAGTGAATTGATGTCGTTGATGGCGATGAAACGTCCGCGCACGGTCACGCCTGCGGATTTGAGCGTCGAGAAGGCGCGGGACAGCGCCTCCGGCGCCAGGCCGAGCTTGCGGGCAAGCAGGTTCTTCGGGAAGGGCAGTCGCAGCGATGCCGTTGTCGGGCCTTCCTCGACGCAATGCGAGAGCAGGTAGTGCGCCACGCGCTGCGGCGCCGTCTGCATGCGGTCGTTGGCGAGGCATTCCATCGTCGACAGCAGATGCAGCGACAGGCTGCGCATGATCGCGGTGCCGATCCGCGGGTGTTCAGCCAGCAGGGCGCGCACCTTGCCGATATGGAAGCGGGCAAGAACCGTATTGTCCATCGACTGGGCGCCGTAGCGATAGGTGCCACCCGCCTGGATCAGGCATTCGGCGAAACTGTCGCCGGGTTCGCAGATGCGGATGTCAGCTTCTCGGCCTTCACCATTCAGACGAAAGAGCCGGACGTAGCCCTCTAGCACGCTGTAGAAATGAGCGGCAGGTTCGCCTTCCTGAAAGAGAATATCGTGCGGACCGGAAGCGACTATGGTGGAGCAGGCGCGTAGTGCCTCGGTTTCTGCGCTGTCCAGCTCTGCAAATATTCCGGCTCTGGAAAGCAGCGCCCGCTCGCGGCTGCTCAGCATCAGCATCCTGTTCATGTTCCGGCCTCCGGCAGCGGTCGATGCTGCCAATGTTCCCTTGATGATGCGAGAATAAGGGAAGGGAAGCGCGCGGGAATTGATTTTGGTCAAACGCCGCTGTTGAGATGCCTATCGAAGCCGGCGATCGACCGGGATGGTGAAGGACCAGGCGTCCGGGCGTTTGCGATTGCTGATGAACCGACGCGTGAAAGGCAGCAGGACAAACAGGCGCTTGCCGCGTTCGGCCTCCTCGGCGGGCTGGCTGTTGCGCGGGTTACCCCAGCGGTCTTCATAAAGATCCTTGAATAGCGAACTGATCGGGATCATCACTCCGTTCTCCATAATAATATTGAATCGATTCAAAATCTCGATGGATTTATTGAACCGATTCAATCTTCCTCTCATCTTAGTCGGATGTCAAGTTTATTTTGAACCGATACAATTTTTTGCTAGAGTGAACCAAATTCGGACCTGCAAGGAGTAGCTTTGGGCAAAGGGCATGTGAGACTGGCTGATGTCGCCAAGGCGGCAGGCGTATCGCAGGGCACGGCATCGAACGTATTCAGCCGTCCAGACGTGGTTCGGGAGGAGGTTCGCGAGCGGGTGCTCAATGTCGCACGCGAGCTCGGTTATGGTGGGCCTGATGTCAAGGGCAGGCTGCTCAGGGCAGGGCGGGTGAACGCGATCGGCGTCGCCGCCGTCGAACCGCTTACCTATTTCTTCGACGATCCCTGGGCGCGTTCGCTGATGACCGCGATCGGTGAAGTTTGCGATGCCAGCGGCACAGGCATTGCCGTCGTATCGGCGATGAACGAGGAGCGGCTTGCCTGGAACATCAACAGCGCGCTCGTCGACGGCTTCATCCTGCTGTGCGTGGAAGGCGGAGAGAGGCTCGTGGAACTCACCCGTCAGCGCCAGCTGCCGTTCATCGCGCTGGCGCTCGGTATCGAGGATGAGACGATCCCGGCGATCGGCATCGACAATGTCGCGGGCGGAGCTGCGGCTGCGCGGCATCTGCTGGAGCTCGGGCACCGGAATATCGCGATCCTATCGATCGGCGATGTCGATGGCCTTGTCGGGCTGGTGGCGCCCGCGCGTGTCGATCCTGAAATGGAAGCGACCCCGCGTGACCGCATGCATGGCTACTGGCAGGCGTTAGCGGAATACGGCATTCCGCGCGACGCCGTTCCGATCCAGGGAACGTTGCATGACAGACCGAGCACCATCACGGCCATGGAAGCCCTGTTCTCCTCTGCCAATCCACCGACGGCCATTCTGGCGATGTCGGACAAGGTTGCGCTGTTTGCCATGCAGTGGCTCGCCGAGCGCGGGCTAAAAGTGCCGGAGGACGTATCCATTATCGGCTTCGACGGTGTGCCGGAAGCCGCAACCTCGCTGCCGCGCCTGACCACTGTCGCGCAGCCCTTTGCCGAAATCGCACGGCGCTCGGTGACGGCGATCCTCGAAAATGCGCTGCCGGAAGATCATGAGGCGCTCGATCTCGAACTTGTCGTAAGAGACAGTACGGCGGCGCCAAGGCTGCGGTAAGCTCGATAAATAAAAAGGCCGGGTCGATGCCCGGCCTTTTCCTTCATGGCGTTAGGCTTATTCAGCCGCGAAGGGCGGCAGGCGCAGCACGTTGGTGTCGTTGCCAACCTTGCGTTTGCTTTCCGGTCTTTCGATCGCGGTCAGGCGTTCCTCCAGCGAGTCGATGTCGCTGCGGTTCTCGCGGGCGACGCGGGTGAGATCTTCGCTCGACATCGGCAGATCCTCCTTGTCCTTCTTGCCGACCAAGCGGCCGAAGATCCAGCCGAGCAGGCGGGAAAGATCGTCCATGATCAGGAAGAAGGAGGGCACGACGACGAGCGAGAGCACCGTCGAGACGATAATGCCGCCGATCACCGCGATCGCCATCGGCGCGCGGAACGAGCCGCCTTCGCCGACGCCGAGCGCGGAAGGCAGCATGCCGGCCGACATGGCGATCGAGGTCATGATGATCGGCCGGGCGCGCTTGCGGCCGGCTTCGACCATGGCCTCGACACGAGCCATGCCCTGGTGGCGCATCTCGATCGCGAAATCGACGAGCAGGATGGCGTTCTTCGTGACGATACCCATCAGCATCAGAATGCCGATCATGACGGGCATCGACAGCGGATTGCTGGTGACGATCAGGCCCGCCGCCACGCCACCGATGGCGAGCGGCAGCGAGAACAGGATGGTGAAGGGCTGGATTACGTCCTTGAAGAGCAGGATCAGCACCGTCAGCACCAAGAGGAGGCCCATCAGCATGGCGTTAACGAAGCTCTGCTGCATCTCCGTCTGCACCTTGGTATCGCCGCTTTCGGCAAGATGCACCGTGGCCGGGATCTTGGCCTCGTTGACGATCTGGCGGAAGCGGGCCGAAGCCGTGTCGAGCGCCACGCCCTGTGGCAGGTCGGAGCCGATCGAGACGACGCGGTAGCGGTTGTTGCGCTTGATCGAGCTGACGCCTTCCGAATAGTCGATATTGGCGACGCTTGCGAGCGGAACGGTGCCGCCGCGGGCGGTCTGGATCTTCAATGCCCGGATGGCCGCGAGATCACGGCGCATGTCGAGTGCGGCCTGAACCCGGATCGGGATCTGGCGATCGTCGAGCGAGATCTTGGCAAGGGCTGCGTCCACATCGCCGATGGTGGCGACACGGATCGTCTCGGAGATCTGCTGCGGCGTGATGCCGAGGCGGGCGGCTTCGTCCTTGCGCGGGTAGACCTGCAATTCCGGACGGGGCAGCGCGCCGTCGGCGCTGACATTCGCCAGCAGCGGATCGGCACGCAGCTTGGATTCCAGAATGCCGACCGCATCATTCAGGTCCTTCTCGTTCTTGGAGAGGAAGTTGAAGGACAGGTCGCGTTCGCCGCGGTCGTTGAGCTTGAGGATATGGACGTCGGGAATGTCGCGCAGCTTGGCGAAGACTTCCTTTTCGATATCCCATTGCGGACGTTCGCGGCCGTGGACTTCCACCTTCGGCAGCATCGGGCCGATGACGGGAATATGGCCGAGCACATCGTTGACCACCTTCTTGACCAGCGACTGGTCGAGCTTGTGGAGCGCAAGCGTGATCGTCGCACGGCGCAGTTCGAGATCGCCCTTCGGCGATGCGCCGCCGAGAACGAAGACGCTTTCGACGCCGTTGATGTCCTTGACCCTGTCATAGATCGCATCGGTCGTCTTCTCGGTGTCGTCGAGCCGGGCATTGGGCGGCAGTTCGACGGAGAGAACGATGCGCGAGGCGTCTTCCGGCGGCAGGAAGCTGCCGGGAACCTGCATCAGCAGGAAGACAGAACCGATCAGGAAACCGATCGCCGCAAGCAGCGTCGCGTAACGCGTGTACCAGTGCCCGGTCGTGCCCCGCACCAGGCGCGTATAGCCCTTCATCAGCAGGCCGTCATTGTCGTGATGGTCTTCCATGCCGTCTTCGGCACGCATCAAATAGGCGGCCATCATCGGGGTGATGAGGCGCGCCACCATCAGTGAGAAGAAAACAGAGAAGGCGACGGTCAGGCCGAACTGGATGAAGTACTGGCCCGGAATGCCCGGCATGAAGGAAACCGGCACGAAGACCGCGATGATGGTGAAGGTGGTGGCGATGACGGCAAGGCCGATTTCATCAGCCGCCTCGATCGCCGCCCGATAGGGCGTCTTGCCCATCTTGATATGGCGGGCGATGTTTTCGATTTCTACGATCGCATCGTCGACGAGAATACCCGTCGCAAGCGTCAAGGCCAGGAAGCTGACAAGGTTCAGCGAGAAGCCCATCATGTCCATGACCCAGAAGGTCGGGATGGCGGAGAGCGGTAGCGCGATTGCAGAGATCAGGGTCGCACGCCAGTTCCTGAGAAACAGAAGGACGACGATGATGGCGAGGAGAGCACCTTCGAGCAGCGTATGGATGGCGGCTTCGTAGTTGCCGTAGGTGAAATAGACCGAATCGTCGATCAGCTCGATCTTTACGTTCGGGTTTTCGCCCCGCACCTTGTCGAGGCTCTGCGCCACGGTTTCGGCGACGCTGACTTCGCTGGCGCCCTTCGAGCGGAAGACGCCGAAGGTAACGACAGGCGTATCATTGAAGCGCGAGAAGGATTTCGGCTCCTCGTAGGTGTCCTTGATGACGCCGAGATCGGACAGCTTGACGAAGCGACCGTTCGGCAGAGCAATCGTCGTGTCGGCAAGCTCGGCGACGTTGCGGGCATCGCCGAGAACGCGGATCGCCTGCTCGCTGCCGGCCACCTGGCCGCGGCCGGAGCCGAGATCGACATTGGTGCCGCGCAGCTGCTGATTCACGCTCGCGGCAGTGATGCCATATGCATCGAGCTTGCCGGGGGTGAGTTCGATGCGCACTTCGCGCTCTGCGCCACCGTAGCGGTCGACGCGGCCGATGCCGGACTGGCCCTGCAGTGAACGTTTGATCGTGTCGTCAACGAACCAGGAGAGTTCCTCCAGCGACAGGTCTGGCGAGGATACGGCGAAAGTCTGGATCGCCTGGCCTTCAACATCGACCTTGGAGACAATCGGTTCTTCGATGTTTGCCGGCAGATCGCTGCGGATACGGTCGATCGCGTCCTTGGTGTCCTGCACGGCCTGTTCGGTCGGCACTTCCATACGGAACATGACGTTGGTCTGCGAGCTGCCGTCGGTCACCGTCGACTGGATCTCGTCGATGCCGGTGATCGAGGCGACCGCGTCTTCGATCTCCTTCGTCACCTGCATTTCGAGTTCGGCAGGCGAGGCGCCACTCTGCGTCACGCTGATCGAAACCAGCGGCACGTCGATGTTGGGAAAGCGGGTGATCGGCAGCGAGTTGAAGGACTGCATGCCGATGAACACCAGCAGGCAGAAGGCCAGGAGCGGCGCGATCGGATTTCGAATGGACCAGGCTGAAAAATTCATCGGATGGTCTCTTTAGTTGGAAGCCGGAGGCTGTTCACGCACCGGAGTGATATGGTCACCGTCGCGGACATAAGCGCCCGCCTTGGCCACGACCTCGTCGCCGGTCTTCAATCCATTGACGATCTCGACATAGGCACCGTCCTGGATGCCGGTCTCGACCTTGGCGTATTTCACCACGCCATCCTCGACCCTGCGGGCGGAGGAGCCTTCGTTGCTGGTGAGCACTGCCGTCAGGGGAAGCGATACGCCCTCCGTCTCGCGAACGATGATCTCGGCGCTGCCATACATGCCGGAACGCGCCTTGCTGTCATCGTCGATAGAGATATGGACGAGGCCGAGGCGGGTGACCGGATCGACGGTCGGCGACACCAGGCGCACGGCGCCGGAAAGCTTCTCGCGGCTGCCGGAAAGCGAAATCGTCGCCTTCTGGCCGGCCATGATCCTGACGATGTCGCTTTCGGCGACTTCGGCGACAAGTTCGACGTCGCCGTCGCGGATGACGGTGAATAGCGGATCGCCGTTGCCGGCGGCAATAGCGCCGACCTTGGCGTTCTTGGCTGAAATGATGCCCGCGACCGGTGTCTTCACATCGGTGCGCGCCAGTTTCAGGTCCGCGTCGGCGATCTGGCTGTCGAAGACCTTGAGATCGGCTTCGGCGACCTCGATCGCCTGCTCGGCGGAGGAGACGCGGGCATTGGCGGCGGCGGCAGTTGCATCGGCCTGCTCGACCTGGGCGGTCGAAACCGTACCCTTCTTGACCATTTCCTGGGCGCGGACCTGCTGCTGCCTTGCCTGCTCGGCATTGGCCTGAGCCTCGACGAGCTGGGCGCGTAGCTGGGCAAGGCTTGCCTCGCCCTTGGCTTTCGTCGCCATCATCTGGCTCTTCGTCAAGACCAGAGCGTCATCGTTCAGCGTCGCCAGCGTGCTTTCCGCCTGAACCTTGTCGCCGACATCGGCCTTCAGGGTGCGGATGGAGAGGCCTTCGACCTGCGGCTGGATATAGACTTCCTCGACGGGCTTGACCGTTCCCGTGCCGATGACACGGTCGACGAGGGTGCGGTTTACGGCCTTGGTGACAACGATTGCCGGCAGGTTCTGCAGAGCCTGGGCCTGCGGCTGGGTGGCCTTGGGTTCCTGCGCAAATACAGCCGAGGCCGCAAATGCAGCAACAAGAAAAGTGGAGGCGCGTAGTAATGCGTGCGGCTTCAGTGCCATGCGTCTTCGTCCAATCTCTTGACAGGATCGGCCGGACTCGCGTGTCGTCATGCAACTCGCGAACCGGGCAAATGCCGTCTTCCAAATCTCAGAGGTATTTACCCGCATCTCATCTGCCGGAACGCGTCATCCCTCTCCGGCAAATCCAGCTAGAACGTGGTATCGATTTGCTCCACGTGCAAGCCTGGCAGAAAATAATTCCCCATGAGATAATATTAATTACCATTGCGGGGCTCATCAATCACCTCAGGGTTATGTGAACATGACGATGATTGATCGGCTCTCATATGCTTCGACGTTTGACGCCTGATAAATGCGACAGTTGCAAGGCGATTTTTTTCATTGAGTGCAAAAAATAGAAACGCGCGGGAGATTCTCCCGCGCGCGTTGCATTTTGGTATCGCTATGCCGTTACTTGGCGGCGGCGTCAGTGATGTCGTGGGTCCAGGCGCCCGATGGCTCCTTGTTGATGATCTTCTGGTCGAGCAGGGCCTTCGCCGTACGATCATAGAGCGTGGTGTCGAGTTTGCCGGTGCCGTCACCGATCAGCTTGGCGACTTCGCCCATCATGCGCTTCTGGTGGTTTTCGTCCTGGCCGCCGGCGTCGACGACGATTCCGGCTGCTTCATCCGGGTTCTCCATGGCGTATTTCCAGCCCTTCATCGAAGCGCGGACGAACTTGACCATCTTTTCCTTGAAGGCCGGATCCTTCAGCTTTTCTTCCGAAGCATAGAGACCGTCTTCCAACAGGTCGTTGCCCATGGCGGTGTAGTTGAAGACGGTGAGATCTTCCGGCTTCAGGCCGGCATCGATTGCCTGCCAGTATTCATTATAGGTCATGACGGAAATGCAGTCGGCCTGCTTCTGCAGCAGCGGCTGAACGTCGAAGCTCTGCTTGAGTACCGTCACACCGTCAGGGCCGCCATCGGTCTTGAGGCCGAGCTTGCTCATCCAGGCGAAGAAAGGATATTCGTTGCCGAAGAACCAGACGCCGAGGGTATGGCCCTTGAAATCGGCTTCGGTCTTGACCGGGCCGTCCTTGCGGCAGATCATTTCCATGCCCGACTTCTGATAGGGCTGGGCGATGTTGACCAGCGGAACGCCCTTTTCGCGAGCAACCAGCGCACCACCCATCCAGTCGACGATCACATCGGCGCCGCCGCCGGCGATCACCTGCTCGGGAGCGATATCGGGGCCGCCTGGCTTGATATCGACGTCGAGGCCTTCTTCTTCATAGTAGCCCTTGTCCTTGGCGACGTAGTAGCCGGCGAATTGCGACTGGGTGACCCACTTCAACTGGAGCGCCACCTTGTCGGCCGCCATCGCGTGGGCGGCGGCAAGCGACATAGCGCTCGCCATCATTGCAACCATTAATTTTTTCATTTTCTTGTTCCCTCTGAAGTTATGCCCAGGCCCTGGTGCGGGGCCGGGGCACGTCTAACCACCACGGATAGACGGATGCCAGAACGTCACCGCCCTCTCGGCAAGGGCGACGACACCATAGAAGATCGAGCCTGCAAGCGCCGCGACGGCGATCTCGGCCCAGACCATGTCGACATTCATGCGGCCGATCTCCGTGGAGATGCGGAAGCCCATGCCGACGATCGGCGTTCCGAAGAATTCCGCAACGATGGCACCAATCAGAGCCAGCGTCGAGTTGATCTTCAGTGCATTGAAAATGAAGGGCATTGCGGCGGGAAGCCTGAGCTTGACCAGCGTCTGCCAGTAGTTCGATGCATAGGTGCGCATCAGGTCGCGCTCCATGTTGCCGGAGGCGGCTAGCCCTGCAACGGTGTTCACCAGCATCGGGAAGAAGGTCATGATGATGACGACGGCCGCCTTCGACGGCCAGTCGAAGCCGAACCACATGACCATGATCGGTGCCACGCCGATCATCGGCAGGGCCGAAACCAAATTGCCGATCGGCAGCAAGCCGCGGCGCAGAAAGGCGAAACGGTCGGCAAGGATGGCGACGACGAAGCCGCTGACGCAGCCGATGGTGTAACCGATCAGAACGGCCTTGAAGATCGTTTGCCTGATATCTTCGCCGAGGATCGGCAGGGAGCCTATGATGCGTGCGCCAATCGCGGACGGCGGTGGCAGCAGCACGAAAGGGACACCCGCGCCGCGCGTGATTGTTTCCCAGATGATGAGGATCCAGGTGCCGAAGATTGCCGGGATCAGCAGCCGCAGCAGCCACTGGCCGGACGGTGTTGTCGGCTTGAGTTCCGAAAGCTCCGTCACGCAGCGCCAGGCAAGCAACCAGCAGGCGGCCAGCAGCAGGAAGAAGGAGGTGCCGGCGAAGCCTTCATTGCCCGAAAGTGTACCGAGCAGAAGCCATGCCGCACCATGAGCGCCGATGAAGAGGGCGGTTGCGACAAGCGATGTGGATAGGGGCGCGAAGGAGATCAGTGCTGCGACGATCGCAAGCAGTGCGATCAGGATGACAGTTCCTGCGGACGGAGGCTGTGTGGCACCGGCCCCAAAGACAGGCAGCATGACCATTGCGCCTGCCACGCAGAGGAGAGCGATCAGGCCCTGCCAGGAAAGCACGATTTGCTTCATACCGGCCTCCCGCCCATGGCGCGGTCGACGATCTTCGCGACGAGGCCAACGATGGCGACAAGGATTGCGGCAAGGACCGAGCCGGCGACCAGTGCTGCCCAGATATCGATCGTCTGGCTGTAATAGGAGCCGGCAAGCAGCTTGGAGCCAATGCCGGCGACGGCGCCGGTCGGCAGTTCGCCGACGATAGCGCCAACGAGGCTTGCGGCGATTGCCACCTTCATCGAGGTGAAGAGGAAGGGGATGGAGGCAGGCACGCGCAGCTTCCAGAAGGTTTGTGCGGCCGTGGCATTGTAGGTGCGCATCAGATCGAGATGCATGACCTCGGGCGAGCGCAGCCCCTTCACCATGCCGACCGTGACCGGGAAGAAGGAGAGGTAGGTGGAGATCAGCGCCTTCGGGATGAGGCCGGTAATATTGATCGAGCCGAGCACGACGATGACCATCGGTGCGATTGCCAGGATCGGCACGGTTTGGGATGCGATGATCCACGGCATCAGGCTGCGATCGAGCGCCTTGATATGGATGATGCCGACAGCGATCACGATGCCAAGCAGCGTACCGAGCGCAAAGCCGAGCGCGGTGGAAGAGAGGGTGACGCCTGCGTGGTAGACGAGGCTGCGATTGCTGGAGAGCTTTCGCAGGAAGGTGTTTTCGAAGACGTTCTGCGCCACCTGATGCGGCGCCGGCAGGATGGGCTTCGGCTGGGAGAGTGCCCTGCCGATGAATTCCGTCGTCGTCGAGGTGACGTTATTGCGCGCGTCCATATCGCGCTGGAACGGCGCGTTGAGGAAGACCGCGGCGACATACCAGACGGCGATCAGCACCAGCAGGATCGTGAGGACGGGGATGATCTTGTCCTTGAGGGTGTCGGGTTTCATGCGGCCTCCCTCGAAATTCCGCGTATGCGCTTACTCATAACTGTGCCCCGCCCTCAGCCCTTCGCGGACGCGGTGGGCGATTTCCAGGAATTCCGGTGTCTCGCGGATGTCGAGCGGTCGTTCCTTCGGCAGTGTCGAGTCGATAATATCGGTCACGCGGCCCGGGCGTGGCGACATGACGACGATCTTGGTGGAGAGGTAGACGGCTTCCGGAATGGAATGGGTGACGAAGCAGATCGTCTTGTTGGTGCGCGACCACAGTTTCAGAAGCGCCGCATTCAGGTGATCGCGGACGATTTCATCGAGGGCGCCGAAGGGTTCGTCCATCAAGAGCAGATCGGCGTCGAAGGCGAGCGCGCGGGCGATCGAGGCACGCTGCTGCATGCCGCCTGAGAGCTGCCAGGGAAATTTTTTCTCGAAGCCGGAGAGTTCGACGAGGTCGAGCGCCCCATCAATGCGCTTCTTCTGTTCGGGTTTCGAATAACCCATGATCTCCAGCGGCAGGGCGATGTTCTTCTCGATTGTGCGCCACGGATAAAGTGCCGGAGCCTGGAAGACATAGCCATAGGCACGGGCCTTGCGGGCCTCATCCGGTGTCATGCCGTTGATGGCGATGTCGCCGGAGGTCTTGCGCTCGAGATCGGCGATGACGCGCAGGAAAGTCGTCTTGCCGCAGCCGGAAGGGCCGATGAAGGAGACAAACTCGCCCCTGCGGATATCGAGATTGACATCAGCAAGCGCGTGCACCGCGCCGTCATTCGTCTGGTAGCTGAGACAGAGATCCTTGGCGGATACGACGGAGGGTGCTTGCATCAATAAACCAGTCTTGTTTTCGCCGCGCCGGCGCGATTTTCCATGATATCATTGCCGCCGGTCTTACCGACAGCACAGTCCTTGGAGGATGAGGATGGACGCAAAATCAAAGCCCACCTGCCACATTGTTCGCCCCAACCACACCTATGACGGCAAGCAGGGGCTCAGCTATTTCGAGGGTATTGCGGCCGAGACCGTGGGCGCGAAGGGCATCTGCATGCATCTTCTGACGATCCCGCCCGGCGTGCGCGCCAAGGCGCATCTGCATGAGGCGCATGAAACGGCGATCTACATGCTCTCCGGTGAGGCGCATACCTGGTATGGCGACAGACTGGAGAACCATGTGATCGTGCGCGCCGGCGAACTTTTCTACATTCCGGCCGGTGTGCCGCATCTTCCGGCAAACCTCGGCGGCACGCCCTGCACGGCGATCATTGCCCGCACCGATCCGAACGAGCAGGAAAGCGTGATCCTGCTGCCGGAGCTGGATGCGCTGGTGCCGGCGTGAGGCTATTTGCATAGCGGCAGCGGCCCCCACTTGATTGCGGCATCAGCCACGAACCCGATCGTATAGCCTTTAGGCCCTGATGTGATCTTGACGGTGTCGTCGTTGCTGCTCTCTTCGCTCTCCGCCTGGCAAGTGACCGTGGCGGTGAAGTCCTTGCCTTCGGTCTTCAGGACTTTCTTGATTTCGCAGTAAGAGGCCGCCGTGGTGATACCCTCGGAAGTCAGCAGAAAGAAGTTGGTGCTTTCGCCGCTCTTGGCGTAGGCGCAGCCATCCTTGTTGCCGTAGCTGCCCTTGATGGGCAGCGTGTCGGCATTCGCCGCGGTGGAAAGCGCGGCCAGGGAAACGATCGTCAGAAGCAGATGGCCGCGCATGTGTGTCACACCCCGCTCGCCGGGATGCCCGTGCGTTCGACCTTGCGGGGAGCGGTGATCTCCTTCCAGGTCGACAGCGCCTTGCTGACGGCGGTGACCGGCTCGCGCTTGACGAATTCGCCATGGCCGGAGCGGGTTTTGACAGTCCCTTCCTCGATCGCCACGACGCCACGTGTCAGGGTATAGCGCGGCAGGCCGGTGACTTCCTTGCCTTCGAAGACGTTGTAATCGATCGCCGACTCCTGGCTCTTCGACGTAATGGTCTTGGAGCGCTTCGGATCCCAGACGACGAGATCGGCATCGGCGCCGACGAGGATCGCGCCCTTCTTCGGGTAGATGTTGAGGATCTTGGCAATGTTGGTCGAGGTGACGGCGACGAATTCGTTCATCGTCAGGCGACCCGTATTGACGCCATAGGTCCAGAGCATCGGCATGCGGTCTTCGAGGCCGCCGGTGCCGTTCGGGATCTTGGTGAAATCGCCAACGCCGAATCGCTTCTGCGCCGTGGTGAAGGCGCAATGGTCGGTCGCCACGACCTGCAGCGAACCGGAGGCAAGGCCGGCCCAGAGGCTGTCCTGATGCTGCTTGTTGCGGAAGGGCGGGGACATGACGCGGCGGGCGGCATGATCCCAATCCTTGTCGAAATATTCTGACTCGTCGAGGGTCAGGTGCTGGATCAGCGGCTCGCCATAGGCGCGGATGCCCTTCTGACGGGCGCGGCGGATCGCTTCATGCGCCTGTTCGCAAGAGGTGTGGACGATATAGACAGGGCAGCCGGCCATGTCGGCGATCATGATGGCGCGGTTGGTTGCCTCGCCCTCGACTTCGGCCGGGCGCGAATAGGCATGCGCCTCGGGGCCGTTATTGCCTTCGGACAGCAGCTTGGCGGAAAGGGAGGCGACGACATCGCCGTTTTCGGCATGGACGAGCGGCAGAGCGCCAAGCTCGGCGCAACGCTGGAAGGAAGCGAACATCTCGTCGTCATTCACCATCAGCGCGCCCTTATAGGCCATGAAGTGCTTGAAGGTGTTGATGCCCTTGTCCTCAACGATCGTCTTCATTTCGTTGAAGACCTGCTCGCCCCACCAGGTGATTGCCATGTGGAAGGAATAGTCGCAATTGGCACGGGTCGACTTGTTGTCCCACATGGTCAGCGCCTCGAGCAGCGACTGGCCGGGCGAGGGAAGGGCGAAATCGACGACCATGGTCGTGCCGCCGGAAAGGGCAGCGCGCGTGCCGCTCTCGAAATCGTCGGAGGAATAGGTGCCCATGAAGGGCATTTCCAGATGGGTATGCGGATCGATGCCGCCGGGCATGATGTAGCAGCCTGTCGCGTCGAGCGTTTCGGTGCCCGAAAGGTTCTGCCCAATCTCGACGATCTTGCCGCCGTCGATCTTGACGTCAGCCTTATAGGTGAGGTCGGCGGTGACGATGGTGCCGTTCTTGATGACTGTGCTCATTCTCCGAACTCCCTGTCGCTGCGCGGTGCCTGCGCAAGCTGGTTATCCAATGACTGGCGGTAGCGGATGCAGCCGCGCATAAATTGAGGTCAATCGGGCACGATCTGACCGCCGGTCGGCGTATCAGGCAGAAGCGTCCACAGATCGGGATGATGCCAACAGAGTTCATGGCCAGACGTATCGCGGTGAATGCGGATCGCGTGGCGCATGGCTCGTGCCGCCGATAACAGATCAGCGTGGCTCATGCTGTCCAGATCTGCGTCCGGATCCGTGATCACGACACTATCTCCGCCGTCTCGACCACCGCATGGAACAGCACATCGGCGCCCGCCGTTGCCCATTCCTTGGAAATGTCTTCCGCTTCGTTGTGCGAGAGACCACCGACGCAGGGGCACATGACCATGGTGGCAGGGGCGACCTTGGCGGCCCAGCAGGCGTCATGGCCGGCGCCGGAGATGATGTTCATGTGGCTGTAGCCGAGGCGGTCGGCGGCGGAGCGGACCGAGGTGACGAGTTTCTCGTCGAAGGTGACGGGCTCGAAATGGCCGATCGCCTCGATGGAACAGCCCACTCCCAACGCGTCGCAGATCTTGGGCGTTTCGGCCTCGATCTTTGCCCGCATGCGGTCGAGCTTGGCCTTGTCGGGCGAGCGGATGTCGACGGTGAAGACGACCTTGCCCGGCAGCACGTTGCGGGAATTCGGCGAGAAGAAGACCTGGCCGACGCCGCCAACGGCGCCTGGCTGTTCGTCCATGGCGACACCCTGGACCATTTCCAGAATGCGCGACATCGCAAGGCCGGCATTGACGCGCATGTTCATCGGAGTTGAGCCGGTATGGGCTTCCTTGCCGGTCAGCGTGAATTCCAGCCACCACAGGCCCTGACAGTGGGTAACGACGCCGATCTGCTTGTTTTCGGCTTCGAGGATCGGGCCCTGCTCGATGTGATATTCGAAATAGGCGTGCATCTTGCGGGCGCCGACTTCCTCGTCGCCGACCCAGCCGATGCGCTTCAGCTCGTCACCGAAGAGATTGCCTTCGGGATCCTTGCGATTGTAGGCGAAGTCCAGGCTGTGCGCGCCGGCGAAGACGCCGGAGGCCAGCATGGCAGGCGCGAAGCGGGCGCCTTCCTCGTTCGTCCAGTTGGTGACGACAATGGGGTGCTTGGTCTTGATGCCGAGGTCGTTCATGGTTCTGACGACTTCGAGGGCGCCGAGCACGCCGAGCACGCCGTCATATTTGCCGCCGGTCGGCTGGGTATCGAGATGCGAGCCGACATAGACGGGAAGGGCGTTCGGATCGGTGCCGGGGCGGGTCGCGAACATCGTGCCCATCTTGTCGACGCCGAGCGTCATGCCGGCGTCTTCGCACCATGTCTTGAAGAGGTTGCGGCCCTCGGCGTCGGAATCCGTCAGCGTCTGGCGGTTGTTGCCGCCGGCAATTCCCGGGCCGATCGTCGCCATGTCCATGAGACTGTCCCAGAGACGGTCCCCATTGACGCGCATGTTTTCGCCTGGCGCTGCCACCATACTGAAAGTCCTCACCTGTTTTGCGGCAGTCATGCAATGTACATGCCCGCCTTGTTCCCGTGGTCAAATTCCGCTGCCGCTTCTTGTTCTGTCAGCGCCGGAAAATCGCCAGTTGCCTTTGTTTTTTATCTGGCGGATAATTTGACCGATTGGTAAACATTACAACTTCCATCGCTGCGCTCAAGACGAAAATCACGAAAAATATAGACAAAAATGCAGGCAGTTGCCTGATAAAGCGGCAGGAGGGGCCGTTCTTCAAATCTTGAGCGAAGGAGTTGAATTTCAAGGGGAAAAGAGCGAATGGCCATACCGAGAGCGGCGAAGACACTTCGGCGGACACGCATCCAGGAGGAGAAGGAAGAGCAGATCCTGGAAGCGGCTCTGGATGTGTTTTCGGTCAGCGGCTTCCGCGGCTCGACCATCGACCAGATCGCCGAGGTGGCCGGCATGTCGAAGCCGAACCTGCTCTATTATTTCCGCACCAAGGAAGCCATGCACCGGGCGCTGATCGACCGGGTGCTCTATAACTGGCTGGAGCCTCTGAGGGCCTTCGATGCGGAAGGCGATCCGGAAGCGGAGATCCGCAGCTATATCCGCCGCAAGCTGGAGATGGCGCGCGATTTCCCCCGCGAGAGCCGGCTATTCGCCAACGAGATGTTGCAAGGCGCGCCGCACGTCCTCGACATGCTGAAAGGACCGCTGAAAGAGCTGGTCGACGAAAAGGCGGCCGTGATCCGCACCTGGATCAAAAGCGGCAAGATCGCCCGCTGCGACCCCTATCACCTCATCTTCTCGATCTGGTCAACGACGCAGCACTATGCCGATTTCGACGTGCAGGTTCGCGCCGTGCTTGGCGAAGAGCATTCCGGCGACGGGCGCTTCGAGGACGCGGCGCGCTTCCTGGAGCAGCTTTTCATCGGCGGGTTGCGGCCGGATGGGTCGGGCGCCTGATGCGTCGCTTCAAAGAGTTAGAGCGTCCTTTGTGCGTCCGAATGGACGCACGGCGCTCTAGGTCCTGCCCGGACGTGCCAAGCGGGCAAGAATGTCCGTTACCCTCCTCGGTCGGGCGCGCTTCTCATCCGGTTTCTTCCGTCTAGCCCATCATTGCCGGAAGCCGGGCGGCGAGCGTGTCGATCGCCAGTCTGACCTTCGGCACCATGACCGGCGAGCGCAGCCAGATAGCGTGAGCATCGAAGATATTGGCTTCCTCGTGTTTCAGGACTTGGACGAGACGGCCTGCAGCAACGTTCTCGCGTACCAGCCAGCAAGGCAGCCAGGCAAGGCCGCGGCCGGCAAGCGCTGCGTCCGAGATCGCCGCGAGGTCATCGAGCCGCAGCCGCGAGCGTGGCAGGACCTGCCGCCATGGATCATTTGGCGCGGGGAAGATCCAGCTCCTTTCATAGTCGCCTCGTCTGTAGACGATGCCTTGATGCTGCGGAATATCCGCGATCGTCTGCGGTACGCCGTGCCTTTCGAGATAGGCGGGAGATGCACAGACGGTCATCCGCTGACGAGCGACGGCGCGGGCCATCAGGTCGGGATGGTCTTTCAGTTGCCCGTTGCGGATGGCAAGATCGAAACCATCCTCCAGGAGGTCGACGATACGATCGTTGAACGAGAGATCGAGTTCGAGTTCGGGATGCTCATCGAGCAGATTTTCCAGGATTGGTGCGATGCAGAGGCGACCGAAGAGCACGGGCATGGAGATACGCAGCCGGCCACGCACGCTATGCCGGCCTGACTCCAGCATGGCCTCGCCGAGGCGGATTTCTTCGACCGCACGCAAGCAGCGCTCGTAGAAAAAGCGACCTTCCTCAGTCAGGCTTTGCATGCGCGTGGTGCGGTTGAAGAGGCGTACGCCGAGGCGCTGCTCCAGCCGCGCGATGGTCTTGCCGACGGCGGAACGCGTCAGATGCAGCCGCACGGCGGCGGCCGAAAAACCGCCTGCCTCAACAGTCTCGACAAAGATCGAGATGCCTTTCAGTTGCTCCATATTGTTTCCTCAGTGGAACCAGTCTGGCGAATTAATATCACAACTGGTGCAGAATTTTCAACGATATGGTCTCGCTCCCTACAATGAACAAGGAGCGAGACGATGCAGACGACACGGCAATGGCAGGTCGACAGGGTCGGTCCGGACCAGAAACTGACGATCGGCGAAGGCAGGCTGGAGCCGGTTTCCAGCAACAAGGTGCTGGTGCGGACACAGGCGGTTTCGCTGAATTTTCGCGACAGGCTGGTGATGGAAAACGGCATGGGATTGCCACTGCAATTTCCCTTCGTGCCGGCCTCCGACATGGCGGGTGTCGTGGAAGCGGTCGGTCCCGAGGTCACCCGTTTCAAACCGGGCGACCGGGTTATCTCGACCTTCTCGCCCGACTGGATCGATAGTCGCAGCCTGGGCGATGCGCGCACGCCGCCTTACAAGACGCGCGGCGGCTTCTATCCCGGCGTTCTCTCGGATTATACCGTCCTGTCCGAGGAGTGGTATGCGCATTCACCGAAGACGCTCGATCCGGCCGAAGCAAGCACCTTGCCCTGCGCCGGACTGACCGCCTGGTTCGCGCTGATCGAATGCGGCAGATTGAAAGCAGGCGACAAGGTGCTGGTGCAAGGTACAGGCGGCGTGGCGCTCTTCGGCCTGCAGATCGCCAAGGCCCATGGCGCGGAGGTCTTCATCACCTCAGGCAGTGTAGATAAGCTGGAGCGCGCCGCCGCCCTGGGTGCCGATCATGCGATCAATCGCAATGAAAGAGATTGGGTGGAGCAGCTCTATTTGCTAACTGGCGATTATGGCGTCGACCATGTGTTGGAAATTGTCGGCGGTGCCCATCTCGGTCAGGCCCTGAAGGCTGTGGCGGTCAATGGCCGAATCTCCGTCATTGGGGTTCTCGACGGTTTCGAAGTGTCCGGCCCGGCCGGTCCTCTGCTGCTCAAGGCGCCCGTCGTACAAGGCATTGCCGTCGGCCATCGGCGCGCGCTGGAGGATCTGGTGCGGGCGGTCGATCAGACGGTGCTGAAACCCGTGATCGACAAGCGCTATGCCTTCGAGGAATTCCCCGCGGCGCTCGAGCATCTCTATCGCGGGCCATTCGGCAAAGTCGTGGTCGAGTTCTGAGTGAAAGACTTCCCTTCTCCCTTCTAGGGAGAAGGGGTTCGGATCAGGCGGCGGCGCTCGCATCGCTTTCGAAAGCAAGACCTTCATCGGCCCAGCCGGTGAGCCCGCCGATCATCAGCTTGACGGAGAAGCCGAGGCGGGAGAGGCGGAGGGCTGCCTTGTCGGCACCGTTGCAATGCGGGCCGGCGCAATAGACCACGAACAGCGTATCGGAAGGCCATTCCGACATGCGGTGCGCAGTCATCTTGCCATGCGGCAGGTTGAGGGCGCCCGGCACATGCGACAGCGCAAAGAGTGCTGGCGAGCGGACGTCGAGCAGGACGAAATCGACCTTGCCCGAAGTGAAGGCGGCGTTCACATCCGAGCAATCGGTCTCGAAGGCGAGCTTGCGGGCGAAGTGTTCGGCGGCGGTTTCGGGTGCTGCGGCGGGGATTTCGGAAACGGGACTAGGCATGATCTATTCCTTTCTTGCCTTTGATTGCAGCCGATCATTGCCGATGATAGTGATGGACGAAATTGGCCATCATGACGAATAGCGTAAAGATCATGCCAAAATCGGATGCTCGCAAGACACGGGGACCGCACGTCGTAGCGCTTGCCTATGATGGGCTCTGCACTTTCGAATTCGGCATTGCCTACGAGGTCTTCGGCCTGTCGCGGCCGGAGATGGGCGGGGGCTGGTATCGCTTCTCGGTCGCCGGCATCGAGGCCGGTCCGCTGCGGGCGGCCGGCGGGTTGACGGTTGCGGTCGACAGAGGGCTGGAACTGCTTGACGAGGCGGATCTCATCATCGCGCCGGGATGGCGGGCGATCGATGCGCCGGTGCCGGAAGCTTTGATTGCTGCCTTGCGTGCTGCCCATGAACGGGGAGCGCGGGTGATGTCGCTATGCTCGGGGGTCGCCGTGCTTGCCGCGGCAGGACTGCTCGCCGGGCGGCGGGCAACGACCCATTGGCGCTATGTCGCCTCGATTGCCGAACGTTACCCCGACATCGCGCTCGATGCCGACGTGCTCTACATGGACGAGGGCAGCATCCTGACGGCGGCGGGCAGTGCCGCAGGCATCGATCTCTGCCTGCATGTGGTGCGCGGTGACTTCGGCCCGGATGCGGCCAACAGCGTGGCGCGTCGTCTCGTCGTTCCGCCGCATCGCGAAGGCGGACAGGCGCAGTTCATTGCGGCCCCCGTGCCGGAGGAACGCGAGGGCATTCGTCTCGGACCATTGATCGAATGGATGCGGGAGCGTCTGGCTGAGGAGCAGCCGATCAGCCTGCTTGCCGGCAAGGCCGGCATGAGCATGCGCACCTTCCAGCGCCGCTTCGAGGCGACGACAGGCGACAGTGTCGGCGAATGGCTGCTGAAGGAACGGTTGCGGCAGGCGCGCGATCTTCTGGAGAAGGAGCTTGCCGTGTCGCTCGACGATATCGCCATCGCCAGCGGGTTTGGCACGTTGGCGACCATGCGCCATCATTTCCGCCGGCGGCTCGGGACGAGTCCGAGCGCGTATCGGAAATCATTCGGGCTTTGAGAATAAACGGATAAAGAAAAAGCCGCCTTGGGCGGCTTTTTTATCAGGCTTTTCGGAGATTTTACTCCGCAGCCTGGCGCGCCATCGGGTTGTTCGGGTGGGTCGTCCAGTTGGCGTAGTTCGGATCGACCACCTTGCCGGTGCGCTTATCGAGGGCGCCAGCTGGAAGCTGCTCCATGGTGATGCAGTTTTCGACCGGGCAGACGCTGACGCAGAGATTGCAGCCGACACATTCCTCGTCCATCACCTCGAAATGGCGAACGCCGTCGACGAAGTTGGTGATTGCCTGGTGCGAGGTGTCCTCGCAGGCGATGTAGCAGCGGCCGCATTTGATGCAGGCGTCCTGATCGATCTTGGCCTTCGCTATGTAGTTGAGGTTGAGGTACTGCCAGTCGGTGACGTTGGGCACGGCGCGGCCGGTGACGTCGTCGAGGGTCTTGTGGCCCTTTTCGTCCATCCAGTCGGAAAGGCCCGTGATCATTTCCTGCACGATCTTGAAGCCGTAGGTCATGGCCGCCGTGCAGACCTGGACGTTGCCGGCGCCGAGGACGAGGAATTCGGCAGCGTCCCGCCAGGTGGTGATGCCGCCGATGCCCGAGATCGGCAGGCCGTAGGTTTCCGGGTCGCGAGCGATTTCGGCGACCATGTTGAGCGCGATCGGTTTCACCGCAGGGCCGCAATAGCCGCCGTGACTGCCCTTGCCCCCAACGGTCGGGTTGGGCGCGAAATTGTCGAGATCGACCGAGACGATCGAGTTGATCGTGTTGATCAGCGAGACGGCGTCCGTGCCGCCGGCCTTGGCGNNCGCGTGTATTGCTTGCACCAGCGCACGACCATTTCGATATATTCTGGCACCTGTCCAACGGCCGAGCCCATGCCGCGCTCGGACATGCCGTGCGGACAGCCGAAGTTCAGTTCGATACCGTCTGCTTCGGTCTCTTCCACCAGCGGCAGGATGGCTTTCCAGGCCTGTTCCTCGCAGGGCACCATGATCGAGGCGATGAGCGCCCGGTCGGGCCAATTCATCTTGACCTGCTTCATTTCGCGCAGGTTGGTCTGCAGGTCGCGGTCGGTGATGAGCTCGATATTGTTGAGGCCGAGCAGGCGACGGTCGGCACCCCAGATCGCGCCGTAGCGCGGACCATTGACGTTGACGACAGGCGGGCCTTCTTCACCTAGCGTCTTCCAGACGACGCCGCCCCAGCCGGCCTTGAAGGCGCGCTCGACATTGTAGGCCTTGTCGGTCGGCGGTGCGGAGGCGAGCCAGAAGGGGTTCGGGGACTTGATGCCGACGAAATTATTGCGGAGATCAGCCATTGTTCATTCTCCCCTTCAGGCGACGGCGACAGCCGGAGCGGCTGCGGCGGACAGGGTACGGTGAATGGATTCGGCCGCATCGCGGCCATGGGCGACGGCAGAGACGGTGAGGTCTTCACCACCGAAGACGCAGTCGCCGCCAGCCCAGACGCCATCAACCGATGTGCGGCCTTCGGCATCAACTGCGATGCGGCCGGATTCCATCCGCAGCGCGCCGAGACCTGAGGTCTCGAATGTCTGGCCGATTGCCTTGAAGATCTGGTCGGTGGCGATCACACCCGTCTCGCCGGTGCCGGAAAGGCGACCACCGACGATTGCGGTATATTCCACCTCGATTGCCGCCACCTTGCCATCCTGCGAGAGGATGGATTTCGGCGCC
>UCCS01000030.1:65694-81113 GCA_900470965.1 Hyphomicrobiales bacterium
GTCACTTCCTCGGCGCCGAGAAGCTTTGCCTGCACGGCGGCATCGATTGCCGTCATGCCGCCGCCGAGGACGACGACGCGGCGGCCAATGGCGATCTCGCCCTTGTCGCCGGCCTGGCGCAGGGCGGCAATGAAATCGACTGCATCATCGACACCAGGCAGGTTTTCATTGTCGACGCGCAATGCGTTGACGCCGGCAAGGCCGAGGCCGAGGAAGACGGCATCGTACTGGCCCTGCAGGTCGGAGAGCGAGAAATCGCGGCCGAGCTGCTGGTCGTGCTTCACCTCGATGCCGCCGATGGAGAGGACGTAGTCGACCTCTTTCTGCGCGAAGTCATCGACCGTCTTGTAGGTGGCGATGCCATATTCGTTGAGGCCGCCGGATTTCGGCTTGGTGTCGTAGATCACCACATCATGGCCTTTGACGGCGAGGCGGTGGGCTGCCGCAAGGCCGGCGGGACCGGCGCCGATGACGGCGATCTTCTTGCCGGTCGGTTCCGCACGCCGATAGAATTGCTTGTCGGCGGTCATTGCCGCATCCGTCGCATAGCGCTGCAGGCGGCCGATCTCGACAGGGCGCTCTTCAGCCGTGTTGCGCACACAGGCCTGTTCGCAGAGCTCTTCGGTGGGACAGACGCGGGCGCACATGCCGCCAAGGATGTTCTGGTCGAAGATCGTCTTCGCCGAGCCGATCGGATTGCCGGTCGAAATCTGGCGGATGAAGAGCGGAATATCGATGGAGGTGGGACAGGCCGTCATGCACGGCGCGTCATAGCAGAAATAACAGCGGTCGGCGGCGACCAGCGCTTCGTGGTTGTCGAGGCGCGGATGAAGATCGGAAAAATTAGCCTCGTACTCGGCGGACGAAAGCCGGCCAGCACGAATCCCAGTTTCCAGGCGTTCCATTGAAGTTCCCTCTTTATTGGTAACGACTAGTGAGGGAATCGTAACTCAGGTTCAAAAATTTATCAAACGGTAAAATTTTGGCAATTTTCTTTCGTCTGCGTCATGTAAGTAATTGATTTTGTTTGTCATGATAATTCTTTAGGCAGGCTCTGCCTTCCGATTGGGTGGATCTGAGTGGCAACCCAGTTCGGGTGTTCGAGAAAAAATTGACAAAAGGCCAAATTTTTTTCGAACCGGGGGAACCAAAGTTAATGAGCGTAGTTAATGCGATATCCGGATGATGACCGCATCGACCCAACATGCGCGCCCCCAACCCATCATTCGGACGAACTCACGGTCCCCTCCCGGTGAGTGGAGACAGCCGGTGCGCCGCCCTCGCACCGGCTGTTTTTCCGTCTAGGTCCCAACAATTTCAGCAAGCAGGCATTCCGGCAAAACGTGCAGCGGTAAAACGTCTCAAGTGCGTTTCAGGATTTCAAATTCCGTTTCCGGAACGGTCAGGTGATATTCAATGCGGCCGGGTACGAGCGTCAATTCGGCCTTGCCGTTGACGGAGGAGGGCACGACACGCTCCAGCACCGTGCGGCCGAAGCTGTTTTCGCTGAATTCGTGCACATCGGCACTGTTTGGAAGCACTTCCACCCAGGCGAGTTCGATTGCCCGGCGGCCGGCGATCTTTGCCTCCCGGCAATTCAGCGTGACCGATGTCGCCCCGCTGGCGATTGCGCCATAGGAGGCGGAATTGACGATCAGTTCATGTAGCGCCAGACCGACATGCACGGCGGCGTTTGGTGTCAGATGGGCGTTGATGCCAAAGATCGGCATGGAGCCTGATGTTTCCGGCCAGTAGGGCGCGAACTGCTTTCCGGCGAGCTCGAACAGAAAGGCACCGCGCCAGCTGGAATCGGTGATCAGATCCTGCGAGTTGGAGAGCGACTGAAGACGGCCGCGGAATTTCATCAGGAAAGCATCGAGAGAAATGGTGTTGCGCGCGGTCTGCGTGGCGATACCCTGGATGATGGCAAGCAGGTTCTTGGAGCGGTGGGAAAGCTCGCGCAGCAGCGATTTCAGCACCTTTTCGCGATGCCGGCTTTCGGTAATCTCCGAGATGACGGAGAGCAGGCCGTAATTGCCGTGCGCGCCGGTGCGTTGAACGTTCAGTTCGAATGTCCTGACTTCGCCGTCGATTGCAACATCGACCTCGGCATTGCTGGAGGCGCCGGTCTCAAGCACCATCCGCTTCATCGCGGCAAGGGATTTGCCGTGTGCTTCGCCAAACAGCGAACCGTCATCACCACCGGCGACAAAACGCTTCTGGAAATAGGGGAGAAGGTTTTCGGCATAGATTATTGCAAGGCCCGCATCCTGATACAGGATAGAGATAGCGGCGCTGGCGAGCGCGCGCTCCATAATGGCCGCCTTGCCTTCGGTGGTGAAAGGCGTTCCGGACAGTGGTCCAGTCGTATTCACTCGGCCGCCTTTCCTCAGTCCCTTCCAAGATACGGAGGGATGTTACCCCTCCCGACAAAACTGCCGGTCATTCTAAAAGCAAGCGCTGCAAAAACCGTTAAAGCCGCCAATACGCTCCGGCAGAGCCGGAACGCATCGCTACCGGAATGGTTCCGGCGCGGCTGAAATTCATGTTTCAGGCCGCCACACGGGTCGTTTCATTGAAGAAAAGCGCCTGACTGATCAGAGCCTTGACCATGTCGGGGTTGAAGGGCTTGGTCACCAGGAAGGTGGGCTCCGGCCGCTCCCCGGTCAGCAATCTCTCGGGGAAGGCGGTGATGAAGATGACGGGCACACTCGATGTCTTCAGGATATCGTTGACGGCATCGATGCCCGAGCTGCCGTCGGCAAGCTGGATATCGGCCAGAACCATGCTTGGTTTGGTCTTGTTGTAGAGTGCGACGGCTTCCGTATGGGTGCGGGCGATGCCGGTAACGCGGTGGCCGAGGCTCTCGACCATCTGCTCGATATCCATGGCGATCAGCGGTTCGTCCTCGATGATCATGATATCGGTGGCCACCTGGCGCGAGATCTCGTGCGAAGCCTTGTCGAGGAGCTCCATGGTTTCGTCATCGCTGATTTCGAGGATGTCGGCGATCTCGGAGACACGAAAATTCTCGACGGAGGCGAGCAGGAAAGCCTGCCGGGCGAGGGGCGAAACCTTCGAGAGGTTCAGCGTCGCGCGCTGTTCCCAGGCATAGGGAGAGGATGGTTCGGGAATCTCGACCGCAGTGGAACCAAACAGTTGCGTGAACAGTTTGTAGAGTGCGACGCGGTCATTCGCGGTATCCGGGAATATGGAGAGATCGGCGATGATCGCTTCCAGGACGGCGGCGACGTAAGCATCGCCAGAAGTCTGAGTGCCGGTAAGCGCGCGGGAATAGCGACGCAGATAAGGAAGGTGCGGCGCAATTCGAGTGGAAAGTGTCATTAAAAACTCCCGTCTACAGGCCATGAATAGCTGCAATGATCTGAAAACGCGGTCTTGATAAAAAAGTTCCTGATGGAAGGAACTTTTTTTGCAGCGCCGCATTATCCTAGCCGACAAATGAAGGGCGTCACGTTTTGACCCATGTGAGCGGAATGGATCTATTGCATCAAGGGTTTGAAAGAACCGGCTTGATCGATTGGATATACGTTCCATTTATCTTTCACAGCAGACTTTGCCTTTCATCCCGAGACAACAGGCAAGAAGTGATCAGTTGATGACGACAGCAAAGACAGAAGCACCGGACGAGCGCCAGCTGGAGCTGCGGGCGAGCGACATACTGGATCCGAACAATCAGATCGGCGTCAGGCTGCGGTCGCTCTATGCCGCCGCGCAGGAGGAAGCTATTCCCGACCGCTTTCTCGATCTGCTGGAAAAGCTCGACCAGGCCGAATTGATGGCTTCCGCCAAGATGGCCGAATAGGAATACCCGCATGGAAAAAGCGCAACCGAGCTTCAAGCGCGAACTCCTGGCGGCACTGCCAAGCCTTCGCGCTTTCGCCATATCCCTGATCGGCCGGCACGATCGCGCCGACGACCTGGTCCAGGACACCATCATGAAGGCCTGGGCCAAGCAGGACCATTTCGAGATGGGCACCAACATGAAGGCCTGGCTCTTCACGATTCTGCGCAACGAGCTCTACAGCCAGATGCGCAAGAGCGGGCGTGAGGTGCAGGACAGCGACGGTTTGTTTACCGAATCCATGGCGACACATCCGGCCCAATACGGCGCACTCGACCTGCAGGACTTCAAGAAGGCGCTGGACCAACTGCCGCCGGACCAGCGCGAAGCGATCATCCTCGTCGGCGCATCGGGCTTCTCTTACGAGGAAGCGGCGGAAATCTGCGGCTGCGCCGTCGGTACCATCAAAAGCCGTGTGAACCGCGCACGCCAGCGTCTGCAGGATCTCCTGCAGATATCAGGCGAGGCGGATTTCGGCCCGGATGCCACGTCGGCGCCGCTGACATCGAAGGCCTTTGCCTTCTGATCAATTTGTTTCCGTGGGAGGAAGGAAGGCCGGTTGCCCTACGGGGCGCCGGCTTTTTATTTGGCGTCCCGGTCACCTGCCTGCCTGAGCTGGTCGCCGAAAAACCGGGCACCACAGCGTCGATGCGATCACTCGCTGGAATGCAGTATCCCGCGCCCAAGGATTTGGGCGCGGGATATATTTGCGACAAAAGCAATGTCGGGAAAGTGAAAGGTGCTGCGGAACGTCAGTCGTCCCGCTTCGAACCCACGAGATTGGCGGCGACAAGAGCGGCCACTATGCCTGCAGTCAATAGCGGCTGGGAGCGGACAAGGCCGAGGCCGACGGTTGCCAGGGATTCAAGTGCGGCGCGACGTTCGCGGGCGCGGCGGGCTTCCTGGCGATTCATGATTGCCATGACGACGAAGACGATGATCGCAATCAGCAAGGCGCAGGCTGCCAGGAAAAGCGAAGCGCCGATCGGCCCATAGATGCCTGCCAGCCAGATCGCCCCAGCGGTCACGCCAAGCGCATAGGCGGTCAGCAGAAAAAGCAACGCAACGGCGATGAAGATGCCGTTGCGCTTGGTGCGTTCCACTGTGCGGTGAACGCTGGTGCCTACGAGCAGGCTCAGGATCGGGTAGAGCATCGAGCCTCCTAGCGGCGGGCGAGCATGGCGATAAGTAGGCCGAAGGCGGCAGCGGCACCGACTGTTGCCAGCGGGTGACGGCGGACCGTATTGCGTACTTCGCTTGCGCCGCGCAGGTAACTCTGCTGCAGTTCGTTCAGCAGATCCTCGCTGCGGCCGAGGATGTCCTCGTAGCTTGCGGATGCATGCGAGCGCAGTTTCTCGCCCTGACGGCGCGAGGTCTTGCCGAGAACCTGCGTCAATTCGGCGAGCTCTTCGCGCAGGGCTTCGATCTGATCTTCGACACTGGCTTCGAGATTGTGGAGAGCGCCGTTGCGGCGGCTGCGGCTGGATTGGAATAACGAATAGGCCATGACTGTCTCCATAGCTGGGCGCGGACAAGCACCGCCCGGTTTCACACAGGGTCAGCGCCATCAATGGCACGGAGGAGAGCGCCCGGCTTTGACCCAAATCATTGCGGACAACGCATTTGGGGTGGAAAGGTTCCTCAGTTGGCGGGAAGCGCGCTGTGCGCAAGCACGAAGGGCGTGCCGTCGACTGGCACCTGATTGACGCGCAACGGGCAGCCGAAGACGGATTGCATGGTTTCGTCCGTCAGTACCTCACGCACATTGCCAGCGGCTGCCAGCCGGCCGGATTTCATCAATACGATCCTGTCGGCGAAGAGGGCCGTCAGGTTGAGATCGTGCATGACAGCGATCACCCCGCCGCCGCGCTCGCAGAAATTTCGCGCCAGCGTCATGATCGTCAGCTGGTGGCTGATGTCGAGACTGGAGACCGGCTCGTCGAGCAGCAGCCAGCAGGGTTTGCCGTCAACGACCGGCTCGGCGATCTGGCAGAGCACGCGGGCAAGCTGAACGCGCTGCTGCTCGCCGCCCGAGAGCTCCTGGTAGAAGCGCCCTTCGAAGCCGGTGAGATCGACGGCGGCTAGCGCCTTTGCGGCCGTCTCATCGGCCTGATCGGCGTGAAGGTTGAGGCCGGAGGTCAGACCCATGCGGACGATTTCACGCACGGTGAAGGGAAAGGAGATGCTGCTTGCCTGTGGCAGGACCCCGCGAATGGAGGCAAGCTGCCACGGCTTCAGTGCGCGCACCTCTTCGCCGTTGAGGCGCACGGAACCTTCATAGGCAAGCTCGCCGGAAACGGCTTTCATCGTCGTCGTCTTGCCGGAGCCGTTCGGGCCGGCAATGGCGGTCAATTCGCCCGCCTTCGCAGTGAAGGCGACGTCGCGCACGATGATCTTGCCGGAGAGGCGCACGCTGACGCCGGAAACTTCGATCATTGTAGGAAACTCAAAGGGCGAGGCGCGAGCGCTGCCGCAGCAGGATCCAGAGGAAGAAGGGGCCGCCGACCGCTGCCGTGATGATGCCGATCGGCAGTTCGGCCGGGGCGACGATGGTGCGGGCGAGCACGTCGGCAAAGATCAGCAGCGAGCCGCCAAGCAGGGCCGAGGCCGGCAGGAGGAAGCGATGGTCGGGGCCGATCACCATACGCAAGATATGCGGCACGACGATGCCGACGAAGCCGATGCCGCCGCTGACGGCAACCGAAGCGCCGGTTGCAGCCGCAACGGTGACGATGGCGATATTCTTCAGCCGCTGGACCGGCACGCCCATGTGGAAAGCCGCGGCCTCGCCGAGTGTGATTGCGTTCAGGCCGCGTGCCATGAAGGGCAGGGCAATGAAGGACAGAAGGATGATAGGGCCGGCTGCTGATATCTTGACCCAGGTTGCGCCGGCAAGCGAGCCCATGCCCCAGAAGGTGAGGTCACGCAGCTGCTGGTCGTTCGCCATGTAGATCAGCACGCCTGTCAGCGCCCCAGCCAAGGCTCCGAGCGCGATGCCGGCAAGCAGCATGGTGGCGACCGAAGTCTGGCCATTGCTGGTGGCGACCCGGTAGAGCAGCAGCGTGGTGGCGAGACCGCCGCCGAAGGCGGCAAACGGCAGGGCATAGATGCCGAGCGCCAGATAAAATGGAGCGGCGATGGTGCCGCCGAGCACGATCATCACGACGGCGCCGAGGCCTGCGCCCGAGGAGACGCCGACAAGGCCGGGGTCGGCCAGCGGGTTGCGGAACAGGCCCTGCATGACGGCGCCGGAGACGGCGAGCGATCCGCCGATCAGGAAGCCAAGGATGGCGCGGGGCAGGCGGATATCGAAGATGATGATCCGATCACGGGCGCTGAGCGCCGTTTCGGAGCCCGCCATGTTTCTGATGACATCGAGGATGGAGGCGTCCGACGCCCCCGTCGTGATGGAGAAGAGCAGGGCGAAGACGGAAGCCACGACAAGGAAGGCGATGCCCAGCAGAGCGAGCTCGGTTCTGTCGCCCGCCTGCCGGGGTCTGCGGAATGCCGCCGAGAAGGATCGCCTGTTTTCCATCATGGCTTCCGAAACGGCCATCGTCAGCCCCCGTAGATCGCCGCGTTGAGTTCGCGAACAGCACTTGCCGTGCGCGGACCGAAGCCCAGGAGATGCAGGCCATCCATGCGGATGATCGCCTTCTTCTCGCCGGCCGGCGTCAGCGCGATCGAGGGCTGTGCCAGCAGATCCTCGTTTTTGGTGCCGGCACCATCGCCGCGGTTCATCATCAGGATCACGTCCGGCTTGGCGCTGATGATCGCCTCGTCGGTGAGCGGCTTGTAGCCCGGGAATTCGCCGACCGCATTGATGGCGCCGGCAAGCTTGATGACGCCGTCTGCGGCGGTGCCGGTGCCCGACGCCATGATACGGCCGTTCTGGGCGCTGAGGATGAAGAGAACGCGCTTGCGCTCGGCCTCGGGGCGCTTTTCAGCATCGGCGACGGCGGCATCGATGTCGGCGCCGACCTTTTCCTTAAGCGCCTTCGCCTTGTCCGGCACGTTCAGCAGCGTACCGACGCGATCAATCTTGGCGATGATACCGTCGCGCGTATAGGCATTCGGAACGGTTTCGAAGGGCACGCTGGCATTCTTCAGGACGTTCAGCGCTTCCTGCGGTCCGGAGCCCTCGACGGCGATGATCGCCGTCGGGTTCATGGCAAGAATGCCTTCCGGCGAAAGGGCGCGCATGTAGCCGACATCAGGCAGCTTCAGGGCGGCTTCGGGAAACATGCTCGTGGTATCGCGGGCGATCAGCCTGTTTTCTTCTCCAAGCGCGTAGATGATCTCGGTGACGTCGCCGCCGACCGAAACCAGCCGCGAGGTGTCGAGCTTCTTTTCCTCAGCGTGCGCGGCGCGGACGAAAGCATAGTTCTCGCCGGCTGGTGCTGCCGGGATCAGTGGCAGGGCCATGACGGCCGCCGTCAGGGCCAGCTCCCAGAGGCGGATCCGGCGCAGGTTTCTAAGCATCTTCATCGTTGCGATCCTTATGCGGCGACGCTTGTGGCCCGCGGCAGGTTTTCCATGATGTCACGCCATCCGGCATTCTCGTCGGAGCCTTCCTTCCGCTTGCCGAAGAACTGGATGATCATGTTGCCGTTGGCGTCATAGGCTTCGAGCGAGGTGACGTGGCCGTCCTTGGTCGGCTTGCGCACGGCCCAGGTCTCGGCAATGTGGTCCTGGCGCAGGTGTAGGTGGAAGGTTTCGTCGAGGATGTTGATCCACGGACCCATCGGCTGGACGTTGAAGATCGGGCCGGAATGGATCTGCACGATGCCGTTATTGGCGACGAAGCACATGATCGGCAGGCCTGATTTGACGGAGGCATGCATCATCTCTGCCGTCGCCGTATTTTCGAGCTTCCAGGCATAGTCGTCGCCAACCGTGCGCACGGCGGCCTGGCGGCCGATCTTCAGGCGCTTCAGCATGCCGAAGAATTCATGCGTGTCGGTCATCTTGCTCCAGTTGTCGCGCAGCTCTTCGCGGCTGACATCGCCGTCTTCGCCAACATCCGGGGAAGCCTCCGCTTCGACGAGTTCCTGGCCCTGGTCATCGAGCTTCAGCTCGGCGACGATGCGATGGTAGGCCTCGACATTGGATGCCGGGCGCAGGTGGATCTTGTGGACGGCGTTGCCCGTCTTGTCGAAATACTGGAGGCTGAGGCGCTCGGTGTCGCCGTCCTTCTTGGTGACGGCAAAGGCGTGGACCCAGCGGCTTGGAAAGACGCGCAGATCGATGTTTTCGCCGAGTACGATGGCGTTGTGCTCGCCGACCTTGATGTTTTCGTAGACACCGATCTTCTCGTGTACGGCGCTTTCGTTGCGCGACAGGGCCATGACTTCACCGAGATCGGCGACACGTTCGAGCAGCTTGACGGCGCTGGCATCGATTCTGATAGCACTGACGCCGACTTCGGCGGCGACGAGGGCCGCCTCGGAGATCTTGAGCTGCGCGGCGATATCGCGCTCGCGCATCTTCGGATTTTCAGCGCGGAATGCGCGGATTTCGGATGGTGCCGGTCTGGTCTGCTCGGTCATGTTCTACCCTGCTATTGAGCTTATTTGTTGAGAATGAGTTTGCCCTGACGGGTGATCTTCAGGCGGTAGATCACGCCGTCGTGCCGAATCATGATCTCGTTTGAGCCGGCAAAAAGATCGCCGCTTTCGAGAACGCGGATCTCGGCCACCGCAGGTCCGTTCCGCGGCGGTGCGAGCTTAAAGGTATCTGGCTTTTCAACCATCATTTCGGTTGGCTTATTCCGTGATTGCGGGGGTGAAGGCCCCGGTTCCGGTTACAATTAACTTGACTCTCATACTCATAGTTTTTTAAAGACGCAATAATTGAAGACAAAAGCAGTCAAGTTTTTGATCCTGCTGTTTTGAAGCCGCTGGACGGCGGTCAATTTGCTTATGGAGAGGCGATGATGACGGGTCGGTTTGCTGCGTTTGGGGCTAGTGTGCTGTTTTCGGTGTCGGGCGTGGCACAGGCCTATGCGCAGGATGCGGCCGCCGCCAAGCTCGATGTCGAGCTCAATGCGCTGGCACCTTCGCAGAAGGGCTGCATGATGACCTTCGTTGCCGAGAACAATCTGCAGACACCGATCAACAAGATCTCCTTCGAACTCGCCTTCTTCAACGACAGGAATGCCGTCGACCGTATCACCGTGCTCGATTTCCGCGATCTGCCGCAGGGCAAGAAGCGCGTGCGCCAGTTCGATATGCCGAACGTCAAGTGCGAGACGGTCACGCGCATCCTCATCAACGACACACCGGTCTGCGACGGCCCGGCAGCCGGCGAATGCATGAAGGGTCTCGTGACCCGTTCGCAGATAACAGTTCCTTTCGAAGGTTAAGACGAAAGCCGGGATGAAGCCCGGCGCGCATGTTCCAGGCTGTCCGAGGCGTCAAATGGCAATTTCAGCGAAGTCCAGATCGAGACAGGTGCTCATTGAGGAGGCGAGCGCTGACGAGAGCCTGAACGACAACACTCCTGGCATGCATCCTGGCCACGAGCTTTCCGATCTGCGCAATGCGCAGCGCCAGCCGGCCGGCGAACAGGTCATCCATTATGCGCGTTTCGCGCAGATCTCGTCTTTCCCGGATCATCCGGAAACCACAGCGGCATCTTCCGTCACACCGCCGCCGATGGATGCGACGGTGGAGAAGCAGGAAGACGAGAAGGCACCGGTACGGCGCCGGCTGACGGTCACCTGCATCTGCTCGCTGATCTTTCACGCGGCACTGGCGGTCGCGCTGATCGTTGCCTTTCCCAAGGCGCCCGAGGAGGCGATTGAAGAAGCCGGCCAGGCGATGAGCGTCGTCATGTATGGCGATTCCGACGTCGACCAGACGGCGGCCGGCGAAACGGAAACGACTGTGCAGCAGGAAATCATTCCGGAAGAGGTGCAGCCCGACACGATCCAGCCGACGGAGACGGCGGAGGTTCAGCCGGAAGCCGTGCAGCCGACCGAGGTCGTGCCTGTCGAGACGCAGGATCCCATCCAGCAGGCGCCGACGCCGGAAGTGACGCGTGTTTCGCCTGAGACGGCTGCGGCTGTCGAGCCCGAGATTCTGGTGTCCGAAGTGCCGGCGGAAGAGTCTGTCGCGCAACCGATGTCGACGGTCGTTCCCGAACAGCAGCAGGTGCCGGTCGATACGGTCCCGCCTGAGGTGCTGCCCACCGAAGTACAGCAGACTGCGGTCCAGCCGACCGAAGTGCAGCCTGCAGAGACTCGGCCGGAAGTCGCGGAGACGCCGCAAGAGGTCAAGCCCGTCGAAACCGCCGAAGTACAGCCGGAGCCGGAGCAGCCCGAGGAGGTTGTCACGCCGACGCCGAAGCCCAAAGCGGAAACGCAGGAAAAGCCTAAGCCGGTCGAGAAGAAGCGTCCGCCGCAGAAGGCGGCAGGCAGGGAAGGCGAGCAGCAGCAGAATTCTCAGCGCGGTGTTGCTGAAGGCGATCCGTCAGCCCAGTCCGACCGTAATTCGCAAGCTGCCAGCAACAATAACGGGGTCGGCACAGCCGCTCGCGCCAATTACGGGGGAAAGGTTCGCGCCCGCATCCGGCGTGCGCTTCGCGAGCCTCGCGGCGTCGATGGGACGGCGGGAGTGACGTTGACCATCGGCGGTAGCGGTAATCTTGTCTCTGCCGTCATTTATAGAAGTTCGGGCGTTCCGGAGATCGATCAGGCGGCTACCGAGGCTGTGCGGCGCGCATCGCCTTTCAGCCCGCCGCCGGGAGGGCAGTCCGTGAGTTTCAAGCAGGAAATTCAGGTCGGCAGGAATTAAATATGATAAAAATAATCAACTTTATACTTTACTCTAAAAATCAAGTTTAATAAGGTCCGTTCGCACACGCAGGAATCGTGTGACGATCAACGAGCGAACGGGTGGTAAATGGCTCGAAAGGCGAAGAAGGGGGCGAACCGGGAGATCCGTGTTCAGGCCGATCAGGAGACGAAAGAGATCTCCTCGGGCCGCTCCAAGCTGGATGGCCGCAGTTTCCTCTATGTCGGCGGTCGTGATTGCCAGGTGGCGCATCTTCGCCAGATCGCCAGCAATTTCGGCGCCGAGCTCATCCACCATGATGGCGGCCTTCGCGAAGCCGTTTCCCGCATCGATACGTTGCTTCCCTCGGTCGACTGCGTCTTCTGCCCCATCGACTGTATCAGCCACGATGCCTGCCTGCGTGTGAAGACCGGCTGCAAGAAGTTCAGCAAGGCCTTCATCCCGCTACGCAATGGCAGCAAGTCCAGCCTGGAGCGTGCGCTGCAGACGATGAACGAACGAGACAATTCCCGATGAATGATGGGCGCCCTGACGGGTTTACAATGATCGGCCTGCATAAGCTCGCCGCTCACGGTGGCGACGGCCTGGTGCCGGAGCTTTACGAGGTTTTCCTGGAAAATGCTGCGCGCCAGCGCAGCTATCCCAATGTGGTACTGTTTCCCGCCTGGGAGGCGCGCATGCCCGGCGAAGCTGCTACAAAACCCATTGGCGCGGACGCTGTTGATGGCAATAATATCGTCGCCTTTCCGCGTTATGCGGAGCGGGCGGACAAGAAAAAGGCGTGAGGAGTTTTCCATGTATATCGCGATGAACCGCTTCAAGGTGGCCGCCGGCGCCGAGGGCGATTTCGAGACTGTCTGGCGCAATCGCGATTCCAGCCTTTCCGAAGTTCCTGGCTTCGTCGAGTTTCGGCTGCTGCGCGGCAAGGCCAATGCGGAGGAGGGCTATACGCTGTTTTCTTCCCATACGCTCTGGCGCAGCGAAGAGGATTTTCTGAACTGGACGAAGTCCGAGAATTTCCGCGCCGCGCATCGCAATGCAGGCGACAACAAGGGCCTGTATAAGGGGCCACCGGTGTTCGAGGGCTTCAACGTCGTTGACGGCATATGAGCGGTAATCCCGATCGTATCGAGGTTCTGCCGGTCCTGCCGTCGCTCGATATCGCAGAGACGCTCGCCTTCTATCGCGATCAGCTCGGCTTTGCCAAAATCGTGCACCAGACGCCGGATTATCTGATCCTCAGGCGCGGCGAGATGGAGCTGCATTTCTGGCTGACGGATGATCGAAGCCTGCCGGAAAAGACATCCGTCTACCTGCGCGGCGGCGGCATTGCCGCCCTTCATGCGGAATACCGTGCGAAGGGCGTTTCGCGCCTGTCGGATATGGAGGTGCGGCCATGGAACATGGAGGAATTCTATATCCATGATCCGCACGGCAACCTCTTGCGCTTTGGCCGCATACCGCAGCCATAGAGTTTAACTCTTGACGCGGAAGAAGGCGCTCGCCGAAACTGCCAGCCAGCCCAGCATCATGGCCCAGCCGCCTGATGGAGCTGCGTAGGGAAAGAGGCCGGAGCCGGTAAAGCGCAGGGTGACGAGATCGCCCGCAAAGAGCAACGTCCCCACAATCATCAGCAAACCGGCCAGCCAGGCGGTTCTGATCTTGGCGGCGCCCAGCGCCAGCGCCAGAAGGGCAGGGGCGTGAGCGAGGCACATGGCGGAGGCCGAGGCGGCGAGATTGGCCTCACCGCCGCCGTGAGCAGCAAGGGCGGCAAGGGCCACGCCCGCAAGGCCGAACAGGCCGGCGAAAAGATAGAGCACCGGTTCTAGGCGCGCGTTCAGGCTCATGACTATTCCTTATTCTGCATATGATGGGCGAGCCGTTCGACCGGCGTCCAGATGAGGTCGCGCAGCGCCTGGCTGGCGATGGTTTCATCCATGGCGCGGCGGAAGCAGAGCAGCCATTCGTCGCGTTCGACGGGGCCGATCTCGGCAACGAAATGACGGCTGCGCAGACGGGGATGGCCACGCTTGTCGGTATAGAGCGGCGGACCGCCGAGATAACCGGTCATGTATTCGTAGAATTTCTCTTCACTGCCTTCGAGGCTTGGTGGATGCACGGCGCGTACGTTTTTCGCCTCCGGCAACGTATCCATCAGTTCGTAGAAACGATGCGTCAAAGCCCGAACGACCGGATCGCCGCCGATCGCCTCATACAAAGTCGTCACCTGTGAAGTTGCCTGCTCCGGCACGAAACCATCCCTTTAATACCCACTCCAGAGCGCCGGCGTCCCCTCCGCCACTCTGGATTTTTGTTCCAGCATCGGATTGTCCGAAAACCGTTTCACCCCTTTCGGTCCGATGCTCTAGATGCACCCGATCAAAAAGGATCGCAACTGTCATCAAAACAGCGCGTCATTTCGCGCATAATCCCTGTGAGGCAGGGTTCTCAGCCGATTCTTCTTGACAAAACCGTCCGGACGGTATCTTTGTAAATCCATGTCGAACGCTCATCATCGCAAGAAACAACCCGTGCTCGTGCGCCAGCAGTTGCTGGAGGTCGCCGCACGTCTTGCCGGTGAGAGCGGCATGAGCGCTGTCACGCTCGATGCGGTCTCGGCTGCGTCAGGCGTCAGCAAGGGCGGACTGCTGCATCACTTCCCGACGAAGAATGCGCTCCTGGACGCCCTGTTCGAGAGCCTGCTGGAGAAGTTCGACGCCGATATAGACGAGCTGATGCGCGCCGATCCGCTGCCGCAGGGCCGTTTCTCGCGCGCCTATCTGCAGGCGGTGTCCGGGCTGAAGGATCGTCCCGACGATTCCAGAAGCTGGACGCAGGTGACGATCGCGCTTCTCGCCGAACCCCGGCTGCGCCTCCGATGGCGCCAATGGGTGGCGGCAAGAGCCGAGGAATATATCGGCACCGACTCGGCGCTCGACACTCTGATCGTGCGTTTTGCCGCCGACGGTCTGTGGTTCGCAGATACGTTGGAAAGCCATGATATCAGTGGCGCTCTGAGGCGAGAGCTGATCGCCCGCCTCATCGAGCTGACCCACAAGTAGATTAAGAAGGAATACCGCCATGAACCCGGCTGCCGTCTATGGGCTGCTCGTTGCAGCCATCGTGCTTGAAGTTATCGGCACGACAGCACTTCAGCTCTCCCAGCAGTTTACCCGCCTCGGGCCGACGGTGCTTGTCGTCGCCTGCTATGGGGCTGCCTTCTACTGCCTGTCGCTGACGCTGAAGCATATTCCTGTTGGAATCGCCTATGCGATTTGGAGCGCTTTGGGAATCGTGCTGATTTCCTCCGTCGGCCTCATCTTTTTCAAGCAGCGGCTGGATACGCCCGCCATCATCGGCCTCGGCCTGATCATCTCTGGCGTCGTCGTCGTCAACCTGTTTTCCAAGTCCATTTCCCATTGATGTGACAAGGGATTTTTCCCGGTCGTGAAACCGGGAAAAATCCTCTTTGTCAAAATACCGACAAAGGTCTATGTCTTCCTCTGACGTGGAGGAGGGACTGCTTTGGCTGGCCATCTTTCCAAAGCGCTTTGAATCCCACCTTCCTGCTTGCCAAAAATCCAAAGGTTCTAGAGGAGCATAGCCATGGCCATTCGCACCGTCGTATGGGGAGAGAACATCCATGAGACAACCAATGAGATCGTCCGGGGCATTTACCCCGAGGGCATGCACACCACGATCGCCAAGGCGCTGAACACCGATCCGGCTATTTCCGCGACCACGGCAACGCTGCAGGA
>UCCS01000191.1 GCA_900470965.1 Hyphomicrobiales bacterium
GCCGCTCGATTGCGCCCGGCGGGATGCCGAGGCCGTGAATGACTTTTTCAAGGACACGCTCCATTTCAAGAATGTCTATTTCCTTGCCGAGGACGCACCGCCGCTGAAGGCGGATTATGGGCAGACGCTGCATTCACGGCCGACATTCGGCAATCTTATGCGGTTCCTGCGCGTGCGCTTCGAACAACCGTTTCTGCAGCCGAGCGATAATCTCTGGTTCTTCTTCGCGGGTCATGGCCGGCGCGAGCGCGACCAGGACTATATCCTGCCGCTGGATGCGGATCCGGGCAATGTCGAGGAAACCGGCATACCCGTGAGATATGTCGTCGAAAGGCTGCGTAGAAGCGGCGCCGAGAATGTCGTTCTATTGCTCGATGCCTGTCGCAACGAAGGTGCGCGCGACGGTCAGGGTGTCGGTCTGGACAACCAGCGCGGCACGGTGACGATCTGCTCCTGCAGTCCCACCGAATTTTCCTACGAGATCGATGACCTGGGACACGGAGCGTTCACTTACGGGTTGATCGAAGGGCTGCGGCTGCATGGAGAGCAAAACTGCGCAACCGTCGAGCGGCTGGATGCCTATCTTCAGACGCGCGTGCCGGAAATATGCCGGCTGCACGGCAAACCGCGGCAGACGCCGTGCACTTTTGCCGAACCCCTGTCCAAACGGCATTTCATTCTGTTGCCGGACATTGCCCTGCCGGAAGACCTGGAGCCGCTCAAACTGGAGGCGCTGGAGGCGGAGGCCAATGACGATCTGGCGCTTGCCGAGCAGCTCTGGTGGCGGATCAACGCGGTCGAGCCTACGGACGCGCAATCCAGAGCTGCTATCAGGCGTATCGCGCTGAAGTTCGAACATCTGGCGGCACAGCCAAAGAAGCCCGAGCCGCCGGCGCCAAATCCTCCCACACCTCCGCTGCCGCCGGACGATCAGAATGTGAAGACCTCACGGCGCAGGCTGGTGATTGGTGCGGCCGCCGGGGCTGCCGCGCTTGCTGCTGGCGGGGGCTTTCTGGTTCTGCCTCGACTGATGAAGCCACGATTTCCCGAGCTTCGGCAAGAGATGCTGCAGATTGAAACGGTGGATAGCGAGGGCAGGCCGCAGCCGACGGCCTGGCAGCAGGCAAATTGTTTCGACCAGCCGCTTGGTGGCGATAACGCCATCGAATTCAGCATGATACCGGCCGGCGAATTCACCATGGGATCGCCCGACGGAGAATTGTTGCGCAGCGACGACGAGGGACCGATGTTCGTCAAGGTCGGACATTTCGCGATCAGCCGAACGACGATTACGCAGGCACAGTGGCGCAGCGTCGTGCTGGCGCGACCCAACACGATCCGCTGGGCGATGCCGGTCGATCCATCCTCCTTCAAGGGGGACGACCTGCCGGTAGAGACGATCACCTGGCAGCATGCGTGGGAATTCTGCGCACGGCTTTCGGCATGGACCGGCCACACCTACCGTCTGCCGAGCCAGGCCGAATGGGAATATGCGTGCCGGGCGCGCACGACGACACCCTTTCATTTTGGACAGACGCTGACGCCGAAGCTCGCCAATTATTGCGGCACGGGTGGCGCGGTCTGCGGGGTGAGCGACGGAAGAGACATCTCCGACCTCGCCTATGATGGAAATGTTTATCCTGATGGCGCCTATGGCAGTGGCCCTGCCGGCATCTTCATCGGCCAGACCAAACCGGTCCGGTCCTACCCGACGAACCGCTTTGGCCTTTTCGAGATGCATGGCAACGTCTGGGAATATTGCAGCGACAACTGGAGCGACCGGCTCGAGGACATCCCGGATAATGGCAGTCCCTATGTGGGCGGCCGGATGGACCTTCATGTGCTTCGCGGCGGTTCGTGGTCGCACAATCCGGCCATTTGCCGGTCGGCTTACAGGGATCGCGTGAATGAAACCTCCCGAGGCTGGTCCGGTCGGATCGGTTTCAGGATCGTTTGTGAAGTCTGAGTGCAAAGGGAGATGAATTGCGATGGACAGGCAGATCCAGGTTATTACCGAAGCCGAACCCCTTGTTACGAGCGGCGCAAGGGGCAGCGAAGACGTGGGCGGCGGTTTCGGCGCTCGCTCTGATGGCGGGCTCTTCCGGTCGATCACACTCAGTGCCGATGGGTTGCGCGATCAGGTTTCCAATCTCGTCGAGGTCGTCCAGTATGTCTTTAGCCATACGTTGGAGAAGCCCGATCTTTCACTCGATCAGATCGAGCTTTCTGTGGAAATCAGTTCGGAAGGGCAGATCAGTATTCTCGGCACTGGAGGCAAGGCCGGCGGCCGAGGCGCGATCAAGCTTGTCTTCAAGCGTCCTCCACAGCCGGTCGCCAAAATTGCGGTTGCGGCAGGAGAGGGGCATGCAGGAGCCGAAGCCGTGGTCAGCTAACCGCAATAGCTGCCGACGAGGCTCGGGTTCCCGTCATTTCTTCAGCCAGGGTGTCGCCGTGCTCCAGAAGATCACGTTGGCGCCGAGATAGTCCTGGGCGAAGGCGGTGAACTCTTCCTTGGTGAAGGGCTTCTTGGTCGCCGGGTTCTTGTAGGTCAGCGTCGGTTCCTGCACGGCGAGGCCGACATAGGAGAGCTTGCCCTTGTACTTGTTGAAGAAGGGGTAAGAGTTCTTCATCTGCGCCTTGCGGTTCGGCACGATATCGGGGCCGCCGAGGCCGACATTGTTCTTGGCGGCGTAATCGAAGAGACGGCCCATGTAATTATGGTCGTTCTCCCATTCGCAGGGCCAGAAGTTCACGTACTGGACAACCAGCGACTTCTCGAAGGCCTTGCGGGCAAAGGCTAGGTTTTCCATCTCGGCCGAGAAATAGGCGTCGCAGGAGAAGCCCTTCGGCTCATGTTTGGGATCGAGATCGATGGAGGTTTCCGGCAGGTTGATGCCGTAGACCTCGCTGTCGAACTTTTCAGCAAGCGCCTTCAGCAGCGCCTGGTAACGTTCGCGANNATTCCGGCTCGGTCAGCATGTAGTCTGGAATGTTGCGCGCCTTCGGATTGAAAAAGCGGTCCTGCACCTGGATAAACATCTTCTTGTTGAGGCTTTTGGCAATGGCCAGGTCCTGCTCGATTGCCGAAAAATCATACTGGCCCTTCGCCGTTTCCAGGCTCTTCCAATTATAGACGACCTGTACGCCACTGATATCGGGCCGGGCGAGCTTCGCCTTTGCGGCGGCGAGATCGCCAGAACCCATATAGAGGAAGTTTTCCGGGGCGGAGGCGGCATGGGCAGCCTGCGTCGACAACACGAGGGTGGCAAGCGCAACGAGAAGTCTCTGAGATTTGTTCATGGGTTCTCGAATGGAAAGGTGATGGAAAGCGCGCAGAGCTCTCTGGACCAAATTGGGCAACTCAATGGCGGCGATTGCAGAGCCCTTGTGGATAGTTAACCGCGCTGCATTCATCAGATTTACCAATTTTCCCATTCGTAATTTTTTGATGCGGCCTGTCGGCCAAACGGTTACTCATTCGTCATTCGGAAAGAGGAGCTACCGATGCTTTACGCAATCCTTTGCTACGCCAATGAGGAAACCGTTTTCGCCTGGACCGAGGAGGAAGAGGCTGCCGTCATGGGAAATCTCCATGCCGTGATCGAGCCGCTCGCCGCTGCCGGCAAGCTCGGCCCGACCGGCCGGCTGATGCCGACGACGACGGCAACGACCGTGCGCAAGGGCAGGGACGAGGCCTTCGTTGTCGATGGTCCGTTTGCTGAAACGAAGGAGGCGCTTCTCGGCTTCTATACGGTTGATTTCGAAACGCTGGATGAGGCGATCGGCTTCACGAAACAGCTTTCGGCGGTCAATCCTGGTTCCACCTCTTACGAAATTCGGCCGTTCTACACATTCCGGCCGGGAGATACAGCATCATGACAGACATTGCCTGGATCGACCTCGCGCTTGCCTCGGCCCGGCCGAAGGCGCTCGGTGCGCTGCTGCGCTACTTCCGCAATCTCGATACGGCGGAGGAAGCGTTTCAGGAGGCGTGCCTGAGGGCGATCCGGACATGGCCGGAAAAGGGGCCGCCGCGCGATCCGACCGCGTGGCTGATCTTCGTCGGCCGCAACAGCGGCATCGATGCGGTGCGCAA
>UCCS01000096.1 GCA_900470965.1 Hyphomicrobiales bacterium
CGCCTGCTGGGCCGTCTGAAGGGAGATAGCGTCATGACCTCTGTAGTCGAAACACGTCTTTCCGGTCTCGTGCGGCCGCTGTTTGCAGGCGCACCCATGCGCTTCATCGCCTATCTCGGCCTCTGCGCCGCCTATATCCAGGGGCCCGTCAGCAAGCTGACGGACTTTCCCGCCGCCATCGCGGAGATGCAGCATTTTGGGTTGTCGCCGGCTGCTCCCTTTGCCGTCGTCGTGATCGTCTTCGAACTGGCGGCGTCGGCGATGATCCTCACCGGCTTCTTCCGTTGGCTGGCAGCGCTCGGTCTCGCCGGCTTCACCCTGATTGCCACTTTCCTGGCGCTGCGTTTCTGGGAACTGCCGGCAGGGCAGGAACGCTTCATGGCCGCCAACTCCTTTTTCGAACACCTTGGCCTCGTCGGCGGCTTCCTGCTCGTCGCCTGGCTCGATCTGAATTCCCGTTTTGTCTTGAAAACGAAGGTTTGACGATATGATATCCCGCTCACTCCTTACTATCGGGTTGCTTGCCGTACTCGCAGCCCTGCCGCTCGCGCCGAGCCCTGCCGCCGCCCGCGCTGCTCAATCTCAATTCGGTGTCGGTGCGCAATACGACACGACGCATGTCTATGTGGATCCCGACAAGGTGGATGCCTTCGCCCAGAGTTTCCTTGCGACCTTCGGCGGAACCAGCACCAAGCAAGTCGTCGCGACCGTGACGCCGACGCCGAGCAGCACGACATCGCAGCTCCTGCAGACTCCAGTCGGCACGGTATCCCTTTTCGGCTTCAAGACGCCGATCCCCTATCCCTTCGGCTTTGAGCGGACAGGTTATCTGGTGACCGACATGGACAAGGCGATTGCCGCAGCCCGTGCCGCCGGTGCCAGCATCATCGTCCAAAGCTTTCCCGATCCGATCGGCCGTGACGCCGTCATCCAGTGGCCGGGCGGGGTAAACATGCAGCTTTACTGGCACTCGACCAAGCCGAACTACGCCGCCTTCGAGACCGTGCCGGAAAACCGTGTCTATGTCTCTCCCGACGCCGTATCCGCTTTCGTCAAGGATTTCGTTGCCTTCTCGAAGGGCACGGTGGTCTCCGACGAAAAAAAGGCGCCGGGAGTCGAGATCGGCCGTCCGGACGATACATTCCGCCGTATCCGCATCGAATCCGTCTTCGGAAAGATAACCGTCCTTGTCACTGATGGGCACCTGCCCGTCCCCTACGGGCATGAAATGACCGGCTATGAGGTCGTCGATCTCGAGGGCACTCTTCAGAAGGCGAAGGACAACGGCGCGAAGATCCTCGTCGAACCCTATCAATCAGGCGACCGCCGAGCCGCCATGGTGGAGTTTCCGGGCGGTTATGTTGCGGAGATTCATTCCGGTGCCAAGCCCTGACGACGATACTGCGGCCGCGTCGAGCGCGGCCGCTCGGTCCTGATGGGAAGCATAAATGATGATCGAACGTTACCTTGTTTCAACCGCCGTCCTGCTGACTCTGTCGGCGACGGCGGCAAGTGCTGCCGACATATCGGCACCTGCCAAGAGGCCGGCGATCAAGAGCAACCGCTGGCAAGAGGATTGGTCTGCTTTGGCCGATCCAGCGCTCAGGACGCAGCCGCTCGATGGCCTGAAATATGTCCCGCTGTCCATTTCCGATCCCGGTACTTACGTGTCATTCGGGGCGAACCTCCGCGAGCGATTCGAGACCAACCACACGCCGGGCTTCGGAATCGGCGGTGTCGAGGGCGATAGCTATTTGATTCAGCGGGCTCAGTTCCACATCGATCTGCATTTCTTCGAAGACTGGCAGATATTCACCCAGTTCGAAGATGATCGAGCATTCTGGAAAAGATCGGTCGGCCCAACGGATGCCGACAAGGTCGATCTGCGGCTGGCGTTCGTCTCTTACTCACATGATTTCGATGCAGGGACTTTCAAGGCGCGCATCGGTCGGCAGGATTTTGCTTTCGACCTGCAGCGATTCGTCTCCTCACGCGACGGGCCGAATGTGCGACAGTCCTTTGATGCAGTGTGGGCAGATTGGGAAACGGGCCCGTGGCGCTTCATCGGTTTCGCCAGCCAGCCAGTCCAATATAGCAATGACGAGGCGTTCGACGATACGTCGAACGGAGACTTCCGCTTCAGCACTTTGCGCGTGGAACGGCAGGTCCTGGGAGCCAACGAACTTTCTGCCTACTACTCGCTCTATCAGAAACACGAAGCGCATTATCTGGACGGATCGGGAGACGAAAACCGGCATATCTTCGATACTCGGTTCGCCGGCAATTCGAATGGCCTCGATTGGGATATCGAGGGGATGGGGCAGCTAGGTTCCGTCGGCGACAAGGATATCCGTGCCTGGGCGATCGGTGCGCGCGCCGGCTACACTTTCGACGATTCATCCTGGACACCTCGGCTGGGCCTGCAGTTCGATATGGCTTCAGGAGACCGCAATGCCGGCGACGGCACTGTCGGAACCTTCAATCCTCTCTTTCCAAACGGCTATTATTTTACGCTCGCCGGCTACACCGGCTATGCAAACCTCATACACCTCAAACCTTCAATCACAGTGAAGCCGACGGATAAGATGACGCTTATGGCGGCGGTCGGTCTCCAGTGGCGGCAAACAACAGCGGACGCGATTTACGTCCAGCCCAATCAGGCTCTCGCAGGAACGGCGGGTCGCGGCGGCGCGTGGTCCGGGGCTTACGGGCAGGTCAGACTCGACTACGCCTTCAGCGTAAATCTGACAGGCGCCGTCGAGGCCGTTCACTATGAGGTCGGCGATGCCATTCGCAATGCCGGCGGCCATGACGGCAATTACCTTGGAGCTCAATTGAACTTCGTCTGGTGACCGGCTTGCGGGCGCGGGCCGGCGTAACCCAAGCTTTGTCCAAATAGGACGAGTATCGGACAAGAGGTGCCAGCCCTTCACAGGCTATGAAATCAACGTCCACCCCAAAGGTTACCAAGATGTCTGACAACCCGATCGAGATCATGTTTTCCCGCAGACAAACATTGCTGGCCGGCGCAACCCTTTCCGCTGCGATAGCAATGCCATCTCTTGCCTCTTCCACTACCACCCCGACAAAGATTGAAGGAATACCGCCCATGACCACCGGCTTCGTCGAAACCAAAGACGGCGTACAGATCTTTTACAAGGATTGGGGTCCGAAGGACGCCCAGCCGATCGTTTTCCATCATGGCTGGCCGCTGTCTTCGGACGATTGGGACGCGCAGATGCTGTTCTTCGTTCAGCACGGTTATCGCGTCGTCGCTCATGATCGCCGTGGTCACGGCCGCTCCTCGCAGGTCAGCGACGGTCACGACATGGATCATTATGCAGCCGACGCATCTGTAGTCGTCGAACATCTGAACCTGAAGAACGCCGTCCATATCGGACACTCGACCGGTGGCGGTGAAGTCGCCCGTTATGTCGCCAAGTTCGGTCAGCCGCAGGGCCGTGTCGCCAAGGCCGTACTGGTCAGCGCCGTTCCTCCGCTGATGTTGAAGACGGAATCGAATCCGGGCGGCCTGCCCATGGAAGTCTTCGACGGCATTCGCAAGGCCGTTGCCGACAATCGTGCACAGCTCTTCGTCGACTTCCCCACCGGCCCGTTCTATGGCTTTAATCGTGAGGGCGCGACTGTCTATCAGGGCGTGATCCAGAATTGGTGGCGCCAGGGCATGATGGGCAGCGCCAAGGCCCACTATGACGGCATCAAGGCCTTCTCCGAAACCGATCAGACTGAGGATCTCAAGAAGATTACGGTCCCGACCCTTGTCCTGCACGGCGACGACGACCAGGTCGTTCCGATCGCCGATTCCGCCGAGCTTTCCGTCAAGCTCCTCAAGAACGGCACGCTGAAGGTCTACAACGGCTACCCACACGGCATGTTGACGGTCCACGCCGACGTCATCAATCCGGACCTGCTCGCCTTCATCAAGGCCTAACGAGCACGGTCCCGCCTGCCGCCAAGCTCCAAGCCGGCGGCAGGCCGCCACGAAAGCAGTGCCCGACGCGCCCGGGCACTTTACCGAGGTCTCCAGGAGCTCCGTTAATGAAAGCCGTTCCGCTTCCTCTTCTCCTCAGCTTCAACGGGGGATATGTCGATACTGTCGGCTTCCTGGCGCTCGGAGGGCTGTTCACCGCCCACGTAACCGGCAACTTCGTGACCTTGGGCGCAGCGATAGCGCTAGGCACGGGGGGCACCCTGTCCAAGCTCCTCGCACTTCCGGTCTTCTGTGTCGTCGTATTCGCCGCGCGAATCGTCGGGCTGGCGCTGCAGCGGAGCGGCCAACCGGTCCTGCGTCCTCTTCTCGCCGTTAAGCTGATTCTGCTCGTGGTCGCCGCGGCGATCGCATTGACTTACGGTCCCTTCGGCGATCCGAACAGTTCCCGGGCCTTCGCGATCGGCATGGTCCTTGTTGCCGCTATGGCGGTGCAGAACGGCATTCATCGCGTTCATCTGGCGAAGTCTCCGCCATCGACCCTGATGACCGGAACGACGACCCAGATCATGCTCGACCTTGCCGATATCGTCACGGGCGGGCATTCGGAGAGCACGGCTGCAGCCTACTCACGTCTGAAGCGGATGGTGCTCGCCGTTGTCGTCTTCGCCTTGGGCTGTGCCATCGCGGCGCTGGCGTTCATTCTTTCGCCCGTCTGGAGTTTTGTCGTCCCTGCCGTCCTGGCGGCCCTGGCACTCGTTGCACATGTTGAAACGCCCGAAGGCGATTGATTGGTACGCACCAAGAAAACGCACCACATGTCGAACCCGCAGGAGAATAAAATGTCTGATCGTCAGATGTCCGATTCAAGCTACAGCCATGTCATCGATGTTGGCGCCGACAAGGTCGATATTGCTGATTGGCTGTTCAACTTGCCCGATGCAGAATATCAGCGTTGCTCCCCCGACCACATCGCCGCCGGCGCCACCTGGACCGACGATGGTCGTCGGATGTCGATCAATGTGGAAACGATCGGCGGGAGCCTGGTGATCCAGCACTATGTCGCCGAGGTCGCTGAGCCCAATTATTGCAAGATGGTCTCTATCTCGGATGTCATGACAGCCCATGGTCGCACCACGGTGCAGGTGATCTGGGAGCTCAGCGTCAAGCCGATCGAAGCTGGACATTGCGAGTACACGAACCATGTACGGGCATATGCCACCGACGAGTTTCTGGCCTATTGCGAGAAAAATCATATCAATTTCGCCGACGCGGCGAAGGCTCGTTCGGAAGCATCTTCCAATCACAACAAGGGCGAGACACCCCTGTTCGCCGAGAGTATAGCGCAACGCGCGAGGGAAAAGCACGCGATCGCTGCTTAACAAACTCCTCGTTCCACAAGACGGTAATAGTCGACGAGGGCGAGCGACGGGTGTGGTTCCTCTTCGAGATACTTCGCAACACCAACGCCTGAGCAACCGCAGCCGGGAGATGCGCCACCGACTTGCGCATCTTGGCTCTCGGAGGATCCCATGCAGGCATTCAGCAGTGAACGCTGCAAATTCGATGATTATGTCATAGGATTCGCTGCGGAGAAGACGGCGCAGGGCTGTCGGGTGGCCATCATTACGCTACTGTCGATCGATGGTTCCTCTCCCCGTCCGCTCGGCGCCCAGATGGCGGTCGCGGAAACCGGGGAATGGGCGGGCTACGTATCGGGAGGCTGCCTGGAGCGCGCAATCGTCTCGGAAGCGCTCGATACGCTCGACGTTGGGCAGAACAGGATCGTGCGCTACGGCAAGGGATCGCGCTATTTTGATCTGCAGTTACCATGTGGTTCTGCAGTCGATCTCTTTTTTGACGTGACACAGGAAGCCTCCTCCTTCGCGGCCATCGACATCAGGCTTTCGGCCCGTGTTCCGGCGCGCATGGAACTCGGGTTGCCTGACGCGCCGGCCCAATCTGCAGCGGTGGAATACTATCCGCAACGCCGGCTCGTCGTCGCCGGGGCAGGGGCTGCGGCCGCTTCGCTTGGTCGCCTCGCATCCTTTTCGGGCTTTGACGTTCATCTGCTGACCAACGATCTTGCCACGGCAGAGCATTCCTGCCTTCCGCCAGATCGCATCACCACGTTGACGATGAGCCGCTCCGCACCAACAATTGCGATCGACGAACGAACCGCGATTGCCTTCCTCTTTCACGACCATGATTGGGAGGAACGGCTGATCGCGGGTGCGCTGGCGACGGATGCCTTCTACGTCGGTGCCATGGGAAGCCGGCGAACGGCGGAAAAGCGCGCTTCTATGCTGCGCAACACGGGTGTCGGCGAAAGGCAGCTGAGCCGTTTGAAAGCCCCGGCAGGCCTTGTTTCAGGCGCCAAGTCTGCTTCCGACGTCGCGCTATCCATCCTATCGCAAGTCATGGCCGCGGAGCAGGCAGCGCAGATCCCGAGGTTTCGGTTGGTTCGCGATGAGCGCCCGACCGAGTGGTCCGTTTCCTCACTTGCGATCGAGGCATGGCAGTCCTTTGAGGGGCGCGCATGTGGAATTTGACGCGATGGAAAAGCCATCGCCGCTCACCTGGGCATTCGCCTCACTTCTTGCTCCAGCGTCCGGCGCTTCGATCCGCGGTTGATTTCGTGGATTTCGATGTGGACCGGCGACCAGCGTTCGTGAAACGCACGCGGTCCGATATGTTCCTCTTCGGTCACACTGTCGTTGAATGCGACAGATCAAAGATATGGCGGATGCGGTTTGCCAATGTCTGCGCATGTTGCGGGGGCACGCTTTCGTCTCCGTGCAGCCGCTTCTCCTGTTCGAGCCTGTCGACGAGCGTTGCGCCGATATCTTCAGCCAGAACCGGACGCTCCTGCAGGATCTCGCAGAGCTGGTCTTTTCCGATCTCGCGGGCAATGACCGGCGTCAGTGCAACGATACGACCGGGCTCTTCGGCGCCGATCAGGAGGCCGCGTTCGCCGAAAATATCACCAGGCGAAAGTCGGTTGAGCTCGACGTCCCGACCGTTCTCTTGCCGGACGACCTGCACTACGCCGCTTTCAACAAGCATCAATGCCGGCGAGCGCTCTCCTTGGGCGATGATTTCCGCCCCTCTTGCGTAGCTGCGCCGGACAGCAGCCTTCGCGAGCGTTTCGCGCTCCCTGTCGGTGAGGGAAGTAAAAAGCGGCAGTATCGTCATGAGCTGCAGTGGCGTCTCGGACTCTTGTCCGGGAACGATTGGAGACTCGAATGCGGGCGTGACACTGAACGGGGCATCAGATGCGAGCGGGATACCAGCCGCCAGCATGTGCCGATATACCAGATCGTAGATTTCATTCTTTGCCACTGTCGTCTCGGATATGTCGCGAATGCGAAAGGCCAACTCGAACTCTATGGTCTCCTTCGCGAGGCGGACGATCGAGACCAGGGGGTCTGGAACACGCATGATATGATTGCTCGCCAGCGTAACCGTCTCCAGTAATCTCGCCATGGTCGCCGGCGGCCGCGTCGGGACGAGCTTGATCGACATGGTGATGCCATGGGTCTCGTCGGGGCTGTTGAGATTGACCAACTGTGATTTTGCGAGCGCGCTGTTCGGAACGACGACGAGGTCGTTCGTGGCGTTGGAGAGGTGGGTCGCACGCCAGTTAGTCTCGATAACACGACCCTGGACGCCGTTTTCGAGAATGATCCAGTTGCCGACGTTGTAAGAGCGGCCAAGATTGAGGGCAAATCCGGAAAAGACATCGGAAAGCGTATTTTGCAGCGCGAGACCGAGGACGATAGCAAAGACACCCGAGGTCGCGATCAGCGTGCCGACAGGCACGCCAAACACATAAGCCACGATGGAAAGGGCAGCCCCGACATAGATGATCCCGGCAATCAGGTCCTGGACGAACCGCGCTTCGCGAGGGCGTCGCTCGAAGATCAGGAACAGCTTGATGCAACTGACGAGCATCATCGCTCCGCCGAGCCACCAGATCGCTTTTGCGAGACCGTAGAACAAACGGTACCGCAGGTCGAGCGAAGAGATCGCCGCGGAGTAGGGCGCGACGCCGGTCGACAGCAGGATAGCCGTCAACGCGATGAAGAAGGCGACATCGATGGCAAAGCGGACCGCCCTATGCCTGGGTAGCAGCCAATACGCCACCGTGAGGACGATGATGAGAACCAGGAATTGCGTAATCGGATCAAGAAGAAATTGCATCGGAAGGACCAACTAGCAGCCGACCGTTGCTAGCACCATTTCTCGAATGGCGTCTTGGCGATTTCAACGAAATTTGGCGTTCTATCGTTCATCAATAGTGAACAATGCATCGTCCGCGTTGCTAATTTCAATCTCAATCGAATTCGCCGACATCTTGTTCATCGAAACACAGGAGTTCGGCACATGAACAAGCCAGTTGCTTTCCACGCCTTCAAACATGGTCTCTTCGATATCACGGTGCTGTCCGACGGCCCGATCGCGCTCGCCGGCGAAATCTTCGCCCCTGAAGCCTCCGACAACCAGCGCGCTGACGTTGTCGCGCGCATGGACGGCGCCGACAACATCGCGGACGCCCAGTCCAACATCCCGCTTATCGTTACGTCGAATGACGTCATTCTCGTCGACGTCGGAGCGGGCTCGCGTTTCCAACCGAGCGAAGGAAAACTCGAAAGGAACCTCAACGCCGTCGGCGTCAACGCCGGCGATGTGACGAAGATTATCATCTCGCACGCTCGCCCCGATCATATCTGGGGTATGCTGCGCGACGATGGTTCGCTGCGTTTCCCGAATGCGCGCTACTATATCACCCGCGCGGAGTGGGACTTCTGGATGGGCGAAAAGGCAGATGCCCTGCTTGAGGCGGTCCAACCGTTTGTGGCCGGTGCCCGGCGCGATCTGCAGGCAATCGCCGATCGGCTGACCTTCGTCGAAGACGGAGACGAGGTCATTCCCGGCCTCAGGATCCTTTCGACACCTGGGCACACGGCAGGCCATATCTCGATTGTCGTCGATGGTGATGTCCCGTTGATCATCACCATCGACGCCACCGCCAGCCACATCGTTTCCTTCGAGCGGCCCGATTGGAGCTTCGGCTTCGACATGGATCCGGCGCTCGCAAGGACGACGCGTCGCGCACTGATCGAGCAGGCCTTGCGGGAAAACGCCGTGCTGCTCGGCTATCATTGGGCTTATCCCGGCGTCGGAACCGTCCGCAAGGACGGCGATAGCTTCAAGCTGCGCCCTGTGACGGAGGCCCAGTCATGAGCCGCAAGGTTTTCGGAAGACGAGCGAGCTTCCTGACGGCCACAGCGGTTGTCGCCCATACCATCTGGACCAGCGCCGCTCCGGCGCTGACCTATCCGCTCTATGCACAGGAATGGCATCTGACGACCTTCACGACGACGGCGATCTTCGCCATCTATCCGGTCTTCGTCGTCCTTATGCTCGTCGTCTTCGGTAATGTGTCCGATTATATCGGGCGAAGGGAAGCAATGCTGCTCGGTCTTGCGGCTTCGCTCGCCGGCACGCTGATCTTCGCGCTGGCGCCGGACGTCGACTGGATTTTCATCGGCAGGGCTTTCATGGGCGTTGGCGTCGGTTTAGCTGCCGGGCCGTCGGCCGCTGCCGTGGTCGAGTTCAGCGCGCCGGGCCGGACGGCACAGGCGGCGAGTGCGACGGCCGCCGCCCAGGCCTTCGGCATGATCGGCGCGGCCCTTGTCGGCGGTGCGCTGATCGAATATGCGCCGTTGCCGACGCGATTGAACTTCGCCGTTCTGGTCGCCGTCCTTGCCGCGCTTATCGTTGCGACCTGGATGCTCCCGAACCATACGGCGTCACGGCCGGCCGGCCGTTGGCGGCCAAGGGTTCCCGCCATTCCCAATGGGCTGTTTGCGACTTTCGTGACGGCGACTGCAGCGGTAACGGCGTCATATGTGCTCGGCGCTATGACGCTTTCTCTTGGTGCGCAGGTGGCGCGCGATGTGATCGCGTCCCAGAACGCTCTCGTCAATGGCGGCACCATCGCGCTTTTTGCGATTTCTTCCGCCATCGCCACCGTGCCTGCGCGAGGCGCCAAGCCGAGCAGGGTGATGCTCGCGGGCAGTGCCATTGCCATTATTTCCTCCGGGTTGCTGGCGCTTGCAGCGGTTCTTCACTCTCTAGTCTTCTATACCGTTGCCCAGATCGGCAGCGGAATGGCCTACAGCCTGCTCCTCCTCGGAGGACTTTCGCTGATCAATGCCACAGCACCCGTGACGCACAGAGGCGCCACGCTCTCGGCGCTGTTCCTCGTCGCTTACCTAGCCCAGGCCGTCGTGGCGCTGTTGCTGGGCAAGATCGCGACATGGGCAAGCCTTTCGTCCGCAGTGGATATCGGGGTGGCGACGGTCGCAACGCTGGCATTGGTGACGCTCCTTCTCGATGCAGTCAGAAGCGCCGTCGCCGGCCGCAAGGCGCGCAAGGCAGGGACGCACTGACTCTTCCTGTGGATACCAAGCAAGGCGAACCGCAAGGTTCGCCTTGCTGTCTTTAGATAGGCGAAAGCCTTGAGTGTCAGTCGATTTATCCAAAAAGCCGGTCGTCGCGACAAGACGCATCCGAGGCCGACGCGCGAGATAAACGCAACGTTTACAAAAGCGAAGCACTCCACATGAAACTTTCGAAGCGACATCTGGCAATCGGAGCCGCGTTCGCATCTATCGCCGTCGTTGCAGGGCTGGGGCTTGCCGCCGGGATCGCCTACGAGCCGGCAATTCCCGAAATCACGCGTCCATCCCCTTCGAGTTTCGATCGCAGTCTCGTCGAAAAGGGCGAGCAGCTCGCCACCGTCGGCGATTGCATCGTCTGCCACACGGCGCCGAATGGCGCGCCTTTCGCTGGCGCGCGCGCTTTGCCGACGCCGTTCGGCACCCTGTTCTCGAACAACATCACCCCTGACGAGAAGACGGGCATCGGCACCTGGTCGCTCGCCGCGTTCAGCCGCGCCATGAGGCAAGGTGTCGCCCAGGATGGAAGCCATCTCTATCCGGCTTTGCCCTACGAGCACTTTACCCATGTCAATGACGACGACCTGGCAGCAATCTACGCATTTCTGATGACCCGCCAACCTGTCTCCCAGCAGGCTCCCGATAACCAGTTGCTTCCGGGCCTCGGATTCCGGCCGCTGCTCGCCGGCTGGAAGCTGCTTTTCCTACGGCAGACGCAGTTCGAACGCCAGGCGAACGAGAGCGCCGAATGGAACCGGGGCAAATATCTGGTGGACGGACTTGCCCATTGCGGCGGCTGTCACACGCCACGCAATCTTGCCGGCGGTGAGGAGAGGGGGCGTGAATTTGCCGGCGGCGTTGCAGAGGGCTGGAACGCGCCCGCCCTCGATGAAACGAATCCCTCCGCTGCGCTCTGGAGTGTGGATTCCCTTTTCGCCTACCTGAAGACGGGATCCGATCGTGGGCACAGCGCAGCCGGCGGCCCGATGGGGCCTGTCGCCGAAGGTCTCTCCCGCCTCAACGATGCCGATGTCAGGGCGATCGCCGTCTACGTCGCTTCCCGGATGCACCCATCTCGGGAGGCCGCTCCGCCCGCAATCACCGTTGCGGCGACGAACGATAACCGATCCACTGCCGCGGCCACGCATCCCGCGGCCGACCTTCTCTTCGAAGGCGCTTGCTCCGGCTGTCACGCACCAGGTGCGCCGATGAATATCAACGGTCGGCCGCTTCTTTCATCCGCATCCGACCTCAGAGCCGATGATCCGAGGAACGCCGTGCAGACGCTACTGCAGGGGATCGCGCCGCCAGGGGAAAAAGGTGCGTATATGCCGTCCTTTTCCGACACCATGACTGACCGCCAGCTTGCCGACCTGCTCGCTTATGCCCGTGCGCGCTTCACCGACAAGCCGGCATGGCCAAACCTGGAAGCCGTGGTCGGCGATATACGCAAGGAGAATGCGGAATGACCATTTCGATCAACGTCAATGGTGAAGGTCACGAGGCGGAAGCCGATCCGGATACGCCGCTTCTCTACGTGCTCCGTGACGAGCTCGAGCTGAGCGGTGCCAAATATGGATGCGGTCTCGGGCAATGCGGCGCCTGCACCGTGCATGTCGATGGCAAGCCTATCTTCTCCTGTCTGACGCCCATTGGCCTGCTTGCGGGCCGGAAGGTGCGCACCATCGAGGGGCTGGGCACGGTCGAAAAGCCGAATGTCATCCAGAAAGCCTTCCAGGACGAACAGGCTGCACAGTGCGGCTATTGCATCGCCGGCATGATCATGCGTGCCCAGGCTCTGCTCGATCGGAACCCGTCGCCGACCGAGGCGGAGATTCGCGTGCACATGCAACCCAATCTCTGCCGTTGCGGAACGCACGCCAGAATATTGAGGGCGGTGCATCGCGCCAGCCGCGAGCTTTCCCTCGCTTCTTTGGTGGGAGGCTCGCAATGAATGCTGTTCAAAATCCCGGGCTGACCAGACGCTCCTTCCTTAGTGCAAGCGGCATAGCCGTTGCATTCGCACTGACGCCTCCGGTCTTCGCCCAGCTCGCCGGTGGTGGCGAAGGAGGGGCAGGACCCGCGACCGTCGCTCCCGATCTTCCCGGCAGCCTGAAAAACTGGCCCTATCTCGATTCGTGGATCCAGCTCGATGAAAAGGGCCATGCGACCGTCTTTACCGGCAAGGCCGAGCTCGGCCAGGGCATCAGGACCGCATTGTTGCAGGTCGCGGCGGAAGAACTCGATCTGCCGCCGGCCTCGATCACGATGGTGACGGTCGATACTGCGCGCACGCCCGATGAGGGGCTGACGGCGGGCAGCCATTCGATGCAGGATAGTGGAACGGCAATCCGCAACGCGGCGGCCAATGTACGGATGGTGCTCCTGCGGAAGGCGGCGGAAAAGTTACAGGTCGAGCCCGAGAAGCTCTCGACGATCGGGAATGGACAAATTGCTGTGCCGGATGGCCGGGTGGTTTCCTATGGTGAGGTCGCAGCCGCGCTCTCATTGCATATCGAGGCGATTGCTCATGCGCCGCTTCGCAAGAAATCTGAGTTCCGGACGATGGGCACGAACCTGCCGCGGCTCGACATTCCCGCCAAGACGACCGGCGGACAGGCTTTCCTTCACGATATGCGCTTGCCCGGCATGCTGCATGCCCGTCTGCTGCGCGGCCCGAGCGAGAGGACGCGGCTGAAGCTGCCACCGGCAGCCGAGATCGAGGCGATGCCGAAGGTGGTCAAGTTTGTGCAGAACGGCGATTTCGCGGCCATCGTCGCCGAGAAGGAATGGGACGCGATCAAGCTGATGCGCAAGCTCCAGGCATCCGACTATGAGCCGGCGGGGGCGCCGTTTCCAACGGGCAGCATTACGGACACGCTGAAGGCACTTCCGGCCCGCGACATCGTTATTCTCGATGTCGCCCATCCCACCGCTGTGCCCCTCAAGACGCTGTCGGCGCGCTACACGCGTCGATGGATCAGTCACGGCTCGATCGGCCCCTCCTGCGCAATCGCCCTGCTCGAGGACGATCTCTTGACCATCTGGACCCATAGCCAGGGGACCTATGACGTGCGCCGCGTCGCGGCCGAACTGCTCGGCCGGCCCATTGAAAAAATCCGCGCGATCCACGTCGAAGGCTCCGGCTGCTATGGCCAGAATGGCGCGGATGACGTCGCCGCCGAGGCTGCCTATATCGCCATGACGGTTCCCGGCCGACCGGTGCGATTGCAGTGGATGCGAGAACAGGAGTTCGGTTGGGAGCCGCTCGGTCCGGGCATGGTCACCGAGGTCGAAGCCGGTCTTGATGCCTCCAACCGCATCGTTGCTTGGAAATACGATGTCTGGAGCAACCCGCATAACAATCGACCGGTCGGCGCCGGCGGTGTTCTTGTCGGCAACCAGATCGTTCCCCGCTTTCCGCAGCCCGAAGGCAAGGAGATCCCGATGCCGGAAGGAGACGGAAGCCGCAATTCCAATCCGCTCTACGACCTGCCGAACATGAATGTCCTCTATCACTTCATCAAGGACATGCCGATCAGGGTCTCGGCATTGCGTTCGCTCGGAGCACACCTCAACGTCTTCTCGATCGAAAGCATGTTCGACGAGCTGGCACTTGCCGGCAATATCGATCCGCTCGATCTTCGACTGAATCATATGGCTGACCTCCGGGCGCGCCAGGTCATGCAAACGGCGACCGATGCGTTCGGCTGGCGCAGGCGTCAGAAGAGAGGTCCTTCCCATGGGTTCGGCATGGGCTTTGCACGCTATAAGAACCTCGGCGCCTATTGCGCCGTTTGCCTGGAGATCAGCGTCGACCAGAATACAGGGCGCATCACCGTCCACCGAGTTCAAGCCGCCGCTGACTGTGGCGAAGTGGTCAGTCCGAACGGCGTTCAGAACCAGATCGAGGGTGCGATCATTCAATCGCTCAGTTGGTGCACGCGCGAGGAGGTCACGAACGATGAGACGATCCGCACCAGCTTCGACTGGAGCGCGTACCCGATCCTGCGCTTCCTCGACATTCCGGAGAAGATCGATGTGATCGTCGAGGAGCAACCCGGCCAGCCGTTTCTCGGCGTTGCCGAATGCGGGCAGGGGCCGACCTCGGCAGCACTCGCCAATGCGCTGGCCGACGCGACAGGGGTGAGGTTCCGGGATATGCCCATGACGCCGGAGCGGGTGAGGGCAGCGATCGTCACTCTTTGAACGGAGCACGGATGACGGCTCCTCAGCCCGCATTCACCTCATTCGCTTGATCCAGTCACCCCGGCCTGCGCCAGATGCCGTTGAAGAGCGGAGATGAAAACGCGAACCTTGGGTAGGACGAACTGCGTCGTTGGATAGACCGCCCAGATCGCGATCTGCTCGGGAGCGGCATCGGGGAACCTGATCTCGACCAGCCGCCCGGCCTTGATGTCGTCCTCGACATACCATTTCGAGAGCAGGGCGACACCGCCGCCAGCCACGCAAGCAGCGTGGCAACCGGCAATGCTACTGCAGGAAAATCGTCCGTCCAGGCGAACGTGCCGCTCGCCCGCTGGCGTGACGAATGACCAATGTGTCGCGCTGCCGAGCGCCAGGCAGTCATGCTGTGATAGATCCTCGACATTTTCCGGCCTGCCACGTCGAGCGACATAATCGGCACTTGCGACCACAGAGCGGGGATTGTCCGCGAGTTTGCGGGCGATGAGACTGTTGTCGCGTAATCGGGCGATGCGGATGGCAAGGTCGGTGCCTGTGGCAACCAGATCGGGTAGTCCGTCGCTCAGATCGACCGCGATGCGCAGTTCTGGGTTTTGCTGCAGAAGAGGCGGAACCATCGGCATGATGAACTTCAGCCCGAAGGAGATCGGCACGGAAACCCGCAACAAGCCGGAAGCGCCCGGGCTTTCCGAGTTGAGTCGGGCGATTGCTGCCGCCTCGTTCTCGATTAGAGCCTGCGCATAGGGGAGGAAGGTCTCTCCCTCGGGCGTCAATGACAGCGAACGAGTCGTTCGATGAAGCAGCCGCACGCCGAGCCCCGCCTCCAGGGATGCTAGGCGCCGCGTCACGGCCATCGCCGGGATGCCCAGGCGCCGCGCCGCGCCAGCGAGGCTTCCGGCTGCGGCGGCTGAGGTAAACACAAGAACATCTTCTGTATTCATTGCATCAGTTTCCGATATTCTTACTACCCAATCAGGCCCTTGTAATCCAATCCCTATATCCGCTAGCGATGGAGGCGACCTCCTGCAGCGAGGAGGTCTTCTTGCGTGTCCACGTCGATTGACGCGGCCTCACCGATTTCGACGTCGATGATCGGCCATCCCGATGCCTTGATCAGCCGTCTTGCGCCGACATCTCCCTCAAGCGCCTGAACGCGCTCGAAAAGCGCCCGCGGAAGGATCACCGGATTGCCCGGCTGAGCATTGTGGACGGAGCGCACGACCGAAGATACAGGGCTTGCTCGGAAAGCGGCGATCAGCCGATTGATATGGTCTGTTTCGATCCTCGGCATGTCGGCCAACAGCACCAGGACGCCATCATATTCTGTAATTGCGAGCGCCCTGAGACCTGCGCTCAGCGAACTTGCCATTCCCGACCTGTATTCGGCGTTGACGACTAGCCTGAGACTGAGCCCGTCGATTGCGATGGCGACATCTTCGCCCCTTGCACCCGTGACGACTACAACCGTATCGGCGATACTCGATGCAGCGCGCTCTGCGATCCGTCTGACAAGCGGGACGCCATCAAAGGTTGCCAGGAGTTTATGATGGCCCTCGCTGCCGAGGCGGCTCGATGCCCCCGCAGCCAGAAGCACAATCGCAATTCGTCTCATGGTCCTCGGCTCCGCGACAGGGGGTGTCGTTACAACATCTCCTGTCGCCGGCTTGCCGTTTTCAGCCTCACCGATCTCCATTCTATCGATATCCGTTATACAGGCCAATCGTCCAAGATGGCTAAAACGCTTTCCGATAAAAAGCTAGATAACAGCATATCTTTTCAGCCAGAAAGGCAAGGATCATGGACACGTTCAGTCAACATCGGCCGGCGAGCTCGAAAGAGCTTTCGAAGCCGGCTTTATTTGCCATGGCGGCGGCCAGTGGCATCGCCGTGGCGAATATCTATTACAATCAGCCGATGCTCGGGATCATCGAGAACGAATTTGAGCACCAGCCGATAACGGGCTTTATCCCGACGGCGACGCAGCTCGGCTATGCACTCGGCCTTTTCTTTCTGCTTCCGCTCGGCGATCTCGTGCATCGGCGCAAGCTGATCGTTGGCCAGTTCATCGTTCTCTCGGTCGCGCTTGCGCTCGCGGCTATCGCGCCCACCGCCTGGTCGCTCGTGCTGGCCTCGTTCGTCGTCGGTGCCAGCTCCACGGTCGCTCAGCAGATCGTTCCTTTTGCTGCCTCACTCGCATCGCCCGAGAAGCGCGGCTCAACAATCGGCACGGTCATGGCCGGCGTGCTGTCCGGGATCCTGTTCAGCAGAACGCTGTCCGGCTTCGTCGGCGAGCATGCGGGATGGCGCGAGATGTTCTGGATTGGCGTGCCGCTGGCGCTCGCCGCGGCGGTTCTGATGTACTTCGCTCTGCCTCATCATCGGCCGACCTCCCGAATGGCTTATCATAACGCCATCAAGTCGCTCGCCCATCTGTGGAAGCGGGAACGCGCGCTTCGGACGGCCGCGTTGATGCAGGCCGCGCTTTTCGGTTCGTTCACGGCTTTCTGGACGATCCTGGCGCTCTATCTGCAGACGCCGCGCTTCAATCTCGGCGCCGACGTCGCCGGCCTCTTCGGCATCGTCGGTGCGGCTGGCATCTTTGCCGCACCGCTTGCCGGCAAGATCGCCGACCGTCGTGGACCGCATTTCGTCGTCTGGATGGGCGCTTTGCTGACGCTGATCGCCTGGGTGATCTTCGGTCTTTGGGCCTCGCTCATCGCTCTTATCATCGGTGTCGTTATTCTTGATTTCGGCATCCAGAGCGCACTCGTATCGAACCAACATATCGTCTACGCGCTTGATGCCGAGGCTCGCAGCCGACTGAATACCATCTTCATGACCTCGATGTTCCTCGGTGGCGCGGTCGGCGCGGCGCTGGCGACAGCGGCCTGGGGTTATGGCGGCTGGATTGGCGTCAGCGCTCTCGGCGCCCTGCTTGCGGTGGTGGCCCTGGCCATTCGTGCGGCTGAACACCGCGCCCGTTCGACCACGCCTACCCGGGCTCGATAGGAGATCGCCATGAAGCGGCTGCGTATTCGGATCGTCGGAGGATCGCTTGCAGGCCTCTTTGCCGGCATTCTTCTCCAGCGCGACGGCCACGACGTGAAAATCTACGAACGCTCTTCGTCCGGCTTGGCCGGGCGGGGAGCAGGCCTTGTCGGACAGCACGACCTCTTCAGGATCCTGCGCGCCATCGGTTGCGAACATGTCGCTCGTGTCGGCGTGGTCGCCCATGAACGGATCTTCCTCAACCGGGATGGAAGTGTTGGCGAGACGTTCCGGACGCCGCAGACCCAGATTTCCTGGGATTTTCTCTATTCAACCGTTGCGTCTCATATGGCGGCCGGGAGCTATCACATTGGGCAACCCGTCGTCCAAGTGATCGAAGGCCCCGAAAGCGCTCAGCTCCTGTTAGCCGATGGCCGGCGGGAAAATGCTGATCTCGTTATTGGCGCGGACGGTCTCGGCTCGGTCGTTCGTCCTCTGCTTAACGAGGATCCGTCGAACCGCTTTGCCGGCTACGTGGCTTGGCGCGGCCTTATTCCGGAGACGGCATTGCCGCAGGAAGCTGCGATCCTGCTGGATCGCTTCGCCTTTTACGTGACAAGCGGGATCCATATCCTCGGCTATCTCGTTCCCGGCCCGCACGGTGAAACCGGCCCCGGTGAGCGCCGGTATAACTGGGTCTGGTACCGTCCTGTCGCACCGGGCGAACTGCAGACGCTATTCATCGACGCCGACGGCAGATCATTCGACTATTCCCTGCCGCGAGGCGCATTGTCGGAGGAGCGGCTACAGACGCTCCGAGCGGATGCCGCCGCGATGCTGCCGCCCCCATTCGTAAAGGCGATCGAAGCCGAGCCTCAGCCTTCCATCCAGGGGATCTTCGATTTTGAAGCGGCAAAAATCGCATCCGCGCATACGGCCTTGATCGGCGATGCCGCCTTTGTCGTTCGGCCGCACACGGCAATGGGCGTCTCCAAGGCTGCAGGTGACACGCTTGCGCTGAGAGAAGCGTTGCTGGCCTCCGAAGATCTTTCCGAAGCGCTCAGTCGCTACCAAAAGGAGCGGCTGCTTGTCGGAAAGAATATCGCCGATCATGGGCGTCGGCTGGGCGCGTCTGCCCTTTAAGATGGGTTGATGGCATTGTGATCGGCCTAAGTTCGCATCGGACAGCGTCCGGTCTGGCGGATGCTTATCCGCAGGCTTGGGGGAGGGGACGTCACCCACCTCGGTCGAGGTGACGATTGACAGTAGCACCTCAGCCAACGGCCGCAAATCATGCAGTCGTTTGGTCGCGGCAACATCTTCGCACGCCGCCGCTCCAACTGCCGAGATCGGCAGGCGAAACGTCCACGGAACGGAGAAACTGACAATACGGATAGGCTGGCTTCCCCCTACAACGGCTTCAAAACATCGGAGGCACGCGGTCGTTCGACAAGAGCTTGTCGCAACTGCTCGGTCTCTGGGCAAACTGAGCCTCTCGAAGAGGGATGACCATGAAAAAGGAAACGCATCGATGCACCTGACATATCACATTGGCCAGCATGACGGCGGCTGGGCTTATCGGCTGAACGACGTCTGGTCGGAGACCTATCCGAGCCATGTCGCAGCACGCGAAGCAGCCCATCGCGCGGCGTGTCGGCAGCAGCTTGAGGGCCGCAACGCGGAGATCCTTTTTCAATCCGAGGACGGCTCGTGGCATCGGGAACATGTCGAAGCAGGCGATCGCCCCGAGGTCGATGTTGCTAACGAGTAGCGCCGGGGAATAGGGCGGGTTCCGACGCCCGCAGTGCCTGGCACGCTGCCCGGGGCGCTTCGGTTTCCGACTCCGCTCGTCTCACGGCTCCATCTGTCCCTTCCGAATAGATTGCGACGCTGCGCCATACCGCACAGCGCGATGAAACAGTACGTCTCGTCAAAATCAGGAGAAACCTATGAACTATCGAGATTTCATCGCTGGCTACTTCAGCCGGCAGTGGAGGGCCGCAGGCCTGGGGTTAAACCTTGCCCTAGTCGTCTTCTGCTCGATCCTCGCCATGACGCTGAACGGATATGCGTTCGCCGCGGCACCTAAAGTCGGTACGCAAGCCCCCGGCTTCTACCGTATGACGCTCGGCAATTTCGAAATCACCGCGCTGTCCGATGGCACGCATGCGTTCCCGGTTCACAAGGTGCTCACGAAGACATCATCGATTGGTGGACAGAGCGTGCCGCTCGATCAGTCCTCTCCAGGCGAAGCCGATGCACTGCTCGCCGAAAGCAATCTTGCCGTTCCTGTCGCGGGATCGATCAACGCGTTCCTGATCAACACGGGATCGAAACTCATCTTGGTCGACAGTGGCGCGGGCAGCCTCTACGGCGATTGCTGCGGCCACCTCGTCGACAACCTTCGGGCGGCCGGTTACGCGCCCGAGCAGGTCGATGAGATCTATCTGACCCATCTGCACGCCGATCACGTCGGCGGCGTGGCGCCGAACGGCAAGATGGCCTTTCCGAATGCCGTCGTCAGGGTGAGCGAGGCCGATGCCGACTATTGGCTGAAGGACGCCAATGAAACAGCAGCCCCAGAGCTTCTGAAATCGATGTTCGAAGGCGACAAGGCATCTCTGAAGCCCTATATCGACGCTGGCCGTTTCAAGCCGTTCACCTACGGCGAGGAACTTTCCCCCGGCATCAAGCCGATCGCCAGCCCCGGCCACACGCCCGGCCATAGCTTCTTCGATGTGGAAAGCAACGGCGCCAAGCTGCTGCTGTGGGGCGATGTCGTTCATGTCGGCGCCGTGCAATTCCCTGACCCCGCGGTGACGGTTGCATATGACAGCGATGCCGAAATGGCCGAAAGCGAACGGCTTGCCATCTTCGCCGACGCAGCGCAGAAGGGTTATTGGATCGGCGCGGCCCATATCTCCTTCCCAGGCCTCGGCCATGTGCAGGCGAAGGATAGACACTTCTTCTGGATCCCGGCCAACTACGACGCCGCGCCGACGGCAAACTGAAACACTCTTCAATAGTCGGACGAAGAGCGTCCGCGCGATGGTTCTTGAAACGAGGCGGGATGTCGTGGGATCACGGCGCCTCGCCTTTCCGGGTGGCCGCCTGTTTCGGCGGGGGCTGCTTTTTGCCGAAGCTGGGCTGGCTTCTGAAGCTACGAAAATCCTCTGCGGAATCAATATGTTCCAAGCGATGTTCCGCCGAAGCCCGCCCCATCCGCTTCGCCCCGATAATACCTTGGTATGACCCACTAGGACGCACGTGTGCCGGAACCGGATCAGTGTACAATTTCGTGATCAGCGCTTCCGTTCCAAGATGACACCATCGAAAGTTTACAGGGTCACATTGGAGATAGACGATGTCCGCCACCGCTGCCGTTTTTGCCCACAACGTTTCTCCCATCGCTTTCAAGAATATCGCGACGGAAACCGCGGAGGAGGTGTCCTCCCTTCTTCTGTGTGCGATCCGCTGTGTCGAAAAGGACGAGACGATCGCTATCGATCTCATGAAGCAGGCCTCGAGCTTGTTGAAGCCGTTTGCGATCTCGATCGAGCCCGCGGAGCGCCAGCGCAATCCCGCTGGCGGCCTCGCTCCGTGGCAGATCAATCGCGTGAAGACCTATATCGAGGAGCGCATTTCGTATCCGATCGCTCTCGATGAACTCGCTCAGATCGCAAAGCTCAGCACCAGCTATTTTTCGGCCGCGTTCAAGGTGACTTTTGGCATATCTCCCCACAACTATGTTGTCGAACGTCGGGTGGAGTTCGCGAAATATCGCATGCTGAACAGCGACGCACCGCTCTGCGAGATCGCGCTCGATTGCGGGTTGGCCGACCAGGCTCATCTTTCGAGGATCTTCCGACGTGTGACTGGCACGACGCCGAGCGCTTGGCGGCGATATATGGCAAGCCCGGAAAGGCGGACGGTCGCCGCCTGACAACAGATTTTTCCGTGAAGTTTGAGTTGACGCAAATCATTTACCAAGGCGAATTGATAGATGACCGAACTTTTGCTTTTAGCTCGTGATTGCTTCGCTCGTGAACGAAATTCACAACACACTACGCAATGATTGAAGGATACGAATGTCCCTCTATGCTTAGCCGGGAGGCATCTTAAGATCGGTGCACATGGAACAAACTGAGATGCCGCCAACCGCACTTATTGGAATTGTCGATGATGACGCTGAGTTCTTGGCGGCACTAAGCAGCCTTGTTCGCTCGCTTGGGTGCAAAGTCGAAAGCTTCAGTTCAGCCGAACTCTTGATCGACCGAGCGAACCTCTTCGACTTTGCCTGCGTCATCAGCGATATCCATATGCCCAGGATGGACGGCCTTGAGCTGACGAGGATCCTCAGGCGGACAGCTCAGGAATTGCCGATCATCCTCATGACCGGACGCGGCGCCCCGGAACTGGAAAAGAAGGCTTACAGTTGCGGCGCCCGTAGTGTTGTTACCAAACCGTTTGGCTTCGATGAACTGGCCACCAGCTTGAAGGAAATCGGCGTTCTAGCCGGATGAGGCGTGGTCAGGTCTCGTTCAGCCTGAGCGTCTCGGCCATCTTGATGAGGTCGGCCAGCGTGCGAGCATCCATCTTGCGCATCGCCGAACCGCGATGGATTTTGACGGTAACCTCGCTCAGCGACAGTCGTCCGGCGATCTGCTTGTTCATCAACCCCGTCGCGACTAGGGCCATCACTTCCTTTTCGCGCGAGCTGAGGTCCTCGTAGCGCGCCCTCAATGAGGAGACCTCGGAATCCTTCGACCGCCGCCGCCGGTCGATTTCAAGTGCTCGCGACACGGCGTCCAGCATGTCCTGGTCTCGAAAGGGCTTTGCGAGGAAGTCGATGGCGCCGGCCTTCATCGCGCGGACGGTCATCGGTATATCGCCAAAACCAGTCATGAAGATCAACGGAACGGACTTCTCGCTCCTGAGGAGCTGGTCCTGGAAATCGAGGCCGCTGGAGCCTGGAAGACGCACGTCCACAAGCGCGCAAGTGGGGCCATCCGATTCCGTGAAGACCGAGAAATTCGGAACCGTCTCATGCAGCACGGTTTTCAAGCCGACGGACCGAAGCAGGCTGTCGAGCGAAAGGCGAAGGTCATGGTCATCGTCGATGACGTGCACAGTTGGTGTCGTATTCATATCCAAACCGAGTTGAGACACTGGTCGATCCTTCGGACAGATCGTCCTGCGTGTTTTTCGTCACCTATATCCATTGGCCAGTGCCTGCTCCGCCGGCAGGGCGAAGCTGAAGCGTGCCCCGAGATGGGGTGTCGATTGGAGCTCGATCCGACTTCCATGCGCCTCTATAATCGAACGGCAGATGGCAAGACCCATGCCGATGCCCGCTTCCTTGGTCGAGAAAAAGCTCTCGAAAAGTTTCTCGCGAACAAGAGGATCAACCCCCGGTCCACTGTCTTCGACGTCCACCGCGACGTTGGCGATGCCCTGCCGAGTGCGAATGCACAAGGTCCTGTTCCACGCCTGTCCGTCCGACATGGCTTGTGCAGCGTTCAAAGCGAGGTTGACGATCACCTGCAGGATCTGCGTTTTGTCTGCTTTCACAAGCGGAAGTGTAGGGGACAGATCGAGGCGCAGGGTGACCTGGCGTTTGGCGAAATCTGTCCGCAGGAGAAGTACCGCTTCCTCGATGACCGAATTGATGTCGGTCGGCACCCGTTCCGACTTCCTGTTGCTTGCCATCTCTCGCATTGTTGCGATGACGTCGGCTGCGCGTTTGCCGTTCTTGGCAATGCGTTCGAGGAGGAGCTTGACCTCGGCAATCTCCGGCTCGTCCCCGGACAGCCACCGCAGGCCGGCCTCCGCGCTCGCAACGATGGTTCCGAGCGGCTGGTTGACCTCATGCGCGATTGAGGCAGTCATCTCCCCCAGCAGCGATATGCGGGCCGAACGCGCCAGGTCGCTTTGCAGGCCATCCTTTGTCTGCTCGAGCGATATCCTCTCACGAAGACTCGAGAAGCTAAGATAGATATCGTTTGGCGCCAGGTCGCGCACATCCTGCCAGAGATTGAAAGCGACCTCATGCTTGCCTCCACCGGCAATCGTCACGGTGCCGTCATAGGCAATCGCCTTCTGACCACGAAAAAGTCGATAGAGGCCGCCGGCGAACTGTTTGAGCGCATCCTCCGGAAGAACCGATGCGAGCGGCTGCATCACGATCTCCGCCGGATCCTTGACTTGAAGCAGCGCGCAGGCACTCGGATTGGCGTCCGCTATGAGGCAGACGTTACCGAGCGTGCAGCTGACATCCTGGCTGGGTTCGAACGCGCCACTGCCTTTATCGGCCGGCGCAAGGTTCGCGACGACCTCCCAAGCTTCCTTTGCCGCAAGGCGAAAGAGGCCCATCGGCATGGCGTGAAAGAGGTCGCCGTCGCCAGCGCGGCCTGGTGAGGCGCCGATACTCATTGCCGCAAGAAACCAAGCAGGTCTTGGTTCAGCCTGTCCTTGTGTGTGAACAACAGCCCGTGTGGAGCACCCTCATAAACCTTGAGCTCGGCTTCGGGCATGAGCTGAATGGCCTGTTCGGCGGTGGCGTTGAACGGGACGAATGCGTCGTCTTCGCCGTGGATGATCAGCACTGGAACGTCGAACTTCTCAATGTCGCCGCGATAGTCGGTGGATGCGCAGGCGGTGATCGCATCATGTGCCGCCTTCAGAGAGCCCTGCATAGCTATTTGATGCAGCTGGATCATGCTTCCTTCAGAGACCGTCGAGCCGTCCCGATCCGCTCCGAAAAACAGCCGGGCAAAGCCACGCATGAACTCCGCCCGATCCGCCCTCAAGCCGGCGCGGACGCCTTCGAATACAGGTTCCGGAACGCCGCACGGATAATCGTCGCTTTGCGCCAGCTTCGGGGTGGTTGCCCCAATGAGGACGATGCGGGAGACCCTGGCGGTCCCCTGCCGGCCGACATATCGGGCGATCTCTCCGCCACCCATGGCATAGCCGACGAGCGTGACCTCCGTCAGATCGAGCGCTCGAATAAGCTCGTCCAGATCGTCCGCGAAAGTATCGTGGTCGTAGCCATGCCAGGGTTGATCCGACCGACCAAAACCGCGCCGATCATGCGCCACAACGCGATAGCCCTGGGACGCGAGAAACATCATCTGATTTTCCCACATATCACTGCTAAGCGGCCATCCGTGGCTGAAAACCACCACCGGCCCGGTGCCCCAATCCTTGTAGTAAAGACGTGTATCATCGCGGACAGTTAGCACAGGCATCCGTCTGAACTCCATTGAAAAGGAATAGGAATTTTGAATTTATCGAACGGTAGCACGGCAATCTCTGTCACACCACAGTTGGAATTTACAAGACGGGCTTATGAAGCAAAGAGTGTGCCTTTCGTTCAAAAGAGTCTGGCATGCTTTCTACATTAGTTTGATCGCATATCTGTTTGGCCGCGTTGCCTGCCAAGGGAAGGGTGAAGGAGAAACGCGCACCGCAACCACCCTCAAGATTCTGAACAGTCAAGTTGCCGCCGTGCGCCTCCAGAATAGATCGGCAGAGAGCCAACCCCATCCCCATTCCACCTTCCTTCGTCGTGAAGAAGCTCTCGAAGACTCTCGGCAGATGTTCTGGCCTTATGCCGGCACCGGTGTCCTCGACGGAGCAGATGACGCTGGTCTCTTCCTCAATTGTGGTTTGGATTGTAATCTTCCGCTCCTGGCCCTGGACCAAAGCCTGCATCGCATTCATGACAAGGTTGACCAAAACCTGCTGAACTTGCGTCCTGTCGGCAAGCACCAGTGGCTCGATTGATGCGGTATAATGCGCGATGTGGGCATTCCGCGCCTGAACCTCGTAGCGAAGAAAAGTTAGAGCCTCCCGAATTATATCGTCAAGCGAAAGCACGGTATGTTCAGGCAATGTCCTTGTCGCCATTGAGCGAATACGCGCGATTATCTCGGTGGCCCTGCGGACATTGTTTACGATGCTTGCTGTTGCGTTGCGGACTTCCAGCAGATCGGGTTCGGTTCGTTCCAGCCATTGGAGTCCGGCTCCGCTGCTCGCCGCAATGGCTGCCAGCGGCTGCGCGATTTCATGGGCAATCGAGGCCGTTAATTCACCCAGGACGGATACGCGGGAAGCGTGGGCGAAGTTTGCCTGTACGCCGTTCAGCATCTCCTGTGCTGTTACACGCTCCGTAATGTCGGAAACAGCGCCGAGGAAATGGATGTCGTCCGACCCACTTGGAACTGAATGAGCGGTGATGTGGATATGTTTGGTTGCTCCGGCTGGCATCACGAGGCGGCATTGGAAATCAAAGTCCTTGCGATTGGCTGCATCACGAAGCACCTGCCGCACGCTTTCGATATCGTCTGGGTGAAGGCGTTGCATTGCTTCGTGGCTCGTCATGCGAACCGCTGGATCGCGCCCAAAGATTCTGTAGACTTCCTCAGACCAAAAGAAGATCTCGCCGGTTGATGCGTTCCAGCCGAAGCTGCCTGTATGGCTAAGCCGCTGCGCCTCGGCGAGATAGGCCTCACTGCGGCGCAGGGATTGCTCCGCTCTCTTGCGATCGTCGATGTCGACGTTGGTTCCGTACCACTTAATAATATGACCTTGCTCATCGCGGAAAGGTTCAGCTCTGGCCAGAAACCAGCGATACTCGCCATCGAACCGTCTGAGCCGCGACTCGCACTCGAAGAGTGCGCCAGTCGTAACGGCGCTCCGCCAGGCCTCGCCATGTCTCTCCGCGTCATCGGGATGGATCATCTTCCGCCAACCGGAACCTGCGGCTTCCTGCGGCGAAAATCCGGTATAATCGAGCAAACGCCCGTTATGAAAATCATTGCTGCCATCAGGCCTCGTGCTCCACACAATAGCCGGAATAGTGTCAACTATAGCGCGCAGGTGGCTTTCCGAGTGGCGGCTGCGCTCCTCCCAATGCTTGCGCTCAGTTATGTCGGAGATGGCGCCAACAAATTGAAGTTCCCCTAAATCGCTCGGAAGGACGCGAGCCGCAGCGCGAAGATACTTCACCAGGCCATCCGGCATCAGTAGCCGGTACTCGAAATCTATATCCTTCCGATCTTGCGCGATCTGATCCAGAATGCGCTCGATGAGCGCCATGTCATCGGGATGTGTACGGCTAACCAATATTTCAATAGAGGTATCGATAGAGGGCTCATAACCGAGGATACGATAACTCTCGTCGGACAACACAATCTCGCCTGTAGTTACGTTCCAGGTGAAGCTGCCCGTCTGGCTGAGCTTCTGCATTTCAGCCAGACATGCTTCATTTCTACGGCGCTCCGCCTCAGCTCGTTTCGGATCGTAATTCTCGAAAAGTCGAGCGCCCCTCATCTTATTTCCCTTTCAATCGATGATGGGACTTAACGCGAGCTTGTTTGAACTTTGAAGCGCTCCTCCCGTTTTGTATTGCGCGTGCATCGCAACGCTCCATAGCGATAGTGACTGCATCGCTTCATGGCAGGCAGTCAGCATAGGTGTCGTCTAAACGTCGTTGAAAAAACTGAGAATTTTGAATTTCTTGAACGATAGCACAGCGATTTCTGCAGCGCCATAGGTGGAATTTACAAGACGGAGCTATGAGGCAAAGAACGTGCCTTTCGTTCAAAATTGACGACATTTTTCGCGCGGTTAGAGCCGGCTTGCTGTCAGTGTACGAATGGGCTCCGAATACTGACCCTGGCCTGCTGCCGGTTTTCGGACACCGAGGCGGCCAGCCGAACGCT
>UCCS01000146.1 GCA_900470965.1 Hyphomicrobiales bacterium
GATGTTGATGATCCGGCCCGACATTTTCTGGCACATCTCGTCCGACAGGATCTGCATATAGCGGGCGAGCACGATCAATTCCGTGCCGGTCTGCTCGGCCACGTCCATGATATGCGCTTCCGCCTGCACCTTGTTGGCCTTAGTGACGGGAATATGGTGGAACGGAATGTCGTGGTTGACGACGACCTTCTGGTAATCGAAATGATTGGAGACGACGCCGACGATATCGATCGGCAGCGCGCCGATCTTCCAGCGATAGAGCAAGTCGTTGAGACAATGGCCGAAGCGGGACACCATGAGCAGCACCTTCATGCGTTTCTCGCTGTCATGGAAATCATAAGTCATGCCGAAGCGCGTGGCGATGCTGGCGAAGCCGGCGCGGATATCGGCCCCGGAGATGCCTTCCTCGGAAATGAAGGAGACGCGCATGAAGAACTGGCCGGTGTCCAGATCGTCGAATTGCGAGCTGTCGACGATATTGCAGCCCTGTTCGGCGAGATAACCCGAGATCGCCGCAACGATGCTGCGCGTCGACTTGCAGGATACTGTCAGTACGTAGCTCTTCATGCCATCTCTTCCTTCGTCACTTGACGCATAGGCCATCAGCCGGGCCGGTGCGTTGATGCTCCGGCCCGCAGGCGCATGATGTCAAAACCTCAACCGGTCGGCTCAGATATCGAGCGTGCTGTCGCGTTCCCACTGGGTGAAATGCGAGCAGAAGGCATTCCATTCCTGGTGCTTGAGCTTGAGATAGGCGGCGGAGAACTCGGTTCCGATCGCAGCCTTCAGACCCTCGTCGGCGTCATAGGCACGCAGCGCATCGAGCAGGTTCAGCGGCAGACGCGGCGCGTCCTTCACCAGATGGCCTTCCGCATACATGTCGATATTGTGATGCGGACCGGGATCTGCCTTGCTGTTCAGCCCGTCAAGACCGGCCGCAATGATGATTGCCTGCAGCAGGTAGGGGTTGACTGCACCATCAGGCAGGCGCAGCTCGAAGCGGCCGGGGCCTGGCACGCGTACCATGTGGGTGCGGTTGTTGCCGGTCCAGGTTACCGTATTCGGCGACCAGGTGGCGCCCGAGGTCGTGCGCGGCGCGTTGATGCGCTTATAGGAATTGACGGTCGGGTTGGTGATCGCGGCAAGCGCCGAAGCGTGTTTCATGATGCCGCCGAGGAAATGTCTGCCTTCCGCCGACAGGCCGAATTCGGCTGCCCTGTCGGCGAAGACGTTGACCTTGCCATCATTGTCCCAGACCGAGATATGGCAATGGCAGCCATTGCCGGTCAGGCCCTTGAAGGGCTTCGGCATGAAGGTGGCGCGAAGCCCGTGCTTTTCGGCGATCGACTTGACCATGAACTTGAAGAAGGAATGCTTGTCGGCCGTCTTCAGCGCATCGTCGAATTCCCAGTTCATCTCGAACTGGCCGTTGGCATCCTCGTGGTCGTTCTGATAGGCGCCCCAGCCGAGCTCCAGCATATAGTCGCAAATCTCGGCGATGACGTCGTAGCGGCGCATGACGGCCTGCTGGTCGTAGCAGGGCTTTTCAGCAGTGTCGCGGCCATCGGAAATCTGTTCGCCGTCGGCGGTGATCAGGAAGAATTCGGCCTCGACGCCGGTCTTGACCCGCTTGCCCGCCGCTTCGGCTTTATTGACGAGCTTCTTCAGCACATTGCGCGGCGCCTGCGCCACGACGTTGCCCTCCATCATGCAATCGGCGGCTACCCAGGCGACGTCCTTCTTCCAGGGAAGCTGGATGACGGAGGTGGCATCAGGAACGGCAAAGAGGTCGGGATGGGCGGGCGTCATGTCGAGCCAGGTGGCGAACCCGGCAAAACCCGCACCCTCTTCCTGCATGCCGGCAATCGCCTGCGCCGGCACCAGCTTGGCACGCTGGCCGGAGAAGAGGTCAGTATAGCTGATCATGAAATATTTGATGCCTTTGTCTTTCGCAAAAGCAGCAAGGTCCAGTGTCATTCTCGTTCCCCTTTGGATTTCTCAGAGACACTTTGGTTATGGATGCGAAGCGGCCGGACTTTTTTGCCCGGCCGGTAGAAATCAGTAACCTCCCTTGCCCGGTATCCAGCTCGTTCCCGCGAGCGGCACCTGCGCCATCGCGGAAGCCTCGATCGTCAATGCGCAGAGGTCTTCCGGTTCCAGATTGTGGACATGATTCTTGCCGCAGGCGCGCGCGATCGTCTGCGCCTCCAGTGCCATGACCTTGAGGTAATTGGCGAGGCGGCGACCGGCGGTGATCGGATCGACGCGCTTCATCAGTTCCGGATCCTGCGTGGTGATGCCGGCCGGATCCTTGCCTTCGTGCCAGTCGTCATAGGCGGCCGCCGTCGTATGCAGCGCCTCGTATTCCGCCGCCCAGCGCGGATCATTCTCACCGATGGCGATGAGGGCGGCCGTGCCGATGGACACGGCATCAGCGCCGAGCGCCAGGGCCTTCGCCACGTCGGCGCCATTCCTGATGCCGCCCGAAACGATGAGTTGCACCTTGCGGTGCATGCCGAGATCCTGCAGCGCCTGCACGGCCGGGCGAATGCAGGCGAGCGTCGGCATGCCGACATGCTCGATGAAGACTTCCTGCGTCGCCGCAGTACCGCCCTGCATGCCATCGAGCACGACGACATCGGCGCCGGCCTTCACGGCAAGGGCCGTATCGTAATAAGGGCGCGCACCGCCGACCTTCACATAGATCGGTTTTTCCCAGTTAGTGATCTCGCGCAGTTCGAGGATCTTGATCTCGAGGTCGTCAGGGCCGGTCCAGTCGGGATGACGGCTTGCCGAACGCTGATCGATACCCTTCGGCAGCGTTCGCATCTCGGCGACGCGGTCGGAGATCTTCTGACCAAGCAGCATACCACCGCCACCGGGCTTGGCGCCCTGGCCGACGACGATCTCGATCGCGTCGCAGCGGCGCAGATCCCGCGGGTTCATGCCGTAGCGCGACGGCAGGTACTGGTAGACGAGCGTCTCAGAATGCCCGCGCTCTTCCTCCGTCATGCCGCCATCACCTGTTGTCGTCGAGGTGCCGGCGATCGTGGCACCACGGCCGAGCGCTTCCTTGGCCGGACCGGAGAGCGAGCCGAAGCTCATGCCGGCAATCGTGATCGGGATCTTGAGTTCGATCGGCTTTTTGGCGTAGCGCGAGCCGAGCACGACATTGGTGCCGCACTTCTCGCGGTAGCCTTCGAGCGGATAACGCGAGATCGAGGCGCCAAGGAACAAAAGGTCGTCGAAATGCGGCAGCTTGCGCTTGGCGCCGCCACCGCGGATATCATAGATGCCGGTTGCCGCAGCGCGGCGGATTTCCGACATCGTGTATTCGTCGAAGGTTGCCGAAAGGCGAGGCTTTGTGGGCGGGTTGTGATAGCTCATGGAAAACCTCGATGAAACTCAATAGGCGTCGGCATTGTCGACGTTGAAATTGTAGAGCTTGCGGGAAGAACCGTAACGGCTGAACTCCTCCGGCCGCACATCGGTAATGCCGGCCTTCGCGAGCAGAGCGGAGAGAAGCTCGATATGTTCTGCCCGCATTTCCTTCGCGACACAGTCCGCGCCGAGGCTCTCGACCTTGCCGCGCACGAAGATTCGGGCCTCGTAAAGGGAATCTCCGAGCGCATCGCCGGCGTCGCCAAGCACAACGAGGTTGCCGGCCTGCGCCATGAAGGCGGACATGTGACCGATATTGCCACGCACGACGATATCGATGCCCTTCATCGAGATGCCGCAGCGCGAAGAGGCATTGCCCTCGATGACGAGCAGGCCGCCGCAGCCGGTGGCACCCGCATACTGGCTGGCGTCACCCTTGATGGTAATGCGGCCGGACATCATGTTTTCGGCGACACCGGGACCGGCCGAGCCGTGCACGGTGATGACCGCCTCCTCGTTCATGCCACCGCAGTAATAGCCGACGCTGCCGTGGATATCGATGCTGACGGGTGCATGCACGCCGGCGGCGACGGCATGGTGGCCACGCGGATTGACGACGTCGAACTGCAGGTCGTTGTCGCCTGACGCCACGTCATGCAGGGCTTGATTGAGGTCACGAAGCGGGGTCGCCGCAAGATCGAATGTGGGCATGAAATCGTCCTGAAATGAAATCGAGCCGATGGGATGAAGGCAGAAAAGTTGCTCTCAGCGTTCCCAGAAATAGACGGTCGCGGGCTCCGGCTCCCAGACGCGCGCGGTATCGATGCCGGGCAGGTTGACGAGCGCGCGGTATTCCGAGCCGAAGGCGACGTAACGGTCGGTCTCGGCCATGACGGCAGGCTTGCAGGCGATCGCATCGCGCACGACGCCGAAGCCGGACTTGGTACCGACGACGAAGGTGAAGAAACCGTCGAGATCGTCGACGGCACCTTCCAGCGCCTCGCCGAGATTCTTGCCCTTGGCCATTTCGGCGGTCAGGTAGGCGGCGGCGACTTCCGTGTCGTTCTCGGTCTCGAAGGTCATGCCTTCGCGCTTCAGTTCACGGCGCAGGTTGTTGTGATTGGAAAGCGAGCCGTTGTGAACGAGGCACTGGTCGGAGCCGGTGGAAAAGGGATGGGCACCGAGCGTGGTGACTGCCGATTCGGTCGCCATGCGGGTATGGCCGATGCCATGCGTTCCAGCCATGGAATTGACGGCGAAACGGGAAACGACGTCCTTCGGCAGGCCGGTTTCCTTGTATATCTCGATCGCGTCGCCGCTGCTCATAATACGGATGTCGGGGCGCAGCTCGGCGATGGCGGCACGGCCCTCTTCGAGCATGTCCTTCGGCAGGGTGACGACGGCATGGGTGCTCTTGATATCGATTGAGACCTCCGTGCCGAGTTCCTTCTCAAGCTCGGCCTCAAGACCCGAGAAATCCTTCTTCGGCTTGGCGGACTGGACGGTGATCTTCGCGCTATTGCCGCTGCTTGCGCCATAGATGGCAATGCCGGCGCTATCAGGCCCGCGGTCCGTCATCGTCACCAGCATGGACGACAGCATCGCGCCGAGCTCCGGCTCGAGGCTTTTATCCTTCAGGAAGAGACCCACAATTCCGCACATGACAGACCCTCCATTTCGCGTCTGCAAAATGACTATCAGGTCTGTTTTGGGTTTTCAACCTGCAGGAATATTTTTTTCCTTTAAGGCAAGTCAGTCATTCTTGCCGCGTTGCGGATAGCTGATGATGGAGAGATATCGGCTCGGCAACTTCACAAGTTTTTCCGGCCCGTGCGGCGCATCGGCATCGAAGAACAGGCTGTCGCCCGGCTGCATCGGGAAAAGCTGGTCGCCATGGCGATAGACGACCTCTCCGTCCAGCATGTAGATCAGCTCCATGCCCTCATGCTGGAAGGTCGGAAAGACATCCGAATCCGTCGTCAGCGTGATGAGATAGGGCTCGACGATCACGCCGCTGCTGTTGTTGTCGATATGGCCGAGGAGATTATACTGATGGCCAGCGCGTGTGCCGCGGCGCTCTAGCTCGATGCCCTGCCCCGCCTTGACGAAGACGGCGTTGCGCGGTTCCTCGTAGCGGCGGAAGAAGGCCGTCAACGGCACGCCGAGAGCGCGCGAGAGCGATTGCAAGGTCGTCAGCGATGGCGAGATATTGCCGTTCTCGATCTTCGACAGCATGCCGAGCGAAATGCCGGTCGCGGCGGCAAGGTCGGTCACGGTGATGCCGAGCTTCTTGCGATAGGCGCGAACCTCATGGCCGATCGCCATTTCGAGATTGTTTTCCTTCGGCTCGCGCACCGCGTGCGGATTCTGGGACAGGGCCTGACGAACCGCATGGGCATGCTCCTGGCTCGACGTTTCATCCAGCTTGATCTTCATTCACGGTCCTTCGCGCACTCTCTCTGCAAGTATCCTATCGCCAGAGTGAAATCTTCTCAACCCTGAAGAAAGTCAGAGCTTGCGGACTGAACTCGGACTGGTGCCGTAGAGGCCGCGAAAGAGGCGTGAAAAATGCGCGGCGCCGGAAAAACCTGTCGCAATGGCGATCTCGGAGATCGACAGTGGGCTCTGCTCAAGGAGCCTTCGGGCGTGCTGCAGCCTGATGCGTCTGTATTGCTCGAGGAAGGTCGTATCGAGGTGAGCGGCGAACAGGCGGTCGAGATGGCGCGGCGTCACCCCGGCAATGCGGGCCATGGCTGCACGGTTGAGCGGCATCTCGATGGTTTCCTCCATCTTCTCCAGGACGCTCAGCAGACCCGGATGGTGCACGCTGTAGCGCTCGGCAAGGGAAGCGCGCTGCGGCGCTGTCGGCTGACCGACCTCGGTATGCAGGAACCAGTCGCTGACCCGACGGGCGAAATCCGGCCCCATGCGCTCGGCGATCAGCGCATGCATCATGTCGAGCGGCGCAATGCCGCCGCCGCAGGTAATGCGGTTGCCGTCGACGACGAAACGCGCCTGGCGCGGCGACAGGTCGGGAAAGGCTTCGAGAAGCGTCGGCGCATGCTCCCAATGGATTGTAAAGTCACGGCCTGTCAGCAGCCCGGCCTCGGCCAGCAGAAAGGGGCCGCCCGAAATGCCGCCGATGCGCACGCCTTCGCGCGCGAGCTGCCGTATGCAGGAAAGCACGGCCGGATAGTGCCAGTCGCGCGGCGAACCACCTGCGCAGACAAAAACAGTGCCGAGCCCAAAACCGCGACCGGGAAGCGGCGCGGCCGAAACCGGTACGCCACCGGAAGACGACACTGCCCCGCCTTCCGGCGAAAAGCATGAGATGCGGTAGATTTCCCGCCCGGCGAGCAGGTTGGCGGCTCGCAGCGGCTCGCTCGCCGAGGCATAGGACATCAGGGCAAATCCCGGCAGAAGAATGAAGCCGATGGAATGCAGGTTTTTTGCTTCGATAGACGCCATGTCCCTTTCTTATCGATAAATGTCCCAAACAGGCAAGTCACGCCTCGCCTTTCTGGCATCATGGCATCAGCTCCCACCGGATCTATCCATGCGCTATTCCGCTCTTTCCATCTTCTTAAACGGGCTTCGCGGCAACAATGGCTGGGCGCCTGCCTGGCGCCAGCCTTCGCCGAAGCCGCATTATGATGTGATCATCGTGGGCGGCGGCGGCCATGGCCTTTCGACGGCCTATTATCTCGCCAAGACGTTCGGCATCACCAATGTCGCCGTGCTGGAGAAGGGTTATCTCGGCTCCGGCAATATCGGCCGCAACACGACGATCATCCGCTCCAACTACCTGCTGCCCGGCAACAACCCCTTCTACGAGTTGTCGATGAAGCTTTGGGAAGGGCTGGAACAGGATTTCAACTTCAACGCCATGGTTTCGCAGCGCGGCGTGCTGAACCTCTTCCATTCCGATGCGCAGCGTGATGCCTATACAAGGCGCGGCAATGCCATGCGCCTGCACGGCGTTGACGCAGAGCTCCTCGATCGGGCTGCTGTCCGCAAGATGCTGCCCTTTCTCGATTTCGACAATGCCCGCTTCCCCGTCATGGGCGGCCTGCGCCAGCCGCGCGGCGGCACGGTGCGCCACGATGCGGTCGCCTGGGGCTATGCCCGCGGCGCCGACAGCCGCGGCGTCGACATCATCACCAATTGCGAGGTCACCGGCATTCGCAGCGAGAATGGCAGGGTGACAGGCGTCGAGACCACCAGGGGCTTCATCGGCTGCGGCAAGCTGGCGCTCGCTGCCGCCGGCAATTCCACCGTGGTCGCCGACATGGCGGGCTTGCGCCTGCCCATCGAGAGCCATGTGCTGCAGGCCTTCGTCACCGAGGGGCTGAAACCGTTCATCGATACCGTCGTCACCTTTGGCGCCGGCCATTTCTACGTTTCACAGTCGGACAAGGGTGGCCTCGTCTTCGGTGGCGATATTGATGGCTATAATTCCTATGCCCAGCGCGGCAATCTCGCCACTGTCGAGCACGTCGCCGAAGCCGGCGTGGCAATGATCCCGTCGCTGACGCGGGTCAGATATCTGCGCAGCTGGGGCGGCGTCATGGACATGAGCATGGACGGCTCGCCGATCATCGACCGCACCCATATCGATAATCTCTACCTGAATGCCGGCTGGTGCTATGGCGGCTTCAAGGCCACACCCGCCTCCGGCTATTGCTACGCCCACCTGATTGCCCGCAACGAGCCACACGAGACGGCGCGCGAGCTGCGTCTCGACCGTTTCCGGCGCGGCTACCAGATCGATGAAAAGGGCGTCGGCGCCCAGCCCAACCTGCATTGAGGACGTGAAGCCATGGCAAGCCTGATTTCCTGCCCTCATTGCGGCATCCGTCCCAAGGAAGAATTCACCATCCGGGGCGATGCGAGCCTGATACGGCCGGCGGCCGATGCCGGCGCTGACACCTGGTACGACTACGTCTATCTGCGGGATAATCCGAGGGGATGGCACAAGGAGTACTGGCACCATTCCTCCGGCTGCCGGCGCTGGCTGACTGTTGAGCGCGACACCGTCACCCATGCCGTTCACACCGTCAGCGATGCCGCGCTTGCCAAGCTCGGAGGTGCGGCATGACGAGTTCGCGGCTTCCCAGCGGTGGCCGGATCGACCGATCGAGCACGCTGAACTTTACCTTCGATGGCAGACAACTGGCCGGCCATCCCGGTGATACGCTCGCCTCCGCGCTTCTTGCCAACGGCATCCAGCTCGTCGGCCGCAGCTTCAAGTATCACCGGCCGCGCGGCATCCTGACGGCGGGTGCAGCCGAGCCCAACGCGCTGGTCACGACGAGCACTGGCGGCCGCACAGAGGCCAATACGCGTGCCACGATGATCGAACTCCATGACGGGCTCATCGCCCGCAGCCAGAACCGCTGGCCCTCGCTCGGCTTCGACATTGGCGCCGTCAACGGCCTGCTGTCGCCCTTCCTGAGCGCCGGCTTCTACTACAAGACCTTCATGTGGCCGGCCGCCCTTTGGGAAAAGCTCTACGAGCCGCTGATCCGCAAGGCCGCCGGCCTCGGCAAGGCGTCCTACGAGCCCGATCCTGACTCCTACGAGAAATGCTGGGCTCACTGTGATCTGCTCGTCATCGGCGCAGGACCTGCCGGGCTCGCAGCGGCGCTGACGGCAGGACGCGCCGGCGCCCGCGTCATCCTCGCCGACGAAGATTTCGCGCTCGGCGGCAGTCTGCTCCTCGAAAACGGCACCCGGCTGCAGGACATGCTCGACGAACTCGAGGGCCTGCCGAACGTCCGTCTCCTGCCGCGCACCACCGTCGTCGGCTGGTACGACGACAATGTCTTCGGCGCCGTCGAACGTGTGCAAAAACATGTGGCGCTGCCCGATCCGCATCGGCCCGTCGAGCGCCTCTGGCGCATCATCGCCAAACAGGCAATCCTCGCCTCGGGCGCTGAAGAGCGTCCGCTCGTCTTCGGCGGTAACGATATTCCAGGCGTGATGGTGGCCGGTGCTATGCACAGCTATCTCAGCCGCCAGGCGGTGACGCCCGGCGCCCGCACCGTGATCTTCACCAGCAATGCCTCCGGCTATCGCACGGCGGCCGCCCTCGAAGCCGAAGGTGTCGATGTCGCCGCCATCGTCGACAGCCGCGATGCGGCCGGCAGTGCCTGGTCCGGGCGCGCCCGTGTGCTGAACGGCAGCCGCGTGCGCGACGCGCATGGCGGCCAACGCCTGCGCCATGTCACGATCGAGACCGCTTCGGCAGTGCAGCGCATCGAGGCGGATGCGCTTGCCATGTCCGGCGGCTGGAGCCCGATCATCCATCTTGCCTGCCATCGGGGCGCCAAGCCGGTCTGGTCCGAGGAAAGGGCAGCCTTCCTGGCGCCGGAACGCCAGCAGGGACTGTCGATTGCCGGCTCTGCGGCCGGGCTCGGCGCGACGGGCGCCTGCCTCGGCGATGGCGCGGCGAAGGCCGTTGAGGCACTGAGGGCGATCGGCTTCGTCAAGGTTGAGCCCGCCTTCGCGCCCGTCGAGGAAACCGAGGCGGCCTCGAAGCCGCTTTGGTCCGTCAAGGGCGGAAAGGGCAAGGCCTTCGTTGATTATCAGAACGACGTACACCTCAAAGATCTCGGCCTTGCCGTTCGCGAGGGATATGGGCATGTCGAGCTTGCCAAACGCTATACGACAAGCGGCATGGCGACCGACCAGGGCAAGCTTTCCAATATCAATGCGATCGGCATCCTGGCCGAGGCCCGCGGCGTGTCGCCTGCCGAAGTCGGCACCACCACATTCCGTCCCTTCTATACGCCTGTCTCCTTCGGCGCCCTGACGGGCGGCTCGCGCGGCCGTCATTTCCAGCCGGTACGCAGGTCACCGCTACATGGCTGGGCAAAGATGAATGGCGCCGTCTTCGTCGAGACCGGGCTCTGGTACCGCTCCTCGTGGTTTCCACGTGCGGGAGAGACGACCTGGCGTGAGAGCGTCGACCGCGAGGTGCTGAACATCCGGCAGAATGCCGGCATTTGCGACGTCTCCACCCTCGGCAAAATCGAGGTCTTCGGCAGGGATGCCGCTGCCTTCCTCGACCGCGTCTATTGCAACGGCTTTGCCAAGCTACCGGTCGGCCGGGCGCGCTATGGCATCATGCTGCGCGAGGACGGCATGATCTACGACGACGGCACGACGAGCCGCTTTGCCGAGGACCATTTCTTCATGACGACGACGACGGCGCTCGCCGCCGGCGTGCTGACCCATCTCGAATTCTGCGCCCAGACGCTCTGGCCGGAACTTGACGTCCGTTTTGCCTCCTCGACCGACCAATGGGCGCAGATGGCGGTCGCCGGCCCGAAATCGCGCGCGATCCTTTCCGAGATCGTCGACGCGGATATTTCCGATGCCGCCTTCCCCTTCATGAGCGCGCGCGTGGTCTCCCTCTTCGGCGGCTCGCTTGAGGGCCGGCTCTTCCGGATCTCCTTCTCCGGCGAACTCGCCTATGAACTCGCCGTGCCGGCCGGCTACGGCGAATGGGTCGCCGACCGGATCATGCAGGCGGGTGAAAAGCACGGCATCTGCCCCTACGGTGCCGAGGCACTCGGGGTCATGCGCATAGAGAAGGGCCATGTCACCCATGCCGAGATCAACGGAACGGTTACGCCAGGCGATCTCGGCTTCTCCCGCATGGTTTCGGCCACCAAGCCCGACTTCATCGGCAAGGCGATGCTCGCCCGCGAAGGTTTGCAGGCCGAGGACCGCCCCCGTCTCGTCGGCGTCAAGCCGCTCGATCCGGCGACGAGCTTCCGCACCGGTTCCCATATCCTTGCCAAGCATGCCGCAGCGACCCTTGAAAACGACCAGGGCTATGTGACCTCGAGCGCCTTCTCACCGAGTCTTGGCCATACGATCGGCCTTGCGCTCGTCAAGCGTGGGCCTGAGCGCATGGGCGAAAAGGTCGTGGTTTGGAATGGCCTGAGAAACGAATTCACCGAGGCGGTGCTCTGCAGTCCCGTCTTCATCGATCCCGACAACGAGAAGCTCCATGCCTGAACGTCCCGAACACAAGCCAGCTCTCACAGGCAAGGCGACAGTTGAAGGCTCCGGCATCCGGCTGGAGCCGCTGCCGGAAGGCCATCTCCTGCATGTCATGGGCGCAATCGACGGTGATAGCCTCGCCAACGCGCTCTCTGCCGCTGGACTGGCAACGAGCGCTGCGCGAGTGGCCGGTTATCAGCAATGGTATATAACAGGCGAGGAAAGCCTGTCGCCCTCGCGTATCGCGCTCCTTGCCGATCATTTGAGAGGCAGAAGCTTCGTCTGCGATCAGAGCCATGGCCGCATCCGCATCGCTCTTTCAGGTCCCCGCGCTGCGGACCTGCTCACTCGGGGAACGGCGGTCGACCTCGATCCCGCCGCTTTCCCCGTCGGCCAATCGGCCGTTACACTTTTCGGACATGTCTCCGTCCAGCTGACGCGCACGCAGGCGACAAGCTTCGAGCTCACGGTGCTGCGCAGCTTTGCCGAAGATCTCTACGAGATGCTCGAACACGTCGCGGCGGGCTGAGCGCGGGCCCTGAGGTCACATAGACACACAAAAGCCAGGCCCACGGTCAAGAGCTCAAAACAACGAACAGAACCTCAGCGCATCATAGACGGCGGCATGGATGTTGCGGCTGGAAACCGCGTCGCCGATCCGCACGAGGTCGAAACGCCCCTCGCTATTGCGCAGCGGCAGCGGTGGCTGACGATTGATCAGGGCGGAATAGTCCACCGCACCAAGATTTCGCGAAAGCGGCTTCAGCTCAAGATAGGGCCCGTCATTGGCAAGCGTGCCATGTTCGACGACGACCTGGGAGACGCGCCGCTCCCACTGTGCGCCGTCTGCAAAATCCGACCCGAGTACGGCGACAAGGGCATTGCCGTCGCGCCGGACGGATTTGAGCCGCGTGTTGATGGTCACCTTGACGTTCCGTTCTGCGAAGGTACGGGCATAGGGCACGTGGTTCATGCCCCCCATATCGGGCGCGAAAAAGCGTTCGGGCGACACAAGCTCGAGCTCCGCGCCGCGTCTGGCAATCACCTCAGCCGCCGACATGCCCGGATGTGCGCCATTGTCATCGAAGAGCAGTACAGTGTCGGCGATCCTGACGCCGCCGGCGAGGATTTCCCAGGAAGATGTCACAAGCTCATCGCCTGCATCGAGTTCTGGCTGCTGCGCGATGCCACCGGTCGCAATGACAACGAGGTCGGGTTGAAGAGCAATGACGTCGCTTGCCTCTGCGTAGACATCATAGTGCATGCGAACACCCAGCCGCTCCAGTTCCGCCAGCCGCCAGTCGATGATACCAATCATCTCCTTGCGCCGGAGATTGCGGATAAGCAGATTGACCTGTCCGCCGGCCTTTCCGGTCGCTTCCAGAACATCCACCTCATGGCCACGCTCGGCAAGCACGCGGGCGGCCTCGAGACCGGCCGGTCCGGCACCGACCACGACCGCCTTACGACGGATCTCCGCCTTGGGGATCTCATGCGGGATTTGCCCTTCACGACCGGTCGCGGCATTGTGGATACAGAGTGCCTCGCCGCCTTCGTAGATACGGTCGAGACAATAGGTGGCGCCGACACAGGGCCGGATGCGAGCCTCCTCACCGCTCTCGATCTTGCGCACGATATGGGGATCGGCAATATGGGCGCGCGTCATGCCGACCATGTCGAGCTTTCCCTCGGCGATCGCATGACGGGCTGTTGCCACGTCACCGATGCGCGCAGCATGAAAGACGGGGAACTTTGTTATCGCCTTCACTTCGCCGGCAAAATCGAGATGCGGGGCAGACGCCATGCCCTGGATCGGAATGACCTCGTTGAGCGCGACATCGCTGTCGATATGACCGCGAATGATGTTGAGAAAATCGATATCGCCGGATCGCGCGAATCGTGAAGCGATCTCTATGCCTTCCTCGCGTGACAGTCCTTTCTCCCAGTCCTCGTCGGCGACAAGGCGCATGCCGACGATGAAATCCGGCCCGACCGCCTCGCGAACTGCCCGCGTGACCATGACCGAAAAACGCATGCGATTGTCGAGCGAACCGCCGAATTCGTCCTCGCGCCGATTGGTCGCCGGCGACCAGAAGCCATCCAGCAGATGGCCGTAGGCCTCGATCTCGATACCGTCGAGGCCGGCTTCCTGCATGCGCTGCGCCGCCGTGGCATAGTCTGCCACAATGCGGTCGATGTCCCAGTCTTCGGCCTCTTTCGGGAAGGCCCGGTGCGCCGGCTCACGGATCGGCGAGGCTGATAGCACAGGCAACCAGTCGCCCCTGTTCCAGCCCGTGCGGCGGCCAAGATGCGTGAGCTGGATCATGACCGCTGCACCGAACTCATGACAGTCGTCTGCAAGTCTCTTCAGCCAGGGCACGATCTCGTCGCGATAGGCATGGAGATTGCCGAAGGATGGCGGAGAGTCAGGCGAGACGACCGCCGATCCCGCCGTCATGGTGAGTGCAATACCGCCTCTCGCCTTTTCCCTGTGATAGAGCCGGTAGCGATCCGTCGGCATGCCGTTTTCCGAATAGGCCGGCTCGTGAGCGGTCGACATGACGCGGTTTTTCAGCGTCAGGTGCTTGAGTTGGAACGGCTGCAGCAGGGGATCTCTTGAGGTCATATCCGCTCTCGTCGCTTTGAGTGGCAATCGTACCGGTATTCTGGCCGATGCCGCAACGAATGACGATCCGGCCAACGCCGCATTCTAGCCGGCATGCGCCCGTCGGCTGCGGCTGAGGTCGATTGCGGTGTGCCAGAGCACAGCTGCGAGGATGATGGCGCCACCGAAGAAAGTAGCAACCGGCGGCTGTTCGGAAAACATCAGCCAGACCCAGAACGGGGTCAATACGATCTCCATTGTTCCGATCAGTGCGGCTTCGGCTGGCGGCATTCGCCTCGCCCCAGCCAGGAAAAGCACAAGCGCCAGCGAAAAATTGGTCGCTCCGAAAGCTGCCAGTACGATCCAGTTGTGAAGATCAAGCGAGCCGACCGAGCCGAAGGGGGCGAAAATGATGAGCGTCAGGAAGGCGCTGACAACGGTCGGCGGCAGGCTGGGCACCTCGGGATTGATGCGCGGAATGATGATGACGAGTGCGAAGGAAACCGTCATGCCGAGCGCCAGCAGGTCGCCGAGCCCGGTCCCGCCGCCGATCGACGAGGCAACGATGACCACAACACCCAGAAGAGAAATGCCCCCGGCAATCAGCGTGCGCCTGGCGACCCCCTCTTTCAGGATGATCCATCCGAACAGGGCGGCGATGAAGGGTGCGGTCGAATAGATCATCGTCACATTCGCGACGCTGGTCATATAGAGCGCCCCGATGAAGCAGCCCTGACTGACGGTCTGGCAGACAATCATAGCCAGACCGGATGGATGCAGGACCGAACGCCATTGCTTTCGCGAAATCCCGCCTTCGAGGAACAGGCAGGGGATCAGCAGGAACAGCCCACCGAACAGCGAGCGCCAGGCAATGGCCGTCCAGACGTCGGTCGTCAGGAGCCGCGAGTAGACCCCGCTGGCGCTCCAGGCAAGCGTCGCCCCGATAACGAGAAGGATGCCCTTCTCGCGCTCACCGGCACCGAGGTGCCTGGCCGGATGGTCAATGGTCACGCAGGTTAGTCTCGAAGGAGGAAAAGTCGAACGCACCTCCTTTTTGCACCCGCAATTGACATCAGACAAACGAATAGTAGAGATGGATGTCATCGATTTTTTCTATGGCTGTCCATGCGCGAGCCCATCGAGAGTGATCTTCTCCGAACCTTCCTCGTCGTCGTCGAGACCACCAATTTTTCGGCGGCCGCACAGCGCGTCGGCAGAACACAGTCTGCGATCAGTGCGGCGATCAAGAAGCTGGAAGACACGATCGGCGAAGCACTGTTCGAACGCGGCGCCCGAGGGGTGGTGCTGACACGTCAGGGCGTCCAGCTCGTCCCCTATGCCCGCCGTGTCATCGATCTCCTGAGCGAGGCGGCGGCGACGATCCGCAGCAAACCGCTCGGCGGACCGGTTCGCATCGGCATTCCCGAGGAATATAGCCAGACGGTGCTGCCCGCCGCGCTTGCGGCCTTCGCCGTGCGTCATCCGGCTGTCGAGGTCACGATCTCCTGCGATTATACTGTCCGCAACATCGCCGCCCTGGAACGCGACGAGCTCGATCTCGCCGTCGTCTTCGACTGGAGCGATCAGATGAGTGGGGAGGTGCTCTGCATCGACCCGACCGTCTGGGTGACCTCGATCGTCCACCGGCTGCACGACATCGACCCGCTGCCGATCGCCACCTATAGAGACTCGAGCTGGTGTCGCGATTTTGCATTGAAGTCCCTACACCAGCTCGGGCGCAACTACCGGGTCGCTTTCATTGCCGATACCAGCTCCGGACTGAAGAACGCTGTGACTGCCGGTCTTGCCGTCACCACGCTGTCGCGCAGCAACATCCCACCCGGTTGCCGGGAACTGACGACCGAGGACGGCTTCCCGCCGGTCGATTCCTCAAGGGTCGTGCTTCGTCGCAACACCTTCCGGTCGAGCGAAGCGGTTCGCGAGCTTGCCGAGATGGTGCGCGACGCCTTCCAGCCTATGGCCGGGCCTCCGATGGCCTGACCGTATGCCGCAGCCGTCGCCGCGTTTCCGAGGGACTTTCGGAATAACTTGCCCGATAGCTTCGCGCGAAGGCGGAGGCCGAGTTGAAGCCGGTTGCGGCTGCTATATCGGCGAAGGACGCCGTCGTCTCGATCACTCTACGCCGCGCCGCGTTCAGTCTGAGGGCAAGATAATGGATATGTGGCGGCGCACCGATCGACGCCTGGAAGAGATTCTGCAGGTGCCGCGCGCTGATCCCGACCCTGCGTGCAAGCCGTGCCAGCACGATCGGCTGCTCGATATTTTCCTCCATCAGCCGCACGGCGTGGGCCACCCGCGGATCGTCCATGCGCAAGCCCGCCGATAGCGCCTCGTCGGCGTGAAAGGATGGCTGCTCGTAGCGGAACAGCCGGCTGACCTCGAGCGCCAGCGAATAGCTCTGACGCCGTCGGATAACCTCCAGCATCAGGTCCACGGTCGGCAGCGAGCCCGATGTCGTCAGCCGCTTGCCGTCGATGACGAACCGGTCCTTGACGGCCGACACTTGCGGATAGGCGAGCGCGAAATCCTCGTAGTCCTCCCAATGGACGGTCGCAGACAAGCCGTCGAGCAGGCAGGCTTCGGCAAGCAGCCAGGTGCCGGATTCGATGCCGGCGATCATGGTCCGGTGGCGTGCCGCCTGCGATAGCTGCATCTTCAGGCCCGCTGTCGCGCTTTGCCGCCAGTTGTAGCTCGCCAGCACGAAGAGCGGCGTATCTGATGCCGTGGTCTGGAACGTTCCCTGCGTCGGTATGGCAATGTGGCTGGTTGTCGGCACCGCTTCTCCATCTGGCGTAAAGATGCGCCAGCGGTAGAGCTCGCTGCCGGAAATGCGGTTTGCTCCGCGCAGCGGTTCGATGACAGAGGCAATGAGGATGAGGTTGGTGTCCGGCAGGACGAGAAGATCGATGTCGAGCCGTTCCGTCGATCGCTCCAGCACAGTCCCCTCCCTAGTGTTCCGATAATGTATCGATCGATTCCGAAAATGCAAAGCATCCTCTCCCATCCTGGCGCGTAATACCCTCAAGACGAGGGAGAACAACAAACATGCCTCTTGCGATGAACCGCGATGTTTTCATCACCTGCGCCGTCACCGGTGCCGGCGATACGGTTTCGAAATCCAGCCACGTTCCCATTACTCCCAAGCAGATCGCGGATTCCGCGATCGACGCCGCCAAGGCTGGGGCGGCAGTCGTTCACTGCCATGTCCGCGATCCGGAAACCGGTGCCGCGAGCCGCCGCAACGACCTCTACAGGGAGGTCACCGACCGCATCCGTTCGGCAGACGTCGATGTGGTGCTGAACCTGACGGCCGGTATGGGTGGAGACCTGATTTTCGGCGACGTCGAAAGCCCCCTTCCCTTAAAGGCGAAGGGGACGGACATGGCAGGCGCAACCGAGCGCGTCAGCCATATTGCCGAATANNGCCTTCCCGAAATCTGCACGCTCGACTGCGGCACGATGAACTTCAATCTCGGCGACTACGTCATGACCAACACGCCCGCCATGCTGCGGGCAATGGCCAAGAAAATGACCGATCTCGGCGTGCGCCCCGAGATCGAAGCCTTCGACACCGGCCATCTGTGGTTTGCAAAGCAGCTCGCCGAAGAGGGCCTGATCGAGGATCCGGTGCTGATCCAGCTCTGCATGGGCATTCCGTGGGGTGCCCCCGACGACCTCAACACCTTCATGGCAATGGTCAACAACGTGCCCGATAGCTGGACCTTCTCGGCCTTTTCGATCGGTCGCAACGCCATGGCCTATCCAGCTGCCGCGGTTCTGGCGGGCGGCAATGTTCGCGTTGGCCTGGAGGATAATCTCTATATCGGCAAGGGCGCTCTCGCCACCAATGCGCAGCTCGTCGAAAAGGCGGTGCAGGTGGTCGAAGGCATGGGCGCGCGGATCATCGGTCCTGAGGACGTCCGCAAGAAACTGAAACTGACGAAGCGCTGAGGACGAAATGACAGGGATTACCAAAGCGGCCTGTATCGGCGGCGGCGTCATCGGCGGCGGATGGATTGCACGTTTTCTGCTTGCCGGCATTGATGTCAGCGTCTTCGATCCGCATCCGGAAGCAAGCCGCATCGTCGGCGAGGTCCTTGCCAATGCGGAAAAGGCCTATGGGATGCTGACCGGCGCCCCGCTGCCGCCGCGAGGTCGGCTCACCTTCGAAAAGTCCCTGCAAGAGGCCGTCTCCGGTGCCGACTGGATCCAGGAAAGCGTGCCGGAACGGCTCGATTTGAAGCGCCGCGTCTTGAGCGAGATCGACGCTGCCGCACGCCCGGATGCCCTGATCGGCTCGTCTACCTCCGGCTTGCTGCCGAGCGACCTGCAGCGTGACATGAAGCATCCCGAGCGTCTCTTCGTCGCCCATCCCTATAATCCCGTCTACCTGCTGCCGCTGGTGGAGATTGTCGGTGGCGAGAAGACCTCGAAAGCCACCATCGAGGCAGCGATGGAGTGTCTGGTCCCGATCGGCATGAAGGGCGTCCATATCGCCAAGGAGATCGAGGCCTTCGTCGGCGATCGGCTGCTCGAGGCGCTCTGGCGCGAGGCGCTCTGGCTTATCCATGACGATATCTGCACCGTCGAAACGCTCGACGACGTCATCCGCTATTCCTTCGGACTGCGCTGGGCGCAGATGGGCCTGTTCCAGACCTATCGCATCGCCGGCGGCGAGGCCGGAATGCGCCATTTCCTGGCCCAGTTCGGGCCATGCCTTGCCTGGCCCTGGACGAAGCTTACCGACGTCGTCGATCTCGATGACCCACTGATCGAGAAGATCGGAAAGCAATCCGACGAACAGGCTGCCGGCCTTTCAATCCGCGCATTGGAGCGCATCCGCGACGAAAACCTCGTCGGCATCCTGCAGGCGCTGAAGGCCGGCAACGACGGCAAGGGCTGGGGCGCTGGCGAGTTGCTGAAGGATTTCGAACGTGCCCTCTGGGCCGCAGGCGGCGGGAAACCCGCTGCCACCGACCCTACAGAGCCCCTGAAGCTCGTCGAGACGAAGGTGAGCCCCGCCTGGGTCGACTATAATGGCCACATGACGGAGCATCGCTACCTGCAGGTCTTTGGCGACACCTCCGACGCGCTCTTGCGCCTGATCGGGGTCGATCTTGCCTATGTCGAGGCCGGGCAGAGCTACTATACGGTCGAGACCCATATCCGCCATCTCGGCGAGGCAAAGCTCGGGCAGGCCATCCATTCGACATGCCAGATCCTCGCAGTCGATGAGAAGCGACTGCATCTCTTCCACACGATCTGCGACACCGAGAGCGGCGCCGTGCTCGCCACTGCCGAGCAGATGCTGCTGCATGTCGATACCGAGGCCGGCAAGGCGACGCTGGCGCCAGCCGCCGTGCTCGACAAGGCGAATGCTATTGCCGCGGCTCACTCAAAGCTGCCTCTCCCGGAAGGGGCCGGCCGCCATGTCGGCCAGAAACGATAAGGAGATCGTCATGGATTTCGGCCTCAGCGAAGAACAGGAAATGATCGTCGAGACGGTCCGCGGCTTCGTCGAAACCGAAATCTATCCGCATGAAAACGAGGTTGAGCGCACCGGCATCGTCCCGCCAGATCTCGCGGTTGAGATCCGACGCAAATGCATCGCCCTCGTCTTCTACGCCTGCAATTTCCCCGAAGAGGCCGGCGGCGCCGGCCTCGACCATGTCACCTTCACGCTGGTCGAGCGCGAACTTGGCCGCGGCTCCATGGCGCTAACAGTCTTTTTCGGCCGTCCCTCCGGCATCCTGATGGCCTGCGAGAGCGAGCAGCGCGAACGTTATTTGCTTCCTGCCGTCCGCGGAGAAAAGATCGACGCGCTGGCGATCACCGAACCGGACGCCGGTTCTGACATGCGCGGCATGAAATGCACCGCTCGCAGCAACGGTGGCGATTTCGTGCTCAATGGCACCAAGCATTTCATTTCGCATGCCGATGCCGCCGATTTCATCATCGTCTTTGCCGCAACCGGCGAGGAGGAAACGCCAAAGGGCCTCAAGAAGAAGATCACCGCATTTCTGGTCGATCGCGGCACGCCGGGCTTCGAAATTCTCAAAGGCTATGATTCTGTCTCCCACCGCGGCTATCACAATTGCACCCTGAGCTTTGCTGACTGCCGTATTCCGCAGTCCCAGGTGCTCGGCGAACTGCATCGCGGTTTCGAGCTTGCCAACCAATGGCTTTACGGCACGCGGCTGACGGTCGCCGCCACCTGCGTCGGCCGGGCGCGGCGCGTCTTCGACATGGCTTTGTCCTATGCCGCCGAGCGCAAGCAGTTCGGCAGGCCAATCGGCGCCAACCAGGGTGTCTCCTTCAAGCTTGCCGACATGATCACGGAGATCGACGCAGCCGACTGGCTGACACTTTCGGCGGCATGGCGACTGGATGCCGGCCTATCCTCCGATCGCGAAATCGCTTCGGCCAAGCTCTACGCCTCTGAAATGCTTGCGCGCGTCACGGATGAGGCGATCCAGATCTATGGCGGCATGGGCCTGATGGATGACCTGCCGCTAGCCCGCTTCTGGCGTGATGCGCGCGTCGAGCGCATCTGGGACGGCACGTCGGAGATCCAGCGCCATATCATCAGCCGCGATCTCCTGCGGCCTCTGGGAGCGTAGCCGATGACGTCCCGCCCGCTCGATCGCCTGTTCAGACCACAAACGATCGCCGTCTTCGGCGGCCGTGAGGCGCGCCGGGTGATCGAACAGTGCGACCGGATGGGGTTTGCGGGTGAGATCTGGCCGGTTCATCCGACGCTCGATGAGGTCCTCGGACGGAGGTGTTACAGAAACGTTTCCGAACTGCCCTCTCCGCCAGACGCGGCCTTCGTCGGCGTCAACAGGTCATTGACCATCGAGATCGTCCGTAGCCTGTCGGCAGCTGGCGGCGGCGGCGCGGTCTGTTATGCCTCAGGCTTCAGCGAGGCCGTGGCGGAACTTGCCGATGGCGCCGACCTGCAACAGGCGCTGATTGCCGCTGCAGGCGACATGCCGATCCTAGGGCCGAACTGCTACGGCTTCATCAACGGCCTCGACGGCGCTCTGCTCTGGCCCGACCAGCACGGCATGATGCGCGTCGAACGCGGCGTGGCGATCCTGACCCAATCGTCGAATATAGCGCTCAACCTGACCATGCAGACACGCGGTCTGCCGATCGCCTATGTCGTAACGTCAGGCAACCAGGCGCAAACCTCGCTGTCCGACGTCGCCTGCGGCCTGCTTTCCGACCCGCGCGTGACGGCGCTTGGCCTGCATGTCGAAGGCTTTGGGGATCCAGCCGCGCTCGAACGCCTCGCCGCCACTGCCCGCCGGACGAAAAAGCCTGTTGTCGTGCTGAAAGTCGGCAGGTCCGAACAGGCAAGACAGGCAACGCTTTCCCATACCGCATCGCTTGCCGGTGGCGATGCCCTGGCCGATGCGGTGCTTTCCCGCCTCGACCTCGGCCGCGTCGAAACGCTGCCGGCGCTGCTTGAAACGCTGAAGCTCCTGCATGTCGCCGGCCCGCTGCCAGACGCTTCGATCTCCTCGATGAGCTGTTCAGGCGGCGAGGCCTCGTTGATGGCGGATGCAGCAGTCGGGCGCGCTGTTGCGTTCCGGGACCTCGAGCCGGACCAGTTGCCGCGTCTGAGACGCATCCTCGGCAACATGGTGACGCTTTCCAATCCGCTCGACTACCACACGTTCGTGTGGGGCGATCTCGCGCGCCAGACAGAAGCTTTCACTGCCATGTTCGAGGGCGGCTACGCCCTTAATCTCGTCGTACTCGATTTTCCCCGCACCGACCGGTGCAGCACAGCCGACTGGGTGACGACGGCGGATGCCGTCATTGCCGCTGCCTCTGCGACAGGCGCGCTTGCCGGGGTCCTGGCGACCCTGCCCGAGACCATGCCGGAGGCCATCGCCAGCCGCCTGATCGCCGAAGGCGTCGTTCCCTTCTGCGGCATTGATGAAACCCTGATTGCCGCGGAAGTCGCAGCCGGCATCGGCCATGCCTGGCGCAAACCGCCTCCCCTGCCGCTTCTCAATGTGCCGTCCGTTGAAGGCGCGGTCGAAACGCTGACGGAGGCCGATGCCAAGGTGGAACTCAACCTGGCAGGCCTTCGGATACCCAAAGGCCTGATTGCGAGTACGCCCCTTCAGGCGGCAGATTGTGCTGAGCGGATCGGCTTTCCCGTCGTCCTGAAAGCGCTCGGCGTCGCACACAAGACCGAAGCAGGAGCGGTCGTACTCAACCTGAAGGATGCAAGGGCCGTATCGGATGCCGCATCAAAGATGGCTGCGACAAGCGGTTTTCTGGTCGAGCAGATGATCGATCGTCCCGTCGCCGAGCTGATCGTCGGCGCCTCCCGCGACCCGGTTTTCGGATTGTCGCTGACGCTTGGCGCCGGCGGGATTTTCGTCGAATTGCTGGAGGATTCCGTCATTTTGCCACTGCCGACGACGAGATCGGATATTTCAGAAGCAATTTCACGCCTGAAGATCGCAAAGCTGATCGACGGCTATCGCGGACGCCCGAGAGGCGACCTCGAAGCAACCGTAACGGCTGTCGCACGGGCGGCAGATTATGTCGTAATGAATGCGGCACGGCTGGAGGAACTCGACATTAATCCATTGATGGTTCTTCCCGAAAGTCGCGGCGTTGCCGCAGTCGATGCCCTGATCCGGCGAAGGAGGTAGCATAGGTTGAGCGACCCCATTCGCACCCGACAGGTTGGCGCAGTGCTGGAAGTCATCATCGACCGGCCGAAGGCAAATGCCATCGACCTTGCGACCAGCCGCGCCATGGGATTGGTATTCCGGGATTTCCGTGACGACCCTTCGCTGCGCGTGGCGATCATCTCCGGCGCGGGCGAGAAATTCTTCTCTGCCGGATGGGACCTTAAGGCTGCCGCAGCAGGCGACGCGGTCGACGGCGACTATGGTGTCGGCGGTTTCGGCGGGCTGCAGGAACTGCGCGACCTCAACAAGCCGGTCATCTGTGCCGTCAACGGCATCTGTTGCGGCGGCGGGCTGGAGATCGCGCTCTCCGCCGACCTGATCCTCGCAGCCGAACATGCGACCTTCGCCCTTCCGGAAATCCGCTCCGGCACGGTTGCCGATGCCGCCTCGGTGAAGCTACCGAAGCGCATCCCCTATCATATCGCCATGGACATGCTTTTGACCGGCCGCTGGCTTGACGTCCAGGAGGCGCATCGCTGGGGTTTCGTCAACGAAATCCTGCCAGAGCACAAGCTGATGGAGCGGGCCTGGGATCTTGCCCGTCTGCTCGAAAGCGGACCGCCGCTCGTCTACGCGGCAATCAAGGAAATCGTCCGTGAATCGGAGGGTTCGACCTTCCAGACTGCCATGAACAAAATCACCAAACGGCAGTTTGTGACGGTCGACCGACTTTATTCGAGCGAGGACCAATTGGAAGGCGCACGGGCTTTCGCCGAGAAACGAAGCCCTAACTGGAAAGGACGGTAACAAGGCGGCGGCAACCGCATCATCTTCCCGCAAGCGTGCGGGCACCGCGAACGGAAGAGGAAACCGTTCGGGGATCATGCCCAAAAACCGAAGTCAACGCACCATAAGAAGGAGAAGGGGAATGAACGACTACACGAAATATCTCGCAAGCCGGGTGACCGCCGGTGGCCTCAGCCGCCGCGAATTCCTGGGACGCGCCATGGCAGCCGGCCTGACGCTTGCTGTTGCCGATAAGCTCTTTACCGAAAGTGCCGAGGCCGCCGAACCGAAGCGTGGCGGTCATCTGAAGCTCGGCCTCGAAGGTGGTGCCGCCACCGATTCGAAGGATCCGGCGAAGTTCCTGTCGCAGGTCATGTTCTGCATCGGCCGCTGCTGGGGCGACATGCTGGTCGAATCCGATCCGCTGACGGGGGCTGCCGTGCCGTCGCTTGCCGAATCCTGGGAGCCGTCGAAGGACGCGGCGACCTGGACCTTCAAGATCCGCAAGGGCGTCAAGTTCCACGATGGCAAGGAACTGACCATCGACGACGTCGTTGCGACGCTGAAGCGTCACACCGACGCGAAGTCGGAATCCGGCGCGCTCGGTGTTCTCGGTTCGATCAAGGAGATCAAGGCCGACGGGGGCAATCTCGTGCTGACGCTTTCCGAAGGCAATGCCGACATGCCGCTGCTGCTGTCGGACTACCATCTGGTCATCCAGCCGAACGGCGGCGTCGACGATCCGCTGGCCTCGATCGGCACCGGCCCCTACAAGATGACGAGCTTCGAGCCCGGCGTCCGCGCCACCTTCGAGAGGAACAAGGACGATTGGCGCACGGACCGGGGTTATGTCGATTCGATCGAAATCATCGGCATGAACGACGCCACCGCCCGCATCGCGGCACTGTCGTCCGGCCAGGTCCACTACATCAACCGCGTCGATCCGAAGACCGTCAATCTGCTGAAACGCGCTCCGAACGTCGAGATCCTCTCGACCGCCGGCCGCGGCCACTACGTCTTCATCATGCACTGCGACAAGGCGCCGTTCGACAACAACGACCTGCGCCTGGCGCTCAAATACGCCATGGACCGCGAGACCATGGTGGAGAAGATCCTCGGCGGTTACGGCAAGGTCGGCAACGACTTCCCGATCAACAGCACCTATGCGCTTTTCCCCGAGGGCATTGAGCAGCGCGTCTACGATCCCGACAAGGCGGCCTTCCACTACAAGAAATCAGGCCACAGCGGTTCGGTCCTTCTACGCACTTCCGAAGTCGCCTTCCCCGGCGGTGTCGACGCGGCCGTCCTCTATCAGGAAAGCTGCAAGAAGGCCGGCATCGAGATCGAGGTCAAGCGCGAGCCGGGCGACGGTTACTGGACCAACGTCTGGAACGTCCAGCCCTTCTCGACCTCCTATTGGGGCGGCCGTCCGACGCAGGACCAGATGTATTCCACCGCCTATCTCTCGACGGCGGACTGGAACGACACCAAGTTCAAGCGTCCTGACTTCGACAAGCTGTTGCTGCAGGCCCGCTCCGAACTTGATGAAGCCAAGCGCAAGGACATGTATCGCACCATGGCGATGATGGTACGCGACGAGGGCGGCGTGATCCTGCCGATGTTCAACGATTTCGTGAACGCCTCCACCAAGCAGGTGAAGGGTTATGTGCACGACATCGGCAACGACATGTCGAACGGCTACGTCGCAACGCGCGTCTGGCTGGACGCCTGATGGCAAGGGGGCACATGCCCCTCCGACCTTCAACGAAGCCGGGACCGTGGGATGAAAACCCGCGGTCCTCCCGACGTTTTAGCGCGAGGTCCTCGCCATGACCAATCCTGCCTCAAGCAATATCTTGCCCGGCCTCAGGTTCCGGCAGCGTTTTCCGCTGCTTGCCCTCATCCTCGAGCGCTTCGTGCTCAGTCTCGTGCTGCTTTTTGCCGTTTCCATCCTCATCTTCGGCGGCCTGGAAGCCCTGCCCGGCGATTTTGCTACCACCTATCTCGGCCAGTCGGCGACGCCGCAGGCCGTTGCCAATATTCGTCAAGATCTCGGATTGAACCGCCCGGTCACGACGCGTTACGTCGAATGGCTCGGCAACGCCATTCAGGGTGATTTCGGCACCTCCTGGGCCAGCAAGAATTCGGTGAGCGAACAGATCGGCAAACGCCTCGGCAATTCGCTTTTTCTGGCCGGTTTCGCAGCCGTGATATCCGTGCCGCTCGCCATCGGCCTCGGCATGCTGTCGGTGCACTTCCGCAACCGCCTGCCTGACAAGATCATCAACGTCATCTCGCTTGCGGCGATCTCCCTGCCAGAATTCTTCATCGGCTACCTGCTGATCCTGTTCTTCGCGGTGAAGTTCGGCATGGCCACATTTCCGGCGACCGTCTACGACAGCATGGGCTTCGTCGAGCGATTGAAGGCGATCGCGCTGCCGACGGCGACCCTAGTGCTCGTCGTGCTCGCGCACATGATGCGCATGACGCGGGCTGCGATCCTCTCCGTCATGTCCTCGGCCTATATGGAAACCGCTGAGCTGAAGGGCCTTAGCGCCTTCCGCGCGATCGTCAAACACGCCGCCCCCAATGCGCTCGCGCCGATCATCAACGTCGTCGCATTGAACCTCGCCTATCTCGTCGTCGGCGTCGTCGTTGTCGAAGTCGTCTTCGTCTATCCCGGCATGGGGCAATACATGGTCGATGCAGTCACCGTGCGCGACATGCCGGTGGTGCAGGCCTGTGGCCTGATCTTTGCCGCCGTCTACATCTTCCTCAACATGATGGCCGATATCCTCGCGATCATCGCCAATCCCAGGCTGAGGCATCCAAGATGAGATTGCGAGATATCCCCATCACCGCCTGGATCGGCATGTTTGGCATCGCTGTCGCCTTCATCTTCGCGATCTTCGCACCCTGGATCGCGCCCTATGGCGAGACGCAGGTCGTCGGCGACGTCTGGCAGTTGCCTGATGATCAATATATCTTCGGTCTCGATAATCTCGGCCGCGACATTCTCTCGCGCCTGATCTACGGCGCGCGCACGACGCTGCTGGTCTCATCCGCCGCCACCGTCATCTCCTTCTCGCTCGGCGTCATCTTAAGCTTCACCGCCGCCGTCTCGCGCGGCCTCATCGACACCGTCCTCTCTCGCTTCAACGATCTAATGATGTCGATCCCGACGCTGATCTTCGCGCTCGTGGTTCTTGCGGTGCTGCCGCAAAACCTCATCGTTCTGATCCTCGTCATGGCTATCCTCGATTCCACCCGCGTCTATCGTCTCGGCCGCGCCGTCGCACTCGATGTCGCGGTGATGGAATTCGTCGAGGCAGCGAAACTTCGCGGCGAAGGCAAGCTCTGGATCATCTTCCGCGAGATCCTGCCGAACACGCTGTCGCCGCTGCTTGCCGAATTCGGGCTGCGTTTCGCCTTCTCGATCCTGTTCCTCTCGACATTGTCCTTCCTCGGCCTCGGAATTCAACCGCCCGCGGCCGATTGGGGCGGCATGGTCAAGGACAACAAGGACGGCATCATCTTCGGCATTTCCGCAGCGCTGGTGCCGGGCACGGCGATCGCCGTGCTTGCCGTCTGTGTCAACCTCGTCGTCGACTGGCTCTTAAAACGCACATCCAGCCTCAAGGGAGGGCGCGGCGATGCATGAGCTTCTTTCCGTTCGCAATCTGAAGATCGAAGCCACCAGCTATCCGCCGGGCGAACCGCCCAGGCGGGTGACGATCGTCGATGGGGTTTCCTTCGACCTGCAGAAGGGCAAGGTTCTCGGCCTTATCGGGGAATCGGGTGCCGGCAAGTCGACGATCGGCCTTTCCGCACTCGCCTATGGCCGGGGTGGAGCCGAAATCACCGGCGGCGAGGTGCTGCTCGACGGCGACAATATCCTGGCGCTCGGCAAGAACGGCATCCGTCAAATCCGCGGCGCGCGGGTCTGCTACGTCGCGCAATCTGCGGCCGCTGCCTTCAATCCTGCGCATCGGCTCGGCGATCAGGTGGTCGAAGCGTCGATCAAACATGGATTGATGAGCAAGGACGAGGCGCGCAAACGAGCGCTTTATCTGTTCGGGGTTCTCGGTCTGCCCAATCCCGAAAGCTTCGGCGAGCGCTTTCCCCACCAGGTCTCGGGCGGCCAGCTGCAACGCGCCATGACGGCGATGGCGCTCTGCTCCAACCCCGAACTGATCGTCTTCGACGAACCGACCACGGCACTTGACGTCACCACCCAGATCGACGTCTTGGCGGCGATCAAGCACGCCATCGAGGAGACCCATACGGCCGCTCTCTACATTACCCACGACCTTGCCGTCGTCGCCCAGATTTCCGACGACATCATGGTGCTGCGCCACGGAAGGACGGTGGAATATGGCAGCGTCCGGCAGATCATCGAAGAGCCACGGGAGGATTATACCCGCGCCCTCGTCAATGTCCGGCAGAGCTTGCGACAGGAAGCAACCGACCAGTCCGACACTTTATTGAAAGTCGAAAACGTCAGTGCGGAATATTCCAATGGCTTCAAGGTTCTGAACGATGTCAGCCTCCATCTACCGAAGGGACAGACACTAGCGATCGTCGGTGAATCGGGCTCGGGAAAATCGACGCTCGCCCGCGTCATCACCGGGCTCTTGGCGCCCAGCGCCGGGACGATCTCCTTTGCCGGCAAATCACTAACGCCCGAAGTCCGACATCGGTCACGCGACGACCTGCGCCGCATCCAGCTCATCTACCAGATGGCCGACACGGCGATGAACCCGCGCCAGACCGTGCGCGACATCATCGGTCGACCGCTGACCTTCTACTACGGCCTCAGGGGAGCCACGAAGACGGCCCGCGTGAAGGAATTGCTCGACCAGATCGAGATGGGCAACGGCTTCCTCAACCGCTACCCGGCAGAGCTCTCGGGCGGCCAGAAGCAGCGCGTCGCGATTGCCCGCGCGCTGGCCGCAAAACCCGAGCTCATCCTGTGCGACGAGCCGACCTCGGCCCTCGACCCGCTGGTGGCAGAAGGCATCCTGAAGCTGCTGCTGCGCCTCCAGGAAGAGGAAAAGCTCTCCTACATCTTCATCACACACGACATCGCCATCGTGCGGGCCATTGCCGATAGCGTCGCAGTCATGCACCGCGGCAGGCTCGTTCGCTTCGGACCGAAATCGAAGGCGCTCTCGCCGCCCTTCGATGACTACACCGACCTGCTCCTGAAATCCGTCCCGGAAATGGAGATCGGCTGGCTGGAAAAAGTGTTGACCACCCGCCGGATGGAGAGTGCCGGAAACTGAACCGTCACGGCGGCCAGTTGCGTTCGGCGGCCTGAAAGATTGCTTCCAAGGAGAACCATGAGCCAACGCTCCTTCACGACGATCGAAAACCAGTGGATCACGCTCAGTGACGGAACACGCCTTGCTGCGCGCATCTGGATGCCCGATGGTGCGGACGCCGATC
>UCCS01000127.1 GCA_900470965.1 Hyphomicrobiales bacterium
CCCGACAATTGTCGGGGATAGCGCTCCAGGAGGGGCTGAAGGCCCAGGATCGCCGCCGCCCTCTCGACTTTCGCTCGGACCTCGCCACTCGTCTCTCCACGCAGTTTGAGAGAAAATCCCATGTTTTGCGCAACCGTCATGTGCGGATAAAGCGCGTAGTTCTGGAACACCATTGCGATGTTGCGATCCTTGGGCGGCAGGTCGCTGACGATCCGTCCGGCAATTTCGATATCGCCCGAGGTGATGTTTTCAAGGCCGGCAATTGTTCTTAGAAGCGTCGATTTTCCGCATCCCGAGGGGCCGACGAGCACGACGAATTCGCCATCATCGACCTTGAGCGATATGTCTCTCAACGCCTCGAACGCGCCGAAAGTCTTGCGTGCTTCGCGTACGATGACATGCCCCATTATCGCGTCTCCGCGACGGCATTTTGCGGGCTGGTCGTCGCCGGACCGAGCCGTTCGGCGAGGCGGCGCTGCATGCCGCCATGAAACCCGTCAGGAAGGGAACGCGCACTCGCCCTTGAAGGCGGCAACCAGACCGGGTCGGGAAAGGTCGGATCGCCCTCAAAGCGCGGTATGACATGAAAGTGCAGATGCGGTGCTGCCGTCCCGAGCGAGGCGATGTTGATCTTGACGGGCGACAGTTCAGCCCTGAGCGCCTCCTCAAGCGCCACGACGGCCTCCAAAACCTCGCGTCGATCGCCTTCTGAGAGATCGGTGAGTTCCGAAACGTGCTCGTTCCAGATGACGCGGCACCATCCTTCGAAGCCCGTCTCATGGACCAGCACCACTCTGAACGTGGGACCCTGCCACAGCCGATCCTCACCTTTCGCTTCGCAATGAGCGCAGCCTTTCTTGATAGCCATGTTCGGTTTCCTCCCTGCTTATGGCTCTTCAAACATCATACGTAGAATGTTTGAAGTCAAACATATTATGTTATTGACAGGATCGCTTATGTGTTGTTGTCATTGGGAGGGAGAGACGAGGGAGTGGGCTTGCTCAGACCCTCATTGGAGGAAAAGAGGAGGAAATCATGCTTCGAAAGATGGGCCTTATTGCTGCGTTGATGCTGTCGGCGGCCGGTGCCGCTCATGCAGTCGAACTGAAGGTGCTGGTGCCTGCTACCTATTCGCCCTCATCCGGTTTCGTACCGGGGGCCGACATTCACAAGCAGCTCTACGAGAAGTTCCAGGCCGCCAATCCTGATATCAAGATCGATTACGAAGTCTTCGATACAGGCCCGGCCGGCCTGCAAAAACTGCTGACGGCCGCTGCCTCGAATACGCTGCCCGATGCCGTCATCGTGGATGGTCAGTGGATTGCTCGGCTTGTTCAGTCCGATGTCCTGCAGTCACTCGACGGTCTTTGGCCGAACGACGACCAGACGGATTTTCATCCCGCCGTCCTGGCAGCCGAGACCGTTGACGGAAAGCCCTATGCCATCATGTTCCAGACCGGCATGCGCGGCCTTCTCTATCGTCCGAGCGTCATGGCCTCGGTCGGGCTCAAGGAATTTCCCAAGAGCTTCGACGATTTCATGACCGCGTCCAAGACCTTGAAGGAAAAGGGCATCACTGCCGAACTCGTGCCTGCAAAGGCTAACGATGAGCCGGCCACCCTGCATATGCTCAGCATTTTCTGGGGTCTCGGCGGCAAGCTGGTGGACGACCAGGGCGCGCCTGTCTTCTTCGAGGGAAAGAACGGTGAATCCCTGGCCAAGGTCTACCAGATGTATCACGATATGGCGGCTGCGGGGGCAATATCGCCCAATGTCACCACCATGGACGAAACCGCGTTGAGGCCGTTCTTTTATGGCGGCGAGGCTTTTTCGATCGGTGCAAGCTCCTCGGGCATAAAGCAGATGTGGAGCGAACTGCCCGATCTCCAGAATGACCTGGCTGTGGCCCCCTATCCGATGCCCGACGGCAAGCAGCCGGTGACCGTGCTTGGTGGATATGCCTATGCCATCGCAGCCAAGGACGAGGACAAGAAGGCGGCTGCGTGGAAGTTTGTGCAGTTCATGACATCGCCAGAGAACATGACAGCCGTCAATGAAACGCTCGGCCAGCTGCCGGTGCGAAAATCCATCTGGAACACGAGTACGTTCTTTTCGCAGAACGCGCTCATGAAGAGCTACAAGGCGATCTACGACGGTGAGATGCAGACCCGGCCGGCCGTGCCGATCTATACGGCAGTCTCATCGGCTATTTCCTCCCAGCTTGCGGCCGTCATCGGTGGCCAGCTGACCCCAGCCGACGCAGTAGCGGCGGCGAAAGAAGCCGTCATGCGCGAATATGACCGTCAGAAGTCGCGCTGAACTGGGCTCGATCGGCGGGAGCACCTGCTCCCGCCTTGGGAGGAAACAATGAGTTACAACACGCTCGCACAACATCCTGCAAAAACCGTCACGAAGACGAGAAAGAGACGCTTTGCCGTCAATGGCTACTTCTTTTTCGTCCTTCCGGGGGTCGCGATCGTCCTCGGCCTGACGCTATTTCCGGCGGTCTACGGTATCTACATCAGCCTGACCAATCTCAATCTCGGCTATGTCGGATCCTCTTTCGTCGGTTTCGAAAACTACATCCGGTTCTTCACGGCCGCCGATCTCGGCCTGATTACGCGCAACACACTGTCCTTCGTGGCAGCTTGCGTGATCCTTCAGGCCTGTCTGGGTTTGGCTGCCGCCGTGCTGCTTGAACAGCGCCTGCCGGGCCATCAGCTGATGCGGTCGATCGTCATCCTTCCGTGGGTCCTTCCTTCGGTCGTCGTCGGTCTCGTCTTCGCGCAGATATTCGGCGGTAGCCGCCTCGGCATCGCCAACTATCTCTTGTCGCTCTTCGGCATTGGTCAGATGTCCTGGTTCTCCGACCCGTTGCTGGCGATGATCATCCTGATCGGCGTATGCACATGGCGCGGCATCCCCTTCACCGTCATCATTCTGCTCGGCGGCTTGCAGACCCTGCCGCGCGACGTCTATGAGGCGGCCGCGATCGACGGAGCAACAGCCTGGCAGCGGTTCCGCTACATCACCGTCCCGCTCCTGCGACCCATCATCATGATCAGCATCATCATGGGAACCGGCGGTGCACTCAACAGCCTCGACATCCCGCTCGCACTGACGGGTGGAGGGCCGGGGAACGCGACCGAGCTCATCTCCATCGCCCTCTACAAGCAGTCTTTCTTTCAGCTCGACGTCAGCTATGGCGCAAGCATCGGTACGGTCATGCTGATCGTCAATATTCTGCTGATCATGCTCTATCTCGCCGTCCTTCAACCGAGGCGGAGGAATGAGGATGGCTGAGGCTCGACCCATATCCCGTCGGCGCCTGCGCCGGCCAATGGAGCCCAATCCGGCTGCCTATATTTTCTATCCGTTGCTTGCCGGGGCAGTTCTGCTTCCCTTGAGCTGGGCCCTGCTCGGCGGATTTAAGAATCCCAACGAGCTCTTCACCTATCCGCCGACCATCTGGCCGAGATCGCCAACCTTCGCCAACTTCATCGATCTCTTCACGCGTCTGGATTTCGGCCACTATATCTGGAACACCGCCATCGTGGCCGTCTTGACGGTCATATTCACGCTGTTCTTCGGCGGGCTGGCTGGATACGCGCTCTCGCGCTGGGATTTTCGCCACAAGGACGTTCTGCTCCTGGTCCTGCTCGGCCTCCAGCTGATACCGAGCACGGTCAACATCGTTCCCTACTACATGATCATGAACCAGTTGGGTCTGCTCAATACGCTGACTGCCCTGGTGATGATCTATACCGCGACCCACATCCCGATCACGATATGGGTGCTCAAGGGGTTCTTCGATACGGTACCCCGCTCGCTCGATGAAGCGGCCGCGATTGACGGCTGCTCCAAGTGGCGGACCTTCTGGAGCGTCATCATGCCGCTCAGCCTGCCCGGGCTTTCAGTCGCAGGCTTCCTGGTCTTCGTGTCGGCCTGGTCGGAGTTCCTGGTGCCTCTGGTCATTGCCGGAGGCAAGGACGTGGCGGTTGCCAGCGTCGGCCTGTTTACCTTCTTCGGCCCAGACTCGGCGACCGCCTATACCTCTCTCTTCGCAGCCACGTTGATCACCGTGCTTCCGGTTCTCATCGGCTATCTTTTTGCCCAGCGTTTCATCGTTTCGGGGCTGACCGCCTTTGCCGAGAAATAGGTCGCGTCGACCCTCTCGTCAGTTTGTAAGGAGAAGAATGGTGACAGAATTAACAGGGACAGTCTCCGTCGTTACGGGCGGTACGTCCGGGATCGGCCTGGCAACCGCAATGGCTCTGCTGACGAAGGGCAGTAACGTGGTGATCAATGCCAGGGCCGAAAAAGGTGATCTCTTCGATAAGCTCTGCGCACTCGGCGCGCCGTCCGGTGCCCGATGCGTCTTCGCTGCCGGCGATGCGTCGGCGCCCGAAACGTCCCAAAAAGTCGTTTCGGCTGCCCTGGACGCCGTCGGCAGGGTCGATGCGGTCGTCCACTCTGCCGGCGGACCGGCAGCGGGTACCATCCTCGACCTGAGCCCCGAGCGGTGGATGGAAGCCTTTGCTGTCCACGTCCATTCCGCCTTCCACCTGTTCCGGGCCGCGCATGGTCCACTATCGGCAAGGGGAGGCTCGGTCACCTTTTTATCGTCGGCAGCCGCACTTCGTGGCTGCCCTGGAACCGTCGCCTATCAGGTCGTCAAGGCCTCTCTCATCCAGCTTGCCCGCGCATTGGCGCGCGATCATGCGGCCGAAAACATCCGCGTCAATTGCGTTGCGCCCGGTATTATCCGCACGCCTTTTCACGATGCGATGAGCGAGGCCGCAAAGGAGAATAACCTGCGCAATCGCATTCCTCTTGGTAGGGAGGGGCGTCCCGAGCAGGTCGCGTCCCTTATTCTGCAACTGATCGAAAACGAGTTCATCACCGGCGAGACCTTTACCATCGACGGGGGCATGTCGATGCGGATGGTCTGACACCCGCTCTACCTTCGAGCCGCCGATGCCGCGGCGAGACCGCAGCAACTTATTCCTGTCCAGCAATTTCCAATTGGAGAATGAAAATGAGCGATATCAAATTCGGGGTGTTCACGAAGCCGTGGACGAACCCCATCGACGAGGTGGCGGAAAGAATGAATTCCCTGGGCGTCGAAGCGATCGAGCTGCCGATCCGGCCCGGCTATCAGGTCACGCCGCAAACGGTCAAGACCGCATTGCCTGAGGTCGTGCGTCGTCTGCGTGGCCACGGGCTGTCGATATGCAGCGTCGCCGCCCCGCTCGACGACGACATTATCTCGGCCTGTGGCGACAGTGGTATTGCGCTCGTGCGCACCATGGTCGGTATCGATCTGTCCAAGGCACGCTACGCCGATACGATCGCCGAGCATCGCGCCCGCTACGACGAGCTTATCCCATTGCTCGAGTCAAGCGGTGTGCGTGTCGGCGTCCAAAACCATTCAGGCAACTGCGTCGGTAGTGCCATCGGCCTTTTCCATCTGATGGAGCGTTATGACGCCAAGCATGTCTGCGCCATCCTCGACATGGCGCATTGCGGCATTGCCGGCGAACCGATCGAACTGTCCGTCGACCTGCTTTGGGAGCGCATCCCCAACCTCGTGAATTTCAAAAATGCCTACCGCGAGAGGATCAACGGGCCGGAAGAGCCGGAGGCCGTCTACCAGACCCATTGGACGACGGGGCGGCATGGCGCCTATTCGTGGTCGGGGCTTGTCAAAGAGCTACATCGCCGCGGTTTTACCGGAACCTTTGTGCTGCCGGGTGAATACAGCGATCCGAATGGTCAGCCGCAGCGCATGGGCGACGACGTCTTGCCTTATCTGTCCGCTGACGTCGCATATCTGCGCTCCCTTGTGTCCTCCGTCTGGTCGCATTGAGAAGGGGATCGATACGATGATCAAGGATCGCAAAGTCCGCGTCTGCATCATTGGCGCCGGCAACATGGCCAACAATGTCCACTATCCCTCATTGACCTCGTTCGATGATGTCGAGATCGTTGGTGTCATAGAAAGCCGGGCAGATCGGCTCAAGCAAACCTGCGACAAGTTTGCAATCCCCGAGACGGCACGTTTCGAAACCCGCCTCGATTCCGATTATCAGGATATCCTGACCAGGCTCAAACCCGATGGCGTCTATGTCATCGGGCAGCCCGAGATCATGTATCCGATCTGGCACTGGTGTCTGACGAACGGCTTCAATCTCTATATTGAAAAGCCGATGGGGCTGACGACACACCAGGCCGAAGCGCTCGCCCATCTGGCCAAACAGAAGGATCTGGTGACGCAGGTCAGCCATCAACGGCGCAATTCGCCGATCCTGCAGCAGGTCAAGGCCCGCCTTCTTGAGAAAGGGCCGATCATCCACGGGGTCGTCGAGTTCTTCAAATGCGATGTCACGCCGATGCTGATTGCCCGCGACCGGATGATGGACGATGGCACGCATGCAATCGACACGGCCCGATGGATCTGTGGTGGGGAGGTGGTCAAGGTCGAAAGCCAGTGCCGTCGGATCGGCGTGCCTGATATCAACTGGTTCGGCGCCACGCTGCATTTCGACAACGGATCGACCTGTTATGTCGTGTGCAATTGGGCATCCGGACGGCGCGTGTTTCGAACCCAGATGCACGTCCAGGGTGGATATGCTGATGTCGAGGTGGAGGCTGAGGCGAAAATCTACCTTGATAACAATTATCAAGGGGAGACGCTTTCGACGCAGCAAGCCGCCAATCACGACCAGAATTTCGTCTACGGAGGATTTGCAGCGAAGAACAGAGAGTTTATTGACTCCCTTAAGTCAGGCATTAATACGTGCTCCTCGCGCTTCGAGGACACGGTCAAGACGATGCGCGTATGTCAGACGATCCTCGCACAGGCACTCGCAGCCGGGGTCTGACATCCGCGAAAGGACATGAACGTATGGGAAGCCCTGTTTTGCTCAGCAAGCATCGCGAAAGCCGCTCGAACCTCCATCTGGCAGTTGCGGGCGAGATTGGCGCAGACATCGTCACCGGTCGCCTTCCAGTCGGCGGACTGGTGCCCTCAGAGCCGGAACTTTGCACTCGTTTCGGCGTCAGCCGGACGGTTATTCGCGAGGCCGTGAAGTTTCTTTCCTGGCGAGGGCTTCTGAAGACCGGCTCGGGTGTCGGAACGGTCGTTCTGCCAACAAGCCAATGGAATTTTCTGGATCCAGTTGTCTTCGGCTGGGTCCAGAAAACCTCCGACTCGCAAAATGCTATCCAGCAGCTCTTTGCGTTCCGCAGCGCCGTCGAACCCGCTGCGGCCGCGGAGGCGGCCAGAAATGCCACACTTGCGCAACTCTACGAGATCGAGGCGGCGCTTCAGGTAATGTCCGAAGCCAAGACGGATTTCAACAAATGGATCGAGGGCGACGTCGCCTTCCACACTGCAATCTACGTCGCGTCCAACAATGTCTTCATCGCTCCGCTGGCCAATCTGTTCAGACAGTATTTCCAGATGAGCTTCAGTGTCTCCAGCTCGAACTTCCACCATCAGCATTGCCTGCAGGAGCACCGCGACGTGTTCGAGGCGATCCGCGAGCGTGATCCTGAAAAGGCGGCGGAAACCGTCCGTATTCTACTTAAGCACGCCGACGAGGACGTGAAGTCGGTTCTGCAGAAATAAGCGAGCCGCGCACGAGACAATTCCGGTTCCCGCCTCTAGGCCGTTGCAGCGAAATCTGCGCTCAGCACGGCCTCCTTCAGCGCTCGCGAGTAGGGGTGCTGAGGATTGTCGAGGACCTTGCGCGCCTCGCCCTGCTCGACGATCTCGCCTTTGCGCATGATGATGATCCGGTCGCTGATGTAGTAAGCGGTTGCGAGATCATGGGTGATGTAGACGATGGAAAGCCCAAGCTCGTGTTTCAGTTGTTCGAAGAGATTGACGATTGCCATGCGCAGTGACGCATCGACCATCGATACCGGCTCGTCGGCGATGAGCAAGCGTGGCTGAGGGATCAGGGCACGGGCAATTGCGGTGCGTTGGAGCTGGCCTCCGGACAGTTCGTGCGGAAACCGGCCCTTCACTTCAGCAAGACTGAGACCCACATGGCCGAGAGCCTCGTCGGCCAATCGTTCGACCTGCTGCCGATCCGGCTTACCCGCGCCAGCTGAGAAGCTCCGCGCCGTTTCGAAAAGGTAGCGATCCACGCGCTTGAGCGGGTTGAAGGCTTCGAAGGGGTTCTGCAGGACTGGCTGTACTTCCCTCATGAAGGCGCGACGCTCGGCCTTGCCGTGGAGGGCCACCGCTTTCTGACGAAATTGGAGTATGCCTTGTGTGGGCGCCGTCTGTCCGAGGATCATCGCTGCGATCGTTGATTTTCCTGAACCGGATTCTCCGACGATGGAGAGAATCTCCGGCTCGCTGCCGATCTCGAAGCTGACATCGTTGACCGCCACAATCTGCCGCCGGCCAAGCATGCCGCCCTGACGGTAGATCTTCGTGACATGAGAGAGAGTGAGAAGAGCGCTCAAGCCTGATCTCCCGTAACCGCAAAGCAAGCTACTCGCCGATCCGGCTCGACCGTGATCATCGGCGGGACCTTCTGCGAGCAGATCTCCATCCGCTTCGGACAGCGCGGATGGAACCGGCAGCCCTCCGGCGGCATGGCAAGGTTCGGCGGACGTCCCTCGAGTGAAGGCCGGGCCTTCGCATCGCCGATACGCGGCAGGCTGCCGACCAGATGCTGCGTGTAAGGGTGCAGCGGCAGGGCGAAGAGCTTCCGGGTCGGCGCTTCCTCGACGAGGCGACCGGCGTAGACGATGCCGACGCGGTCAGAAACCGTCGCATGTACCCCCATATCGTGCGTGACGAATAAGAAGGAGGAGCCTATCTCGCGCTGGATTTCGCGGATCATCGATAGCACGTCGCGCTGGACGATGACGTCGAGCGCCGTCGTCGGCTCGTCGGCAATGATGAATTCGGGTGTCAGGATCGTTGCGAGCGCGATCGTCATACGTTGGCGCATGCCACCGGAGAGTTCGTGAGGATAGGCCTGGAGCAGATGCGGATCAAGTTTCAATCTTTGGAGATGCGAGCCGACTTTTGTGAAGAACTCATTCTTGCCGACCTTCATGTGACGGAAGGCGAAATCGGTGAAGGAGTGATGGATGCGCCGAACCGGGTTCAGCACATTCATCGACGCCTGCATGATATAGGATAGGTACAGCCAGCGAAGCGCCATACGCTCGTCAACCGTCATGGCGTACATGTCCTGCGTGCCACCGGCAAAATGGAATACCACCTTGCCCGATACGACCTTGAGCGGTGGCCGGATGGCGCCAGCAATCGTCTTGATCAAGGTTGTCTTGCCACTGCTGGATTCGCCGGCGATCCCATAGATTTCGCCGCGCCCGATCGTAAGAGTAATGTCGTCGACGGCGCGCACCTCGCGATCGACTCCGTAGAGGAAGGCGCGGTAATAGGCTTTCAGGTTCTGGACTTCGACCAGGGCATCCATGGCTAACCTCCCATCCGGTTCAGCCGGCTGCGCGGATCGTTGTATTCGTTCATCGACATGGACAGGAGAAACAGCGCCAGGAAGAGAACGACGATGACGGCAACGGGTGCGGCCACCCACCACCATATTCCCGATATCAGCGCCGAATGGGCATTCGCCCAGTAGATCATCATGCCCATGGTCGGCGTCTCGATATCGGTGAAGCCCAGCACCGACAGGGTGATCTCCATACCGATCGACCAGATCATGTTGTTCATCGTGGTGGCGAAGACGATCGGCAGAACATAGGGCAGGTGCTCTTCGACGAGGATCTTGCGCATGCTCATGCCTGAATAGACGCTTTGGGTGGTGAAGGGTCTGGTCTTCAGACCGATCGCGACCGAACGGATGAGACGGGCATCGTAAGACCAGCCGAGCGCCGCCATAATAACGATGAGCGCAGTCCAGGTCATGCTGTCCTTCAGCACGAAATAGAACAGGATCAACAGAGGGAACTGCGGGATGACCATGACGCTGTCATTGATCGCCATCAGCACCCGGTCGACCGCGCCGCCGGCGTAACCGGCGACGAGGCCGACGACGAGCGATATGATGCGCGAAAGGAAGGCGACGCCGACGCCGAAAAACAAGGTGTTGCGAAGGGCCGTCGTCAACTGCCAGAAAACGTCCTGGCCACGTGATGTCGTGCCGAGCCAATAGTCGCCGTCAGGTGGCATGTCAGGCGGCAGAAGATAGATGTCCGTGGGACCATAGGGCGAGAAATAGGATATGACTACCAATCCGACTATGACGGCAAAGAGCAGCAGGCCACAGAGGAACTCCATGTTCTGGCGTGCGAGGTCACGGATGATCGTAAACATGCTCTATTCCACCTTGATGCGCGGATCGATCAGCGGGCTCAGAATGTCGATGATGAACACGGCGGCGGCGACGCCGACGATCGACAATGCGCTGAGGCCGAGCACCAGGCTGTAGTCGCCGGCATGCACCGCCGAAATCAGCAGGTTTCCGATACCGGGATAGCCGAAGACGATCTCCGTGATGACGGTGCCGTTGAAGATCCCGCCGAGTGACATCGCAAGCCCGGTGAATTGCGGCACCATGGCATTACGGGCGATGTAGGAGCGGAGAATTTTTCGCTTCGGAACGCCGCCGAGCTCGGCGAAGACGACGTAATCATCGGTGATGATGTTGGAAACAAGCGCGCGCATCCCGATCAGCCAGCTGCCGGCGCCGACTAGTATCAGCGACAGCGCCGGCAGGATCGAGTGTTTCAGGATATCGAGGACGAGCGCGAAGGAGAGGTCCAGATTGGTGTTCATCTCGTAGCCGCCATTGATCGGCAGCACCGGCCAGAGATAACCGAACACGATGAGAAGGACGAAAGCAAGAATGTAATAGGGAATGGGAAGCAGGGCGATGAAGACGAGGCTGACGGCCTTCAGCAGCATATCCTTCCTGTAGTAGCCGGCGAGCGCGCCGATCGCATTTCCGAGCACGAAGGTGATCAGGGTGGAAACCGTCATCAGCCCGATGGTCCAGGGCAGGGACCGCAGAATGATGGTGGAAACAGGTGTGGGAAAAGCCGAGAGCGAGGGGCCGAGATCACCGGTCGCAAGCCGCAGCCAAAAATGCAGATATTGCTGCCAGATCGAACCCTCCATTCCGTAGAGCTCTCGCAGCGACTGACGCATCAGTTCAATCGCATTTGGATCGGATTGCCCCATCTGCGTGATGGCGCCTATGCTTTCTTCGACCGGATCGATCGGGGTCAGGTGGGTGACGAAGAATGTTATGGTCACGCCAAGAAATACGACGAGCAGAAACTGACCGAACCGCTTCAGCACAAAGATCAGATAGGACGTCATAGAGCAGTGGTTCCTCTCTGGTTCCCTTTTTCGAAAGGATTGACGGACATGGGGCGCATGCCCGTCAATAGGGGGCCGGCGCGACATGATCGCGCCGGCGTTGGGAGGATTATTTCGGTTGTGCCGGCTTCAATTTGACCATCATGAGCCTGGAATTCGCCCAATTCGGAACCGGGTCGGTATAGGGGTCTGATATCGTCGGATAACCGGTCCAATACGTCGTATCCATCGAGGTGAAGACGTTATAGGACATCAGCGGGATCGTCGGCATTTCACGGGCGACCAGCTTCAGATAATCGTTGCCGAGTTCGATGCCCTTCGGATCGTCGGCGCTGATGCCGCGGATGCTCTCGATGATCTTGTCGAGCTCCGGATTGCTCCAACGCTGCCAGTTGCGTGGCGGCTGATTGTCACCTTTCTTTGCCACGAATTGCGAGTGCCAGCTGTCGAGGAAGAACGACAGGTCGGGATCGCCGCCCCAGGTCTCGACGCTCCAGGCAATCGCCACTTGGAAATCGCCGGGCTGCAGTGCAACCTGCCACAGTTTCGTGGCGGGCACGGCTTTGGCGTCGATGCCGAAAGAGGCCCATTGCTGTGCGATCAGGGTGCCTGCCCGGGTGAAGACGGAGCGCGTGTCGCCCTCAACCGTCATCCGGATCTTGAACGGCTGGCCGTCCGGGGTCATCCATTTGCCGCCGGTTTTCTTGAAGCCTGCCTTTTCCAGAAGTTCGGCTGCTGCCTGCGGATCCGGTTTCCACCAGCCGTAGCCGAATGCCGTGCTGATCGCTTCCGGATCGGTCGGGATCTGGTCCTTGAACTTCGGCTGCTTGCGCAGGATATCGGCAACCTGTTGTCCGATTGTTGGATCATAGGGTTTGATCTTTCGTTTGCCGGTATCAATCTCGAAATTCTTCAGCCAATCCTGCATCGGCGCCTGGTAGTCTTTCATGGTGGCCGCCGTGGGCGGTACGCCGAGCGCCGACAGCGTGGCAGCGCCGCGGTAGCTCGCCATGTCTACGGCCTTGATGTCGATCAAAAGGGCAAGCGCCCAGCGGACATCGGGATTGGCAAAGGCCGGATCCTGGTTGTTGAAGATCACTGCCGGAAGCGTCGGATCCGGATGGGCAAAAGGAAAGCCCGGGAACCAGGTCTCGACCGACTTTGACTTCTCCTTGAGGGTGAACATGCCCTCGGGCGTGTTGTCGTGAATGATATCGAGATTATGCTCGAGCTGCGCGATGGTGCGTTTGTCCGGCGGGCCGGGATCGACATAGGTCACGTATTTCGGGCCCGGCTCGCCGAAGCGCGCGAGCGATGTTCGCTGCCAGTCGTCACGTTTCTCCCAGGTATACCATTGGCCCTGAGGATCGTAGGCCTTGAGCTTATAGGCGCCGAGTGAGACCGGATTGGCGAAATCATAGCGAAGCGGATCGGCCACCTTCTCGAAGACGTGCTTGGGCATGATCCAGGCACCGTTCCAGCGCACGGTGAAGATCGCATGGAAACGGGAATTGGGCTTTTTCAGCTTGAAGACGACCGTATAGGGATCGGTCGCTTCAACGCTCGCCACCTGCACGGAAAAGGCAGCACCCCAGACCATGCTGGGATGGTCCATCTGTGTCTTGACCGTATAGACGAGGTCGTCGGCGGTGAATTCCACGCCGTCGCTCCAATAGAGCCCCTTGCGCAGCTTTACCGTCATCTCGGTAAAGTCGGCATTGTATTGCGGTTTGTCGGCGGCAAGGGAATTGTCCCAGGTCGAGCCGCCGAGACCTTTTTCCGGATCGATGTACCAGAGCGTGTCCATGGTCAACTGTTGCAGCCCGGTTGAAACGCCGCCGCCGCCGTTGACCCAAATATTGAACCAGCCGGGATTCTTGATCGTGCCTTCCGGATTTTCGACGATGAGGGTGTCCTTGCGAGGCAAGGATTTATAGTCATCAGCCTTAGCCGCGGCCATCAGGCCGAGCGTCGCCAAGGCGACGCCGAATGCAAGCTTCTTCCAATGCTGCATAATCTCCTCCCTTTGAATGCGACGAGCGCGCGGCCGCAATGGACGCATGGGACGTCGCGGTTTTGGGTTCGTAGCAGCATTGGGACTTGCGCTTGTCAGGTCCGATGCTTCTGCGAACCATTCCTCCGGCTCGGCTGCCTCCTCGCAGCGAGCGGATATTCTCCAGGCCAGCACAAGTGTGATGGCCGGAAAGGTGTCAGACCGACAGCCGGATGACGCTATAGGACTGGGGCTTTAACGTTGCGCGCAATCTACCATCCTCTATTTTCCCGTTCTCGACTTTGACGGGGGCGACTGTCTCCGGCTGCCGCGCCGTGTTGACGGCCTGCAGGTCCGGATGCGTCATCTCCACCTGTTCCAGCACGCGGGCGTTGGCAAAGCCATCCAGCCGGGCGTCGAGGTCAAGCGCGTTTTGCGGATGACGGTTGACGACAAAGAAGGTCAGCGTCTGGCTGTCATCGGAAAGGACCGCTGATGCGTCGAGATAGGGGACGTCGTCCGCTTCTTCGCAGTCATAGGTCGGCGCGTCGGTAATGAGCTGCAGAGCCGATCCACGGCCGTATTTTGATGCGAAATAGAATGGGTAGTAGATTGTCTGACGCCAGGCCGGACCGCCATTCTCGGTCATGATCGGAGCGATGACGTTGACGAGCTGGGCAATGCAGGCAATGCGCACGCGATCTGAACGGCGAATGAAGGTATTGAGAATCCCGCCGACCTGCAGCACGTCCTCGAAATTATAGACGTCTTCGAGAAGGTGAGGGGCATCGGGCCATTCGTTCTTCGCGAGGATATCCTTGTCCTGCTGGTTGGAATGATACCAGACATTCCATTCATCAAAGGAAATACCGATCGTCTTCTTCGACCGCTTCTTCGCCTTGATATAGTCGATCACGCCGCCAATGGTGGTGATTTAACGATCAAGTTTGGTCGTGCGGGCAAGGTAATTGAGCGTATTTTTCTCGCGGTTTGCGAAATACATATGCAGCGAAATATAGTCGGCGCTGTCATAGCACTCGTCGAGGACCTGCGCTTCCCAGTCCGGATAGGTCTTCATATCGGAATGTGACGAACCGCAGACCACCAGTTCCAGCGATTTATCGAAATTGCGCATGGCCTTTGCCGTTTCGTCGGCGAGCCGGCCATATTCGTGCGCCGACTTGTGTCCGACCTGCCAGGGGCCATCCATTTCGTTGCCGAGGCACCACAATTTGACATTGTGGGGCGCTTCCCAACCATGCTTGCGACGCAGGTCCGACCAGTAGGTGCCGCTGGGATGGTTGCAATATTCGAGGAAATTGCGGGCCGAATCGAGCCCGCGTGAGCCGAGATTGACGGCGAGCATCGGCTCGGTCTTCGCCTTCTTGCACCAGTCGACGAATTCGTTGACGCCGATCTGGTTGCTTTCACGGGTGCGCCAGGCAAGGTCAAGACGGACAGGGCGCTCCGAACGCGGGCCGATGCCATCTTGCCAATCGTAGGCGGACACGAAATTGCCGCCGGGGTAACGGCAATAGGGCGTATCGAGTTGCTGCACGAGATCGATAACGTCTCGCCGGAAGCCGTCCGCATCGGCTGTTGGATGCCCCGGCTCGTATATGCCGCCGTAAACGGCTCTCCCGAGGTGCTCGAGGAACGAACTGTAAAGTCTGGGGTCAATGTTCGCGACCCGAAAATCGCGATGAACGATAACATTCGCCTTCAACGAACCCTCCCTTAAATATCGATTTCTTCGTTCTTATACAGCTATCTTGATGGCTTGATGGAAGGGAGTCAATTGAACAGCGCGTGCGCTATGCGCCGCTCGGGCGCCAGAAATAATTATTATTTCACAATGATTTAGATCGGAATTGTCGTCTTTTGGCAGAAAAAATATCGCATTATTGAAATCAGGATTTCCGATATTGTTCGTTAAATGTAGAGCCGCATAACGATGTCGCGGCCATGATTCCCAAATCCACGGCCGAATATATTCACGCCGCCGGTATGGCTAGCATTCTCGGCAATGCCGACGCGCAGACGGATCGAGGAATGCTGCGCGAGAGCGAGGTCTCCAACCGTGACGTTGGAGGTTGAGACGCCGTCGATGAATGTGCCTCGTGTGGAGATGCGCCAGGTTTTCAGGTTGCCGTATTGGGAGCCTTTAAGCTTCCACCAGTCAGGCGTATAGGCGCCTCGCTTGTCACCATAATCGCCCGGGGAAGTCCAGGTGCCGACCGGCATTCCGTTGACCCAAAGCGTGATGTCGGAGGGCCAGTCGGGATTGGTTCCCGGTACTTCCGAAGACAGTTCCATCGAAAACTCGATGGCGCGCACGTCCTTGTTCAAAACCTTGGCATTGTTCGGGAACTTGTATTCGACAAAGCCCCTTCCGAACCACACGAGACCGGCCTGCATACGCTGTGGATCAAGGAAATAGTCAGGGACGTCGAGCAGGCCGATGACACTGTCGCTTGAGCAAAGGCCACAAGGGGCGTGGATATCGCAACTCGTATAGAGCCCAACCGGCATCTCAACTTCGATGACGTCGTCTGCCTTGTTGACGGACTTGTCCTCAAAGCTGATGAGGATTTCATCATAAACTGCAGAGCAGATTTTCTGATTGCCCTTCCGCCCTTTGGCGAGGCGAGATTCGACTAGTCCCACGTCCTCCAGAATTTGAATTCCGGTTGCGACGGTTGACTGCGGCAGCGACAGAGCTCGAGCCATGTCGTTGACGTTCATGGGACCCTTTGAGCACAAAAGTTTGAGGAGTTGCAGGCGTCCCGGCGCAGAGAGAGCTTTGATAACGGTGTCATTGACTCCGGCATCAATCGTCAAAAATGAGCGTTCCATGATTGCTCCATGCTGCGTCACAGACGGCTTTATATCGACAATGCTGATACAGCAAGTTGCCAGAGGCGATATAGATCGATTTCTTTGATTTAAATCTCAGTATTCGTTTAAAATGATAGTCGCTTTTTCTCCGCAGCCATCTGGTTGCCGGCTCGAGCGGCGACGCAAGCTATACAATCCCCGTAATCTCAGGGACGAAGGCGGTGATCTTGCTGACCGATGGGGCGTTCGGCGCCATGGAGCCGCGTGCCAGACGCGCTGCGACTTCGCCGATCATATGGCGGGGTGATCTGGATGTGGCGATCCTCACCGGAAGCGCGGCCGCCAGTTCCAGTCCGTTAAAGCCTGCCATCAAAATGTCGTCGGTGCGAGAAGCCTCCATGCTGGCGAATGCGCCTCCGGCTGCCATGTCGTCGTTGGAGTAATAGATGCAGTCGAGGCTCGGCTCGGAACTCAGCAACTGGTGCGTCAGATATTTGCCGAGGCTGACGGAGGAAAGGGTGTCGCCGAGCCTTTGCCCGATGAAGGCGAGACGGTTCTCATGCAAGACGCGCTCGAAGCCGGCCTTGCGTTTGCCGGCGCGCAAGTCCCGGTCCAGTGCACTGCCGATATAGCCGAAACGCTTCCGGCCGGCGGCAATCAGTGCCCTTGCCATCTCCTCGCCCGCCTTGCAGTGCGAGAGCCCAACGTTAAAATCGATCGGCGTGCCATCGAGGTCCATGATTTGAATGACGGGGATAGCCGCGTTCTTCAACATCCTCACGGTCTCATCCGGCTGGTCCAGACCCGTAACGATGATGGCAGAAGGCCGCCAGGAGAGCATGTCTCTGATAACGTTGCGCTCCTTGGTCACATCGTAGTCGGAAATGCCGAACACGGCCTGCATGCCCGACCCTTCCAGGCCGGTCGAGATGCCGGCAAGGACTTCGGGAAAGACGATGTTGGACATGCTTGGAACCACGACGGCGACAAGGTCGGTTCGCTGCGACGACAGCGACAGAGCCAGGCGATTGCCGAGATAATTCAGCCGCTCGGCCGCTTGCAGCACTTTGTCCCGCGTTTTTATCGAGACGTCGGGCGCGCCGCGTAGGGCTCGCGATGCAGTCATCTTGCTGACGCCGGCTGCCGCAGCGACCTCTTCCAGAGTGGATTTGTGCGTATGCAAGGGATCTCCCGATAGCAGGGCGTCTGCCGCGCCAGTATTCATAAGCTTGTTGAGGTTGAAGTGGAACTGGCAGCGCTTGACATTTGCAGCGATTCTAGCGCTTGGTATCGATACCGGTATCGGTAACAGAAGATCAATCGACGGATTGGTATTATGGAGACAACTTTGCAGGACGCCGGCAAGGCTGCAGTCATCGGCCTCGGTTCGATGGGATGGGGTGCTGCCCTGTCCCTCTTGCGGGCAGGATTTGTCGTCAGCGGATGCGATGTCCGTCAGGATGTTCTTCAGCGCTTTTCACAGGCCGGCGGCAAATCGTGTAAAAGCCCGTCTGAAGCTGCCAGCACAGCCGCCGCGGTTTTCGTGTTTGTCGTCAACAGCAGCCAGACCGAGGACGTGTTGTTCGGGCCTGGCGGCGCGCTGGAGACGGCTCGTGCCGGTACCGTCTTCCTGCTTTGCACCACCATGGCGCCAAGCGCCACGGTCGCGATTGCCGACCGGCTCGAAACCGCCGGCATGCTTGTCGTCGACGCGCCGGTTTCCGGCGGTCACGCCAAGGCACTTTCCGGAGAGATGGTCGTCATGGGTTCCGGTTCGCCAGAAGCTTTCGCGCGTGCCAAACAGGCGCTCGATGCGGTCTCCGGCAAGGTGTTCCGGCTCGGGGACAGGCCTGGTCCCGGCTCGCAAGTGAAGATGATCAACCAGCTCCTTGCCGGGGTGCATATCGCGGTGACCGCCGAGGCGATGACGTTTGCAGCCAAGACGGGCATCGACCTGAAGACGCTCTACGATGTGCTGCGGGTTTCGGCCGGCTCCTCCTGGATGTTCGAGAACCGTGGCGAGCATATCGTCTCGGGTGACTATGCACCGCGCTCGGCGGTCGATATCTTCGTCAAGGACCTCGGCATCGTCACCTCTGAAGCAGATCGGGCAGGTGCCTTCACGCCGCTCGCAGTGACCGCGCTCGATCTCTTCCGGCAAGCGTCCGACGCTGGTCTCGGCCTCGAAGATGATGCCGCGGTGGCAAAGATCCTCGCTGAAAAGAGCGGTGTCGTCCTGCCGGGCATGGCGGTTATGGGCTGATGGCGGCACTGGGCAAAATGCGCATGAGACTTATGTTCGATTGCTACCGCCCGCAGATCATGCAAGTTAAGTTGACCTGCAAGTTGCAGTTTTGTTTGGTTTCGTCTGGCCGCTAACATTCCGGAATATCGGTCCGAGGCAGTGGAAAATTTGAAGGAGCAGATGGCGTTGCGCCTGGCGTGACGTGCGCGGAATCCGACTGGGGAGAACGGATTCCGATCAAACATCGAGATCGTCTCGAAAAAATGACGCCGGCAGCGCTGGGAGGTAAACCAATATGCATGTGATGATTTTGGGTGCGGCAGGCATGATCGGCCGCAAGCTGGTCGAAAGAATTGCCCGCGAGCCTGGTGTGCTTGGCGCCGCGATCAGCCGACTGACGCTGGTAGATGCAGTTCAGCCGCCGGTGCCCGAGGCGCTTCGATCCGTGTCGAGCACGCTGACGATCGACCTCGCCCAAGCCGGCATCGCCAAAAAGCTGATCGAGACCCGGCCCGGTCTGATTTTTCATCTGGCGGCGATCGTTTCCGGTGAGGCGGAGGCCGATTTCGATAAAGGCTATGCCGTCAATCTCGATGGTGTGCGCGCTCTGTTCGAGGCGATCCGCCACCAGGGCCTGAAGTCCGCCTATGTGCCGCGCGTGGTCTTCGCCTCGTCCATCGCCGTGTTCGGCACGCCTTTTCCCGATGTCATTCCGGACGAATTCTTCTCCACGCCGCTGACGAGCTACGGCACCCAGAAGGCAGTTGCCGAGTTGCTGCTTGCCGATTATTCGCGCCGTGGCTTTTTCGATGGCATCGGCATTCGCCTGCCGACGATCTGCGTGCGGCCGGGTGCACCGAACAAGGCGGCCTCCGGCTTCTTCTCCAATATTCTGCGTGAGCCGCTCGCCGGCAAGCCAGCGGTGCTGCCGGTCAGCGATAGCGTCCGGCACTGGTTCGCGAGCCCACGGGCGGCAGTCGGTTTCTTCGTTCACGCGGCGAGGATCGACACGGCAAAGGTGGGGTCGCGGCGCAACCTGACCATGCCGGGTCTCTCGGCTCTGGTTTCGGAAGAGATCGAAGCGTTGCGCCGGATTGCGGGCGACAAGGCCGTTGCGCTGATCAAGCACGAGACCGACCCGGTGATCGAACGCATCGTGGCCGGTTGGCCGACGCAGTTCGATGCGAAGAGAGCGTCCGCGCTCGGCTTCAGGGCGGAGACGAGTTTTGACGAGATCCTGCAGGTGCATATCGAGGATGAACTCGGCGGGAGGATTGCATGAGTGAAAGTACCGGCACGCAATCGAAGATTGCCCTGGTGACCGGTGGCGGCACGGGCATCGGCCGCGCGATCGCAAAGGGGCTAGTGGCTGCCGGCTACAGGGTCGTGATCTCGGGACGGCGTGCCGAGATTCTCCAAAAAGCCGCCGCCGAACTCGGCAGCGAGACGGGTGCGGAAGTTACCGCAATCCGGGCCGATGTCGGCGATCCGGTCTCGGTCAGAGCATTGTTCGATGCGATCGCAAATCAGCATGGTCGCCTCGATCTGCTGGTCAACAATGCCGGTGTCTCGGTGCCGGGCATGCCGCTGGAGGATGTGTCGTTCGAAGACTGGAGCGCCATCGTCGCGGCCAATCTGACAGGCGCCTTCCTCTGCACGCAGCAGGCGTTCAGGCTGATGAAGAGCCAGACACCACGTGGCGGCCGCATCATCAACAACGGCTCGGTTTCGGCAACGACGCCACGCCCCAATTCCTCGCCCTATACGGCGACCAAACACGCCATCACCGGCCTGACGAAATCGACCGCGCTTGATGGGCGCGAATTCGACATCGCGTGCGGCCAGATTGATATCGGCAATGCGGCAAGCGACATGACAAAAAGGATCGCCGCCGGCGTTCTTCAGGCCAATGGTACGACTGCCGCGGAGGCGACCATTGATCCTGCCCATATCGCCGATGCGGTCGTCTATATGGCGGGCCTGCCGCTCAGCGCCAACGTGCTGACGATGACTGTGATGGCGACGAAAATGCCCTTTGTCGGGCGTGGATAACTGGCGGTGCTTGGCCGAAAAAGCCGTGAGAATACATATACATAGCGTACGATGCTCGATATCTGGGAGGAGGGAGTATGGCAGGTGTTCAATTCGCTGATGTGCGCAAATCGTTCGGTGCGTTTCCGGTCATCAAAGGCGTGAGCATCGATATTGCCGACGGAGAGTTCGTGATCCTGGTCGGGCCTTCCGGCTGCGGCAAGTCCACGCTGCTGCGCATGCTGGCGGGGCTGGAAAACATCTCTGCCGGGGAAATCCGGATCGGCGGGCGGGTGGTGAACACTTTGCCGCCGAAGGATCGCGACATCGCCATGGTCTTCCAGAATTATGCGCTTTACCCGCATATGACGGTGCAGCAGAACATGGGCTTTTCGCTGATGCTCAACAAGGCGCCGAAGGCCGAAGCCGAAAAGCGCGTGAAATACGCCGCCGGCATTCTCGGGCTCGATGCACTGCTCGACCGGTATCCGCGCCAGCTTTCCGGCGGCCAGCGCCAGCGTGTCGCGATGGGCCGCGCCATCGTGCGCGATCCGGAAGTCTTCCTCTTCGATGAGCCGCTCTCCAATCTCGATGCAAAGCTGCGTGTCGCCATGCGCGCCGAGATCAAGGAACTGCACCAGCGGCTGAAGACCACCACTGTCTACGTCACCCACGACCAGATCGAAGCGATGACCATGGCCGACAAGATCGTCGTCATGCATGACGGGCTTGTCGTAGAGTTCCAGAGGCGAGCCCACCTGTTCGACAATCCCGTCATGCATGACGACG
>UCCS01000178.1 GCA_900470965.1 Hyphomicrobiales bacterium
TGTCACAGGAATCCAGCCACCGAGCGTCAGCGCGGTGAATGACTCGTATTCTCCGTAAAGGGAGAAAGTCTTTCCTGCCCAAGGACTTGGGCAGGCTGGATCCCTGTGACAAGCACAGGGATGAGGGAGAACTGGGCGGTCGCCGCGACTAATCAACTACCCTAGTCACGGCATCCTCCGCCAACCGACAGCCCTCACTCCATCGGCACTGCGACAAACCGCAGGTCGCCATTCGCTGCAGCGACCATCATCTGCGCATTGCGCCGGCCTTCCTGCTTCAGCGTCTGCACCTTGGTGGCAACAGCATCCGGCGACTTCATGAATTCCTGCGCCACTTCGACAATCACGTCGCCGGGCTTTAGCCCCTTTTCGGCGGCGGCCGAACCCGGCGCAACCTCGGTTACGACGACACCATCAACGCTTTCGGCAATGCCGAAGGCCTTGCGGGTCTCGGGGCTGAGCAGCGAGAGTGAAAGACCGAGCACATGCTTCGGAGCAGCCTGACCGGGCGTTGCCTGATCCTGGCTCTGGCTTTGCCCTTGTCCCTGGCCCTGTTGCTGCGGATCCTGGCCGTCAGGTGCGGCCTGCCCCTGATCGCCACCCTGATCCGGTTCGTCCATATCGTTGTTTTCACCGGGATCGGGATTGATGACACCGTCATCCGTCGAATTGTCGTTGGCGGCGGCCTGGTCGCTATCTTCGAGACGACCGAGCGTTACCTTGACGGTCTGCTCCTTGCCGTCACGCAGCACCACCACATCGACTTCTTTGCCGACTGGGCTTTCGGCCACCACGCGTGGCAGGTCGCGCATCTCGCTGACGACCTTGCCGTCGAATTTCAGGATCACGTCGCCGGCCTTGATCGAGCCGTCATCGACCGGCCCGCCCTTGATGACGCCAGCGACTAGCGCACCCTTGGCGGTGTCGAGGCCGAGGCTGTCGGCCACTTCGTCGGTGACAGGCTGAATGCGCACGCCGAGCCAGCCGCGCCGCGTCTCACCATATTCGCGAAGCTGGTCGACCACGCCGGAGGCAAGCTCCGACGGCACTGAGAAGCCGATGCCGATCGACCCGCCCGACGGGGAGATGATCGCCGTATTGATGCCGATCACTTCGCCCTTCATGTTGAAGAGCGGACCGCCCGAATTGCCCTTGTTGATGGCCGCATCCGTCTGGATGAAATTGTCATAGGGGCCGGCATTGATGTTGCGGCCGCGGCCCGAAATGATGCCGACCGTCACCGATCCGCCGAAGCCGAACGGGTTGCCGATTGCCATCACCCAGTCGCCGATGCGCATGACGCTGGAATCGCCGAACTTGACGGATTTCAGCGGCTGTTTCGGCTCGACCTTCAATACCGAAAGGTCGGTCTTGGTGTCCGTGCCGATCAGCTTGGCCTTCAGCTTGGAGCCATTGGCGAAATTGATCTCGATGTCGTCGGCGCCCTCGATCACGTGGTTGTTGGTAACGATATAGCCGCTGGGATCGATAACGAAGCCGGAGCCGAGCGAGCTGACATTGTGATTAGGGCCACGATTGCCCTGCTGCTTGTTGAAGAAATCGTTGAAGAATTCCTGGAAGGGCGAGCCGTCTGGCGCGCGCGGCGCCGGGCCTGCACCTTCGTCATCCTTCACATTCTGCGAGGTCGAAATATTGACCACGGCATCGAGCAGTCCCTCGGCGAGATCGGCGACCGAAGCCGGTCCATTGCCCGGAGCCGTCATCTGCACGGGCGGAGCGGCGGGCGCCACCGCAGCCGGGGAAACCGGCGCCGGTTGAGGGGCCGCAGGGGCCGGTGCTGCCTGTTCAGGTGTCGCTGGTGCGGGGGCGGTTTGCGCATGCGCAACACCGCTTGCGCCGACATTTGCCAGAAGGGCGGTGCCGGCCAGCAACGCGAGCGTTCGTCTGAAGGGCGAGCGAGTCGTGGGGGCCATCAAGCTTCCTCGTCTGGGGTAAAGGCGCACATACAGCACCAGCATAAGGCGGAATGATGGAGGGCGAAATCACCTTTTCGCGAAATCCCCTTGCGAATGTGATCTAGCCTCGCAAAAGCCAGACACAGCCGACGCCGAGCGCTATCGCTGCAAGCCCGAAGACCCTGAGTTGCCGCTCCGGAACGGTGGGGAGAAGCTTTGCCATCTCGATAAGAAAACGAGGGGCCAGTGCGTAGACCAGCCCCTCGATGATAAGGAAGAATGCAAGTCCGGTCAGGAGGTCCTGCATTCAGTCTGTCGTCAGTTCGCCGGCAGTGCCGGAGCGGCCGGCTGTGCGGCCGCAGGCGGCACGAGGCCCCCGGTCTGGCCCGGTGCAGCAGGCTGGTTGCCGTCCGCATTCTCGAAGTAGCGGAAGAACTGCGAGGTCGGCGAAAGCACCAGCGTCGTATCCGGCGAGGAAAGTGCCGTGGAATAGGCGGCCATCGAGCGGTAGAACTCGAAGAAGGCCGGATCCTTGCCGAAGGAATCGGCGAAGATACGGTTGCGCTCCGCATCACCCTGACCGCGCAGGATTTCCGAATCGCGCTGCGCATCGGCAGTGATCTCGACGACCTGGCGGTCGGCGACAGCCCGGCGACGCTGGCCCTCTTCATTACCCTCGGCGCGGATGCGCTCGGCTTCGGCCAGACGCTCGGAGCGCATGGCGTTGTAGGTGTTCGGAGCCACTTCCGGCGAAAGGTCCGTCCGGCGGATGCGGACGTCATCAATATGCAGGCCGAGATTTTCGGCATCGGTGCGCAGATCGTCGCGGATTTCGAGCATCATCGCCACACGCTCTTCCGAAAGCGCGGCATTGTAGTCACGCAGACCATAGACGCGGCGAAGCGAGGAATCGAGCTGCGCACGCAGCCGTGCCTCCGCAGCGTCGCGGTCGCCCGAGACCGTTTCGCGGAAACGGCGCACATCCGAGATGTTGTAGATCACGAAGGCGTCGACATCGAAGGTCTGGCCGTCCTGAACCTGAACGCGGATATTGTCGAGGTCGAGCCTGAGCGCACGCTTTTCCACGAACTGCACGCGGTCGGCATCCATGAAGCCGAATGGCAGCTTGAAGTAGAGGCCGGGCTCGCTCTTCACCGACTGGATCTGACCGAAGCGCACGACGATGGCCTGCTCACGCGCATTCACGACGAAGATCGACGAATAAAGAATGGCGAGAAGGATCGCGAGCGCGATGAGGATTACGGGAAGTCTGTTCGATACCATGGTTCAACCTCCCTGCCGTGCCGGTGCTGCTGCCGCCGGTCTGTTGATCTCGTTGAGCGGCAGGTAGGGCACAACGCCCTGCTTGTCGTCGATCACGACCTTCTTGGAGTTTTTCAGAACCTGCTCCATCGTTTCCAGGAACAGGCGCTTGCGCGTCACATCGGGAGCTTTCGAATATTCGTCATTGATGGCCGTAAAGCGCTGGGCTTCACCTTCCGCTTCCTTGACGACGCGATCCTTGTAGGCGGCTGCGTCTTCGCGGATGCGGGCTGCATCGCCTCGTGCCTGACCGAGCTTCTGGTTCGTATAGCGGTTGGCGTCTTCGATCGTGCTGTCGCGGTCGCGGCCGGCACGCTGTACTTCTTCGAAGGAGTCGGCGACTTCGCGCGGCGGCGCCACGTTCTGGATCGTCACGCCGGTCACGGTAATGCCCGCGCCGTAACGGTTCATCGTATCCTGAACGATGTTGAGAACCTGCGTCTCGATCGGCTGGCGGTTGCTGCGGAAAGCGTCCAGCGCCGGACGGCGGCCGACAACTTCACGCATGGCGCTGTCGGAAACCTGCTGCAGTGTTTCAGCCGGATTTTCCACACCGAAAAGATAGGCCTTGGGATCGCTGATCGTATAGAAGACGGCAAACTGCACGTTGATGACACTCTTGTCGCTCGACAGCATCAGCCCGCTCGAAGAGCCTGCCGTGGTCGCGCCGATGTTCAACTGCTGCACCGTCACCTTGACCGTCTCGACGGTTTCAACCGGCCAGAAATGGAAATGCAGGCCCGGCATGGAAATCTCTTGCTTGGGCTGGCCGAAGCGCAACTCGACGCCGCGCTCGTCCGGCTGGACGACATAAATGCATTGGAAAAGCCAGAAGATCGCGACAACAGCCACGATGATCGCAACGACACCGCCGTTGAAACCACCCGGAATGAAGCCGCGTAGCTGATCCTGCCCGCGCCGGATGATGTCTTCCAGATCGGGCGGACCGCCCTTGCCGCCGCCACCGCCGCGTGGACGGTTCGGCCCCTGCCCCCATGGTCCCTGATTATTACCGCCGCCGCCGCCCCAAGGGCCGCCGCCGCCATTCTGATTGCTCCAGGGCATCAAAACCTCGTTGTTCGTTACGTCATACACATCCGACCGCCGTGGGGGCTGCCGGCGGATGCGATCCGACCGTTATAGGTATCACCGCATCTGCTTTCAACGCGGCGTCAGAAACTTGGTCAATATAATTGGAAAATAGTTCCTTTTCAGGCATCTCGCCGGTCATAAACGACGAAACGCGTGGGATAGGTGTCCCTTTCCCCCGAGGGAACATCGAGGCTCTCGGTCGCTACCCAGATTGTGGGATCGATCTCGGGAAAGGACGTGTCGCCATCCACATCGGCTTCCACATGCGTCACGCACATGCGATCGACGAACGCCATCGCCTGCGCGTAGATCTGCCCGCCGCCGAGGATGGAGATCTCGTTTTCACCCTGCTTGCGGGCGAGCTCCTCGGCCATCTCTATCGCCTCGTCGAGCGAGCGAGCCATTTGCACGTCGGGAAGATCGATAGCGGCACCGCGCGAGATCACCACGTGCTGGCGCCCCGGCAGCGGCTTGCCGCCGAAGCTCTCGAATGTCTTGCGGCCGACGACGACAGGCTTGCCTGTTGTCATCGCCTTGAAGCGCTTGAGGTCGGTCGAAAGCCGCCAGGGCATGTCGCCGTCGCGGCCGATGATGCCGTTGCGCGCAACGGCAACGAAGATGGTCTTGCGGATATCGGACATTGGCCTTCCCGGCTTGGAGCAAGTCGCGCAAAAATGTGCAGCGGTTTTGCGATTACGACATGCGAAACAAAAGCCTAAAGCGTGGCAAGCGATCTGAAAGATCGCGACACGCTTCAGACAGCAATCGGCGCCTTGATATTGGCATCGGCGTCGTAGCCGACGAGTTCGAAATCCTCGTAGACGAAGCCGAAAATATCCTTCACATCGCGCTTGATCAGCATGCGCGGCAGCGGCTTCGGCTGGCGCGCCAGCTGCAGCTTCGCCTGGTCGAAATGGTTGTGGTAGAGATGTGTATCACCGAGCGTATGGACGAATTCGCCATATTTCAGCCCGGTCACCTGCGCCACCATCATCGTCAGCAAGGCATAGGAGGCGATGTTGAAGGGAACGCCGAGGAAGATGTCGGCCGAGCGCTGATAGAGCTGGCAGGAAAGCTTGCCGTCAGCCACGTAGAACTGGAACAGGCAGTGGCAGGGCGGCAATGCCATCTCGTCCACTTCTGCCGGATTCCAGGCCGAAACGATGTGACGGCGCGAATTGGGGTTCTTGATGAGGCCTTTTACGAGATTGTCGATCTGGTCGATATGCCCGCCATCGGGTGCCGGCCAGGAGCGCCACTGCGCGCCATAGACCGGGCCGAGATCGCCGTTCTCGTCGGCCCATTCGTCCCAGATGCTGACGCCGTTTTCATGCAGGTAGCGGATATTGGTCTCGCCCTTGAGGAACCACAGCAGTTCATAGATGATCGAGCGCAGATGCAGCTTCTTCGTCGTCAGCACCGGAAAGCCGGCATCGAGATCGAAGCGCATCTGATAGCCGAAGACCGAACGCGTGCCGGTGCCCGTGCGGTCACCCCGGTCGGTGCCTTTTTCCATCACATGGCTCAAGAGGTCGAGATATTGCTTCATGGTCGCCACCGATTCCTTTTGCACCCAATTTAAGGGCAAAACGGCCGCAAACCAATGCGTCTTGCTGATTATCCAAGCAAAATCCCTGGAGAGCACGACGCTTTTATGACGTATCCCCTTCCCTTGCGATCACAAAAACACTATATCACCCATGCCGGCTTTCGGGCCGGCTATGGCGATAAACGGGCGGTGGAATAAACCTATTGGACCCGGGGGCGGTACCCGGCGCCTCCACCAAAAACAGGCGGCTCTCCTTTTGGAGAAGGGCCTGCTTTTGATGGGGGCGAAATAGGATCGACAAGGGTGTAAAGATCGACTTTTCGCTCGGCATGATACCGCCGTTATCGGGTCACAAGTGTAGTTGCAAACGACAACAACGCTAAGGAATACGCTCTCGCTGCCTAACGGCGGTGCGGGAATTCCGCTCTAAGTCCTTACGGTTAGCCCCGTAAGGCGGGGTCCGAAGGCACCTGGCAACAGAAGCCTTCACCTTCTCCCCTTTTTCGATGAAATCATGTATGCTTGATGAACGCATGAATCGGCTTGCGCCTTTCCCAAAGCGCCCGGACGTGCCATACAAGTTCGTGAAAAGACTTCCAAACCGACGAAAGACAGGAAAAGCATGGGGCAGGATCATATCCGCTACGACATTCTGGCACAGGACGCGTTGCGCGGTGTCATCCGCAAGGTCTTGACCGAAGTCGCAACGACGGGCCGTCTGCCCGGCGACCATCACTTCTTCATCACGTTTCTCACGGGCGCTCCCGGCGTGCGCATCTCGCAGCACCTGAAGTCCAAATATCCCGAGCAGATGACCATCGTCATCCAGCACCAGTTCTGGGAACTGAAGATCACCGAATCCCATTTCGAGATCGGCCTGTCCTTCTCAGACGTGCCGGAAAAGCTCGTCATTCCCTTTAACGCCATCCGCGGCTTCTACGACCCCTCGGTCAATTTCGAGCTGGAGTTCGACGTACCGCTGAGCGACGGCGAGGAACTTCCGGCCGCCGAGATCACCGCCTATCCCGTTGATGCCGTCAAGACGGAGGACGCGGCCGCAAAGCCTGCCGCAGAAGGCGAGGAAAAGAAACCGGGCTCCGTCGTTTCGCTCGATTCTTTCCGCAAGAAGCAGTAATGCCGAGGGAGGCGAAAGCCTCCCTTTTTCATGATGGAGGCAACCGCGTGAGCGCCGAAATCGTCAATCTACGCCAGTTCCGCAAGCGGCAGGCTCGCTCCGAAAACGAGAAGCAGGCAGAGCAGAACCGTATCTCCCACGGCCGTACCAAGGCTGAAAAGCAATTGACCCGCGCCCTCAACGAAAAGGCCGAAAAGGCGCTTGATCAGGGCCGGATCGAAGACGACAAGACCTGATCGCCGGCGGGTGAAAAGCCTGGGCGATCAGACAGATGCGGTTCCTGACTGAATCGCTTTCTCAACGAAGACGAAGCAGGCGATGATCCGCAAACATTCGGCGACGTTGCATGGGCACCGCACCAGTTTCTCGCTGGAAGATGAATTCTGGACCGAGTTGAAGGCGATTGCCGCGGGTCGTTCCATGCCGCTCGCGGCGCTGATATCAGAAATAGACGATGGCCGCGCGCCTGACAGCAACCTCTCCTCGGCGCTGCGCCTGCACGTTCTGTGCTGGCTGAAAAACGCCGTGGCGAACGCCTGATCGTCCGCTTGACCGGCCCTTCTTACTGGGCCTGAACGCCGGGCAACTGATCGAAATTGAGCTGGCCGGGCTGCAAGGGCTGTTCTGCCCGCCGCGCGGCCTCAGCCTCCGAAGCAGCCTTTGCCTTCGCTTCTGCCTCAGCCTTGGCGCGCGCCGCAGCTTCGGCAGCCGCCTTCGCCTCGGCTTCCGCCTTGCGCTGGGCCGCCTGCTGCGCAAGAGCCCTCAGCCGCTCTTCTTCCGCCTGCCGCTGCCGCTCGATCTCGGCAGCTGCAGCCCGCTGGGCGTCATTGAAGCGATAGAGCGCCACCTCGCGCCGCAGCCGCTGCTTTTCCAGCACATTGGTCTGCAGCCGCTCGACACGACGCCGCTCGCGCTCAAAGGCGCGCAGCGAGAGAAAGCTGGTAATATCGGTCACATCCATCGTCTTGCCGGGCGAGGCCAGCAGGCCGGAGAAGTTCAGCCGGATGCCCGGCTCCGCGCCCGAAAGCGCCTCCGCGCCGGGATTGAGGCCGATGCCAAGTGTCGCGCTGATGCGCCCCTGCGGCAGCTCGATTTGCGCGTCGGCGCTCAAATGTGCCAGATCGTTGGCAACGCTGACATTCTGGACCCGCAGCGTACCGTCAGTCACGTTGAAGGGAATGCCGAGCGGCGGCAGCTTCGCCTCGCCATTGTTCAGCAGCGTCTCGACAATCGGATGTATCTTGCCGGCATTGATCTGGTCCTGCATCGGATCGGTGGCGGCCAGCAGCGGCGCCAGGATCGCAAGGTTCAGCCCGCGAACGCTCGTCTCGCCGAGCCGGATTTCGCCCGAGCCGTTCAGAGAACTCGCAATTTCCGAAACCGTCTTGCCCGAAGCTTCGAGCGCCAGAGACATGCCGAACTTGCCGTTGGCGACAGGCGCGCCGTCGCGCGGCCAGACGACGCCGCCGAGATCGGAATCGGCAAGTGCAAGCCGCAACTGCAGGAAGCCCGTGCCATTGGCATTCGTAACGAGCATATTGCCGGAGAGCGCGCCGCCATCCCAGTTGCCGGCCATGTCGTTGAGCTGCAGCTCGTCGCCCTTGTAGGCAACGTTTGAGGTGAAATCGTTCACAGCCGTGTTCAAAAGCCCAGGCCAGAACTGCTTGGCGGTAAGCTTCAGATTGACGTCGAGATCGCGGAAGAGCGGCAGGCCGAGGGCGGCGGTTGTCAACTGGCCGTTGGCGGGATCGTTGATCTGCCCGAACACGGCTTCGCCGAGCCAGCCGAGATCGGCCTTGGAAAGCGCGAGCGTGCCGCTCGCCGTCGTCTTTGCCGCCTTGCGATCGAAGGTCAGCCCGCCGGCAAATTCATTGTCGGCAGCATGCCCGTTGAGATCCGCCAACACCACCTTATCGGCATCGATGGTCGCGTTGGTCTGCAGCTTGAATGGCAGCCCGGTGCCAAGCTCAGGCAGCGCGATGCCGTTCATGACCAGATACGGATCGAGATCGGCGCTTTCGAGCGATACGGCGACATTGCCGTTCATGAAAGTGTCGGGTCGTACATCGACCTTGCCGTTTGCCGTAAACGACGTCCGGTCAGTCGCGAAGGTCAGCGCGGCATCGGCAGGATCATTGCCCGCCGCCGTTACCTTCAGCGTCATGCGGCCATTGGCGCCCGCGTCGACCGGCAGCGGATCGAGACCCGCCTGCCCGAACAGGATCGACGGCACGGCATTGTCGAGCGTCGCCTCCAGCGTCGTCGTGCCGCTGCCCGTCAGCGCCAGGAGGTCGGACATGCGGTAGTCGAGATTGACGCGGCTGCCGTTCGAAACGCCTGCGAGCGTCACCGAAAGCGCATTGCCGTCGTCTCCGCCGAGCGTCAGCGCGCCGCGCAGCGCCGTATTGCCATACCAGCCGGCGTTGCGCACCAGCCGGTCCATTACAGGATGATGCGGCAGATGCTCGCGCAGCATGGCGAAGAAAGCGCCGGGATCGGCGGCCTTGAAGGTGATCTCGCCGGTGCCCTTATAGTCGAGCAGCGATCCCTCCGCCTTGCCCGTCGCCGTCAGTTCGGCGCCCGCAAGGTTCTTGATCGACAGCCGGTCGACGGAAAGCGCCCCATCGGCGAGCGTAAAGGTCGTCTCGACATTATCGGCCTGCACACCGAAGGCCGTGAATTTGTCGGCCTTGAGCTGTGCGGCAATCTTGTGATCGAGCACATTGTCGCCGGCATCCTGGCCGGTAAAGAGGCCGGTCAACGCCCTCAGCGCATCGAGATCAAGTGAATCGCCGTTCAGCGCAACGGAAAGCGACGGCGTCTGGCCGTTGGTCGCCTGCCGCTCCAGCCGACCCTTCAGCGTCGCAGCACCGATCGCGATCTCCAGGTTCTCGAAGCGCTGCAGATCACGCGTCAGGCTGACATTGGCCGAAAAGCCCGCCTGCCGGAGCTGGCGGATCGCCGGATCGACCGAACCTGCCAGCCAGGAGGCAAGGCCCGTAGGCTGCGTGGAGGCAACCACCATCTGGCCGTTGAAGGACGGATCGCCCGTGAGCGTCAGCTTGCCCTTGCCTTCCACCTGCGTGCGGCCGGGCAGCGTGCCGACGGCATTGTCGATCATCCAGCCATTGCCGGCCGGCCTCAGTTCCAGCGCCACGTCGCGGATCGTCGTATCGCCGGCAACGATTGCCGGCAGGCGCACCGTCGCCTTGCCCGGCACTTGCGGGATCGGAACCTGGCCGACAATTTCGAGCAGCGAGTTCAATCGCTGACGTGCCGAAACCGCAGGGTCGCGGTTGGTCTTGCCCGCGGCACCCTGATTGCCGATACGGTTGACGTCGATCTGCTGGCCATCGGCGGTCAGCAGGAATTCCGGCGCACTGCCGGTGTCGAGCGTCGCCTCGCCCGTGATCACATAGGGGTCGTCGGTCGAGCCGACTTCCATACGGTATTCGGGAACGCGGATGCGGTCGTTGGTGAGTTCGAAACGACCCTTGAGGCGCGGCGGCGCCTCCCCCTTTTCGCTCTTGCCCTCACGGTTTTCGATCGCCGCAACCAGCGTGCCCTGATAGTTCGGCCGGCTGTCGACGAGCTTCAGTTCGCCATCGAGATCGACGGTGACGGGATGCTTGTCCGGCGCAAGCCGGGTGCGCACGCGCAACACGCCACTCTCGTCCGGCTGATTGCTGGAGATGGAAAAGCTGCCATGTTCGCCGTCGAGCGTGCCATCGCCCTCGATGCGCCATGGACCGGCGAGCGACTTCGCCGACATTTCCGCATTGAGCCCCGTCACATGCCGCGAACGGCCGGACTGGTCGTCGATGAACTCGATCTCGCCGCCGTTGACATGCACATTTTCCAGAACGACGGTCTTGGCCGGAATTTCCGGCTGGCTGCCGCGCATCCAGTCCAGCGAGCCGTCCTTCAGAAGCCGCAGCCGCACCTTGGGGTTGACGACCCGCATGTCGAAGATCAGCGCCTCGCCCGAGAGGAAAGGCGCAAGCTCGGCATCCATGGAGAACTGCTCGACCTGGACGACCGGCGTGCCGTCTTCTTCCTGGCCGACGCGCACGTCATGCAGCGTCACGGACGGAAACGGCAGCAGCCGCGCGTCGACCGTGCCATGCACCGTCACCTTCTTGCCGATGATGCGGCTTGCCTGATCCTCGAAATTCATCCGGAAATCCGTCCAGTCGATGAACAGCGGTGCCAGCAGCGCCACGAAGAGCACTACGACGATCACTCCTCCTAGAAAGACGAGGAACCGGCCTACCAAGTCAGGGATTCTCCATTCGGGATTCTGTTGCCGACACTAGCGCTATTCATGCCGGGGGCAAGGGCCAAGATCATGAGATTATTCCATTTTCAGCCCAGATGAAAAATCTTGCCGGGATTGAGGATATTGTCAGGATCAAGCGAGCGCTTGATCTGGCGCATCAGGTCCACCGTACCCCCGAGCTCCTGTTCTAGAAATGCCATTTTCCCCTGCCCGATCCCGTGTTCGCCGGTGCATGTGCCATCCATTGCCAGCGCCCGCGCATTCAGCCGGGCCACGAACTCCTCGGCCGTGGCAATCCCCGCGGCACTCTTGTCGTTGAACAAAAGCTGCACATGGAAGTTCCCGTCGCCCGCATGGCCGACGATCGGCGCCAGCAAACCATTCGCCTCGATATCGGCCTGCGTTTCGGCAACGCAATCCGCAAGCCGCGATATCGGAACACAAACATCGGTCGAAAGTACGGCAAGTCCGGGCGCGAGCGCCCGCACCGACCAGTAGGCATCATGGCGCGCCTTCCAGAGCTTGGTGCGCTCCTCCGGGGTCGCCGCCCACTTGAATTCGCCGCCGCCGCATTCAGCCGCGATCTCGGCAAAGGCGGCCGATTGCAGAGCCACCGTCTCATCCGTGCCGTGGAACTCGAGGAAGAGCGCCGGGCTCTCCTCATAGGGAAGACCGGCATAGGCGATGCTGGCACGCATCTGCAGCGCATCGACAAGCTCGATACGCGCCACCGGAATGCCCATCTGGATCGTCATGATGACGGCGTCGCACGCAGCCTTCACGCTCGGGAAGGCGCACACACCTCCGGCGATCTTCTGCGGAATGCCGTGCAGGCGCAGCGTCACCGAGGTCAGGATGCCGAGCGTGCCTTCCGCACCCACGAAAAGCCGTGTGAGATCGTAACCGGCCGACGACTTGCGCGCCCGCCGCGCCGTGCGGATTTCCTCGCCGGAAGCGGTCACTGCCGTAACGGCAAGCACATTGTCCTTCATCGTTCCGTAGCGAACGGCATTGGTGCCGGACGCCCGTGTCGAGGTCATGCCGCCGATCGAGGCGTTGGCGCCGGGATCGATCGGGAAGAACAGGCCGGTATCGCGCAGATGGATGTTGAGCGCTTCGCGGGTGATGCCCGGCTCGACCGTGCAATCGAGATCCTCCGGATTGACTTCAAGCACCCGGTTCATTCGGCTGAAATCGATGGAAATTCCGCCATTTGGCGCATTGACCTGCCCCTCAAGCGAGGAGCCGGTGCCGAAGCCGATAACAGGCACTTTATGATCGGCGCAGGCCCGCACAGCGGTCTTCACATCGTCAGCCGTCTCGGCAAAGAGCACGCCGTCGGGCAGTTGGGCGGGAATGTAGGTGGTCGTGTGAGCATGCTGGGCGCGAAAAGCCTGGCCGGTCTGGAAGCGCTCTCCGAAGCGCTGTTTCAGAATGCCGATGACGGCCTCTATGCCCGCCTCGTTTCGCACCCCAGTCTTCGCGTCGCGCAGTGCCATGCCGTTGATCTCCCTGCATTCCACAGCCTGCTACAGCATCTGTAGCAGGCCGGGTATGCGGCAAGTCAAAGCGGCTGTCCAGCCAAGATTCGGGAAGATTTCATCCCATCTTTGTTGCAGGGACCGCGGGCGGGTTGAGCCGCGCAAAGCCCTCCTGCCGATAATAGGGAAAATAGGGATAGGGCGGCGTCACAGCACTCACCGCATCCAGCCGCCCGATCTGCTCCGGCGTCAGCCTCCAGCCGACCGCGCCGAGATTTTGCCTGAGCTGCTCCTCGTTGCGCGCGCCGATGATGACGCTTGAAACCGTCGGCCGGCCGATCAGCCAGTTGATGGCGATCTGCGGTACGGTCTTGCCGGTCTCGGCGGCAATTTCATCCAGCACATCGACGATATCGAAAAGCTTCTCGTCATCGACGGGCGGGCCGTATTCGGCAGTCTGGTGCAGACGGCTTCCCTCGGGCAGCGACGCACCGCGGCGGATCTTGCCGGTCAGCCGGCCCCAGGCGAGCGGGCTCCAGACCAATGCACCCACCTCCTGATCGGCGGCAAGCGGCATCAATTCCCATTCGTAATCCCGCCCGGCAAGCGAATAATAGACCTGATGGGCCACGTAACGCGGGTATCCATATTTTTCCGACAGCCCAAGCGATTTCATCAGCTGCCAGCCGGAGAAATTGGAAACACCGACGTAGCGAACCTTGCCAGCGGCCACGAGCCCATCGAGCGTAGCGAGCACCTCTTCGACAGGCGTCGAGGCATCGAAGGCATGAAGCTGCAAGAGGTCGATATAGTCGGTGCCGAGCCGGCGCAGCGCATCCTCAGTCGCGCGGATCAGCCGTGCCCGCGAGGTGCCCCAATCATTCGGTCCCTCGCCCATCGGCAGCGCCGTCTTGGTCGAGACCAGTACCGCGTCGCGCTTTCCGGAGATCGCCTGCCCCAGCACCTCCTCGGAAGCACCGGCCGAATAGACGTCCGCCGTATCGAACAGCGTCACACCTGCCTCCAGGCAGATATCCACCATCCGCCGCGCCTCTTGCGCATCCGTCGTGCCCCAAGCGCCAAAGAGCGGCCCGCTGCCGCCGAAGGTGCCGGCCCCGAAGCTCAGCACCGGCACCCTCAAGCCCGATGCGCCTAGATTTCTGTATTCCATGATTCAATCTCCTGTTTTCTGAAGAGATAGACCGGGCCAGAACGATGATATAGATTGCCTTGGAGCATATCATCTGTGATTTGAATTCATCATGAGCCGTCAGGACATCAATCGATCGGGCGAAATGGAAGTCTTCGTCAGCGTCGTCGAGCGCGGCGGTTTTTCCGCTGCGGCCCAGGTGCGGCGCATGACGCCGTCAGCCGTCAGCAAGCTGGTCGCCCGGCTGGAAACCAGGCTCGGCGCCCGCCTCGTCAACCGCTCGACGCGCAAGCTGCAACTGACGCCCGAAGGCTGCGCCTTCTACGAGCGCAGTGTCGCGATCCTCGCCAATATATCGGAGGCTGAGCGTTTCGCCTCGGCCGGAGAACAGGCCGCGGGCCGCATCAGCATCAACACCAGCGGCTCCTTCGGCAATCATGTTCTGGCGCCGCTGATCCCGGCCTTCGTGGCCGAGCATCCGGATGTCACCCTCGATATCACCCATACCGACAAGGTGGTCGATCTGCTGGAAGAGCGTGCCGATGTCGCAATCCGGGCCGGCCCGCTGAAGACATCGAGCCTGATCGCTCGCAAGCTCGGCGCTGCCAGAAAGATCATCGTCGCCTCGCCCGATTATCTTGAGCGACACAGCAAACCGCGCTCGGTCGAAGAACTGCACAATCACCGCCGCATCGGCTTTTCCTATGCCCGCGCACTGGAAGGCTGGCCGGTCATCGATGCCGGCGAGACGATCACCATTCCCCTCACCCCCGGCCTTCAGGTCGGCGATGGCGAGGCTATGCGATATCTCGCGCTCTCGGGCGCCGGCCTTGCCCGCATGACAGAATTCACCGTGCGTGCCGATATCGCCGCCGGTCGGCTCGTTCCCGTGTTGGAAAAACTCAATCCCGGCGATGTCGAGGAGTTCTATGCCGTCTATATCGGCCAGGGCGGCCCTCTTCCCGCACGCGTTCGCGCTCTCCTTGATTTCCTTGCGAAACACATCCGTCTTTAGGAGCACAAAGGTCAGATTCCGCAATTGACCCCTTGGCCACCCCGCGCCTATATCGGGTCTGCGCCTGCCGGCCCTCGCAGCCGGCCTCTTCATACTGCCGGGGCCTCCTCCCACCTCCGCCTTCGGGCTCGCTCCGGTCGAAAAGTTCGGGGATCACAATTTTGGACGCAAGCAGCTTCCATCAGAGAGCGAGCCTGCCCAAATGGGCATTGCTGCTCGCCTTGTCGGCCGTTCTCGTCCTTTTCCTCGAACTCTTCGCGCTGCCCGCCTCGCTGCTGATCGGCCCGATGGTCGCGGCCATCGTGCTGGCGCTCACCGTCGGCAAGGGGCAGCTGCGCATCCCCTACTGGCCGCTGCAGTTCGGCCAAGTGCTGGTCGGCCTCCTGATGGCGCGCAACATCACGCCCGATATCCTCGGCACCATGGCCAAGGACGCGCCACTCTTCTTCGTCTTCATCGTCTCGGTGATCGCCATTGCCGCCGGTCTTGGCTGGCTGCTCACACGCTGGCAGGTCTTGCCGGGCACGACCGCCGTCTGGGGCTCCACGCCCGGCGGCGCCTCGGCCATGGTCATCATGTCGGAAGCCTATGGGGCAGATGCCCGCCTCGTCGCCTTCATGCAATATCTGCGCGTCGTCTTCGTCGCCGTCGGCGCGTCCGTCATCTCCCGCCTCTGGGTTGCCGCCGATGGCGAAGAGCCGCCGCCGGTCATCTTCTTCCCGCTGGTCGATTGGCCGGCCTTCGCCATGACTGTCGCCTTCGCTGCCCTCTGCTGCTACGCCGTCTTCCGCTTCCGCATCCAGGGCGGCAATATCGTCATCCCGCTGATCGGCGGCGCTCTTCTGCAGGGTTTCGGCCTGTTGAAGATCGAGCTGCCCACCTGGATCCTGGCGCTCAGCTACGCACTGATCGGTTGGAGCATCGGCCTGCGTTTTAACCGCTCGATCATCGAACACGCCGCCCGCGCTCTGCCCCGCGTTTCCGCCTCCATCATCATCCTGATGGCGCTCTGCGGCTGCATGGCGCTGGCACTCCACAAATTCGCCGGTATCGACCCGCTCACCGCCTATCTCGCGACCAGCCCCGGCGGCGCTGATTCCGTCGCGATCATTGCCGCGTCCAGCGATGTCGACGTGCCCTTCGTCATGGCCATGCAGACCGGCCGCTTCATGATGATCCTGTTGATCGGCCCGGCGCTCGCCCGCTTCATCGCCCGCCGCTCCGATCTTGCGGAAAATGCCGCTTGAGGTCGGGAAATCGTCGGCATGTGAAGCCGTCGAAAGCGAACTGTTCTGCCCATGCTTGACTAGTCGCAGGCCCGGTTATTCCCTACATTGGTTGAATGACCATCACTGTGCTGAAAAATGGATAACACGGGACTCTCTCTCGACAGGATGCGCACCTTTGTTCGCGTTGCCGAGCGGGGCAACCTGTCTACGGTGGCAAAGGAGCTCGGCGTCGGTCAATCAACCGTGACGCGGCACCTCAATGAGCTCGAGGACGCAGTCGGCGTACCTCTCCTCAGCCGGACCACGCGTCGCGTCACCCTTACCGACGAAGGCAGCCGCTATTATGCCAACTGCCTTCAGGTATTACGCCTGGTCGAGCAGGCTACCGAGGAAGCCAGAAATGCCCGTCGGGCGGCCGCAGGCGCTGTCAGGCTCTCGTGTACTGCAGCGCTTGGCGTGATGCACATCACCCGCCTCATCTTCGAATTTCAGGACCAGCATCCGGATATCAGCGTCGATCTCAACCTGACCGACGAGCGCATCGACCTGGTTCGCGAGGGCGTTGATGTGGCGCTCCGGCTTGGGCCTCTCACCGACAGCTCCATGAAGCTTCATGCGCTCGGAAAAAGCCATCGGCTGATGGTAGGCGCTCCAGCGTATTTCTCCGCCCACGGGCGGCCGGAGCACCCGGACGATCTCTCGCGATACGAAACCGTCATCATGTCCAATATAGCCGGGAGCGATCAGGTCACTCTCTCCTCCCGCCATGGCGCGAATGTGACGGTTCCAGTCAATGGGAAGCTGCGCGTCGATCACGGGCTTGCGGCGCGCGAAGCCTTGGCCGCAGGACGCGGCATTGGTCCCGCCCACCTTTGGCTGGTCCACGATCTCCTGGACAACGGTCGGCTCGAGGTCGTGCTAGAAGACTATCGTCCGTCGCCGGTCCCGCTAAGCCTGCTCATCGTGCCCGAGCGTTCCGCTATTGCCCGCGTTCGCCTTCTCACCGACTTTCTCGTCGCCGAGATTTCCAAACTGCCGGGAATCCGGCCATCGTGACTCAGAGCCCGAAAGATCGCTTGTCGCCGCGCCAGCCCGTGGTCCGAAGATACTGTTCCCAGTCGAGCGCGTCGGGATCCAGGCGACGGCTCCATTCCAGATCATGCTCCCTGCCGAAATAACCATATTCGACAGCATATTCGACCATCCCCAGAAGCTCTCGAACGAGAAACTCGTTGGCGGCAAACTCCGGAAAATGCTGCAGCAGGCCGTCCCTGGTGAAAGCATCTCGATATTCTGCCTTGATGCCGGTTACCTGTCGGAAAGTTTCGACCATCTCGCGCGGAGAGATGATATCGCCGACGATAGGCAGCGTTTTCCCGTTGTAGCGCTCGGGATTTGAGAAAATTTCGAGCACTGCCGGCCCGGTCGCCGTGAGCGGATCGACGAAAGGCGCTCGAAAATCTTCAGGAAGATAAATCGGCAGCAGGAGCGTGTCACCTTCCATGCGCGGCGGATAATATTCGAGAAGATTCGTGTAGAAGAATGCCAGGATGACGAAGGAATGAGAGATCGGCAGACCGCGAATATAGTCTGCAACGCGCGCTTTGTCGGTGAAATGCGGAGCATACTTCGTCCCGCCGGAGATGGCGTCGACATTCTCGAGCGTGCTGAAAACAATATGTCCGACACCTGCCTCAACCGCTGCATCCGCCAGTTGGCGGCCGATGGGAACCTCTATTGTCTCCGGTGGCATGACGGGCGGCGTCATCAGAAATGCCCCGTCTGCGCCTTCGAAGGCAGCAACGAGATCCTTCTGGAAACCAAGCTGGAGAGGGACTGTTACAATTTCAGCTCCAAGTTTCTCCAGACTTAAAGCTTCGGGTGAATCCTTTTTTCGGGTTAAGGCGCGTACGCGGAAACGTTCGCTGCGAAGGAGCGTCGCTGCGACGCTACGGCCCTGTTTGCTGGTTGCACCGACAATTGCGATAAGTGGTTTATCATTTGAAGACATAGTTGCGCCTTGAACATTTTCCCTGTCGCTGGCTGCCGACTGCGTTAGCCAAGCGTCATACTGGAGAGCATTCGGCTGATGCCGATCTCGGACCCGGAGGCAAGCTATCTCATCAAGCTTTCCTGCTGTAGGCATGCGCAATGCATATGATAATGCCATTTTATGGATAAATACCGTGGCTGGCCGTGCCTGTATCAGCCGCTGGCCGTGCAGGATTTCAAAATCCAGGCAGGAGATGAGATCACGTCAGGCCATCGGGTCACGCCCTTGTTTTTCAGGTCTGCTCCATGAAAAAGGACTGTGACCACCATTTGCTGACCGTTGCCGCAGAAAGCCGCTCAAGCCGCCAGCGCCCTAGTGTGACCCTATATTGTTGAAATGCCGGTGAAATGCGCCTGATTGGCAAAGCCGGTTGCCGCTGCCACGGCCCGCAAGCGAGTTAACGACCGCTGAAGCGATGTCTCGCAGCCTCGGTAACGGGTGTATAAAGCGCCACGCGGGTGCCCTCCGGGTCGGAGAGCTGAACCGTGCGATTTCCCCACGGCAAATCCTTGGGTTCATGCACCACCTCGACATGATCCTTGAGCCGAGCGAATTCAGCGTCGACGTCCGATACCATGAATTCAAGAATGGCGGTTTTATTGGCGCGTGGCTCCGCACTGCCCTCCTTGAAGAGCGCGACCGTTTCCGCGCTCCCTATTGCCACGACGGCACCGGGTGTGACGATCTCGGCAAAGACGGGAGCAAGCCAGTCCGCGCGATAGCCCGTCACGAGCTCATAAAAGGCCACCATGCTTTCGATATCCGAAGCGATGAGACGGGTGGATGCGAGTTTCATCATTTTCTCCTTCACGCGTAATGATCTCTTTGCCCGCTCTTGTGACATAGTCATCCTGCCAGCGTTGTGGCAGCAGGAGTCACCAGCCATGCGAAAAGCGGAACGGCTTTTTCAGATCATCCAGATACTTCGAAGATCAAACCGTCCGGTCACCTCGGCGCAGCTTGCGGACGAACTCGAGGTCGCGCGACGAACCGTCTATCGTGACATTGCCCACCTGATTGGCCAGCGCGTTCCTATCGAAGGGGAAGCTGGCTTTGGCTACGTCCTCGACCCACGATACGATATGCCGCCGCTGATGCTGACTGCAGAGGAAATCGAGGCTGTTCTACTGGGCGTTCAGATGGTGGCGAAGCTGGGTGACCCGGCCATCAACGCTGCGGCCAGAGATGTCATAGCAAAGATTGCGTCAACCGTACCGGACGACCTTCTCCCCTTCATTGCCGAACCTTCAGTCAGCCTGAAACCTGACAATGTCATGGACAACCTGACGCTTGACAGCCGTCCAGTCCGGCGGGCGATCAGGGAGGGGCGAAAGATTGAGCTTGAATATCGCGCCGCGAATGGCGCGGTAACCAGCCGTATCGTGTGGCCGGTGCTCCTAGGCTATGAGGATGCGCGCTGTCTTTTGATTGCGTGGTGCGAATCGAAACAGGCTTTTCGCCATTTTCGCACCGAACGCATTCTCGATCTCAAGGTTCTCGAAGAAACCATCGGCCTGTCTAGAGGCAAATTGAGACAGCAATGGCTGCAATGGCGTGAAGCTGAACTTTCCCGTTCGCGCCAAGCGCTATGATACGCCGCCATTGCTGACCTGCGCTGTCCGCTGAAGCCCCACCCATCGTCCAGGCGTCACCCCATAGGCCTTCTTGAAGTGCCGGATGAAATGCGCCTGGTCGGCAAAACCGGTCGCCGCCGCCACATCGGCGAAACCCTCACCCTCGCCCATCAGCGCCTTCGCCTGCTGCAGCCGCCGCATCAGCATGTAGCGGTGCGGGCTGGTAGCAAAGGCCGTACGGAAATGCCGTGACAAGGTGAAACGGTCGAGGCCGGTAATGCTCTCCAGCTCGCCGGAGCGCACTGGCCGCAATGCATGCGCCTCCAGATAATCGCGCGCCGCCCGCACCTGCCTCCAGGCAACGGTGCCGAGAGCCCGGCGGCGCACCTGCGAATGGCGCGACAACCCGCCCGCCACGCGGCTCACGAAATCGTCGACGAAAAGCTCGTCCAGTTCCCGATCGAGTTCGCCGAGTGCAGCGAGGAGCAATTGCGCCAGCGCGCCGTCGGCAATCACGGGCTGATCGACGAAGGGAAGGCCGATCTTTTCCGCCTCAAGGCATTCCATCAAGAGTGCCGGCTCCATGTAGAGCATGCGGTAATGCAGCTCGGCCTCGGTCGCCGCTCCGCCGTCATGCTCCTCGTCGGGATGCAAAACGATCACCTGCCCCGGCATGCTGAAGCGCCGCTCGCCGCGATAGGTGAAGGTCTGCACGCCATGCAGCGTCACGCCGAGCGCATAAGTATCGTGCCGGTGCGGTTCGAAGACATTGCCTGAGAATTGCGCCTCGATGCGCTCGATACCCGGAAAGGCCGGCGCAGTCAGGATGCCGCTGCCGGCGGGCGCGGCCAGTATGCCGCTGCCCCGCTGCGGCTCGCACAAACGTTCAAGACCCTCGAAGACCTGCGGCGTTAGATCCTGGCTCAATGCGTTTCCGATACCCTGATGAAAGAGACTGGAATGTTTGATACCAAAATTGCGATCGTCCTGCGAAACAATCTTGCCGGCTGGCAGAAGCTGAATGTCACGGCCTTCCTTTCGACAGGTATCGCCGGGCAATATCCTGAAATCATCGGCGAGCCCTACAAGGATCGTGCTGGCAATCTCTACAACCCGCTATCCATCCAGCCGATCATCGTCTTGTCGGCCGACGAAGCGACGATATCGACGATCCACCGCCGCGCGCTGGAGCGCGAGGTGACCTCATCGATCTTCATCGAGGAGATGTTTGCAACCGGCCATGATGCCGCCAATCGCGCCGTCTTCGCCGAATACACTCCCGATGATGCCAAGGTCGTTGGCATTGCGCTGCGCGCCGACAAGAAGATCGTCGACAAGATCACCAAGGGCGCGACGATGCAGCATTGAGGCAAACGGCCGGAAACGAAAAAAGGCCGGGCAATGACCCGGCCTTTTTGTCGTCTGGATGCAACCGATCAGCCCTGGGTGATCGGCGCGATCTGGATTTCGACACGGCGGTTCTGGGCGCGGCCGGCTTCGGTCGCATTGGAAGCGACCGGCTGCGACGGACCGTAGCCGACGGCCGAAACGCGGCGCTGGTCGATGCCCTGGCCGCCGAGATAATCGGCAACGGACAGCGCGCGGCGCTGCGACAGGTCCTGGTTATGCTGCAGGCTGCCGGTGGAATCCGTATGGCCGTTGATGTCGATGAGCGTGCGGTTGAACTTGCGCAGCACGATCGCGACAGAATTCAGCGTCGGATAGAAGCCAGGCTTCACCGCATCCTGGTCGATATCGAAGGTGATGTTCGACGGCATGTTGAGGATGATGTTGTCGCCCTGGCGGGTAACGGAGATGCCGGTGCCTTCGAGCTGGGCGCGAAGCTCGGCTTCCTGCTGGTCCATGTAGTTACCGATCGCACCACCGGCGAGCGCGCCGATGCCGGCGCCGATCAGCGCCGCATTGCGCTTGCCATGGCCGCCGCCGCCAACGGCGACACCGACGAGGGCACCGCCGAGCGCGCCAAGGGCAGCACCGCCGGCGGTGTTGGATACCTTCTGCTCACCAGTATACGGATCGGTCGTCGTGCAAGCTGAGAGGTAACTCGCCGCAACGGCCAGAAGGATGAATTTCTTGATCATGGACAGGAGGTTCTCCGTTCGAAGCTGGTGCGAGCAGATATTAGGGAATGCGGCAACAAGATGAAGATGCAAATCTGATAAGCTAAATTTCCCATGGAAAACATCGGCCTGTTGCAGCCGTGCCCCGATATCACCAGCTTTATTGGCAAACCGCGGCGCTTGCCTCAGTCGAGCCCGCGGCGTTTGGCATAGGCCACCCGCGCCTCGTCCATGCGTGCGGAGTTTGCAACGACCCACTCGGCGAGCCCCCGAACCGGATCCAGGAACTCCCGACCGAGATCCGTCAGCGCATATTCGACCTGCGGCGGCGTGGTGGGCGTGACGGTCCGGGAAACGAAGCCGTTCTCCTCCAGCTCCCGCAATGTCGATGCGAGGACCTTCTGGCTGATCTCGCCGACTTCGCGGCGCAAGGCGTTGAAACGCAGCGGCCCGTGACCCAGCACGCGCACCACCAGCAGGCTCCACTTGTCGCTGATGCGCGCCAGCATGCGGCTGATGTGATCGCAAGCACGAACTTGCTGGCAGCCATCGACTTCCTCGCAGGGGGCGGTTTCCTGATGGTTATCTGGTTTCAACAAAGTGCCTCCTTGTGCGGTCACGCAAACCATTCGTAATCTGGTTACCGTAAGAAACCAGCATACAGGAGGTTACTTTGAATTCTAAGCCCCGTATCGCCGTTATTATCGGCTCCACCCGCCCCACCCGTTTCGCCGATGCCCCGGCACAATGGATATTGAAACAAGCTCAGGCACGTGATGACTTCGACGTGGAGCTGATCGACCTGCGCGATCACCCGCTTCCCTTCTTCGAAGAGATGGCGTCAAACCTGTGGATGCCCAGCCAGAACCCCGAAGCGGTCCGCTGGCAGCAAACGGTTGGGCGCTTCGACGGCTATATCTTCGTGGTCGCCGAATACAATCACTCGATCACGGCGGCTCTCAAGAACGCACTCGATCAGGCCTATAAGGAATGGAACCGCAAGCCCTTTACCGCCATCGGCTATGGTGGCACGGGCGCCACGCGTGCGGTCGAACACCTCAGGGGAATCGGCGTGGAACTGCAGATGGTGTCCACCCATGCTGCCGTCCATATCGGCGGCGGCGATTTCATGGCTGTTCATCCGGCTTTCGGCAACAAGCCGATCGAGGAAATCGAGACGAGCCTGCTGCCTACGGCAAAGATGGCCCTCGACGAACTGGTCTGGTGGGCCAAGGCGACGATGGCCGCAAAGGCAGCCGAAGCCTGAGCTTTCCGAAAAGAAAACCGCGCGGCAAGCATGCTTGGCGCGCGGCTATGTTGCTGCTTCGGGACTTAGAAGTTCTGGAAGAGCTGACGAACCTTATCGTAGGACGCGTTTGCAATATTCAGTGATTGCAGACCGAGTTGCTGCTGGGTCTGCAGCGCCCTGAGCTTGCTCGATTCCTCCTCCATATTGGCATCGACAAGGCGACCAATGCCTTCGGTGATGTTGTCGGACAGGTTCTTGGCGAATTCGTCCTGCAGGCTGATGCGCTTTTCCAGTGCGCCGAAGGCCGAGCCGACGGTCGTCAACTGTCCGAGCGCCGCATCGACGACGCTGATCATTTCGTTCAGGTCCTGCTTGCTGGTATTCGCCGTCAGGCCGATTTCCACCTGGCCGGCCGTGTTGCCGTTCTTGCTTTTCGTCAGCACCCAGGTCTGCGCGGTGCCGAGTTCGGTTGCGAAGAAGGCGGAGGTCAGCACGCCATATTCGCCGGTGCCGCCCGCCCGATCGTCGATCACATAGCGTGCATCCTTGGAGGAGGTCGCGCCGCTCGGCGGGATATCGATATGGTAGCTCAGCATGCCGACCGATACCGTACCGTCAGAATTACGGATGAAGGAGGCCGGGATCTGACGCGGCTGCGTCGGCGTCGTGGTATTGTCGAGAATGATCCAGTTGTCGTTGTTGAAGCCTGCGCCCTCGGAAACGCTGCGCAGCTGCGCCTTCAACTGCTCGAGTTCTTCACCGACCTTGGTCTTGTCGACGCCCTGCTCGGTTGCGGCGACAAGCTTTGCCTTGATCTCGGTGACGACGTCGATGACGCTGTCGACGCCGGCTGATGCCGTTCCCATGGTGGCAGCCGCCATGCCGAGAGCATCCTGAACGGCGGAAAGTGCCTTGTTGTCGTGGCGCGCAGTCGTCGCGACCGACCAATAGGCGGCATTATCTCTGGATTTTTCAACACGCAGACCCGTCGTGATATGGTTCTGCGTCACCGTCATATTTCGATTAATATCACGCAGCACATAAAGCGCCGCATCCACGGAGGTGCGCTGATAAATACTCACGGTACGAACTCCAAAAACACAACAGAACGCAACAGAACAGGATGTACCGAAATCAAGCGAACATTCATGTCCGCCGTCGCTGGAAAATCAGCGCAATGGCCCTCGGGAAAACTGGGGAAGGCCGACCGGTACTGATCGCAATCATTGCCGGTTATGCTTAAAAAACGGCTAAAGTTCAGAAGTAATTTATCTTATTTCACAAGACTTCATACACCATAAAAACGCCCGCCGGAGAGACCCGGCGGGCGTTTCCGGAAGTATTAAAAAAGGCTTGTTCGCGCTCTTACTCAGCAGCCTGAAGCTGTTCTTCCGGGCTCGGCTTCGGACGCGTCGCATGCGTCATTTCCTCGTGCAGGCGCGCTTCCTCATGGGCATGCGGCTTGGCGAAGCGGGCAATCAGGAGATAGGCGACGGGCGTGATGAACAGAGTCACCAGCGTTGCAAAGCCAAGGCCGCCGACGATGACCCAGCCGAGCGCCACGCGCGCTTCCGCACCGGCGCCATGCGCAAAGACCAAGGGAACACCCCCAAGAATGGTCGCGATCATCGTCATCATCACCGGGCGCAGGCGAAGCGCGCAGGCCTTCTCGATGGAGGACCGCACATCCTCGCCGCGGTCGCGCAGCTGGTTGGCGAATTCCACGATCAGGATACCGTTCTTCGCCATCACGCCGACAAGCAGCACGAGACCGATCTGACTGTAGATATTGAGGCTGGAGCCGGTGATGATGAGCGCGAAGACGGCGCAGGCAAGGCCGAGCGGCACCGTCGACATGATGATCAGCGACGACAGCACGCTTTCGAACTGTGCCGCCAGCACCAGGAAAATGATGACGATCGCAAAGCCGAAGGTCAGCGCCATGCCGCTGGAATTCTCTTCCAGTGTCGCGGCTTCCGCGAGCGGCAGCAGGCGCGCACCAGGCGGCAGGAGCGGTGCTGCCATTTGTGTGACGTTCTTCACAGCGTCGCCGAGCGACATGCCGTCCTTCAGGCCGGCGGTGATCGCCACGGAGGCGAGCTGCTGTTCACGGCTGAGCTGCGGGGCGACCGAGCCTTCCTTCAGCGTGGCGATGACCGACATCGGCACGATCTTGCCGTCGCCGGTCTTCAGGAAGACGTTTTCGAGATCGGTCGGATCGTCGATCGGCCGCATCGTCGATGTCAGGAGCACCGGATAGGATTCGCCGCCGACGAAGACGTCGACCACTGAACGTCCCTCGAGCAGTGACTGGATGGCGGTCGAAAGCCCGGTGATGTCGATACCAAGATCGGAGGCCCGCTCGCGGTCGATGGCGACGGAGACCTGTGCCTGCGACGGTTCGTTGGTCAGGCGTGGCGTGTCGTACTGGCCGCTCGCATCGAGCTGCTGCACCAGCTTGGCGGCAGCCGCCGTCAGCGCCTCGTGATCATTGCCAATCAGCGCCATCTGCAACCCGCTGCCGGCGCCGCGGATACGCAGGCTGTTCGACGAGATCGCGTTGCCGCGCAGCGCCGGCACCTTGAAGGCCGCCTGATTGATATCGCGGACGATATCGGCCTGCGTGCGATGACGCTCGCCCCAGGGCGCCAGCGTCAGCACCATGAAGCCGCTGTTGGAAGAGCCGCCCTGGCCGGAAATCGAGAAGATGTTCCTGATGTCGCCGCTTTCGACGAGCGGCTGCAGGTATTCCTCCACGAGCTGCATCTTGTCGCGCGTATATTCGAGGCTGGAGCCCTGCGGCGTCGTCAGCCGCATCTGCACCATGGCGCGGTCTTCTTCCGGCGTCAGCTCACTCTTGACCGTCCCGAAGGCGACAATGGCGGCGGCACCGAAGATGAGGGAGAAGACGATGACGACGACAGGCGCATTCAGGCAGGCATGCAGCGCCCATTTATAGACGCGGGCGAAAGCCTCGCCGAAACGGCCGAGCAACCCGTGATCCTCGATCATCGGCTTGGTCAGCATGCGCGAGGCGAGCATCGGACACAGCGTCAGCGCCACGATCGACGACAGACCGACCGAGAAGGCCAGCACGAAGCCGAACTCGCGGAACAGGCCGCCCACCTGCCCCGGCAGGAAGGACAGCGGAATGAAGACGGCCGCAAGCGTTGCGGTCGTCGCGATGACGGCGAAGAACACCTCGCGCGTGCCGAGCACGGCAGCCGCGCGCGGCCCCATGCCCTCGGAGCGCCGGCGCACGATGTTTTCGAGCACGACGATGGCGTCGTCGACCACGAGGCCGGTTGCCAGAACGATGGCGAGCAGCGTCAGGATGTTGATGGAGAAGCCGACCATGTAGATCGCTGCCAGCGTGCCGATCAGCGCCACCGGCATCGAGACGGAGGGGATGAGCGTCGCGCGCCAGTCGCGCAGGAAGAGATAGATGACGACGGTGACGATGACCGCCGACAAAAGCAGCGCCAGCACCACTTCGTGGATCGCGCCATCGATGAAGACGGCGTCGTCGCTGGTGATCGCGATCGTCGTGCCCTTCGGCAGCGTCTTCGAAAGCTGGTCGACAGCAGCGTGAATGCCGGTGGAAATATTCAGCGTATTCGACTGCGCCTGGCGGATGATGCCGAGACCGATGCCCGGCTTGCCGTTGGAACGCAGTGCTGTCTCGCCGTCGCGCGGCCCGAGCGTCACGGTCGCAACGTCGCCCAGGCGCACATTGTGTTGCAGGATGACGTTCTGGAAGTCCTCGGGTGTCTGCAGGCTGGCGGTGGCGCGCACCACGATATCCTGCATCGGGCTCTTCAGCGAACCGGCCGGCACGTCGAGCGCGGCATTGTCGAGCGCTTTGGTGAGATCGCCGATGGTCAGCCCGCGGCTTGCAAGCGCGCCCTGATCGACGTCGACGCGGAAGACCTTTTCCTGATCGCCGTATTCCTCCACATCGGCCACGCCGTCGACGGAGGCCAGACGGTCGACCACCTCGTTTTCGACGAGCAACGTCAGGTCGTCCATGTTGAGCGTGTCTGACGTCACCGCAAGGCGCATGATCGCCGAGGAATCGGAGTCCGCCTTGACGATCTGCGGCGCATCCGCCTCATCGGGCAGGTTCTGGGCGATACGGCCGATCGCGTCGCGCACGTCATTGGCGGCAACGGCGAGATCGATGGAGTCGGAAAATTCCAGCGTCACGCGGCTCTGGCCGAACTGGGAACTGGAGGAGATGGATTTAAGGCCGCTGACGCGCGCGACCGCGCCTTCGATGACCTTGGTCAGTTCCTGGTCGATCGTCTGCGGCGAAGCGCCGTCGAAGGTGGTGCGCACGGTCACGACCGGCCGGTCGACATCGGGCAGCTCGCGCACTTCGACGCCCACATAGGCCGCAAGGCCCGCCACCACCATCAGCGTATTGAAGACCAGCGCCAGGATCGGCCGCCGCACGAAAAGCGCGGTGAAGGTCGCCTTGTTGGATTCCGGTTTGCCGTGGTGGATCTCGGTCACGCTCATTGGGCGGCGACCTTGTCGTTGGAGGCGACATCGGTTGCCACCCGCACCGCGCCGTTCTCGCGCACGCGCTGCAGGCCCTGTGTGACGATCAGATCGCCGTCCTTCAGCTCGCCCTTAACAAGCACATAATCTGGATTGCGCTGCACGACCGTGACCCGCACCTTGTGCGACTTGTCGTCGGTCACCTGCCAGACGAAGGAGCCCTGAGCATCCCACTGCACAGAGAGCGGGTTGACGGCCGGATATTTATCGCCGGCAAACTTCATGCTGACGGCGAAGGACATACCAGCGCGCAGTTCGTCCGAGCCGTTGTCGATCCGCCCCCGCAGACGCAGCGTGCGGCTTGCCGAATCGATGCGGTTGTCGACCGCTTCCAGCACGCCAGAGAAGACCTTGCCCGGCCGCGCCACAGACGTTGCCTCGACCGTCTGGCCGACGGAAACGGTATTGGCGAAACGCTCCGGCACCCAGTAGTCGACGAGGATTTCAGTGCGGTCGTCCAGTGTTACGATCGGCGTCGAGGTCGTGACATTGTCGCCGATATTGACGGGCACGATGCCGACGATGCCGTCGATCGGCGCCACGATGTTGCGGCGCGTAAGATTGAGCTCGGCAGCCTGCAGCTGCAGCCGCGCATTCTGCTCGGCGATCTCGGAATCGAAGACGTCCATGCGCGAAACGCTGGACTTGATGCTGTGATAGAGGTTGGACTTCTCAAGCGCACTGTTCAGCGCCACCTGTGCCTGCCCCTGGGCAATCACCTGCTCTTCGCTGTCGAGCTTGGCGAGAACCTGGCCCTGCTTGACCATATCGCCTGATTTGATGAGGATTTCGCGGATCGTGCCCGTCGCCTGCGGCGTGACCGCAACGGAGCGGATCGCATCACCTGTGCCGATCGCATTCAGCCGGTCGTTAACGACGCCCTGCACTACGGCCTGGGTGACGACAAGTACGGCAGCATTGCGTCCGCCGCCATTCCGACGGCCCTGCCCTTGCCCCTGAGCACCCTGACCTTGCCCACCCTGTGCCTGAGCGCCGGCATCGGCTGCTTCCTCGCCTTTGGGTGCGATCATGGAGACGATATTGTCAGGAATACCGGCATTGCGCATCGTCTCGCCGGCGCCGGGCACAAAGTAAACCCAGGCGGCAAAGCCGGCCAAAATGACGACGATGCAAAATGCAAATTGCTTCCAAAAGGGCATTCACGTCTCCGGAGGGACTCGAGGTTACGTCCAGGGTCGGTCGAAAGAGGCGTACGGGACGACAAGTCCCGCCTGGTGCGACAATATCGCACCTTCCCCCGGCCAGCAGCAAGCGTAACCACCCGTCATTACGGATTTGTAATGTCAGCAAGTTTTGAAAATAACCCGTCCAGTCACTTTTACTTGAGCGAAGCTAAATACGCCGCTCCCGCCGCCATGTTCCGGGCGAAACTCCGTTGAGTGCGGTGAAGATACGCGTGAGATGGCTCTGGTCGGCAAAGCCGCAGGCGACGGCGATCTCGGCGATGGAAGCCGTGCCCAGCAGCATCTGCCGCGCCTTCTCCGCCCGATATTCCATCAGCCAGCGATGCGGCGTGCGGCCCGTCGATTTCTTGAAGGCGCGGATGAAATAGCTGGTCGAAAGCCCGCATTGCGCCGCGACATCCGATATCGTCGCCTCCCGCGCCGTCAGCGATGCGAGGAACGCCGTCGCCATGTTGAGCTGGCGCCCTGAAAGTCCGCCGCTACGCTCTGCAGGCAGATTGACCTTGCCGTAACGCGTCACCAGGTGCGCCTGCAGCGCCAGGAGAATGTGATCGATGAAGAGCGCGCTCGCATATGCCGGCTGGCTGAGTGCCGGCAGCAGCGCCATGGCAAGCCCCTGCACAACAGGATCGAGCTGCCCCTGCCCGCAATCGAGCCCGTCAAACCCCGAGCGTCCTGCCTCGTAGCTGAAATCGGAAAGCCCCTGCCGGGATATATTGAAGCGCATATTGTCGAAGGAGGAGCGATGATGGCAGCGCCATTCTTCCCCAAGATCGGTGATCGCCAGCGCGCCTGCCGGATGGCCGCCGTCATGGACGAGCTTGCCGCTGCGCCAGAGGCGATGATTGTCGAAAGGTTTCAACTGGGCGATGACGCTGAAAGCCTCCGCCTGGGGAATCGGCCCGCTTTCGTCATGGTCGACGCTATTGCTGCGCATGCGCACGATCGAGACCGCACCGGCTTGAAGCAATGAAATCTTTGGCCGAGACGCCAATTCAATCACCCCCGTTTTCGAATTGCCCCCGCCATCACAATTACATGATTTCCCCTCAAAAACCACTGACGGAATCGAAACGGCAGCCTCCTTCCCGAGACTGCCGTCCGTCATACCGTTTCCCGAAAGATCAGGCGGCTTCCTGAAACGCCTTTTCAAGCGTGGCGATGTCGAGCTTGACCATCTGCAGCATCGCCTCGGTCATCTTCCTGGCATTACCCTTGCGCGTACCGCTCATCATCTCGGTCAGCGCCTTGGGCACGATCTGCCAGGAAAGACCCCAGCGATCCCTGAGCCAGCCGCATTGTTCTGCCGTGCCCCCGTTGGCAAGGAAGCCATCCCAGATGCGGTCGACCTCCGCCTGATCTTCGCAGATGACCTGCACGGAGTAGGCATGGTTGAACGGTTCGAACGGCCCGGCCCGCATGGCGACGAAATTCTGGCCGCCGAGCGTAAACTGGACGATCTCGACGCTGCCCGGAGGGCCGCTCGGTGTTTCCGCCGGCACGGTGGTGATCTCGCCGATAGCGGAATTGGGCACCAGCGAGACATAGAATTCGACCGCCTCGCGAGCGCTTTCTGCAAACCAGAGATGTGAAATGACCTTGACCATGAAACGTCCTCCTTTGGTCTGTTGGTCTCCGTTCATGGCTAAGACGTGTGAGCCGAGCCCGTCCCGACAGCGAGTACGAGAATTTTATCGGCCTTCTTTTTCGGCCTCCCGTTTTTCGGTTTTCCGAAGCCTCAACACGGCCCTGCAGGTCAGGGCAATTTTCGACAAAAGAGGGTGAGAACAAACAATCGGAATTGGTTTTTGCCAAGTAGGTTCGCGGCAATACGCGGCCTCGCTCTTGCGGGGAAGCGATGCCGACCGACGCCCTCCATGGACGCATGTCGGCAACACGTTTCTTGCCTTTAAGGCCTCATGAACAGGGAGAACGACCAATGTCCAGATATCTTGAAGTCCTCACGCCACAGAACAGCCAGCTGATCTTCATCGACCAGCAGCCGCAGATGGCCTTCGGTGTCCAGTCCATCGACCGCCAGACGCTGAAGAACAACGTCGTCGGCCTCGCCAAGGCTGCCAAAACCTTCAAGGTGCCGACCACCATCACCACGGTCGAGACCGAAGCCTTCTCGGGCCACACCTATCCGGAACTGCTCGCTGTCTTCCCCGAAAACACAATTCTCGAACGCTCCTCGATGAACTCCTGGGACGATCAGAACGTTCGCGACGCGCTGGCGAAGAACGCCGCCAACGGCCGCAAGAAGGTCGTCGTGTCAGGCCTCTGGACCGAGGTCTGCAACACCACCTTTGCACTCTCCTGCATGCACGACACCGATTACGAGATCTACATGGTCGCTGATGCCTCGGGCGGCACCTCCGCCGATGCCCACAAATACGCCATGGACCGCATGGTCCAGGCTGGCTGCGTTCCCGTCACCTGGCAGCAGGTGCTGCTGGAATGGCAGCGCGACTGGGCCCGCCGCGAAACCTATGAGGCCGTCACCACCATCGTGAAGGAACATTCCGGCGCTTACGGCATGGGCGTCGATTACGCCTATACCCATGTCCACAAGGCACCCGAGCGCGTCACGCATGGCAAGCGCATTGGCCCGAACCCGGCCAAGTGAGTTCTCTCGAGGGAGCGGGTTCATCGCCGCTTCCCCGTTGCTGCATGCCGAAATAAATCGAGGCCTCAAATGAAAATCTATCTCCTCTCCCTCGGCGCCGGCCTTCTCGTTGGCATTGTCTACAGCCTCCTGAACGTTCGTTCGCCGGCTCCTCCTGTGATCGCGCTTGTTGGTCTGCTGGGCATCCTTG
>UCCS01000012.1:0-51820 GCA_900470965.1 Hyphomicrobiales bacterium
AAATCCGGTTCCTTGCCGCCCCCGCCCCCACCGTCTGTGCGCAGGCGGCGCTCATTTTCCTTCACCGGACCGGTGTCGCCATCGATCGTCTTGGCAAAGGGAATATCCGGCTTGGCCTTGAGCTCGTCGGTTTCACCGGGCATCCGCCGGGCCTCGATGACGGGCGCCGCCATCAGTTCGTCAGCCGGCTGCGGCTTTGTTTCCGGCTCCACGACATTGACGACGGGTATGTCATGGCCGGAAAGCTGCCTTGTAGGTTGTTCGGTCGGCATCACGGTTTGCACGTCATCCACCTTCTCTTCAGCGACAGCCTCGACTTCATGGGGATAGGAAGACACTTTGCGCGTCAGCTGGCGAAGATGGTCCACCGCATCGTCGATCGCCGAAACGCAGGCCTCCGTCAGAAAATCCTGAGGATTTGCCGCCGTAGAGGACGGCTTTTCGCCACGCAGATCAAGCGCGCTGCTATTTGCAAAAATCTGTTTTGAAATCTGATTCATCGCGGTCTCTCCCAAGATACGCAGGTCACGCGACCACGGCTTGCATTACATCTGAGGGGTGAGCGGAGGACCATGAAAGATCATGCCCGCCGTTGATGATGCCATCGCCGCTGTCCGCGCCTTGGGGGGCATCGTCATCGAGAAAGGCGATGACTTCATTGGCAAGCTTTTCGCCCGCCGTCTCGGGCTGGGTGGTGTCGTGTTCTATGATACCACCCTGGATGAGAATGGCGTCGGAATAGAGCTGACCGGCAACATAGGTGGTGTTGCCGAAGCTGTCGTAGTCGACGATTTCAGCGATATTGGCGACGGTATTGCTGCCTGTATCGATCGTGATCACGGCGTCCTGGTTGTTCTTCAGAAGCTCGGCTGCAGCCTGGGTCACGTCGTCGGAATCTCCGAGCACCGCGACCTGCTTGATGATCGTCATGTCGTAGAGATTGCCTGTGATGTAGAGAACATTCACGCCGACATAGCCCTGGAAATTGGAATCGGTGGACAAGCCCTCGGGCATTGTCGGATCGCGCTCCTGGATCCCCTTCTCTGCCTCGTGCATATAGTCGGGCATGGTCTCGAAGCGGTCGTTGGTTCCAACATTGTGGATCGCCGCAAGATTCCAGATGAGATTGTTGCCGGACTGGATGGTGGCACCGCCGTCTACACCGTCTTCGGCGCGCGCCCAGTCGTTGTCGTAGAGAAGCGAAATCTGCGTGATGCTGTTGATATCGTAGACATTTCCGCCGACGATCACCAGGTCGTACTGCAGGCCCATTTGGAAGAAGGACGAGAAATTCAGCGTCGTATTTCCGCCCGTCAGAACCGTCGCTTCCGACCCACTCGTCGTGACGGTCATGGTGTCGTTGTCGGTCACGAAATGATACTGTTCGATCCAGCTCACGAAGGAGACGTCGCCCTCGATGACGCTGACACGCCAGGCCATCGGAAAGATGGGGTCGCCATGTACATCCACCGTTGTCTGCGGCTGTGTTGACTGGAACGTGTCCCGTTCGAAGCTTGCAATATTGTAGGCGGTGACGCCGGTTGCATCGGCTGAGGAATGGAAGACCGAGGCGATGCTGTCATTGTCGCTGTAGACATAGACCTGGGTGATCGCATCGACCTGATGGTAGTCGCCCATGACGGCCGTCACGGAAGAGATCACTGCGGTATTGACGACGGAGGCAATGTTGGCGACGAGGTTTGCGCCCGCAGTGACCTCCAGGCTGTTTCCAGCCGGGTCATGCTGTTCGACGGATGTCTGGGTTTCGTCCGGTTCCTCAGGCAGTTTGGCGAGCCCCCGGTCCGGCAGCAGGTCGTCGAGCGCCGGAATTCCGGAAACGTGCTTGCCGTTCATATAAGGTCCGGTGATCTCGTCACCCGCCAGCACGAAATCATGTGCCTGATCGTTTGGATTGTCTGCCGGCGGCTCGCCCGTTCCGATCGATGTCTGGCCGGAATCCCTTACTCCCTGGATGTAGGTTTCCATATCCCCGGCGATCTGCTTGACCCCCTCCAGGGTGTCGGTCCGATGCAGGTCGGAAAAGGGAGAGAAAATCTCGGCCTTGGCGCTGAATTCAGCCAGTTTCTCAACGACGAAACTCGTATCGCGCGGGGCATGATTGCCACCAGTCATATCGAGATAATCGTCGTCGTAGAGAATGTTGACCTGTGTGGTGAAGCGGATCACCGAGCCGGGGCCGTCGAAAACCTGCAGCTCTTCTTCGGTTTCGATATCGATGTCCTGTGGGCTGCCGAACCGGGGCAGCGACGACACATCGCGGTGGGCAATCTCGGAGAGCTTTTCGATGCTTTCCTCAAAGGGGCGGCCGAAGCGGCGTGCGCCCCCATAAGCGATCTCATAGCTGACGCTTCTGTAGTTGACATCAGGATCGTAGTCCTGGAGCGCGAGATCGGAGGCGAAGGTGGGCGTATTGGCGACCAGATCGTCAAGCGCCGGATTATTTTCGGCAGGGCCTGTACCCTCCGTCAGCCCCGCACGCAGCCTCATCTCATCGGTCGTCGTTTCGAATATGCCGATGAAATGGGCGATGATTTCTGAGAATTTCTCGATTTGCATTGCCTTGGCCTCCCTTATCGAAGAGACGACCGGCCATGCGACATCCTTCTGCGGGAGCCGCGCTGTTCGTCAATTCGCACGCAAGCATTCAAACTGCACCGGCCGAAGCCGGTGCAGCCCTTTCTTGTCTTGGAGGTTAGTGCCCACTTGTATCTTCGCCGACATCGGAAGCATGTGAGTTGCCGCCGATGACACTGGAGTCCACAGCGTTGCTGAGCATGTTCGCGCCCTGAACGAGCTCCATATGGAAGCCCGAATTGGCAAGAATTGCCGAAGCATCTGCCGTCGAAGTGCCTGTGACGTCGTCACCTGCCTTGAGATCCCAGCCCTTGCTGTCCATATCCATGCCGTCAGCACCGTGCGCTGTGCCGGCATTCGCACTCAGGTGGTTCTGAGCGCCGCCGTTCTCCATCGTGATGTTCCAGGCCTGATCCTGGTCTGCGAGATGGTTTGCCTGGACAGTGCTGAAGACTGAGTCGGCGCCTTCGCCGGACAGTGAACCGTTGAGGATATTGTCGATATTGAGGGTGAAGGAGAAGTCATCCCCGATGTCGAAGGTGAGGTCGTGGCCGGCTACGCCGAGGTTCCCGAAGTCCTTGACATCATCAATGACGGCGAAGTCCGTGTCCGTCTTGTTGAAGCTGTCGCTGGTATTGTGGCTGTTGGTGGTCGTCTTGGTATCGGTATCCGTAATCGTCTTGATGTCGGTGTCGATATCCGTGTCCGTCTTGGTGGTCGTGTCGTTATCGGTGATCGTCTTGATGTCAACGTCGTCGTCGCTGTACGACTTGGCGTCATAGCTCCAGTCGTAGTCCGACTTCGTGGTGGTCGTCGTGTCGTTATCGTTGATGGTGGTCGTCTTGGTGTTCGTGTCGTCGTCCGACTTGTAGCTCCAGTCGTAGTCGTTGTCGCGGTTGTCGCCGTTGTCGGTCTTCACATCGAGATCGACATTGGCCTTGACGTCAACGTCGGTGCTGTTGTCGGTGTTGTTGCGATTGTCACCATTGGCGATGCCGCCGACGTAACCTGTGGAATCATCATCGATTTCGGTTGAATTGATAGCGCTGGAAAGGCCATCGGCCAGGGCGCCCACCTTGACGGTGTCGTCGTCTGAGCCCTGCGGACCGGGCTTCGGATCATAAGGCATTACGTTTCCTCCAGAAAAAAACTGGAGCAGCTTTCGAAGTCCCTCTCATCTCAAATGGGATCTTTGCTCGCGCTTGCTCCAATGCGTTAACATCGGCAGATGGACTCGATACCTTTTCACCTGCAGCTTCATCGCGATTTGTTGGCCAAATTCTGTATTGGGATTGTGCCTATTCAGTACAAAGACGCACAAATCCGGTCCCGGACTCGATATGAGCGCGAGCAAGGCAGTCGAACTTCTTTTTGAGTTCCCTCGAAAGAAGACCAAGTATCAAAAACACATGCTGATACTTGATTTTCACGTCGCCACTTTGGCAACCGTTGCAGATTGATGGAAAAAAATGGGTCCCGATAGATATCAATTCGGGCTAAGGCATCTGAAGTCCGGTTCAATACTCCAGCTAAGCCAATACCGGATCGCGGGCTCGGAGAAGGCTGTGTGCGAATTCGGGACGGCGCCCCATACCTCGGAATCCGGAAGGTTCGACTGATTGCGGTATCGCGAAGTTAAGCTCGAAAGGTTCTCCGTCTTATTTTGAAATATCGTCTGCCCATTACCGCTTTGCTTTTGTATGTCTCGAACTAATACATGCTGCGTTATACCGTGATCTAGTTGAAATACCGCCCGCTAGTATGTTTCTTGTCGGAAATGCAACCATAAAGTGGCAAAAAATAAATATAACTTCGTGACAACTAACCCATTTGGGCCATTTCTTTCCTTTGAAATCCATATTACCATAATTAAGAAATGCCTAAAAGATAAGGCGGCCACATGCCTAGGGGCAATGTTCGTCGGCATGTAATACCCGCCATCGCGCCAATGGGAGTAGAAGCTCCTTGTTTGAGTATAGTGTAGCGCTAGGGGAGGCGTATATGTTCATGGTTGGGTCGGAAGTAGGAGATTCGGATCAGGCAAGAAGACTGGGTCCGAATGGAGAAACAGTCCTGGTAATCGCCAAGGCGGACTTGTTCTCCGAGTGCATGGTTGAGGCACTGGCAAAGAAATTCCCGAATTTTGATGTCGTAAGCGTATCGAGCGCGCAGTCCATATCCGAGAAGGATATTCACGACATGCGGCTTGTCCTGTTCTATCATGTCGCCGGCGCCGAGTTGCACGATGCGCTGCAGGTCGTTCGTGAAAACCGTCCGGACGCATCCATCGGCCTTGTCGTCGAAGCTATCGATATGATGGAGCCCTATATCAGCCGTCTTGTCGAGGCGCGTGTCGTCGATGGCGTCCTGCCGCTCAATCTGCGTCTGGATGTCTTCATGGCGGCAATCGATCTGCTGATGAAGGGCGGCGAACATTTTCCATCCGCGCTTCTGGGTCGTCTGTCCAACCGGGCAACGGCGCAGCTCGAGCCCTCGCTGTACCAGACGAAGTCCGTCGACGCAGCGCGCGCCAACGCGCTGAAGCTTCGCCGCAATAGCATGGCGGCTCTGACCACGCGCGAGGTACAGATTCTCGACCTCATCTGTAAGGGCACGCAGAACAAGATCATCGCCGACAAACTTCACCTGTCCGAAAACACGGTGAAGGTTCACGTCCGCAATATCTATAAGAAGATGAATGTGAGAAATCGCACTGAAGCGGCCTCACGTTTCTTCAACGATACGTCGGACAGTGGCGATCTCTCTGGCAGATGGCCGCACTAGGCCATCAATCCATCCGGGACGAGCGGGCAAAGCAGTGTGATTTCTGGCCGAAACCGCTCGGCGAACAGATGTAAGGCGCGGAACCGGGATAGACCGCGGCGCTCACTTTAGCCGAAGCGGTCTTCGGTTCGGCAGCATAGGCGAAGTCCTTCGCGGCATGTGGCACGCTTGCCACAACGACATTCTTCTCCGTGCTTCCCACGATCGCGGTATCGACGACCGCACATGAGATCGGTCCGATGGCCGAGAGAACGATCGTCGCAGCCAAAGCTAGAGAGCTGAAGCTGCATGGCGCTCTGCCATGCATGCGATCGTGAGTCGTCATTAAAAAACCCTCTCTATCATCAGGGCAATAGCGACGCGCCCTCGCACACCAATGGCTGGCCACTCCTTATATTGGCTTCATTGACTGAAGCTGGAGCGGCCGGACAGAAAGCATGGCACCATAGTCATTGAGAGGGATTAATCAAGCAAATTCCGAAGTTTAATACTATAGCTATTTAGAATTGCTCCCGTGTTTTGAAGTTGACCTTCACTGATATCCTCTTATCATTTTGAGCATAGGTACAATTATCCGAAGAATAACCGAGTCGGTTATTTCATAGATACCACTTCGCGTTGAAGTTATCGAGGCGGATCAAGAGGGAGCCTAAAGTATAGAAGGGTCTATGAAGACCACACGACATGGGAAGGAATTTGTAGTGCGTAGTATTCCCACCGAAGGATATTCAGGATCTGCATTCGCATCGCCACGCCAGCAGTCAAAAACCGTGCTGGTCAACGGAGGCGCCGGTTTCCTGGGTTCCCATCTTTGCGAGCGACTTCTCGAGCGCGGCCATCAGGTCATCTGTCTCGACAATTTCTACACCGGCCGCCACGTCAATATCGAGCATCTGCTGCAGAATGCCCGTTTTCGGCTTTTGGAACATGACGTGCGCCAGCCCTATGACGTCGAGGCTTCCGTCATCTTCAACTTTGCTTCGCCAGCCTCGCCGCCGGACTATCAGCGTGATCCCGTCGGCACCTTGCTGACCAATGTGCTTGGAGCCGTCAATACGCTCGATGCAGCCCGCCGCAGCGGCGCAACGGTCGTCCAATCCTCGACTTCGGAAGTCTATGGGGATCCGCACGAGAATCCGCAGCGCGAAACCTATTTCGGCAATGTCAACCCGATCGGTCCGCGCGGCTGCTACGACGAGGGCAAGCGGTCAGCCGAAACCCTGTTCTTCGATTATCACCGCAAGTATGGCGTCGATATCAAGGTTGGCCGGATCTTCAATACCTATGGCCCGCGTATGCGCCTTGATGATGGACGCGTCGTATCCAATTTCATCGTCCAGGCGCTCTCCAACACCGACATAACGATCTACGGGGATGGCCGGCAGACCCGCTCCTTCTGCTATGTCGACGATCTCGTCGCTGGTTTCCTGCGTTTCGCCGATGCCGGCGAACACTGCGTCGGTCCGATCAATCTCGGCAATCCGGCGGAGATCACTGTGCGGGATCTGGCCGAAATCGTCCTTGATCTGACCAATTCGCGCTCGCGCATCATTTACCTGCCGGCCGTGGCAGACGATCCGCAGCAGCGCCGTCCGGATATTTCCAGAGCCAGAGAAGAGTTGAACTGGTGGCCGACGACGGAGCTGAAGACCGGGCTGAAGCGTACGATAGCCTATTTCGATGCGCTGCTTGCCTGCAAGGAAGTGGTGGAGGCCGTATGAGATGCCACGCTACATCCTGGTTACGGGTGGCGCCGGCTTCATCGGCAGCCACATCTGCAAGGCGCTTGCGCGTGCCGGAATGGTTCCGGTCACCTATGACAATCTTTCCACCGGACATATCGACAGCGTCCGGTGGGGCCCGCTGATCCAGGCGGATATCGCCGATGGCGCAAGGTTGCGGCATGTCATGGCCGAGTATTCGCCGGATTGTGTCATCCATTGCGGTGCCAACGCCTATGTCGGTGAATCCGTCGAAAAGCCGAGCATCTATTATCGCAACAATGTCATCGGCAGCCTGTCGCTGCTGGACGCCTGTCTCGATTGCGGTATCGACAGGATCGTCTTTTCCAGCAGCTGCGCGACCTACGGCATTCCCGAGATGCTGCCGATCGGCGAGAAAACGCCGCAACAGCCGGTCAATCCTTATGGCAGAACCAAACTGATCTTCGAAATGGCACTGGAGGATTATGCGGCCGCCTATGGTATCCGCTTCGCCGCACTCCGTTACTTCAACGCGGCCGGCGCCGATCCGGAAGGCCAGCTTGCCGAGCGGCACTATCCCGAAACCCATCTGATCCCGCGCGCTCTTCTCGCCGCAAGCGGCCGGATCGAGAGCCTCGACATTTTCGGCACCGATTATTCGACGGATGACGGCACCTGCGTCAGGGATTACATCCATGTCAGCGATCTTGCCCAGGCGCATCTCGCCGCGGTTCGTCACCTTCTGGTCGGCGGCAATTCCTTGAGCCTCAATCTGGGTTCCGGCCGCGGCACGTCGGTCGGCGAGATCCTTAATGCCGTCAAACGAAAGACCGGCCACAGGGTGCCGATCCGTTGTCAGCCGCGCCGCGCTGGCGATCCGCCTGTGCTTTTCGCCGATACGAAAAGGGCTCGCCTGGAGCTCGACTTCATGCCGACGCTTTCGGATATCGATACGATCATCCGCACGGCTGGCCCGACCTTCGGACTGGAGGTGATCGCATGAGCACCAGAGCCGAAATCGACCACGCACATCAGTCTTCTGCCGCCAAATCCGAGATGTTCGAGCCTGTCTTTACCGGCTGGAATCGAGCCGCTTATGGTCTTGGCATCGTCTGCTGGCTGGCAGCACTCGCTTACTTCTGGCTCTGGTGGGCTGAGCCCACTCATGTCGTTTCATGGCCGTCATTCCTGCTCGTCACCCTCATCCTTGCCTGGGTCACCCTGATACCGGCCTATTTCATCCTGATCTTTCTGGATGCGCGGCAGGTCAGATCATCCGCCGACCTGCCAAAGGGCCGCGTCGCGATGGTGGTCACCAAGGCACCGTCCGAACCTTTCGCCGTCGTGCGCAAGACGCTTCTTGCGATGCTCGATCAGAAGGGTGTCGAGTTCGATGTCTGGCTCGCCGATGAAGATCCGTCCGATGAGGCCAAGAGATGGTGCGGGCAGCATAGTGTCATGATCTCAACCCGCAAGGGCGTCAGCGAATATCACCGCCCCGTCTGGCCGCGCCGCACGCGCTGCAAGGAAGGCAATCTCGCCTATTTCTATGATCACTTCGGCTATGAACGCTATGATTTCGTCGCCCAGTTCGATGCCGATCATGTGCCGACGCCGACTTATCTTCGCGAGGTCCTGCGGCCCTTCGCCGATCCCGAAGTCGGCTATGTCTCGGCACCCAGCATCTGCGATGCCAATGCGGCTGAAAGCTGGGCCGCCCGCGGCAGGCTCTATGCCGAAGCGAGCCTGCATGGTTCGCTGCAGGCAGGATACAATAATGGCTGGGCGCCGCTCTGCATCGGCTCGCACTATGCCGTTCGCACGGCCGCCTTGAGGAAGATCGGCGGGCTCGGTCCCGAGCTTGCGGAAGATCATTCGACCACGCTGATGATGAATGCCGGCGGCTGGCGCGGGGTCCATGCGGTCAATGCCATCGCCCATGGCGACGGGCCGGCGACCTTTGCCGATCTGGTGGTGCAGGAATTCCAGTGGTCCCGCAGCCTAGTGACCATCCTCCTGCATCATTCTCGCCGGCATGTCGCCCGGCTGCCGCTGAAGTTGAAGTTCCAGTTCCTGTTTTCGCAGCTCTGGTATCCGTTGTTTTCGACTTTCATGGCAGTGATGTTCCTGCTGCCGGTCGCAGCCCTGCTCACCGGCCATGTCTTCGTCAACGTCACCTATCCGGCATTCCTGCTGCATTCTCTGCCGCTTTCGATCGTGCTGACGGTATTCGCCATCTTCTGGCGCGCGTCAGGCACATTCAGGCCATACGATGCAAAGCTCTTCGGCTGGGAAGGGGTGGTCTTCATCCTGCTGCGCTGGCCTTGGTCGCTTGCCGGCACCCTCGCTGCCGCACGCGATCACGTCACCGGTTCCTTCGTGGATTTCCGCATCACCCCGAAGGGTGATCAGGGACAGCGCACATTGCCGGCGCGGATAATGGCACCATACATCGCACTATTGGGCATTTGTGCTGCGGCCATGGTTTTTGCTGCCGATGGCGATGGTGCGCGTGGCTTCCAGATCTTCGCGGCGCTCAACCTGTTGATCTATGTATCGCTCGTAATCCTGGTTGTCGTCCGTCACGCCGTCGAGAACGGTCAGTCCCTTTTGCCGCAAGTATACGGCCTGCGGTTTACCGCCTCCGCCGGTCTCGTCGCCTGCCTGGTCGGCGGGGCGCAACTCGGCAACCACGGGCTAGCTGCCATGGAAGCGCTTTCGCACGGCCAGCCCTTCGTCACCTTTACCGAGTCGCAATTTGCTGTGGCGGGTGCAGGGCTCGGCGGAGGCAAGACCAGGATCGTGAAATTCCGTCTCAAATGGCACGGTTTTGAAGCCGGCCGTGAACGAAGGGATGGTGGGGAGAGCAGAAATGCGTGAGGAGGATAAAATGAGCATGACAATACGATTGACGGGAGGAGTGCTGGCTCTGTGCCTCGGCCTCATCCTCCCGATGGGTGCGCTCGCATCAGAAAAGACGAAAGCACCGACGCCGACGCCACTGAATGCCGGCGAACTCTACGTCATCTACGCCGACAAGACCTGGACCTGGGACACGGGTGGCGGACGTTTCATTGGCGAGGGTAGGCATTTCGTCGCCTGGGTCGACAATGGCGGCAAACAGTCTTTCGCCGAGGGCCGCTGGGTCGTCGATGATCTCGGTCAGCTGTGCATGCGCGCGACCTGGACCAATAATGAGGGGGCGGCACGTGCCAGTACCTGCTTCGGCCACCGCAAGATCGGCAACACGATCTATCAGCGGCGTCAGCCGAGCGGGGACTGGTACGTGTTCCGGCACGCTTCCACGAAAGCCGATGATGAGTTCCGGAAGCTGGTCCCGGCAGACACGGTGAGCCTGAAAGCCAAAGAGCTGAAACAGGTTCTCGCGACCGATAAATAGCCGAAGGGGAGGAAAAGACTATGAAAACCCTGGCGAAGAAAATCTCGACGGCAACAATCGCGATGCTTCTGCTCGGCGTTGCCGACTTGTCGCACCGAAGCGAGGCGCAGAACGCCACCGCCGTCATGAATGCGGGTGCCCAGACGATCACCGACAAGACGATCACCGACAAGCGGCCCGCCATTCATGCCGATGGCATCAAGTTTGGTGCTTACGACCCGCATGGCGATTTCGGCACACAGCAGAGCGTGACGACAGAGCACCTCTTTCTTCCATGGGAAGACGTCGATCTCGAAACGCTGCGTGTGGCGGATGCCTATGCGCTGGCGAGAGGCCGCAACCTGCTGATCACGGTGGAACCCTGGTCGTGGGATGTGGACTGGCGGCTGACGTCAGATGCACTTCGCTGGAAGCTGTTTCACGGCGACTACGATGCGAATATGCGGGCAATTGCCAGGATGATCGCCCAGTTGAAAAGCCCGGTCATCGTCCGCTGGGGACAGGAAATGGAAGACGACTCCGGCCGCTTTTCGTGGTCCGGCTGGAATCCTCCTGAATATATAGCCGCCTACAGGCGCATGATGGATATCGTGCGGCAGGAGGCGCCCGGTGCGAAACTCATGTGGTCGCCGAAGGGAAAACCCGGCCTTAATGCCTACTACCCCGGCGACACCTATGTCGATTTCGTCGGCCTGTCCGTTTTCGGCCTGGAGCCCTACGACAAAATCGCTCACAACGGCCCGCGAACCTTCACCGAGGCATTGAAGCCAGGCTACGACCTTGTCGCCCAATACGGCAAACCCATCTGGGTGGCCGAACTCGGCTATGAGGGCAGCGATGCCTACATCAAGCCGTGGATGGAGACTGCGACGCTCAAGCAGAGCGATTTTCCTGACCTTCAGGAGGTCGTCTACTTCAATGACCGCGACGTGCACGCCTGGCCGTTCAATCTCGGGCGGCCCGACTGGCGGGTCATTGACGACGCCAGCAACTGAGCCGATATCGCCAATGAGAAAGGCCCGCTGGTGGCGGGCCTTTGCCTGTTCAGACTGAGTATGATTAACCCTTGAGGGTGCCCTTGCCGATTTCGACAAGCTTGGTTGCGGCATCGGCTACCGAGATGCGCTCGAATGCGAGCTCGTCGCAGGTCGGACGAAGGACACGCTGGTCGAATTCGGTTGCGCCCATCGGTACCGGCCGCGGATATTCGCCGACCTGATCCTTGAGCAGATTGACGTACTTGACTGTTTCCTGCTCCGTCGGGTTGAGCTGTGGCAGGATAGCTTCACGAACCGCCGGCGACATCGGCACGCCACGTTCCACACCGAGAATCTTGCCCGCTTCCGGATCGTTGACGAAGAAACTGATGAACTTTGCGGCGGCTTCCCCCTGCTTGGTCGTGGCACCCACGCTCCAGATCAGTGCCGGGCGATAATAGTGGCCTGATGGACCGCCCTTCTTCTCGCGCGGCAGCATGGTGATGCCCAGCTTGTTCTTGATGATGAGCTGGTAGCCGACCATCTGGTTGGAGTAGGCCATGCCAATCACCGATTTGCCAAGGCCGAGGCAGTTGGTGTCGATGGTGTTCTGGTCCAGCGTCTGAACGTCGGCGGCGACGGTGCCGCCTGCCTTGCGCAGCTTTTCCCAGTAGTCGAACCATTCCTTGGCATCGTCGACTGTGAAGCCGAGACCGACGCTCTCCTTGGCGAAGACGCTCTTGCCGCGCTGGCGCAGCCAGGCGTCGAAGACATAATTGTAGCGCGCCGCATAGGGGCCGCCACCCTTGCCGGAGGCTTTGCCGAGTTCCACGGCGAGCTTGGCATACTCATCCCAGGTGAGATCGGGCGTCGGTAGCGGAATGCCCGCCTTTTCGAATTCGACGGTGTCGAAGAACATCGCGAAGGAATTGAGGCCGAGGCCGACACCATAGAGCTTGCCGTCAACCGTGGTCAGTTTCAGCATATCGGCGCCGAAGTTGTCGACCTTCAGCGTCGAAGGCACGAATTCATCGAGCGGCAGGCAGGCACCGCGTTTGGAATAGTCGGAGATTGTGCCCGGCTCGAGCTGGAAGACGTCGGCAATCGCACGGCCGGCCATTTGCGTGGCCAGCTTCGTCCAGTAGCCGTCGCCCGAAAGCGACTCGCCGACAATAGTGACACCCGGTGTCTTCGACTGATAGAGTTTGGCAACTTCCAGCGTGCGCTTGGCGCGGTCGTTGGAACCCCACCACATGGCGCGAAGCGAAGCGTCCTCGGCAAATGCGGGGATCGAGCTGCCGGCGCCAAAGGCAAGGCCGGCCGCGGCACCCGCGGTTCCCATCAAGAATGAACGGCGATTGACCTGCATTGATTTCCTCCTGTGTCCGATGCCCGGTGCCATCCTCCAATGATCTTTCCAGGCGTTCCGGAGGCTAGAGTACGCAAAAAATTTCTCTTTGCAAGAATTTATGATTATCTTGCAAATTTGCATAATTTGCATAATCTTTGCCACATGAACGAGATCAAAATGAATGAGATCAAGACCAGGCGACCGCGACAGGCCGATATTGCCAGTCTGGCCGGTGTTTCGGTTTCCACGGTATCGCGGGTGCTCGCCAATGAACCGGGCATAAGCGAAAGCGTGCGGCGGCACATTTTGAAGGTCGCTGCCGAACATGGCTATCCGGTGAAGACTGTTTCGGAGAGCGTTCCGGGCGGGCTTGCCCTGATTGCCAGCGACGGAGCAACCGGTGGCCTCAGCGTATTCTACGAATCGATCGTTGAGGGCCTCCGCGCCGGTGCCGCCGATGCCGGCATGCCTTTCGAAGTGCGGCTCGTGCGCGAGGACCGCACCACGCCTGACGTCGTCGGCGAGTATATGCAGACGGCGCAAGCCGAAGGGCTTTTCCTCGTCGGCATCGATCCCAGTGATACGCTGTGGGCCTGGCTGGAAGAGACGGGAACACCGACCGTTCTCGTCAACGGTACCGATCCGCGCCTGCGCCTCGATGGTGTCTCCCCCTCCAATTTCTTCGGCGCCTACGAGGCGACGAGCCGGCTCACCAAAGCCGGTCATCGCCGTATCCTGCACCTCACCGGCTCGCATCGCCACACGATCCGCGAACGTGTGCGAGGCTTCGAGGCGGCGATTGCCGCGGTTCCCGGTGCCGAAGGCCGGCTCGTTCCGCTCACCTTCCAGGGCAGCGCCAGCCGCGAGGCGCATGAGCGCACAGTCGCGATGCTCGCGGAGGATCCCGGATACACGGCGGCCTTCTGCATGAATGATTTCATTGCCGTCGGCGTGCTCGAAGCCGTCACCGAAGCAGGCCTTCGCGTTCCCGAGGATTTCGCGATCGTCGGCTTCGATGACCTGCCCTGTGCCGTCATGACCAATCCCAGGCTTTCTACCATGCGCGTCGACCGCGCGGCGCTTGGCCGCGAGGCCGTCTCCCTTCTGATTTCCCGCTACCGCGACAGGACCGCTCCCGCCCGCCATATCTGCCAGGCGGTCGTTCCCGTTGCCGGAGGCACTGTTCCTGATACCGACAAGCTGTGAGTGATGCCGATGACCTATGATCCCGCCAGCGCCAATCCGCTTGCAGGCAATCCGCTGAAGACCCGCGCCGACATGATCCGCGCTGTCAACGATCTCTTCAATCCGCTGCTGCCCTTCTTCTCCGATGGCAATGCCCGTGTTCGCCTCGATGGCGCCGGCGCTCATTTCGACCGGGCCGCTGCTGATCTTGAAGGTTTCGCACGTCCACTCTGGGGTCTTGCACCGCTCGGCGCCGGCAAGAATGATTTCGCCCATTGGCACCGCTTTGCCGAGGGGCTCGCCAATGGCTGCGATCCGTCCCATCCTGAATATTGGGGCACGGTCAATGCACGCGACCAGCGCATGGTGGAGCTCGCCGCCCTCGGTTTTGCCCTGGCGCTGGTACCCGATAAGATCTGGGAGCCGCTCGACAAGCGCGCTCGCGACAATATCGTTGCCTATTTCAAGCATGTCCGGCAGTTCGACTATGCTGACAACAACTGGAAATTCTTCCGGATCTTCGTCGATATCGCTCTCGACCGACTCGGCGCCGATTTCGACCGCAGCCTGACCAAGCAATATCTTGAGGAACTCGAAGGTTTCTACATTGGCGACGGCTGGTATCGTGACGGCAATATCCGCCGCATCGACCACTACATTCCCTTCGCAATGCATTTCTACGGCTTGATCTATTCCAAGCTGGTCGATGACGACTATGCCAAACGCTACCGCGAGCGTGCCGTCCTCTTCGCCAAGGATTTCCGCCATTGGTTTGCGCCCGATGGCGCGACAATCCCCTTCGGCCGCAGCCTCACCTATCGTTTCGCCTGTGCCGGTTTCTGGTCGGCGCTCGCCTTCGCCGATCTGGAGGCGTTGCCTTGGGGCGAGGTCAAGCATCTCTGCCTCGAGCATCTGCGCTGGTGGCGGGACAAGCCGATCGCCAGCCACGATGGCGTTCTCTCCATTGGCTTCGGCTACCCGAACCTCTTGATGTCAGAGAGTTATAATTCTGCCGGCTCACCCTACTGGGCCTTCAAGGCCTTCCTGCCGCTCGCCATTGCCGAGGATCATCCCTTCTGGACCGCAGAGGAAAAGGCGCCTGAGCAAACCCCCGAGGTCGTTCCGCAGCGTCATCCGGGCATGGTGGTCATGCGTGCCGGCAATGATGTCGTGGCGCTCTCGTCTGGTCAGGAAAATCTGCAGATGCGCCTCGGCACGGAGAAATATGCAAAATTCGCCTATTCCGCCCGCTACGGTTTCAGCGTCGAGGCTGACGAGCGAGCCTTCGCACTTGGCGCCTTCGATTCCGCACTCGCCTTCAGCGATGACGGCCTGCATTACCGCGTCCGCGAAACCAATGAAGAAGCGAAGATCGCCGGCGACATCCTTTACTCCAGATGGACAGCCTTCAAGGATGTGAAGGTCGAAACCTGGCTCGTACCATCGGCCCCGTGGCATATCCGCGTCCACCGCATCACAACACCACGCTCGCTGCAGACCGCGGAAGGCGGTTTTGCGATTGCCAAACGTGATCTTGATGCGGACACGCTTTCAGCGGCTGAAGGCTCGGCCCATGCGATCGGCGAAGTGGATTTCACCGGCATCGTCGACCTCGGTTCTTCGATCAAGCGAAACGGCCTTGCTCAGAAGGCGCTGCCGAATACCAACTTGATCGTTTCCAAGACGCTCGTGCCCCAGCTCCGCGGTGAGATTCCGGCCGGCGAAACAGTTCTGGTCGCGGCTGTACTCGCGTTGAACGATCCGGCTGCCGTATCGGGGGCATGGACCGCGCCGCCGAAAGCACCCGATATCGCTGTGCTCCGGAAGCTGGTCAGCGAGAAGGGCGTGACCGTCAGCGCCATCGAAGCGCCAGGACATATGCCATGAGCCGTGCTGCCATCGTCCTCGCCATGCAGCCTTCCCGCACGGAGCATGTGTTGCCCGAGGCGGTCCTTCACCGGCTGGATGGCATCGGGCGCCTGCTCGATGCCGAACCGCTTCAGCACTTCGACGACGAGCGGGCGAAGCGACTGCTCTCCGAGGCGGAAATCCTGATCACAGGCTGGGGTGCACCCTATGTTGGTCGCGAGGTTCTGGCGCTTGCGCCGAAATTGAAGCTCGTCGTTCATGCGGCGGGAACGGTGAAGGGCCTCGTCGATCCCGGCATTTTCGAGGCCGGCGTCGTCGTCAGTCATGCGGCCGAGGCCAATGCCGTGCCGGTCGCCGAATTCACGCTCGCCGCAATCATCTTTGCCGGCAAACATGTCTTCCGTTTCCGCGACCTCTATGTCGGCGACCGCCATCGCGATCGCACCCATCCGATGCAGCGTGAGGCCATCGGCAATTATCGCCGCACGGTGGGCATCATCGGTGCGTCACGCATCGGTCGCCGCGTTATCGATCTGCTGAAGCCCTTCGATTACAGGGTACTGCTCTTCGATCCGACCATCGATGCCGGTCAGGCGCGTGGAATGGGCGTGTATAAGGTGGAACTCGACGATCTCATGCGTCATTCGGATATCGTCTCCCTCCACGCGCCATCACTGCCGTCCACCTACCATATGATCGATGCCGCAAAACTGGCGCTGATGAAGGATGGCGCGACGCTGATCAATACCGCGCGTGGCGCGCTGATCGATGAGGACGCTTTGCTTGAGGTGCTGAAGACCGGCCGTATCGACGCCATTATCGATGTGACCGATCCCGAAATACCGGGACCGGAATCTACGTTTTACGACCTGCCCAACGTCTTCCTGACACCGCATATCGCCGGTGCTGTCGGCCTCGAGCGCACTCGCCTCGGTGAAATGGCAGCGGATGAGGCTGAACGCTTCATCAAAGTCGAGCCTCTGCTTTACCGGCTCACCCTCGAAAACCTGGAAAATACCGCCTGAGGCGTCTTACGACGCCTTCAGTGAGTTCGGCGAACCGTCGTTGGCAAGCTCCGGCATCAGGTCGGAAATATTGACGACCTCGCCGGTGCGCGAGCTCGTCAGCGCCGCGATGCCGCAGAGCACGGACATGGCGCCGGCGCGGGTGCCGGCCCGCTGCGCGAGCTTGTCCTGCATGTCGGGCTTGAAGATCATGTTGCGCATCCGGTCGTCACCGCCGTAATGGCCGCCGGAAAAATGCGGCACAGTGATGCGCTCGACGGCCTCCTTGCCATGCGGGAAGCTGCGGATCAGCAGGACCGTATCTTCCTTCGGCTCTTCCCACGGCTGTGCTTCATACTGGCGGATTTCGATACGGCCCTTGGTACCGTTGAAGGCGAGGTGATGGCCCTCGATCGGCTGGAACGTGTTCAGCGAATAGGAGACATGGACATTGTTTCGGTAGCGGATCGAAGCGACCATCGTATCGGGAATGTCGATGTCTTCGCGGAAGACACAGCCGTCGCGGAAATAACCGTCGATCTTTGAGGGATCCTCATAGAGCGAATCGAGGAAGGGATCCTTTTCGAGGTCGAGGTAATAATCGCATTCCTGCGTGTGCGGACAGAGCTTGCAGCGCGGGCCGCGGAAAGGCCCTTTGCGGCCGTAATTCTGCAGGTCGGCAAAAGAGGTCACGGCGTCAGGATCGCTGTCGAGATACCAGTTCAGAAGGTCGAAATGATGCGTCGCCTTGTGAACGAAGAGGCTGCCGGAATTTTCCGTATAGGCATGCCAGCGGCGGAAATAGTCGGCGCCATGCTTTGTGTTGAGATACCAGTGGAAGTCGACTGAGGTGACGCGGCCGATCTCGCCGGAATTCAAGAGCTCCTTGATCTTCGCTGCCGTCGGCGCATAGCGATAGTTGAAGGAGACGTCGACCCGGCGGCCGGTGCGCTTTTCGGCGTCCAGAATCCGGCGAATCTTCTCGACCGAGGTGGTCATCGGCTTTTCGGTGATGACGTCGATGCCGGATTCCAACGCCCGCACCACGATATCGTCATGCGTATGGTCGGGCGTACAGACGATAACGAGATCCGGCTTCTGCTCTGTGAGCATCGAATCGATGTTTTCATAGAGCGGTGCATTGCTGCCGATCATGGTGCGGGCGCGCTCGCCGCGCAGAGAATTCTTCTCGACGATCGCAGTTAGGTCGACATGCTCGCGCCAGCCGGCCAAGAGTTCCTTGCCCCACATCGTGGTGCCGCGGTTACCGGTGCCGATCAGGGCAAAACGGCGTTTCTCCATCGAATGATTCCTCCTTCATACGTGATGAAACGATTGGACTTTAGAGCAATTCCAACAAAAGTGTGCAGCGGTTTTGCGTCCGGAATTGCGTGAAAACAAAGAGATAGAGCATGTCCGTGTTTCGAAGAAAGACGGACATGCTCTAGAATCAGATTTGGCAGCAGCTCCTGAAGCGCTCGACGCAGGTGGCGATCACCTCGTCGGCCGGACGCTTCCACCAGTTCTCAGCCGAGAAGATTTCGACCTCCTGCGCGCCGAAGAAGCCGGCGGCTTCCACCATCCGTCTTATGCCTTTGAGATCGATGACGCCATCGCCCATCATGCCGCGGTCAAGCAGCATGTCCTTGGTCGGCACCAGCCAGTCGCAGATGTGATGGGCAAAGATGCGCTTCATCCGTCCAGCGCGGGCGATCTGGTTGGCCAGATAGGGATCCCACCAGACGTGATAAACATCGACGGCGACGCCGACATCCTCGCCGAGTTGCTCGCACATATCGAGCGCCTGGCCGAGCGTGTTTACACAAGCCCGGTCGGCCGCATACATCGGATGCAATGGCTCGATCGCGAGCTTCACGCCCGAGGCCTGCGCATGCGGTAGCACGGCGGCAATGCCGTCGAACACCATCTGGCGGGCCGCGACGATATCCTTCGAACTATCAGGCAAACCGCCGACGACGAGCACGAGGCAATCGGCCGAAAAGGCTGCCGCTTCGTCGATGGCGCGTCTGTTGTCGTCGAGGTTCTTCTGCCACTCGGCTTCGTTCGCTGCCGGAAAGAAGCCGCCGCGGCAAAGCCCGGTCAGCTTGATGCCGTTCGACTTGACGATGCGCACTGCCTCGTCGAGGCCGGCCTTGGCGACCTGATCGCGCCAGGGCGCGATCGAGGTGATGCCGTGTTTCAGGCAGATATCGACGGCTTCGGCAAAGCCACATTGCTCGCGGATTGTCGCAAGGTTGATCGAAAGTCCTTCGACCTGCATGTCATTCCCCTCCCATTGCCATGCTGACGTTCAGTGAACGCCGTGGACGGCAAGCACCTGCTTCATGCGATCAGTTGCAAGGTCCGGATCGGCCAGAACCCGGGCCTTGTCGGCCAGGCGGAAAAGCTCCGCCAGATGCGTGAGCGAGCGCGTGCTCTGCTGGCCGCCGATCATTGTGAAATGATCCTGCAAGCCGTTGAGATAGGCGAGGAAGACGACGCCGGTCTTGTAAAAGCGGGTCGGCGCTTTGAAGATGTGGCGCGACAGCGGAACTGTCGGCTCGAGCAGATCGAAGAATTCGTGGTTGCTCTTACGGCCAAGCGCGTCGAGTGCGGCCGAAGCCGCAGGCGCGATGGCGTCAAAGATGCCGAGCAGCGCATCCGAATGGCCCTGCTCGTCGCCGGCAATCAGTTCGGCGTAGTTGAAATCATCGCCAGTGTACATGCGCACGCTCTTCGGCAGCTGCCGGCGCATCGTGACTTCCTTCTCCTTGGAAAGAAGCGAGATCTTGATACCGTCGACCTTGGCGGCATTGGCTTCGATCACCTGCAGGCAGGTTTCCATCGCCTTCAGATGGTCGCCATTGCCCCAATATCCCTGAAGCGCCGGGTCGAACATTTCGCCGAGCCAATGGATGATGACAGGTTCTTTTACCTGGCGAAGAATGCGGTCATAGACCCTGACATAGTCATCCGGCCCCTTGGCGGCGGCGGCCAGTGCGCGGCTTGCCATCAGGATGATGCGACCGCCGGCAGCTTCCACCGTTTCGATCTGCTCTTCATAAGCCCCAATGATCGTATCGATGGTCACGTCGGGGCCGGGCGTCAGATGGTCGGTGCCGGCGCCGCAGGCAATCAGCGCGTCCTTGCGTCCGGCTGCTTCGCCAAGCGCGCGGCGGACCAGCTCGCGGGCTTCCGACCAGCCGAGGCCCATGCCGCGCTGTGCAGTATCCATCGCCTCGGCCACGCCGAGGCCGAGGTCCCAAAGCCGATGGCGGAAGGCAAGCGTCCGTTCCCAGTCGATCGCCGGTGTCAGCCACGGATCATTGTCGGCAAGCGGATCGGCCACCACATGGGCGGCGGCAAAGGCGATACGCGGGAAGCTCTTGGCGTCCCGCTTCTTGAGTTCGATCGGCGTGCCGGTCAGTGTATAAGGAGCGATCTTGCCGTCGAGGGGAAGATTGATCGTCGTCACGGCTCAGAACTCCAGCGTGGGAACGTCGAGCCAGCGGCGCTCGGCCCAGGATTTCAGGCCGAGTTCTGCAAGCTGCACGCCCTTGGCGCCAGCTTCCAGGCCGTAGGGCCAGGGAGCATCTTCGACGACGTGGCGAATGAACATTTCCCACTGCACCTTGAAGCCGTTGTCGAAGACCTGCGTATCCGGCACTTCGTCCCAGGTCTTGTAGAAGTCGATGGTCTGCGGCTGGTCAGGATTCCAGACAGGCTTCGGCGTATTGACGCGGTGCTGGCTCCAGCACTTGGTGAGGCCGGCAACGGCCGAGCCATGCGTGCCGTCCACCTGGAAGGTCACGAGGTCGTCGCGACGAACGCGTACGGCCCAGGAGGAATTGATCTGCGCGATCGCGCCGCCTTCCAGCTCGAAGGTCGCATAGGCGGCATCATCGGTGTCGCAATTATAGGGCTTGCCCTGTTCGTCGATACGGCTGGGAATATGGGTCGCGCCCAGGCAGGAAACGGCCTTCACCTCACCGAAGAGATTGTCGAGCACATAGCGCCAGTGGCACAGCATATCGAGTATGATGCCGCCGCCATCGGCCTTGCGATAATTCCAGGACGGGCGCTGCGCCGGAACGCCCCAGTCGCCTTCGAAGACCCAGTAGCCGAATTCGCCGCGCACTGAGAGGATCTTGCCGAAGAAGCCGGAATCGCGCAGCAGCGCCAGCTTGCGCAGGCCAGGCAGGAATAGCTTGTCCTGTACCACGCCGTGCTTGAGGCCCGAAGCACGCGCCTTGCGCGCAAGGTCGATCGCCACCTGCAGATCGTCGGAAATCGGCTTTTCGCAATAGACATGCTTGCCGGCATCGAGCGCCTTGGTGAGAAGCTCGGCGCGCATCAGCGTCGTGCCGGCATCGAAGAAGATGGTGTCATCGGGATTGGCGAGCGCGGCATCCAGATCGGTCGACCAGCGCTTGATATTATGCTTGCGGGCAAGCTCCTCCATCTTCGCGCCGTTACGGCCGACGATGATTGGATCGATTTCCAGTTTTTCGCCTGATTTCAGCGTGATGCCGCCTTGATCGCGGAAGGCCAGGATCGACCGAACGAGGTGCTGGTTGTAGCCCATACGGCCGGTAACGCCGTGCAAAATGATCCCCAAACGTGCCATTTTTCCCTCCCTGGAAGCTTTTATGCGTCGGGAGCGGGCAGCCGGGCCCGGCCCTCCCGAGCCGGTAACTAAACAGTTACTTGATGGCAGAAGAGGAATATTGCTGTCAATAGCCAATTCGGTTTTTTGAAAATCAGCGCTTTATCGAGGCGAGCGTGACGTGAACGATATGTCGTTCCCAGGCTTCGAGATTCGCAGGCGTAATGAGATCGCGGCCGAAGATCGTCGAAAGTGTGTACTGGTTGGAGAGGTAGAAATAGCCGAGCGAGGCGATTGTCAGATAGACATGCAGCGGGTCGGCGGTCTCGATGAAGACACCCGCCTTCTTGCCTACTTCCAGCACCTGTGAAAGCTCGCCGATCAGATGCGAATGCAACTCCTTGAGCCGCACGGACTGGCGCAACCAGCGGGCGCGGTGCAGGTTTTCCGTGCCGAGCAGGCTGAGGAACTCCGGATGCTGCAGGAAGTAGCGCCAGGTGAAGAGGGCAAGTTCCCCAATGCCCTCCTCAGGGCTGCGGGTGCCGATGTTCAGTGCGCGTTCGGCGGTGCGGATGCTGACATAGGCCTCCTCAAGCACACGCAGATAGAGCTGCTCCTTGTCGCCGAAATAGTGATAGAGCATGCGCTTGTTGGTGCCGGCGCGCTCGGCGATGGAATCGACACGCGCACCACCCATGCCGTTTTCGGCAAATTCCCGTGTCGCGGCTTCAAGAATGGCCGCGCGTGTACGCTCCGGGTCGCGTTGGGCGGTTCGCTCGGCGGACGGGCGCTTGATTTTCTTTTTTGCGCTCTCCCCAGTGTCGTTCATCAGATTTCCCCTATTTTCCCCTGTTGCGCTCATAAGGCTTAAGCGGAAGAATGTAAAAACCCGATTTTGCAAACGCAACCGGGCCACCAACACCGCTTGACAGCCCGGAGGCTTTGAACATAGCTTGTAACCAATTAGTTATTTGTTGCAAGATAGCTAGTTAGGAAGCGTGTGGAGGCGCTTCCTATTGGGAGGAGGAAAACCAATATGTCTTTTCGTGTAAGCAGACGTAATTTCATGGCGGGCGGAGCAACGCTCCTTTCGCTGTCAGCGCTCGGAAACAGCGCTTTTGCCCAGGAAAACCGCCTGCGCCTCATCTGGTGGGGCTCTCAGCCGCGCGCTGACCGCACCAACAAGGTCTCCGACCTTTTCAAGGCGAAGAACAGCGGTGTTTCGATCACCGGCGAATTCCTCGGATGGGCTGATTACTGGCCGCGTCTGGCCACACAGGTGGCTGGCCGCAACGCGCCCGACGTCATCCAGATGGACTACCGCTATATTGTCGAATACGCCCGGCGCGGCGCTCTTGCCCCGCTGGAATCCTATATGCCGTCGAAGCTGCAGATCGATGATTTCGATCCGGCACAGATCGAAGGCGGCAAGGTCGATGGCCACCTGTACGGTGTCAGCCTCGGCGCGAATTCGGCGGCCACGGTCATCAACACCGTCGCCTTCCAGGAAGCCGGCATCGATGTGCCGACCAACAAGACGACCTGGGAAGAATTCGGCAAGATCGGTGCGGAAATCACCAAGGCCGGCAAGCGCAAGGGCTATTTCGGCTTTGCTGACGGCAGCGGCGGCGAACCGCTCTTCGAAAACTATGTACGTCAGCGCGGCAAGGCGCTGTACACGGCCGATTCGAAGATCGCTTTCGGCGCGGACGACGCCGCGGAATGGTTCGACATGTGGGCCAAGTTCCGTGAAGCTAAAGCTTGCGTAACGCCTGACATTCAGGCGCTCTATAAGGATACGATCGACACCAGCCCGCTGACCCTCGGCAAGGCTGCCTGCGATTATGCTCACTCCAACCAGTTCGTTGGCTATCAGGCGATGGTCAAGGACAAGTTGATGCTCAGCAACTACCTCAGGATCAAGCCGGACTCGAAGGGCGGCCATTACCGCAAACCTTCGATGTTCTTCTCGGTCTCTGCACAGTCGAAGGTGATCGATCAGGCTGTCGATTACGTCAACTTCTTCGTCAAGAACCCCGATGCCGCCAAGATACTCGATGTCGAGCGCGGCATTCCGGAATCGAAGGCGATGCGCGAAGTCGTCGCCGGCACGCTCGATGAAACCGGCAAGATCCCGCTCGAATATGTCGCCGGTCTCGGCGATCTCGCCGGTCCGCTTCCGCCCCCGCCGCCGACCGGCGCCGGCGAAGGCCAGGTCGTGCTGCGCACCATCTCGGAGCAGGTAGCTTTCGGCCAGCTTACGCCGGCCGATGCCGGCAAGCAGCTCGTGGACGAAATCACGCGAATTCTCGCGCGGGGTTGATCTCATATGACCAATGCGATGCGCACGTCCGCAGGGACGGTAACCGTGGAAAGATATCAGGGAGTAAAGGCTGACGGACGCTTTCGGCGCCTGTGGAATGCCAATGCTCCTGGCTATCTCTTTCTGCTGCCGTGGCTGGTAGGCTTCTTTGGCCTCACGCTCGGCCCGGCCCTGATTTCGCTCTACCTCTCCTTCACCGACTTCGACATGTTGAGGGCGCCGGGTTGGGTAGGGGCCGCAAATTACGTGCGCATCGCAACGGCCGATCCGAAATTCGCATCGGCCATGTCAGTCACGCTGACCTATGTCGTGCTGTCGGTTCCGTTCAAGCTGACCTTCGCCCTGCTCGTCGCTCTGGCATTGAACAGGGGTCTGAGTGGGCTGCCGATCTACCGCGCGATTTTCTACCTTCCGTCTCTTCTCGGCGGCAGCGTTGCGATTGCCGTGCTGTGGCGCCAGCTCTTCGCCAGCGATGGCCTCGTCAACGCCGCGCTCGCACAATTCGGCATCGTCGGCCCGAGCTGGATCTCGCATCCAAGCTATTCGATCTATACGCTGGTGGCTCTCTCCGTCTGGCAGTTCGGCTCGCCGATGATCATTTTCCTGGCCGGTCTGCGGCAGATCCCGCAGGATATGTATGAGGCCGCAAGCCTCGATGGCGCTTCGAAATTCCGCCAGTTCTACAAGATCACCCTGCCGCTTCTCACGCCGGTGATCTTCTTCAACGCCGTCGTGCAGACGATCGACGCGTTCAAGGCCTTTACGCCGGCCTTCATCATATCCGGCGGTACGGGCGGCCCGATCAATTCGACGCTGTTCTACACGCTCTATCTTTATCAGGAAGCCTTCGGCAATTTCCGCATGGGCTACGCCTCGGCGCTCGCCTGGATCCTCGTGGTGATCATCGCGATTTTCACCGCCTTCTCCTTCCTGACCTCGCGCTACTGGGTGCACTACGATGACTGAGATGACCGCTTCCGTCACCGCGGCCAGGCCGCCATCGGACATCACCAAACGCAGCCGCCCGGCTTCGATCATCATCCATGCGCTGCTGATCGCCGCCTCACTGCTGATGCTCTATCCGCTCCTGTGGATGGTGTCGGCATCGGTCAGGCCGGAAAACGAAATCTTCTCGTCGACCTCGCTCATCCCGTCGTCGGTCGATTTCTCCTCCTATGTGCGCGGCTGGACCGGACTCGACATCACCTTCGGCCGGTTCTTCTGGAATTCGCTCGTCATCTCGCTGCTGGTCGTGGCGGGCAATGTCATCGCCTGCTCGCTGACGGCATTCGCCTTCGCACGGCTGCGTTTTGCCGGCCGAAATTTCTGGTTCGCGATCATGCTCGGCACGCTGATGATCCCCTATCACGTGACGCTCATCCCGCAATATGTGCTCTTCCTCGACCTCGGCTGGGTCAACACCATCCTGCCGCTGGTCGTGCCGAAGTTCCTGGCAAGCGACGCATTCTTCATCTTCCTCATGGTGCAGTTCTTCCGCGGCATCCCGCGTGAACTCGATGAAGCGGCGATGATGGACGGCTGCAGCGCCTGGCGCATCTATTGGAAGATCATGCTGCCGCTGTCGCTGCCGGTTCTGGCGACGGCCGCCATCTTCTCATTCATCTGGACCTGGGACGATTTCTTCGGTCCGCTGATCTACCTCAACGACATGAACACCTACACGATCCAGCTCGGCTTGCGCACTTTCGTGGACTCCACCAGCGCATCGGACTGGGGTGGATTGTTCGCCATGTCGACGCTGACCCTCGTGCCCGTGTTCTTCTTCTTCTTGTTCTTCCAGCGCCTGCTGATCGAAGGCATCGCCACGACCGGCATGAAGCGTTGATGGATCGGGCAGGAAAGCCAGACAGGAAGAATGACATGAGCATCAAGACAGTCGCGATCATCGGCTGCGGTATCGGCCGCTCTCACATCGTCGAGGGTTATCTGCCGCATCCGGACAAGTTCAAGGTCGCGGCGATCTGCGACCTGAACGAGGAGCGCCTGAAGACGATCGGCGACGAATTCGGCATCGAACGGCGCACAACCTCCTTCGATGAACTGCTTGCCGATGACAGCATCGACATCATCGATATCTGCACGCCGCCCGGCATCCATAAGGAGCAGGTCATAGCCGCTCTGGCCGCCGGCAAGCATGTGGTCTGTGAAAAGCCGCTCACCGGCTCGCTCGCCAGTGCCGACGGAATCATCGCGGCCGAAAAGACTGCCAAGGGTACGCTGATGCCGATCTTCCAGTATCGCTATGGCGATGGCGTCGAGAAGGCCAAGCGCATCATCGACGCGGGTCTCGCCGGCAAGTTCTACATGGGCTCCGTCGAGACCTTCTGGCGCCGCAAGCCGGAATATTATGCCGTGCCCTGGCGCGGCAAATGGGCAACTGAACTCGGTGGCGTCCTCGTCACCCATGCGCTCCATCTGCACGACATGCTTTTTTATCTTGCCGGCCCGGCAACCCGCGTCTTCGGCCGCGTGGCAACCCGTGTCAACGAGATCGAAGTGGAAGATTGCGCCTCAGTCAGCCTGCAGATGCAGAACGGTGCCTTCGTCTCGCTGTCCTGCACGCTCGGTTCGCAGAACGAAATCAGCCGGCTCAGGCTTCACTTCGAAAATATCACCTTCGAAAGCAATCATGAGGCCTATGCGCCCGGCCAGGATCCCTGGCAGATCATCGCTGCCGACGATGAAGTACAGGCGAAGATCGATGCTGTCATCGCCGACTGGCAGCCCGTGCCGCTGCGCTTCAACACGCAGATGCTGCGCTTCCACGATTATCTGATGGGCAAAGGACCGCTTCCGGTGACGAGCGCGGATGCAAGGCGCGCGCTGGAGCTGGTCACTGCCATCTATCAATCCTCCGATAGCGGCGCCGATGTCGCCCTGCCGATCGGTCCTGACAGCCCGAAATACGCCGACTGGCGTGCAAGAACCAAATAAGAGGGGATTTCGGAACATGGCAACGAGTGTCGTTCTTCAGAAAGTCGAGAAGCGTTATGGCCAGCTCGACGTTATTCACGGCATCGACCTGACGATCGATCCCGGCGAATTCGCCGTCTTCGTCGGCCCTTCGGGTTGTGGCAAGTCCACGCTGCTGCGCATGATCGCCGGCCTCGAGGAAATCTCCGGCGGCGCGCTGCTGCTCGACAATGAGCGCATGAACGAAGTGACGCCCGCCAAGCGCGGGATCGCCATGGTCTTCCAGTCCTATGCGCTCTATCCGCATATGTCGGTCTATAAGAACCTCGCTTTCGGCCTGGAAACCGCGGGCTACAAGAAGGCCGAGATCGAACCGAAGGTGCGCCGTGCCGCGCAGATTCTGCAGATCGAGAAGCTGCTCGAACGCAAGCCGAAGGCACTGTCAGGCGGCCAGCGCCAACGCGTTGCGATCGGCCGCGCCATCGTGCGCGAGCCGCGCATCTTCCTCTTCGACGAGCCGCTGTCCAACCTCGATGCCGAACTGCGCGTGCAGATGCGCGTGGAGATTTCCCGCCTGCACCGCAGCCTCGGCAACACGATGATCTATGTCACCCACGACCAGGTGGAGGCCATGACGATGGCCGACAAGATCGTCGTGCTGAACTCCGGCCGCATTGAACAGGTCGGCGCTCCGCTTGATCTCTACAACAACCCCGCCAACCGCTTCGTCGCCGGCTTCATCGGCAGCCCGAAGATGAATTTCCTGAGTGCAAAGATCGAGAGCGCCACGGACACTGGCTCGACCGTCAATGTGTGCGGCAATTCCATTCAGCTCGGTCGCAGGCTTGCCGGTCAGGCTGGCCAGAACGTCACCTTCGGCATCCGCCCCGAGCATCTTTCCTTGGCGGAGGGCGGCGCCGTCCTTTCGACCGTCAATGTCGATCTGGTCGAAAATCTCGGCGGCGCCACGATGCTATATGCCACGACGCCGGACAATCAGCCGCTCACCATCGCACTCGATGGCCAGCAAAAGGTCGAACGCGGCACCAATGTGAAGGCCTCCTTCGATCCGGCGCGCTGTCACGTCTTTGATGACGCCGGCAAGACGATCTAATTAGCCCGGCTTGACAGCCGATCCCTCACAAGCCCATCATTTCGTTGAGGGCTAAGAGGGGGATACGCGTGACGCCTGAAGAGAGGATTCATGCGCTTGGCATCTGGCAAGGCCCGATCGACATAACCCCGATCACCGGCGGCCTCACCAACCGGAACTACTTGGTGAGAGATGGCGCGCTGCGGCGCGTCGTCCGTCTGGGCGATGATATTCCGGTCCATCATATCAGCAGGCAGAACGAGCTTGCGGCGAGCCGCGCCGCCCATGCGGCCGGCATCTCGCCTGCCGTTATCCATCACGTGCCAGGTGTGCTGGTTCTCGATTTCATCGATGCCGCGCCGCTGTCGCCCGAAGACATCTGCAAGCCGGAAACGCTTGCTCGTGTCATTCCGTTGATCCGTGCCTGCCATCACGACATGGCCCGCCATTTCCGTGGCCAGGCGATGATCTTCTGGGTCTTCCATGTAATCCGGGATTATGTCGCGAACCTGAGGGCAGCAAACAGTCCATATGTGCCGTTGCTGAACGGCCTGCTTGAGAAAGCGGAGCGTCTTGAGGCGGCGGCGGGCCCCTTCGAAATCGCCTTCGGCCACAATGATCTGCTGGCCACCAATTTCCTCGACGATGGCCGACGCCTCTGGCTGATCGACTGGGATTATGCGGGCTTCAACACGCCGCTCTTCGATCTCGGTGGTCTTGCCTCCAACAGCGAGTTTTCGGACGAGGCAGAGCACCTCATGCTGGAGACTTATTTCGATCGATCGCTGACGGCTGATCTCAGCCGCCGCTACCAGGCCATGAAATGCGCCTCGCTGCTGCGCGAGACGCTCTGGAGCATGATCTCCGAAATCCATTCCACCATCGATTTCGACTACGCTGCCTATACCGCCGAAAATCTCGCCCGCTTCGAGCGCGCCTATTGGGCATTTGAACAGGATCATTGAATGACGAAGCAATTACCGAAGACGGCGAAGGCCGTGGTCATCGGCGGCGGCATCATCGGCTGCTCGACCGCCTATCATCTGGCCAAGCTCGGCTGGACCGATACGGTGCTCCTAGAGCGCAAGAAGCTGACATCAGGCACGACATTCCACGCCGCCGGCCTCGTCGGCCAATTGCGCACCAGCGCCAACATCACCCAGCTTCTGGGATATTCCGTCGATCTCTATAAGAAGCTCGAAGCCGAGACAGGTCTCGGCACCGGCTGGAAGATGAATGGTGGCCTGCGGCTTGCCTGTAACGAGGAGCGCTGGACGGAGGTCAAGCGTCAGGCGACGACAGCCCAGTCCTTTGGCCTCGAAATGCATCTCCTGAACCCGCAGGAAGCTTTCGATCTCTGGCCGCTGATGACGACAGACGATCTCGTCGGCGCCGCCTATCTGCCCACGGATGGTCAGGCCAATCCCTCCGACATCACTCAGGCGCTGGCAAAAGGCGCCCGCATGGCCGGCGTCTCGATCTTCGAGGACACCGAAGTTCTCGATCTCGAAATCGACAGGGGCAGGATCCGCGCCGTCATCACCGGACAAGGCCGCATCGAATGCGAGCGGGTCGTGGTCTGCGCTGGCCAATGGACCCGCGGTTTCGCCGCCCGCTTCGGTGTCAATGTCCCGCTCGTCTCCGTCGAGCATCAATATATCATCACCGAATCCTTCGGCGTGCCCTCCAATCTTCCGACCCTGCGCGATCCTGATCGCCTCACCTATTACAAGGAGGAGGTCGGCGGCATGGTCATGGGCGGCTACGAGCCGAACCCTATCGGCTGGGCGCTGGACGGCATCCCTGATGGTTTCCACTACACGCTGCTCGACAGCAATTTCGATCATTTCGAGCAGATCATGGAGCAGGCGCTCGGCCGCGTCCCGGCGCTCGAAAATGCTGGCATCAAGCAGCTTCTGAACGGGCCTGAGAGTTTTACGCCCGACGGCAACTTCATTCTCGGCGAGGCACCGGAGTTGAAGAATTTCTTCGTCGGCGCCGGCTTCAACGCTTTCGGTATCGCCTCGGCCGGTGGTGCCGGCATGGCGCTTGCCGAATGGGTGACGAAGGGCGAGCCGCCCTACGACCTCTGGCCGGTCGATATCCGCCGATTCGGACGCCCGCATTTCGATACGGACTGGGTTCGCACGAGAACGCTGGAGGCCTATGGCAAACACTACACGCTGGCCTTCCCTTTCGAGGAATACTCGAGCGGCCGCCCTTGCCGCAAGTCTCCGCTTTATGAACGGCTGAAGGCGCAGGGCGCCTGCTTCGGCGAAAAGCTCGGCTGGGAGCGGCCGAACTGGTTTGCCGATCTCTTCGCCAATGAAGAGCCGAAGGATATCTACACCTACGGCCGCCAGAACTGGTTCGATGCCGTCGGCCGCGAGCACAAGGCCGTGCGTGAGGCGGCCGTCATCTTCGATCAGACTTCTTTCGCCAAATTCGTGCTGAAGGGCAGGGATGCTGAGGCAGCATTGTCATGGATTGCCGCCAACGATGTGGCAAAGCCCGAGGGATCGCTGATTTACACGCAGATGCTGAACAACAAGGGCGGCATTGAATGCGACGTGACCTGCGCCCGCATCGCTGAGAACGAATATTACATCGTCACCGGCACCGGCTTTGCCACGCATGATTTCGACTGGATCTCGCGCAGCATCCCCGACGGCCTTCATGCCGAACTGGTCGATGTCACCTCGGCCTACACCGTGCTGTCGCTGATGGGGCCGAATTCCCGTGTTATCCTCGAAAAGGTCACGACCAGCGACGTCTCCAACGCTGCCTTCCCCTTCGGCCGCGTCAGGACCATCGGCATTGCCGGTTGCCCCGTGCGGGCTCTGCGCATCACCTATGTCGGCGAGCTCGGCTACGAACTGCATGTGCCGATTGAATATGCGACGACCGTCTATGACGCGCTGATGGCGGCGGACGGGCAGTTCGGCCTCGTCAATGCCGGTTACCGTGCCATTGAAAGCTGCCGCCTGGAAAAGGGCTACCGCGCCTGGGGCTCCGATATCGGCCCCGACCACACGCCAGTTGAAGCCGGTCTTGGCTGGGCTGTGAAAATGCGGAAGAACACGCCCTTCAAGGGGCGCGAGGCGATCGAGCGCCAGCTCGAAGGCGGCGTAAAGAAGGTGCTCGCCTGCTTCGTGCCTGACGATCCCGATGTCGTTCTGCTCGGCCGCGAAACCATCTATCGTGACGGTAAACGTGTCGGCTGGCTCTCCAGCGGCGGCTTCGGCTACACCATCGGCAGGCCGATCGGTTACGGCTATGTCCGTAACCCTGATGGTGTAACGGATGACTTTGTCCTCTCCGGCAATTATGAACTGGATGTCGCGCGCGCGCGCGTGTCCTGCAAGGTCAGCCTGAAACCACTCTATGACCCCGAGATGCAGCGGATAAGGGCTTAGAACGGTTGTGACGGTGAGCAAATTCCGCGGATGTTTCCTCATCCCTGTGCGGGTATAGGGATGAGGAAGTTTCGCTAACCCTTCAATATAGTGGCAGCCTGTTGTCCTGGATCAGGATCTCCAGTTTGTTCGCCACATCTTCCGTCCAGGCGGCATTCCCGGTAAGCGCCTTCGGGAACAAGCCTGGCAGGCCGAACAGAGCTGCCGAAACCGCTCCGCCATTGCGCGGCACACCGTCGAGAAGTGCTGCAATCTCTCCCGCCCGCGGGTCACGCAGTTCGTAGCGTTCGCCATTGCGATCGATGCCGATAGCGTAGCGCATCCAGGCGGCGACGGCGATTGCATAGGTCTCCGCCTTGCTGCCCTTGGCAAGCGCTTCCGTTGCTGGTTCCAGCAGACGCTGCGGCAGTTTCTGCGTGCCGTCCATGGCGATCTGATAGGTGCGGTGGGCGATCGCCTTGTTTGCAAAGCGTGCTATCAATTCGTCCGCATAGGCGTCGAGATCGATGCCGGGAACCGGATCCAGCGTTGCCGCTGCCGCATTCATGTGCCTGCGCGCAAGTGCTGAAAGTCCTGCATCATCCATGACGTCGCGGATGAATTCATAGCCTGCTGTATAGCCAAGATAGGCGAGCAGCGAATGCGCGCCGTTCAACATGCGCAGTTTCATCTTTTCATAGGCCGAGACTTCCTCGACCATCAGCGCGCCGTGAACCTTTTCCCAGGCCGGACGACCGTTGACGAAATGGTCCTCGATCACCCATTGGGTAAAGGGTTCCGTCTCGATTGCTGCCATGTCCGCGCGGCCCGTCAGCCGCTTGGCATCGGCATAGGTCGCATCGGTGCTTGCCGGCGTGATGCGGTCGACCATCGTCGAAGGAAAGGGCACGTTCGCCTCGATCCAGCCATGCAGTTCCGGATCGATGCGGGCAGTGAATTCCAGCACCAGACGCTTCAGCACCGCGCCGTTGCTCGGCAGGTTGTCGCAGCTAAGCGGCGTAAAGGGTGTTATGCTCTTCTGCCGGCGCCGTGCCAGACCCTCGACGAGATAGCCGATGACACCGCGCGGCGCCTGCCGATTGGCAAGGTCGGCGACGATATCGGGATGCTTGAGGTCGAGCCCTCCGGTTGCCGGATCGAAACCATAGGCCTTTTCCGTCACTGTCATGCTGACGATGCGGATATCAGGGTCTTCGAGCCGTGCCAGCAGGCCCGCCGGATCGCGCGGCGCCACATACGCCCCAAGGATCGAGCCGATGACATGAGCCGTCGTGCCCGAGGTGTCGCGGATCAGCACCGTATAGAGCCCGTTCTGGGCGGACAGATTATCCGCGACATCGGGGGTGCGCAGGCTCGCCACCTCGATGCCCCAGTCACCGCCGGCAGCAGCCAGAGCGCCATCCGTGAAAGGCGCGAAATGCGCGCGGAAGAAGGCGCCGGGGCCAAGATGCAGGATGCCGGCCTTCAGCGCATTCCGGTCATAGGCAGGGAGCTTCGCCGTCGGCGCAAGGCCGGTCACGTTCTGCAGTTTGTCGCTCACAGCTTGTAGGCCTTCTTCGCATTGTCATAGGAAAGTTCGCGCGCGACGATCTCGGCTTCCTTCCTTGAAATCCGGTGCTCGACGGCGAGCTGTGCCAGGAAACGGCAGATCTCGCGGCGCCAGACATCATGGCGGGCGGGGATCGACAGCAGCGCACGCGTATCGTCATTGAAGCCGGCGAGATTGGCAAAGCCAGCCGTCTCCACCACTTGGTCGAGGTAACGGCGGATGCCAAGCGGGCTGTCGTGGAACCACCAGGGCGGGCCGATCATCAGGCAGGCCCAATGGCCGGCCATCGGCGCGAGCTCCCGGGCATAGGTCGTCTCGTCGAGCGTGAAGAGCAGGATGCGCAGGCTTGGTGCATGGCCGTATTTCGACAGCAGCGCTTTGAGGCCGCCAACCCAGTCGGTACGCGTCGGAATATCGGCGCCCATATTCGGGCCACGCGTCTCGAAAAGCTCGCGGTCGGTATTGCGACGCGAACCGGCATGGATCTGCATCACCATGCCGTCTTCGGCAGAAAGACCGGCCATTTCCGTCATCATCTGCCCGCGGAAAAGTTCAGCATCGGCGGCTGAAAGCGGTCCCTTCAGCGCCTTGTCGAGCAGCGCTTGCTTCTCGGCAAGCGGTAGATCGGCGGTAAAGGCGGTCGGCACGCCGTGGTCGGTCGCCGTCGCTCCGAACTGGCGGAAATAGGCGCGGCGCTTGCGATGTGCCTCGATGAGGCCATCCCATTTGGTGATGTCGCAGCCGGTGATCTCTCCGAACTTGATCAGATTGTCGCGGAAACCAACGGCATCGGGATCGGTGACGCCGTCAGGCCGGTAGGTCGTGCGTACTTTGCCGATCCAACCGTCCGCCGCCATCTTCTGGTGATGCGGCAGCGGATCGAGCGCGCCTTCGGTCGTGGCAATTGTTTCGATTCCGAAACGCTGATGCAGTGCCCGCGGCCGGAACTCCGGAAGCTTGAGCTGCGCATTGATGTGGTCGTAAAGCGCATCTGCGTTATCAGTCGTCAGCGGCTCGGTGCAGCCGAGCACGGCTGACATGGCATGATCGACCCAAAGGCTCGACGGGGTTCCGCGGAAAAGATGGTATTTGGCGGCGAAAGCACGCCAGATATCGCGGCCGCTCGAAACCATCTTGCCGTCGAGACGCGGTACACCGAGCTGGTCAAGCTTGGTGCCGGTGCTGTGTAACATGCGGAAGAGATAATGATCGGGAATGACAAGCAGCGAAGAGGCGTCTTCGAAGGCCTTGTCGTCAGCGAACCAGGACGGTTCGGTGTGCCCGTGCGGGCTGACGATCGGAAGAGCGCGCACCGTCTCATAGAGATCGCGCGCTATTGTCCGCGTTGCCGGATCGGCGGGAAAGAGCCGGTCCGGATGAAGAAAGCCATTGCTTACATCCATCAGTTTTCCTCCCTGATGGATAACGGCCTACCCCACATCATTAGACGCGGCAAGGGCTTTTGGTAACCAGACGGTCCACTTTCGGAATCGTTTTTATGGGGGCTCGAAACCATTGACGCCCCCGCCTATTTCGGCTTTGGAATGCCACCTGATATCAGGGGAGAAAACCGATGTCCGACCAGGCAGCCCGCATTACAAGGCTCGAAGAAATGCTGGCCCATCAGGCTAAGACGATCGATGAGCTTTCCGATCAGCTTGCCGAACAATGGAAGGTCATGGAGCAGACCCGCGCCAAGCTCGACCGATTGACCGAGCGCTTCCTGAGTCTCGAGGAACAATCGCTGGAAGCGCCGGCGAATACCAAGCCGCCACACTACTGAGTGGCCATGCCGCCGAACCCTGCGCAGCCCTGCCCGAAGGCTGCCTGCAGCAGGAAAGCGGTTTCGCGCTTTCGCCCTTTGCGATATAGCCCGGAAAGACGAAGCTGAACGAGAGACATCCCATGGCGGCCACCATCCGTTATCACCAGGGCGATATTTCCGCGGCGGATGCCGCCCGTTACACCGGCGCGATCGCGATCGATACCGAAACGCTGGGCCTTGTGCCGCGCCGGGACCGCCTTTGCGTCGTGCAGCTTTCGCCGGGTGACGGCTCTGCCGATGTGATCCGCATTGCGGCCGGCCAGAAGGAAGCGCCGAACCTTACCGCGCTGCTCGCCGATCCGTCGCGCCAGAAGATATTCCATTACGGCCGCTTCGATATCGCCGTACTCTTCCATACGTTCGGCGTCACCGCGACGCCGGTCTTCTGCACGAAGATCGCCTCGCGCCTCATCCGTACTTACACCGATCGCCACGGCCTGAAGGATAATCTCAAGGAAATGCTCGACGTCGATATCTCCAAGACGCAGCAATCTTCCGACTGGGCTGCTGAAACACTCTCGCAGGCGCAGCTCGAATATGCCGCCTCCGACGTGCTCTACCTGCACGCGTTGCGCGACAAGCTAAATGAGCGCCTGATTCGCGACGGCCGCCTGGAACATGCGACGGCCTGTTTCGAATTCTTGCCGACGCGCGCCAAGCTTGATCTTCTCGGCTGGGAAGAGGCGGATATCTTCGCCCATAGCTGAGGTTATCGGACATGCAGGCAAGGTCGTAGACTGGGCGTCTTCGGCCGTTAGCTATTCGTTAAGGTATTTTCAGTAACATTATTCTTAATTTTTATGCATTCGACGGCGCGAAATACGCCGATGCGGACAGGAGGATCTGCCGGGATGCAAGGGGCCGGATGAGCGCGGTCTCGTTGTACGACCTGCTTTCATAGCCACTTTGCGAAAGGAGCGTGCCTGTGTTGTCTCCCATTCGTTCGGCGTCCAATGCAAGCCTTTCTTCTCAGGGTCAGACGGCGGCGATCGTTGCCGGTGGCCTCGGCCGTTCGGTGGTCGCCCCCACCCCGGTGAATGCAGTTGAAGCAGCAGACCTCAATGCCGCGATTGCCGGCAAGCTCAATATTCTGCTCATCGCCGCGCGCCAGCGCATGATTGAAGCGCTTCTCGACATCATCAATGCTACGGGACGCACCATCGCGCTGCAGCGTGGTGAAGGTGAATCCGATCAGGCCTTTGCCGCCCGTGTCGCTGATGCCATCCGTCGCATGCCCGACGCCGAGATCGATGCGGTCGAGCACCAGCTTTCCGATGACGGACATAGCCTGCCGTTGAGAATGATCGCCGCAGCCCTCAAGGACCCGACCGGGCCGGAGGCCACCCGTGTCATCGCCTATCTCGAGATTATCAGCTACAAGGACAGGGATCTCGCAGCCCGCGCCGTTGTCCGCTCTTATCGCCAGAACGATGCCGCGCCGCTGCCGCGCACCGAGCCGCGGCCGGAAATCAAGCTTCAGGGAGAAAACCTGCCCACTGCACGTCAGTCCGCAGCAAAAACGGCTGAAAATGTAGCGATGCCTGCTGCCGAAGAAATCGTTCCGGCCGAAGCGACTGTTGTCGTGGCGACCGATCCAACCGTTGAGGATCAGAAGACCGGCAGTCAGCCCACGGCAGCGGCGCATGAAGCTTCATCGCAGGCAACTACGCCGAGAGAGACAGAGGAAGTCCAGGTCGCACCGGCAGAACAGGAAGTGATCGAGCCGGAACAGGCCGAACCCGCTCTCGAGCAGCAGACAATCTCCGCCAAGGCTGATCCGGTTATCCCGCGCAACTGGACCGGCATCGCCAGCTCCATGACCGAACAGGTTTCACAGATGATCGCAACGATCATCCGCGAACAAGAGGCAACTGTCCTGTTGACGGACACGCCTGTCGAAGCCGCCGTTGAAATCGATGCTATCCTGGACGAGGCCGTCATCAGCGAGGCGACGGAGAGCCTGGTTCGCACAACCCCGGAAGATGTGGTCGAGCCTGCATCTGCCCAGGCCGCCCAGGCTTCTCGGCCGTCCCAGGCTGAAATCACCGCAGTTGCCCAGACGGCGCGTCCCATCAGGGAAATCGCAGCACAGCCGCAGCCGGTTCCCATCCCGGTTGTCGAGACGCCTTCCTATGTTCCGCTCGCAGCCCGCATGCCGGAAGGGCTTCCCTACGCGCAAACGCCTTACCAGTTCGCCCGCGATGAATATAAGGCGACCAAGGCCGATGACCCCCCTCGTCGCCATCACGAAAACGGCGGCTCGCAGGATCAGCAGAAACAGCCGCAGGCGCAATCCGGTCAGGGCGGCGATGAACAGCAGGCCGGCGGAGAGGAAGCCCCGCGGGAGGAGCGGCGCCAGCCGAAAATGTTTGATCCCGATCCGTCTACTGCTCCGGCAACGGTCGCCGACCCGGTCTATGCCCTCTACCAGCGCATGGTCGGCTGGGAATAATCCGGAACAATTCCAGCAAAAGTGTCCAGCGGTTTTGCGTCCGGAATTGCGTGGGTACAAAGAGCCCTAGACAATCTCCCAAAACGAAAGAACCCGCCGGATCGCTCCGGCGGGTTCTTCATTTCAATGGATCAGCGAAGGATTATTCGCCGCCGCGGTTCTTCAGAGCCGCGCCGAGGATGTCGCCGAGCGAAGCGCCCGAGTCGGACGAACCGAACTGAGCAACGGCTTCCTTCTCTTCCGCGATTTCCAGAGCCTTGATGGACAGCATGATCTTGCGGTCCTTCTTGGAGAAGTTGGTAACGCGGGCGTCGACGGTCTGGCCGACCGAGAAGCGCTCAGGACGCTGCTCGTCGCGGTCGCGGGCGAGGTCGGCGCGACGGATGAAGGAAGTGATGTCCTCGTGGTTGACGAGCTTCACTTCGATACCGCCGTCGTTGATCGCGATGACTTCGCAGGAAACGACTGCATTCTTGCGCAGGTCGCCGGAAGCTGCTGCTTCGCCGACTGCATCCTTGCCGAGCTGCTTGATGCCGAGCGAGATGCGTTCCTTCTCGACGTCGACGTCGAGAACGACTGCCTTGACAACGTCACCCTTGTTGAACTCCTCGATGACCTGTTCGCCCGGACGGTTCCAGTCGAGGTCAGAGAGGTGAACCATGCCGTCGACATCGCCGTCGAGGCCGATGAACAGGCCGAATTCGGTCTTGTTCTTGACTTCGCCTTCGACTTCAGTGCCGGCCGGATGGCTGCGGGCGAATGCTGCCCACGGGTTTTCCAGCGTCTGCTTGAGGCCGAGCGAAATACGGCGCTTGGACGGATCGACTTCGAGAACGACGACTTCGACTTCCTGGCTCGTGGACAGGATCTTGCCGGGGTGAACGTTCTTCTTGGTCCAGGACATTTCCGAGATGTGGATCAGGCCTTCAATGCCCGGCTCCAGCTCGACGAACGCACCGTAGTCGGTGATGTTCGTAACGGTACCGGAAATCTTCTTGCCTTCCGGATACTTGGCCTGGATGCCATCCCACGGATCGGACTCGAGCTGCTTCATGCCAAGCGAGATACGGTGGGTTTCCTGGTTGATGCGGATGATCTGAACCTTGACCTGCTGGCCGATGTTCAGGATTTCCGACGGATGGTTCACACGGCGCCATGCCATGTCGGTGACGTGCAGCAGGCCGTCGATGCCGCCGAGGTCAACGAACGCACCGTAATCGGTGATGTTCTTGACGACGCCGTCAACAACCTGGCCTTCTTCGAGGTTCTGAACGATTTCAGAACGCTGCTCGGCACGAGATTCTTCCAGAACCGTACGGCGAGAAACCACGATGTTGCCGCGGCGCTTGTCCATCTTGAGGATTTCGAAGGGCTGCGGGTTGTGCATCAGCGGAGTGACGTCGCGGATCGGGCGGATATCGACCTGGGAACGCGGCAGGAAGGCGATCGCACCGTCGAGGTCGACCGTGAAGCCACCCTTGACCTGGTTGAAGATAACGCCTTCGACGCGCTCGCCAGCTTCGAACTTGGCTTCGAGCTTGATCCAGCTTTCTTCGCGGCGAGCCTTCTCGCGCGATAGAACAGCTTCGCCAAGCGCGTTTTCGATGCGCTCGACGTATACTTCGACTTCGTCGCCGACCTTCAGCGAACCGTCCTTGGCACGTGCGCCGAATTCCTTGAGCGCGATGCGGCCTTCGACCTTCAGGCCAACGTCAACAACGGCGACATCCTTTTCGATGCCCGTGACGATACCCTTGGTAACATAGCCTTCAGCCAGATCGTTCTTGGCAAAGGACTCTTCGAGAAGGGCCGCGAAATCCTCGCGAGAGGGAGTAGCTACTGACATAAAATCTCCTGCGTGGCCTTCGATAGCTTCAAGGCTCACGTATGCGCCGGTTGGTTCGAGTTGAATGGGCCTGAACCCAGTCCGCCTTCTTTCAAGAAGGCAATCCGGCGCGTGGACGGAATTTCAGGCTTGCTTTCGCATGAGCGTCCCGCGCACGAAGCGCGGAAAACCGCTTGATTAGGCATTTCGGCTCAAGGCGGCGTCGATAAACGACTTAGCGGCTTGAAACGCGGCCTCTATACTCATTTCCGACGTGTCAAGCAAGTGCGCATCGACTGCCGGTTTCATCGGGCTGTCCGCCCTGTTCATGTCGCGATCGTCGCGTCGCTTGACGTCTTCGAAAATCGCCTCGAAATCTGCTTCGCCGCCCTTGCTGATGATCTCTTCGTAACGGCGTGTTGCGCGCACCTCCGGCGACGCCGTCACATAGAGCTTCACAGGTGCCGCGGGGCAGACGACGGTGCCGATATCGCGCCCGTCGAGAACTGTCCCCGGCAGCTTCTCGGAAAACCGCCGCTGCGCCTCAACGAGCGCCCGGCGAACCGCCGGCATCACGGCAATTTTCGATGCGGCTTCGCCGATCTCATGTCTCGACAATATATCGCGATCGAGACCCGCGAGTTCAACCTCGAGCGCCATCTTTTCAGCGACCGTCTCGTCATTGAGCGGGAGCCCGGCATCGATCAGCGCCTTGGCGGTCGCCCGATAGGTGAGGCCGGTGTCGAGATGGTGAAAGCCGTACTGCTCCGCGATCCTGCGCGAAAGCGTGCCCTTGCCTGCCGCGGCAGGGCCGTCGATGGCGATGATGAAGCTGCCGGTCATGAAGTCATTCCGTGCCGAGGCCGCCGTAACGGCGTACCAGTTCCTGCATTTCGGCTTGCTCTGCCATCTCATCGAGGCCATTGGCAACACCCTCGCGGTCGGTGACCGGCCGGTTCTGGCTCACCTTCCATTTGCCTTCGATCTCGGCGGTTTCGATTTCGACACCGATAATGCCCTTGAGCTGTGCACGGATAAATTCCTCTGGCGCATCGCCGACCGACCATGGTTTCTCACGCTGGCCCTCATGTTCGCCGGTAATTGCATTGATCTGCGCAAGCAGCCAGCCAGCATCCTCGATCACCCATGCCAGTCCGCGTGCCTGCACGATCGCATAGTTCCAGGTCGGCACCACTTTGCCGGTCTCGGCCTTGGTCTGGTACCAGGACGGTGTGACATAGGAATCCGCTCCCTGGAAGACGGCAAGCACCGGCGCACCTGCGGCAATGTCCCGCCACTGCCCATTTGCCCGCGCCAGATGCAGCCGCAGCGTTCCCTTCTCTGATGCGCCGGCGTCGAGATGGAAGGGCACGGAATTGGCGACCAGCCCGGAAGCCCCCGCCGTGATCAGCAGGCCAAGCGGATGCGCACGGATCAGCGCATGCTGCACATTGAGATCGTCTTCACGGAAATATGGTGGCTGGTACATGTCAGGCCTGTTCGATCTTCGCCCCGAGGCTCTTCATCAGATCCATGAACTGCGGAAAGCTGGTTGCAATCATACTGCTGTCGTCGATACCGACAGGATGCTCCGAAGCCAGCCCCATGACAAGGAAGCTCATGGCGATACGATGGTCGAGATGCGTGATGACCTGCTCGCCAGCAGCATTGCCAAGCCCCATTCCATCCGGCCGGCCGGTGACGGAAAGCGAGTCCTTGCCTTCCTCGCATTCGACGCCGTTGAGCTTCAGCCCTTCCGTGACAGCTGAGAGCCGATCCGATTCCTTGACCCGCAGCTCCTGCAGGCCGTTCATCACCGTTCGGTCCTTGGCAAAGGCGGCGGCGACGGCAAGTACCGGATATTCATCGATCATCGACGGTGCCCGCTCTGTCGGAACGGTGACACCGGTCAATTCCGAATGGCGCACGCGCAGGTCCGCGACATCTTCGCCGCCCGCAAGCCGCGGATCGAGGATCTCGATATCGGCGCCCATCTCCTGCAGCGTCAGGATCAGTCCCGTCCGCGTCGGGTTCATCAGCACATTGGAAATGGTGACGTCCGAGCTCCGCACCAGCAAAGCCGCCACCAGCGGGAACGCGGCGGAGGAGGGGTCGCCAGGCACGTCGATCGTCTGGCCGGTCAGCTTGCCGCGGCCTTGCAGCCGGATCGTCCGCGTGCCGTCCCTGTCGGTCTTGATCGAAAGTTCCGCGCCGAAACCAGCCAGCATCTTTTCGGTATGGTCACGCGTGATCGCCGGCTCGATAACCGTCGTCACACCCGGTACATTGAGACCGGCCAGCAGCACCGCCGATTTCACCTGCGCCGAGGCGACGGGCAGGGTGTAGCGGATCGGGGCCGGCGTTTTCGGCCCGCGCAGCATCACCGGCAGGCGATCGCCCTCCATGGCTTTTACCTGCACGCCCATGCGGCGCAACGGATCGAGCACGCGGCCCATCGGCCGCCGGGAAAGCGAGGCGTCGCCGGTAAAGACGGTGTCGAAATCATAGGCGCCGGCGAGGCCCATGATGAGGCGCGCGCCGGTGCCGGAATTGCCAAAATCGAGCGGAACCTCCGGTGCAAGCAATGCGCCGTTGCCTGTTCCGTTGATGATCCACGCGTCGCCCTCCTTGCGGATCACGGCACCCATGGCCTGCATTGCCTTGCCGGTATTGAGCACATCCTCACCTTCGAGGAGCCCGGCAACGCGCGTTTCCCCCGATGCCAGTCCGCCGAGTATCAGCGCGCGATGCGAGATCGACTTGTCGCCGGGAATACGGATGATTCCGGAAAGCGCGGAGGATCTGCGGGCGACGGCCGGCTTCGATGCGGAACCCTGCGACATGGGTTAATCCCTTGCAAAGGCAATACATTCAGGCCGCTCACGCCTCGGTGCCGGGATGTTTTTCCGGCGGGCCTTGCAGCAATCGCGGCTGGTTAGCACAAACTTGCCGAACGGTCATCCGGAATGGCGGTGAAAAGCCTGAAGTGCCCCGTGAAGTTTAGCTTTGACATGAGAAGCCGTAGCGATTATGGGGACCGGCTTATAAATTCCGAATAGAACGCCGGTTTGACGGCATTTGCCGAATTTCTCATTCGGCCATTCTCACGAGGCTTATAGTGGCGAAAGCGGAACTTGGTACAAAGCGCACTGATCCGGAAACCGGCAAGAAGTTCTACGATCTGAACCGGGATCCGATCGTCTCCCCTTATACCGGCAAATCCTATCCTTTGTCCTTCTTCCAAGAAACCTCGGCACTCGCCGAAGTTCAGGATGAGGACGAGGTTGCCGAAGTCGATACCGAAAACACCGAAGTCGAACTGGTTTCGCTCGAAGACGCCGATGACGCCGCTTCCGGCGACGATATCCCTGATATCGGCGACGACGACGTCGAAGTCGAAGGCGATGACGACGATACCTTCCTCGAAGTTGATGAAGATGACGAGGATGACGACATGAGCGACATCATCGGCGTCACCGGTGACGAAGACGAAGTCTGAGCGAACGAATACCGGCCCGGATGACAAAAATTTCCCGGGCCGGATTTTTTAGGCTTGCCATCTGCGAAAACCGCAAGTAATAAGCCGCCACTCCAGAGGGAACGCCTTGGGAGTATCCCAGGACCGGCGCAAGCCGGACCACCCTGATGGGGCTATAGCTCAGCTGGGAGAGCGCTTGCATGGCATGCAAGAGGTCAGCGGTTCGATCCCGCTTAGCTCCACCAAATCTCTCCAAATGCAGTCCAGCAAGCACTTCAGGTCAGCATAACTGACATTTGTCAAAAGCTGTCTGGTTGCCACTTTTGCAGACGGCTGAAATCAGGTTCTTATATCGTACGTCGAGGCCAGCCGATTCGGCGCTTCCCGGACACGAACCCATGACACGAGCAAGACGCCGCCGCATCATCAGAACCCGCAGGACCGCGACCGGACTGGCGCTGGTTGGCTCGATTTCCTTCCTTGCGGGAATGACGGATGCCACCGGCCTGCTTCTGACCGGGGACTTCGTATCCTTCATGACCGGCAATACGACGCGGGCGGCATTGGCGCTGAGCAGCGGCGATGTCAGGCATGCCGCCGTGCTTGTGTCGGCCATCATCGTCTTCGTGCTCGGCAATGCCGCCGGCATTGTCGTCGCGCATCGCGCGGAGCGGCGCATCTTCGTCGTGCTCTGCTGCGTCAGCCTCATGCTGGCGCTAGCCTCTATGATGACGCTGCAGGATCTGTTGACGACACGTTTCTATACGATCGTTCTCGCAATGGGCATGGTGAATGCGGCGGTCGAGCATATAGAGGGGCTGCCGATCGGCCTGACCTATGTGACCGGCGCGCTGTCGCGTTTCGGTCGCGGCATAGGCCGCTGGATCATTGGCGACCGGCGCCTCGACTGGACCATCCAGATCGTGCCATGGGGCGGCATGGTGCTCGGTGCCATCAGCGGGGCCCTCATGACGCGTCTTGTGGGCGCGCAGGCGCTGTGGCTGGTCTCCGTCTTCGCGATGGCGCTGGCGATTGTCGCCCTGTTTATTCCGCGCCCCCTGCAGCGTCGGTTCAATCAAAAGATCGGAGCCTCCGGCCCGCATTCGGCGCGTGCCAGATAACCGCCGTCACCACCCAGCCGAGCCTGAACGCAGAGAACCTGGGACCGCTCTTCGCGAACGGTACGGCCTCGCCGGCTACTACTTCGCCGGCCGCACCTCGGCGTTCTTTCCGATCTGAGGCTTATTTCTTGGAGATGGTGACGAATTTCGTACCCCGCACGCGGGTGGTGACGATGCAAGGGTCGCCGCCGGTGCGATCGCAGAAGCGCGGGTTCATTTTCATGGCGAGCACCATATTGCCGAAACGCTGGACGAAGTCGTAGCCAAAGATCTGCGCGGTCGCGATCATGAAGTAGCCGCCTTCGGCCACCTGCAGATAAAAATTATAGGTGCAGCCGTCTTCGTTGCACTGCGGACCCTTCTGGCCGTCGCAGGTGAGTTCGCCCTCGTTGACGACCACGTCCATGAGGCCGTCATTGTTGATATCCTGGCGGATGAGGAAACCGTCACCGAAGGATGCTTCCGTGCATTGTTCCTGGAAATGCTTCTTCTCATAGATCTCCGGGTCGGAGATCAGCGATTGCTGTGCGAAAGCCGCGACCGGCATGACCAGCAGCAGAACGATGTTCAGGAGTACGGGCAACAGCGTCTTCACGGCTTTCCTCTTATGGATAAAGGCTCTCTGGCCTTCCATTCTGTATGCGCCGCCTTGCGCCGCCCTTGCCGCAATGATTCAGTGTGCCTCGTTCCGCCGGTCTGGAGGCCTCGATGTCATTGCTCGTCTATCTCGATTACGCCGGCATTGCCCTCTTTGCCGCAACCGGCGCGCTGGCCGCCTCGCGCAAGCAGCTCGACCTGATCGGCTTCCTGTTTTTCGCGATCGTGACGGGGACGGGCGGCGGCACGGTGCGCGATATCATTCTCGGCCGCGTGCCGGTCTTCTGGGTGTTGAACCCGTTCTATATCGTCATCTGCTGCATTGCGGGTGTCGTCGTCTTCTTTACCGCCCATCTCCTGGAATCGCGCTATCGCCTGCTGATCTGGCTCGATGCGGTCGGTCTTGCCGCCTATTGCGTGCTCGGCGCCGCCAAGGGGCTGGCCGCGACCGGCTCGCCGACGATCGCCATCGTCACTGGTGCGCTGACGGCAACCTTCGGCGGCATCCTGCGCGATCTGCTGGCAAACGAACCATCCGTGCTGCTGCGCCCGGAAATTTACGTGACGGCGGCCCTAGTGGGATCGGGCGTCTTTACCGGCGTCAATGCGCTTGGCGCCGAGCTCTATATCGCATCGGCTTGCGGGGTCGCAGCAGCCTTCGCAGTGCGCGGCGGCGCCCTGTGGTTCGGCTGGACATTCCCGACCTACAAGCACATGCCTGGCCGACATCCTGACGATGTGATGTAAAAGTCAGCCTTGCTTCTGCCGCAGTCGGATCACCACGTCGACATGGGCGATTTCCATACCCTCGGGCGGCGACGGCAGATTGGCGATGGTCAGATTGCTGATCGGAATATCGAGCACCTCGTTTTCGCCTTCGACGAAAAAGTGATGGTGATCGGAGACATTGGTGTCGAAATAGGTTTTGGCACTCTCGACGGCGAGAACGCGGATAAGGCCGGCTTCTGTGAACTGATGCAGCGTGTTGTAGACCGTCGCGAGCGAAACCGGCACGCCAGCGGTGACTGCTTCCTCGTGCAGTTCCTCGACGGTCAAGTGCCGGTCGCCCTTGGCAAACAGGAGGTCGCCAAGCGCGACGCGCTGACGGGTGGGACGTAGGCCTGCGCTACGCAGCCTGACCTCAATGGCGATCGGGGTTTCACCCGTCATTAACACCAACTCCGGTTATTCTGGCGAAAAGCAATCATGTTTGTTCAAAGCGATATAACTTTTGCGCAAAAGCCTTTCAATAGTTCAATGGGGACAAGAGCCTTCGAAAGGCCGCAAAAACGGGCTTTTGACGCAATTAGGTCTGGTCGCGGCCTTGGCCTTCCTGTATGCGACCACCAAATACTGGCTCAGACCCGGTCCGGAACGAAGAAATGAAGCCGCCATGCTTGCGCTTCATTTTCTGGTGAACTTGGACTAAAGACACACATCCATCGCCAAGAACGCGGGGGGAAACAGAGATTTATGACGACCAGACAGTCCAGCTACTCGTATGAAGAACTTATCGCCTGCGCACATGGCGAGCTGTTCGGGCCTGGCAATGCGCAGCTGCCTTTGCCGCCTATGCTGATGGTTCATCGCATCACGGATATCTCTGAAACGGGCGGCACCTTCGACAAGGGCTATCTGCGGGCCGAATACGATGTTCGCCCTGACGACTGGTATTTCCCCTGCCATTTCGAAGGCAACCCGATCATGCCCGGCTGCCTTGGCCTTGACGGCATGTGGCAGCTGACCGGCTTCTATCTGGGTTGGCTCGGTGAACAGGGCCGCGGCATGGCGCTCTCGACCGGCGAAGTGAAGTTCAAGGGCATGGTCCGCCCGCACACGAAGCTGATTGAATACGGTATCGACTTTAAGCGCGTCATGCGCGGCCGTCTGGTGCTCGGCACTGCCGACGGCTGGCTGAAGGCGGATGGCGAAACCATTTATCAGGCGACCGATCTTCGCGTCGGTCTCTCGAAAGACAAGACGGCCTGAAAACCGCATTTCGAGCGGCTCACGAAAACAACAAGGGTTTGATCAGATGAGACGGGTAGTTGTCACGGGTCTAGGTGTCGTGTCTTCGATCGGAAACGACGCGGCCGAGGTCACCGAATCCCTGCGCCAGGCAAAGTCCGGTATTTCCTTCTCCAGCGATTTCGCCGAACACGGCTTCAAGTGCCAGGTCTGGGGCAGCCCCAAGCTCGGCGCCGACAAGCTCGCCGAACTGGTCGATCGCCGCGCCATGCGCTTCCTGTCGCAAGGCGGCGCCTGGAATCATGTCGCCATGAAGCAGGCGATCGCCGATTCCGGCCTGGAAGACAAGGACTACAGCGAAAACGAGCGCGTCGGCATCATCATGGGTTCCGGCGGTCCGTCTACGCGTACGCTCATCGAAGCAGCCGAGATCACCGTCAAGAACAACAGCCCGAAGCGCATCGGCCCCTTCGCCGTGCCGAAGGCCATGTCGTCTACAGCGTCCGCAACGCTTGCCACCTGGTTCAAGATCCACGGCGTCAACTATTCTATCTCGTCTGCCTGCTCGACCTCCGCGCACTGCATCGGCAATGCCGTTGAAATGATCCAGTGGGGCAAGCAGGACATGATGTTTGCCGGCGGCCACGAAGATCTCGACTGGACCATGTCGAACCTCTTCGACGCCATGGGCGCCATGTCCTCCAAGTACAACGATACGCCGGATACCGCTTCCCGAGCCTATGACGTCAGCCGTGACGGCTTCGTCATCGCTGGCGGCGCTGGTGTGCTCGTCCTCGAGGAACTGGAACATGCCAAGGCACGGGGCGCCAAGATCTATGCTGAAATCATTGGCTACGGCGCAACCTCCGATGGCTATGACATGGTCGCTCCCTCGGGCGAGGGTGCTATCCGTTGCATGCGTCAGGCGCTGGCGACCGTGAAGGGTGATGTCGATTACATCAACACGCACGGCACCTCGACACCGGTCGGCGACAGCAAGGAAATCGGCGCCATCCGTGCGGTTTTCGGCGAGAAGCTGCCGCATATCCAGTCCACCAAGTCGCTGACGGGCCATTCGCTCGGTGCCGCCGGTGTGCAGGAATCGATCTATTCGCTGCTGATGATGCAGGAAGGTTTCATCGGCGAAAGCGCGCATATCAAGGAACTCGATCCGGAATTCGAAGGCGTGCCGATCGTCCGCAAGCGCATCGACAATGCCAAGATCGACATTGCCCTCTCCAATTCCTTCGGCTTCGGCGGCACCAACGCCACGCTCGTGTTCCAGCGCTACAACGGATAATAACAATGACCGGAATCATGCAGGGTAAGCGCGGCCTCATCATGGGCGTCGCAAACAACCATTCTATCGCCTGGGGAATTTCGAAGGCGCTCGCTGCCCAGGGCGCGGAACTGGCTTTCACTTTCCAGGGTGATGCGCTCGGCAAGCGCGTCAAGCCGCTTGCAGCTGAAGTCAATTCCGATTTTCTTCTGCCCTGCGATGTCGAGGACATCGCTTCGGTCGACACGGTCATCGACACGATCAAGGAGCGCTGGGGCAAGCTGGATTTCATCGTCCATGCGATCGGCTTTTCCGACAAGAATGAACTGAAGGGCCTCTACGCCGATACGACGCGCGAGAACTTCAGCCGCACCATGGTCATCTCCTGCTTCTCCTTCACGGAGATCGCCAAGCGCTGTGCGCCGTTGATGGAAGATGGCGGCACCATGCTGACGCTGACCTATAACGGCTCCACGCGCGTGATCCCGAACTACAACGTCATGGGCGTCGCCAAGGCTGCTCTGGAAGCTTCCGTGCGCTATCTGGCGGCCGATTACGGTCCGCGCGGCATCCGCGTCAACGCTATCTCGGCAGGCCCGATCCGCACGCTCGCCGGCGCAGGCATTTCCGATGCCCGCGCCATCCTGTCGTGGAACCAGCGCAATGCACCGCTGCGCAAGACCGTCACCATCGATCACGTCGGCAGCTCCGCGCTGTACCTGCTTTCGGATCTCTCGATGGGCGTGACGGGCGAAATCCACTTCGTGGATGCCGGTTACAACATCACCTCCATGCCGGCACTGGAGACGCTGCGCAAGGCAGACGTCGAGTAAGGCCGGACAAGGCTTAAAAAGAAAAGGCGGCCATCGGCCGCCTTTTTTATTTACGTGCCCACAACACCTTGAAGCGGGCATTGCGGCAGGTTTCGCCGCTATCCTTGAAATGCTCTGCAAGCACCGGCTCATAAGGCAGGCCGCGATTGGCCACCAGCATCATCCGCCCGCCGCCGCGCAGCGAAGAGGCCGCCGTCTTGATCATTGCCTGTCCAAGTGAAGGCTCAGCCGCATGGCCCTCATGGAAGGGCGGGTTCATGATGACGAGATCGTATTTGTCCCGCACCTGCTCGCCCGCCAGATCGTGCCAGAAGAAGCGCACAGGCGCGTCCGGGCAGTTTTCCGCCAGATTGGCCTTGGCGGCCTCCAGGGCCTCGTAGTTGGCCTCGTAGAGGTCAAGGCGGGCAAGGTTAGGAGACTTCTGTGCAAGTTCGGCGGAGAGATAGCCCCAGCCGGCGCCGAAATCGGCGGCGTCGCCGGTAAAATCGGTCGGCAGTCGCGAGGCGAGAAGCTGCGAACCGGCGTCGAGCCGGTCATGCGAGAACATGCCGGGCGAGGCAATGAAGCGGCCATCGACGCGAACCGGCGATTTGCCGAACTTCGCAACGATCTCACTGACATCGGCCGGCCGGCCGAACCAGAAGGCGACGCCATGATATTTCGGCATATGCTCGGTATCGAGGCCGAAACCTTCCACACGCTTGCGCAGCGGCTGGATGCCGTCTTCCTTGCCGCCGGCGACGACGATCAGCCCACCGGCCTTCACGCGGGAAAGGGCAGCGGCGATATTGGCTTCGTTTTCGCCCTTGTGCTTGGTGCAGAGCACCAGCGCTGCATCATAGTCTTCAGCGTCGATCTCCGGCTTCGCCTCGATGCGCTGCGCCAGAAGCTGTCTGTAGAGCGGCTTGAAGCCCTGTACGGCCTCCAGGGACGCGGCAAAGCCCTCGGGCAGGGCGAAGCCCGCCTCTGCGCCGAGGAAGAGCACACGCTCGCCTTCGCCTGGCGGCGTGACGGTTTCGCTGGCAAAGGGGTGGAAAAGGGTCTTCAGCGTCTCGCGGCTCATGATCTGGTCCCGTCATCTGGAGCAATTCCAGGAAACTGCGCAGCGGTTTTCGTCCGCAATTGCGCAAAGGTCGAATACAAAAAGGGCGCGGAAACAGTCCCGCGCCCGGATATCAGCGGAGAAGGCGCGGATTATTCGGCCGCTTCATCCTTCTTCTTGTCGCCCTTTTCGGCAGCCGGGATTTCCTGGCCGGTGGCCTGGTCGACGACCTTCATGGACAGGCGAACCTTGCCGCGCTCGTCGAAGCCGAGCAGCTTGACCCAGACCTTGTCGCCTTCCTTGACGACGTCCTGGGTCTTCGCGACACGCTCGGAAGCAAGCTGCGAGATGTGGACGAGGCCGTCACGGGCGCCGAAGAAGTTGACGAAGGCGCCGAAGTCGGCGGTCTTGACAACAGTGCCTTCGTAGATCTGGCCGATTTCCGGCTCGGCGACGATCGAGTGGATCCACTTGCGGGCCGCCTCGATTTCCTTGCCCGAGGAGGAGGCGATCTTGACGGTGCCGTCGTCCTCGATGTTGATCTTTGCGCCAGTCTTTTCGACGATTTCGCGGATGACCTTGCCGCCGGAGCCGATGACTTCGCGGATCTTGTCGACCGGAATGTTCATGACTTCGATGCGCGGAGCGAATTCGCCGAGCTGGCCACGGCTTTCGGTGATGGCCTTCGCCATTTCGCCGAGAATGTGGGCGCGACCACCCTGGGCCTGGCCAAGAGCGACCTTCATGATCTCTTCGGTGATACCGGCGATCTTGATGTCCATCTGCAGCGAGGTGATGCCGTCGGCAGTACCTGCGACCTTGAAGTCCATGTCGCCGAGGTGATCTTCGTCACCAAGAATGTCGGAGAGGACGGCGAAGCGATCGCCTTCAAGGATCAGACCCATGGCGATACCGGCAACCGGCTTTGCGAGCGGTACACCTGCATCCATCAGAGCGAGCGAGGTGCCGCAGACGGTAGCCATCGAGGACGAGCCATTCGACTCGGTGATCTCGGAGACGACGCGCAGCGTATAGGGGAACTGTTCGGCGGAAGGCAGCATCGGGCGAATTGCGCGCCATGCGAGCTTGCCATGACCGATTTCACGGCGACCCGGGGAGCCCATGCGGCCGGTTTCGCCGACCGAGTAGGGAGGGAAGTTGTAATGGAGCAGGAAGCGCTCCTTGTACATGCCCGTCAGGCTGTCGACATACTGCTCGTCTTCGCCGGTGCCGAGGGTGGCAACCACGATCGCCTGCGTTTCACCGCGGGTAAAGAGCGCCGAACCATGCGTGCGCGGCAGAAGGCCGACTTCCGATACGATCGGACGAACGGTTTCGAGGTCGCGACCATCGATGCGGCTCTTGGTGTCGAGGATGTTCCAGCGGACGATCTTGGCCTGCAGGTGCTTGAAGATCGCGCCGACTTCTTCGGCCGTGTACTTGGCTTCGCCTTCCTCGGGGAGGAAGTGCGCCTTCACCTTGGCCTTGACGGCGTCGACAGCTGCGTAGCGGTCGGCCTTCTGGGTGATCTTGTAGGCTTCGCGAAGTTCGCCTTCGGCAAGGCCGAGCATTTCGGATTCGAGAGCGGAATAGTCTTCCGGCTGGAAGTCACGCGGTTCCTTGGCGGCAACTTCGGCGAGCTTGATGATCGCGTCGAGAACCGGCTGGAAGCCCTTGTGGCCGAACATGACGGCGCCGAGCATGACGTCTTCCGGAAGCTCCTTGGCTTCGGATTCGACCATCAGGACGGCATCGTAGGTGCCGGCAACGACGAGGTCGAGGCTCGATTCATCCATCTCGTCGAGATGCGGGTTGAGAACGTATTCGCCATTGATGTAGCCGACGCGTGCGCCGCCGACCGGGCCCATGAAGGGAACGCCGGAAAGCGTCAATGCCGCAGACGTTGCAACCATGGACAGGATGTCCGGGTTGTTCTCGAGGTCGTGCTGGATGACGGTGACAACGACCTGGGTGTCGTTCTTGTAGCCTTCCGGGAAGAGCGGGCGGATCGGGCGGTCGATCAGGCGGGAAACGAGGGTTTCGTTTTCGCTCGGGCGACCTTCGCGCTTGAAGTAGCCGCCGGGGATCTTGCCGGCTGCATAGGTCTTTTCCTGATAGTTGACCGTCAGCGGGAAGAAGTCCTGGCCGGGCTTCGGTGCCTTGGCGGAAACGACGGTCGCAAGAACCACGGTTTCGCCGTAGGTGGCGAGCACAGCACCGTCAGCCTGACGTGCGATCTTGCCGGTCTCGAGCTTGAGCGGGCGGCCTGCCCACTCGATTTCTACTTTATGTGTATCGAACATGTCTTGTCCTTCAATGCAGCCAACGCGCCGTCTCCGTGAGGAGCAGCACAGCGTCGACCGCAATCAATGTGACGCATCACGGGCAAGACAACGGGAAGCTTCGAACGGACGATTTCCCTCGGGAAATCGGGCCAAAGCTCTTGTGAAACTCTGGCCGAAAGCATCCGGCAATCCTGCCCCATGACAGGTCAACGGTTGGTTTGGCAGATCCGGCCCATCCGGAACTGCCGTCTTTCCATTCACACAAATAGCGCGCGCCTGGAAAATGTCATCGGGAGACGCACTCCCGGAAAAACAATCGGCGGGGG
>UCCS01000012.1:51832-168084 GCA_900470965.1 Hyphomicrobiales bacterium
CCCCCCCCCCGCCGAAAAATCATTAGCGGCGGATACCCAGGCCGTTGATCAGCTTGGTGTAGCGGCCTTCGTCCTTCTTCTTGAGATAGTCAAGAAGCGAGCGGCGGCTGGAAACGAGCGTCAGCAGACCACGGCGGGAATGGTTATCCTTCTTGTGGTCCTTGAAGTGTTCGGTCAGGTTGTTGATGCGCTCGGTGAGGATCGCAACCTGTACTTCCGGCGAACCGGTGTCGCCCTCGGTGGTCGCATATTCCTTGATCAGCGCAGCCTTGCGCTCAGCAGTGATCGACATCGGACAATCCTTTCGTTGAGAGGAGTTTAAGTCGCCAAAAGCCGGGATGTCGTCCAGCCTTGGCCGCGAATGCAATCGGGGATACCCTGATGCTGGCGCTGCCTATAAACCAAATAAGCAGCGTTGGAAAGAGGGGCACCAGTAGCGGTTTCAGCGCCCCGCCATGGCGTCCCGGATCATCGCGTCGTATCCTTCGGGATCCTGCAGCATGGCGAAATGGCTGGCATCCTTCAGGATGACGAGTTTTGCGCCTGGAATTTCCTTCGCCATCATCTCTGTATGATCGAGCTTTACCGCCTCGTCATGATCGCCGATGGCGAGCGTGACGGGTATCGTGATTTTTCCGAGATCCGCTGCCGTCCAGGCAGGCTGTGTCGCCCACATTTCCGAGATTTGTTTGACGAAGGCGTCGTATTCGTTCGGCGTCGGCGACAGCTTTTTGTAATATTCGCCGGCGACGTTGATGTAGTCGTTGAAGGTCTTGTTGCTCATGACGTCGGACTTTACGCCGTCGGTCGTGACATTTGCCGCCTGGGCGATGACGCGCGTGAGCTTCTCCGGATGTTTCATCGCCATGTCGATGCCGATGATGCCGCCGTCCGACCAGCCAACCAGCGTCACCTTGCCGATTTTCAGATGGTCGAGAAGCGCTGCATAATCCGATGTCATCAGATCATAGCCGAAGGGCTGCTGGCTGCGCGTGGAGCGCCCATGCCCGCGGCTGTCGGCAACGATGACGAGGTGATCTCTAGCGAAATCGGCGACCTGATGGCCCCAGACATCGGCATTTCCAAGCCCGCCGTGGATGAAGAGGATCGGGTCGCCCTCGCCATATTCGGCGTAATACATCTTGATGTCGTTGACTTCAGCCATGCCGCTCGCCTTCGGCGCCGACATGGAAGGAAAGGCCGGAAGTTCGGCCCAGCGCTCGCCAGATTGAGCGATCGTAACCGTGAGAAACAACGAAAAGAACGTCAGTATTCCCAAAGCGATTTTGCGCATATTTTTCCCCTATGACGGGCCGTTATGGCCCGCCGGGAAACATATCGCATCGCCTATTTCTGGCAATGCCGCTATTTGCAACTGTCAGGCGAAAACACGCTTCGGCCGGAATTCACCCTGTCCGATCTCGCCGATCGCGATCAGCCTGCCGCGGGCCGTCGCATAGGCCTCGCTTTCGGCAACCGGCGCGTCGCGGCCGCGCACCAGGATAGGGTTGCCCATTTTCAGCCGGTGCGCCTGATCATCACTGACAACAAGGTGCGGCAGGGTTGATAACGCCTCGCAGGTATCGATCAGTAGTGCGTCGAGGGCGGCAAGACGCTCATCCATGTCCTCGATCTCTTCGAGCGCCGTGAGCTTTGCAAGCGGCACCATCGTCTCTTCTGCAAAGGGCGCGACGAAAGTTCTGCGCAGGCCGGAAACATGACCGTAGCAGCCGAGTTCGCGGCCGAAATCGCGGGCAAGCGCCCGCACGTAGGTGCCCTTGCCGCATTCCACCTCGAAATGCGCGGTATTGGCATCCGGGCAGGCGAGAAGCGTCAGACGATGAACCTCGACCTCGCGTGAGGGGATCTCGACCGCCTCGCCGTCGCGCGCCAGATCGTAGGCGCGTTCACCGGCGATTTTGATCGCGGAAAACTGCGGCGGAACCTGGCTGATCGTGCCGATATATTTCGGCAGGATATCGCGGATCTGCTGCTCGCTCGGGCGCTTGTCGGAGTTCTGCGTAACATCGCCCTCGAGGTCGTCGGTCGCCCGTTCCTCGCCCCAACTCACAGTGAATTCGTAGATCTTGCGGCCGTCCATCACATAGGGAACGGTCTTGGTGGCATCGCCGAGCGCGATCGGCAGCATGCCCGAGGCCAATGGATCGAGTGTGCCTGCATGGCCGCACTTCTGCGCCTTGAAGAGCCACTTGATCTTGGAAACGGCTTCCGTCGAGCCGAAATCCACCGGCTTGTCGAGGATCAGCCAACCGGAAATCGGGCGGCCCTTGGGTTTGCGTGGTTTGGACATCAGTCTCTTCTGTTATTCGTCGTCATTGTCGAGATCGCGGCTCACCTCGGGCGAGCGCAGCAGGTCGTCGATCTTCTTATAATTGTCGAAGCTGGTATCGTCGCGGAAGCGCACTTCCGGCATGTATTTCATCTGCCGGAGCTGCGGTCCGAGCCGGCCACGGATGAACTTCGCTTTACGGTTCAGCGCGTCGATGACGATCGTGTGGTCGGAAACGCCGAGCGGCGTCACATAGGCCGTCGCGATCTTCAAGTCGGGCGACATGCGCACCTCGGAGATCGAGATCACGGTCGCCTCGATGATGTCGTCGCGCACTTCGCCGCGCTGCAGCACCTGGGTGATTGCTGCGCGAACCTGCTCGCCGACGCGCAGCATGCGCTGCGACGGTGCCGAGGATGTAGGTCTTGTTGCCATTGTTCTTTATCCCAAAAGGATCGGGCGCCGGACTGGATGATCCGGCGCCCGTCCAAGATTTCAATCGTCGCCCGATCAGAGCGTGCGCGTGATGTGCTCGACGCGGAAGCACTCGATGACGTCGCCGACACGCATGTCTTCGTAGTTCTCGAAGGCCATACCGCACTCCTGGCCCATCGGTACTTCAGAGACTTCGTCCTTGAAGCGCTTGAGGGTCTTGAGCTTGCCTTCGTGCACGACGACGTTGTCGCGGATGAGGCGGACACCCGCGCCACGCTCGACCTTGCCTTCGACGACGCGGCAACCCGCGACCTTGCCGACCTTGGTGATGTTGAACACCTCCAGGATCTCGGCATTGCCGATGAAGGTCTCGCGACGTTCCGGCGAAAGAAGACCCGACATCGCTGCCTTCACGTCATCCACGAGGTCGTAGATGATGTTGTAGTAGCGGATCTCGATCCCCTCACGTTCGGCGAACTGGCGTGCCTGCGCATTCGCACGCACGTTGAAGCCGATGATGGCAGCGTTCGATGCTTCGGCAAGCGAGATGTCGGACTCGGTGATACCGCCTGCGCCCGAATGAACGATGCGGGCACGAACCTCGTCGGTACCGAGCTTGTCCAATGCGCCGGCAATCGCTTCGATCGAGCCCTGCACGTCGCCCTTGATGACCAGCGGGAATTCCTTCACGCCGGTGCTCTGGAGCTGCGTCATCATCTGTTCCAGCGAACCGCGCTGTCCCGACAGGCGGGCAGCCGCCTTGTCGCGGGCGAGACGCTGACGATACTCCGAGATTTCGCGGGCGCGGCTTTCATTCTCGACGACGGCAAACTTGTCACCTGCCTGCGGCGTGCCGGAAAGACCGAGAACCTCGACCGGGGTCGCGGGACTGGCTTCCTTCACATGGTCGCCCTTATCGGTGACCAGGGCGCGCACGCGGCCCCAGACGTCACCGGCAACGATGATCTGACCCGGACGCAGTGTGCCCTTCTGGACAAGCACAGTCGCAACCGCACCACGACCGCGGTCGAGCTGGGCTTCGATGACAGTACCTTCAGCCGTCCTGTTCGGATTGGCCTTAAGGTCGAGAATTTCGGCCTGCAGCAGGATCGCTTCGAGCAGCTTATCGAGGTTCTTGCCGGTCTTGGCCGAAACTTCGACGTCGAGCACTTCACCGCCCATGGATTCTACGAAGACTTCGTGCTGCAGAAGCTGGTTGCGAACCTTCTGCGGATCGGCCTCGTGCTTGTCGACCTTGTTGATCGCCACGATGATCGGAACACCGGCCGCCTTGGCGTGGTTGATGGATTCGATCGTCTGCGGCATCACGCTATCGTCAGCCGCGACCACGAGGATCGCGATGTCGGTAGCCTGCGCACCGCGGGCACGCATCGCCGTAAAGGCTGCGTGGCCGGGAGTATCGATGAATGTGATCTTCTGGCCGTTCTGTTCCACCTGATAGGCGCCGATATGCTGCGTGATGCCACCGGCTTCGCCGGAGACCACGTTGGCATGGCGGATAGCGTCGAGCAGCGAGGTCTTGCCGTGGTCGACGTGGCCCATGATGGTGACGACAGGCGGGCGCGAAACCAGTTCGCCCTGCTCGTCGGACACATTGAAGATGCCGAGTTCGACGTCGGATTCGGATACGCGCCTGACCGTATGGCCGAATTCACCGGCAATGAGTTCAGCGAGGTCGGCGTCGATGACGTCGCCCGGCTTCATCATCTGGCCTTCCTTCATCAGGTACTTGATGACGTCAACGGCACGTTCGGACATGCGCTGCGACAGTTCCTGGATCGTGATGGTTTCGGGCAGTACGACCTCGCGGGTGATCTTCTCGCGCGTCTCCTGCATCTGGCTGCGGCGGAACTTTTCCTGCCGGCGGCGCATGGCCGAAAGCGAACGCCCGCGTGCATTGCCGTCGTCATCGACGTTTGCGGTGGTAACGGTCAGCTTGCCGCGGCGGCGGTCTTCCTCGCTCTTCGGGCGGGTTGTCACCGGCTTTGCGGGCTCCGGACGAACCGGGCGGCCACGGACCGGACCGCTGCGCGAAGCACCGCGGTCTTCCTCTTCGCCTTCATTACGGCGACCACGCACACCTGCCGGTGCGCCTGGCGCAGGCCGGGCGGTTGAGGGCGACGGAGCGGTTTCCGGACGGCGAGCGGCCGGCGCGGCTGCCGGTGCCGGCTGCTGCGGACGAGGAGTTTCAACACGTGCTTCCACTGCAGGAGCGGCAGGTGGTTCGGCCAGGGCTGCTGCTGCGGCCTCCGCCTGGCGTACGGCCTCTTCTGCGGCGCGCAGCTTGGCTTCCTCCGCTTCGGCGGCCTGGCGTACGGCCTCTTCTGCCGCGCGGCGCTTTTCTTCCTCAGCACGACGGATGGCGTCCTGCGCGTCACGGGCTTGCGCGTCGGCAAGCGCGCGGCGACGGGCATCCATTTCCTCAGGCGAAAGGTGGTTCAGCACCACGGGACGTGGACGATCCTGCTGACGCTGCGGCTGGTAGGATTGCTGCGGACGCTGGTTTGTCTGCTGCGGGCGCTGGTTGTTCTGGCCACCAGGCTGTTGAATGCGCGGGGCCGGAGCCGACTGCTGCGGACGCGCCTGCACAGGCGCCGGCGCCGGTTCAGGCGCGCGCACCGGAGCTGCGGGAGCAGGTGTCATCGGCTTTTCGTCTTCAGGGCGCATCGGGCGCCGCTTGCGGGTCTCGACGACGACCGCCTTGGTGCGACCGCGACCCATATCCTGGCGAACGGTACCCTGGCTCATTCCTGATGGTTTCAGGGTGAGGGTTTTCTTCCCCGTTGCGCTGATTGTCTTGTCGTCGTTGCTGTCGGTCATTCGTTCCCGTTCCTTCGGACAGGGAACGATGAAGCCATCAGACCCTGTCAATCACATACAATCGATCAATGATATTGCGGCCGGCTTCCGCCGGTGACCGCATCATTGTTTTTGCTGGCCAGCGCCGCCCGGTGCCCGGGACTGACCGCCGTTACGGTACTGTTCGAGCATCTTTGCGCGCTTCACTACACCTTCACCCGCCTGCCCTGCAAGCACTGCGGCATGGATAAAAGCATTCTGGCCCATCACCCCTTCCATTTCGCTCTCCGAGAAGAGACGGAAGGAAGGTATTTCTTCCTCGGTTTCCATTCCGAGGTGCCAGGCCTTGCGAGCCTGGTCTATTTTTCTCACGCCATCGGCGGCTGCATCCGTCGAATGGAACACTGCAAGCGCAGCCCCGCTGCGTATTGCGGCATCCACCTTGGCCGAGCCAGTGACGAGCTGGCCCGCCTTGCGCGCCATATTCATCATCTGCAGAAGCTGCTGCAGAAACAGCCGCTCCACCCGCTCGGCGAGGTCGTCGGCTGCCTTGACATCGGCCTTGAGGGCGCGGGCGAAGAGCTTCTTCGCCACCGCCCTCTCGACCAGCGACCGGTCGATCTTCACCCAGCAGCCGCGTCCCGGCAGCGTGCGCTTCAGATCCGGCACCACCGTCCCGTCAGGGGCGGCCACGAAGCGGATCAGCTCATCCGGCGATCCGCTTTCGCGTGTTGCGATGCACATGCGGCCGTTCACGTCGTAACCTGCAAGATCATCGTCCTCAGGAGATGTGTCCGGCGTCAGTGTCATTATGCGTCCTGCTCGGTCGCATCGGCTTCGACAGCTTCCGCGTCCTTCGCAAGGTCTTCTTCAGTAATCCAGCCGGCGAGCAGGCGGGCCTGCACAACCATCTGTTCGGCTTCGACGCGCGAAATGTCGAACTTCGAGAACAGGCCCTCGAACTTCTTCGTTTCGCCATTCTTGCGTTCGGTCCAGCCGACGAGATCGTCGGCTGCGCAGCCTGCGAAGTCCTCGATCGTCTTGATACCGTCTTCGCCGAGCGCCACCATCATCTGGGCGGTTATGCCGTCGATCTGGCGCAGTTCGTCGGCAACGCCGAGAGCCTTGCGCTTCTCGTCCATTTCCGCCTCGAGCTTCTCGAGGAATTCGCGGGCGCGGGTCTGGATTTCCTGCGCGGTGTCTTCGTCGAAACCGTCGATCGAGGAGATTTCGTCGAGATCGACATAAGCCAGTTCCTCGACGGCGGCGAAACCTTCCGAAGCCAGAACCTGGCCGACCATCTCGTCGACATCGAGCGCGTCCATGAAGAGGTTGGTGCGCTCGTTGAATTCCTTCTGACGGCGCTCGGACTCTTCGGCTTCCGTCATGATGTCGATGTCCCAGCCCGTCAGCTGCGAAGCCAGACGGACGTTCTGGCCGCGGCGGCCGATGGCGAGCGAAAGCTGCTCATCCGGAACGACCACTTCGATGCGTTCAGCATCTTCGTCGAGAACGACCTTTGCGACTTCGGCCGGCTGCAGGGCATTGACGACGAAGGTCGCCGGGTCCTGCGACCAGGGAATGATGTCGATCTTCTCGCCCTGGAGCTCGCCGACGACGGCCTGGACGCGCGAACCACGCATACCGACGCAGGCGCCGACCGGATCGATCGAACTGTCGTTCGAGATCACGGCGATCTTGGCGCGCGAACCCGGGTCGCGGGCAACCGACTTCACCTGGATGATGCCGTCGTAAATTTCCGGCACTTCCATGGTGAAGAGCTTCACCATGAACTGCGGATGCGTGCGCGACAGGAAGATCTGCGGGCCGCGCTGCTCGCGACGGACATCATATACGTACGCACGGACGCGATCGCCATAGCGAACATTCTCGCGCGGGATCATTTCGTCACGGCGGATGATGCCTTCACCGCGGCCGAGGTCGACGATGACATTGCCATATTCGACGCGCTTGACCGTTCCGTTGACGATTTCGCCGACACGATCCTTGAATTCGTCGAACTGGCGGTCACGCTCGGCTTCGCGCACCTTCTGCACGATAACCTGCTTGGCCGACTGTGCGGCGATGCGGCCGAAATCCATCGGCGGCAGCGGATCGGCGATGAAGTCGCCGATGGCGGCGTCCGGGTTGCGGTCGCGGGCCAGTTCCAGCGGGATCTGCGTGGAATAATCTTCGGCCTTCTCGACGACTTCGAGCAGGCGCTGCAGACGGATTTCGCCGGTCTTCGGGTTGATGTCGGCGCGGATATTGGATTCGGTACCGTAACGGGAACGCGCCGCCTTCTGGATGGCATCGGCCATCGCGGCAAGCACGATCTCGCGGTCGATGACCTTTTCGCGCGCCACTGCATCTGCGATCTGCAGAAGTTCGAGCCGGTTTGCACTGACTGCCATTGTTGTGTTTCTCCGTCCTTGACTACCCGGGTTCCCGTCCCTGGAGCTTGCGTTGATCGGTTATTCTTCGTCGTCCGCTTCGTTCTGGTTCGCAGCCTGCGCCTTTGCCAGCTTGTCGGCGCGCAGTGCATCCCGGATCAGATCGTCGGTCAGAATGAGTTTGGCATCGCTGAGCGCAGTGAAGGGGATGACGACCTTCTGCTCCTCGCCATAGGCAATCTGATCGCGTTCGATCGTAAACCCGTCGGCGTCCGCTTCGACGATCTTGCCGCGGAAGCGTTTGCGATTGCCGATCATGATCGACGTTTCGCACTTTACGAGGTGGCCCTGCCAGCGAACGAAATCGGATTTCCGCACCAGAGGGCGGTCGATACCCGGCGAAGACACTTCGAGATGATACTCTTTATCGATCGGATCTTCCACATCGAGCACCGGAGAAATCGCCATGGAGACCTGCTCGCAGTCTTCGACGCTCATCGTGCCATCGTTCTTCTCGGCCATGACCTGCATCGTCATGCCATTCTGGTTGAGCATGCGAACGCGAATGAGGCGGAAGCCGATGTCGACGAGTACGGGTTCGATAATGTCGGCAAGACGCTGGTCAAGCCCGGTCTCGGTAATCAGCCGCGGCTCATGTTGATTGTCTGCGTTTGTCAGATCCGACAAGCGGTGCGCTCCCTGCGATTTCTGGCATTCGGGGTGATCGCGCTAATAAAAAAGAGCGGGTCCTTGCGGCCCACTCCTCATCGAACGATCAAGAATTTGAGTGCCATATAGTCCCGTTTTTTGGAAATTGCAAGGTCGGCGCCGATTCCGCCTCTTCCACCCCTGCAAGTGCGAGCTAACCTATGGCGAGCACTCATCTTCCGCATATATTGCTATTGAGGCACAACGATAAAAGCGGGGGGAAGCGTGGCCTATACGTCTTCGACATTTGCGCCTTTGCGCCATGAGACCTACCGCACCATCTGGTTTGCAAGCCTCGCCTCGAACTTCGGTGGCCTGATTCAGGCTGTCGGTGCCGCCTGGATGATGACGGTCATCACCTCGTCCGAGGACATTGTCGCGCTGGTCCAGACCTCGACGGCGCTGCCGATCATGCTGTTCTCGCTGATCTCGGGCGCTCTCGCCGACAATTATGATCGGCGCCGGATCATGCTGACGGCGCAATCCGCGATGTTCGTGGTCTCGATCGTGTTGACGGCTTGCGCCTTTCTCGGCTGGATTACCCCCGGACTGCTGCTCTTCTTTACGTTCCTCATCGGCTGCGGCACGGCGCTCAACAATCCCTCCTGGCAGGCCTCTGTTGGCGACATGGTGCCGCGCGCCGATTTGCCGGGCGCGGTTACGCTGAACAGTATGGGCTTCAACATTACCCGCAGTGTCGGTCCGGCGATCGGTGGCGCCATCGTGGCGGCTGCCGGTGCCGCTGCGGCCTTTGCAGTGAACGCGCTGAGCTACATTGCGCTCCTCTATGTGCTGTTCCGCTGGCGACCGAGCACGCCTGCTTCGACGCTGCCGCGCGAAACACTTGGCAGCGCCATTTTTGCCGGCATGCGTTATGTCTCCATGTCGCCCAACCTCGAAAAGATCCTCCTCAGAGGGCTGGTATTCGGTATCGGCGCGAGTTCTATCCAGGCGCTGCTGCCGGTCGTCGCGCTCGATCTCGTCGCTGGCGGGCCGCTGACCTATGGTTTCATGCTCGGCGCCTTCGGCATCGGCGCGATCGGTGGTGCTATCCTGAGCACCAGTCTGCGCGAGATGTTCTCCAGCGAGACGATCATCCGTTTGGCCTTTACAGGCTTTGCACTCAGCGCCGTGATCGCAGCTCTCAGCCCAAGTGCCGTGCTCACCTCGGCCGGGCTGCTGGTAGCCGGCGCCTGCTGGGTTTCGGCACTTTCGCTCTTCAACATCATCGTTCAGCTTTCGACGCCGCGCTGGGTGGTCGGCCGCGCTTTGTCACTCTACCAGACCGTCACCTTCGGCGGTATTGCCGGCGGAAGCTGGCTCTGGGGTGTTGCCGCCGACCGGTATGGTCTTTCGAATGCACTGCTGATGTCGGCTGCGGTCCTGCTGCTTGGAGTCGTGATCGGCCTGCGCTTTTCCATGCCGGCTTTCGCCTCGCTCAATCTCGATCCGTTGAACCGCTTCATCGAGCCCGCGCTCGGTCTCGATATCACGCCGCGCAGCGGCCCGATCGTCATCCAGGTCGCTTACCAGATCGCCGATAGCGACTTGGCCGAATTCATGACGCTGATGGTTGAACGCCGCCGCATCCGCATCCGCGATGGCGCCCGCAACTGGGCACTGATGCGCGATCTCGAAAATCCCGGCCTCTGGACGGAAACCTATCACACGCCGACCTGGGTCGAATATATCAGGCACAACCAGCGCCGAACGCAGGCCGATGCCGAAAATACCGACCGGCTTCGCGCCCTGCACTGCGGCGAGGGCCTGCCGAACGTTCATCGCATGATCGAACGGCAGGCCATTCCGCCCGTCGATGACGTCTTCCACAAGGCACCGATCGATCTGCACCATTGAGGTCAGCCATGCACGTCTTCCGAAGCGCACGACAATCCGATCTCGCCGACATCATCCGGCTGCTCGCCGATGATGATCTCGGCAGCACACGGGAGGTCGTCTCGGATCCCGTCGATATACGCTATCTCGCAGCCTTCGCCGCAATCGAGGCAGATCCCAACCAGTTGCTGGCTGTTGCAATCGACGAGACCGACCGGGTCGTCGGCTGCTTGCAGCTGAGTTTTCTTCCCGGCCTTTCGCGAACGGGCATGTGGCGGGGCCAGATCGAAAGCGTGCGCATTGCGAAGGGCCATCGTGGTTCCGGGTTCGGTTCGCAATTCATCGAATGGGCGATCGCCCGCTGCGCGGAACGTGGTTGCGGTCTCGTGCAACTCACATCCGACAAGACGCGTGCGGATTCGATCCGATTTTATGAAAAGCTCGGTTTCGTGACGAGCCATGAGGGGTTGAAGCGCAACCTGTAAAGCATCCGCCTGGCGCGCACGCCTCTTACTTGAGCTTGCCCTTCATCGATGCCTCGGGAAAGCAAGTCGGTTTCATGCCGTTCTTTTCCTGCCACTGGCCGATCGCGCGGCGTGTCTTGTAGCCGGGCAGTCCATCCGAACCGCCGACATCGTAGCCCTGTCGTTCCAGTGCGCGCTGCATGGCGGCGACATCCGAGCGCAGCATCTTGCCGACATCGCCCCATTGCCCCTGGAAGGAACCGGAACCGGAGGCGATGCGGTCGGCAAGATTGCCGATATAGAGGGCATAGAGGTCGGAGTTGTTGTATTCCTTGATGATATAGAAGTTCGGCGTGACGATGAATTCCGGCCCATCACGCCCCGCAGGCACCAGCATCATGCCCTGCGCTTTCAACTCGCCGGATGGAAAACCCTTGCCGGAAATGCGTTTGATGCCGAGCGACGCCCAGTGGGAGAGCGGCTTGGCAAGATCAGGCCCTTCCTGCGCGCAGGAGACTGGGTCGGGGATCGTCACTTCGAAGCCCCAGTCGCGGTCGCGCTGCCAGCCCTTTTTCACGAGGAAATTGGCAATCGAGGCGAGCGTGTCGGGAACCGAGGTCCAGATATTGCGGTGACCGTCACCGTCGAAATCGACGCCATACTTCAGGTAGCTCGTCGGCATGAACTGCGGTTGGCCGAGCGCGCCTGCCGACGATCCCTTGAAATCGGCAGGGGTCACGTCGCCGCCGTCGAGAATATGCAGCGCAGCGATCAGCTCCATGCGGAACATCTCCTTGCGCGTCGACATGAAGGCCTTGGTCGCCAGAACCTCGACGGCGGAATTCGGGATCTTCGCCGCGCCAAAACCGGTCTCGCGTCCCCAGATTGCCAGCACGATCGAGCCCGGCACGCCATAGGTCTTTTCGATGCGGCTGAGCGTCGAGGCATATTGCGAGGCAAAGCCGCGTCCGGTTATCGCAAGCCGCTTCAGCCGATCCTCGTTGAAATAGGGGCCCGGGGAGGAAAACTCGGCCTGAGTCTGCGTCTGCTCCTTCGGCGGCGGAAAGCCGGGAGGGGCAAGATCGGTCAGGGTCCAATCCAGTTCAACGCCTGAAAAGGCGGCTCGGAAGGTCTTCTCTGAAATGCCGTTCTTTTTCGCTTCCGGCCAGAGATCGGCCTGCACCCATTTTTCGAATTGGGCTTCGACATCGGCTTTCGAAGGTGCGGCGTGAGAGGGCAAGGGAAAAAGTGCGGGCACCAACATGAGCGTCAATATCCGCAGTCGCCGTAAAATACCCCCCTCTGCCCTGCCGGGCATCTCCCCCACAGGTGGGGAGATTGGCTGGGCGCGCTGTTTTCCGCCAGCTATCGACGTCTCAACCGGGCAAGCCGTTCGTGAGATGGGAGACTCGAGACGCTCGTGATCTCCCTCCTTGTGGGGGAGATGCCCGGCNNGGCAGGGCAGAGGGGGGTGGTTTGCCGCATCCTCAATTCCCTCATATTGCTGTGCGCGCTCGAAGCGCGGCCGTCAGCGTACCCTCGTCGAGATAGTCGAGCTCGCCCCCCACAGGCACGCCATGCGCCAGCCGCGTGATTTTCACATTGAGATCTGCGAGCTGGTCGGTGATGTAATGCGCTGTCGTCTGCCCTTCGACGGTCGCATTCACAGCGATGATGATTTCCTTGATGCCGCCCTCGCCGACGCGGTTGATCAGCCCGCGGATATTGAGATCGTCAGGGCCGACTCCGTCAAGCGGCGAGAGCGTGCCGCCAAGCACATGATAGGCGGCGTTCAGTGCGCCTGCGCGCTCCAGCGCCCAGAGATCCGAGACATCCTCGACGACGATGATCACGGATTGGTCGCGCTGCGCATCGGTGCAGACCGTACAGGGATCGACCGTATCGACATTGCCGCAGCGCGAGCAGATCTTCACCTTGTCATAGGCCTCGCCCATCGCATGTGAGAGAGGACCAAGCAGCTGGTCCTTCTTCTTGATGAGATGCAGTGCCGCCCGCCGCGCCGAGCGCGGCCCGAGGCCCGGCACTTTCGCCAGAAGCTGGATCAGTTTTTCAATTTCGGGGCCGGTGACTCGCTTTGCCATACGCCGTTCTTAACTGATATGGAACGAAAACGGAATCACGGAAGAATCGCTGAAACCATGAAAATCCTCGCCGTCTGCCGCGGCTCCGCCGAAAGGCTGCCGGGCAAAAGCTACAAGACCGGTATCTTCAAACATGCCGTCACCGGCGGCATCATGATCGATGCCGAAGGCCTCGTCGGGGATGCCATCTGCAACAGGAAACATCACGGTGGCGTCGATCAGGCCGTCTATCTGGAAGGTTCTGTCAGCCTCGACTGGTGGGCGAGCGAACTCGGCCAGCCCGTCGAGCCCGGCACCTTCGGCGAGAATCTCGTCATCGAAGGGCTTGATAACCGCGATGTCTCGGTCGGCGACCGCTTCATGACAGGCGAACTGATCCTCGAAGTCACATCCTGCCGCATCCCTTGCGCCACGTTCGCCACCAGGATGAACGATCCGAAATTCGTCAAGCGCTACACCAGGGCAGCACGCCCCGGCATCTATTGCCGCGTGATATCAAATGGAATCGTGGAAGCTGGAATGCCGGTCGAGTATAAGCCATTTCCGGGCGTTGCAGTCACAATGCCGGAAATGATGGAAACCTTCGGACGCCGGCTTTCAGCAACAGACCGCGAGCGCTATCTGGCGGCGCCTGTTCACTACAAGCTGCGAGCCGAACTGGAAGCACAGCCATAGCTCAGCGCATGGCGATGGTGACGGCAGCCCCCGCCATCGTTCCCGCGCTCACCCGGTTGGCGATCCGCACCGCCCGCCGGCTTTTCAGGAAACCGCGCGCCTTTGCGGCGAGGAACATCCAGCTGAAATCGACAATAGCCAGGACGACGAACAGCGTGACGACGAGTTCGGCCCAGCCGGCAAACGACACTGCGGGAATATCGATGATCGACGGCAGAAGTGCCACATAGAACACCATGATCTTCGGATTGCCGAGCGCAATCGCCAAGCCGGTCAGAAACATCCGACCACGCGAACGCTCCTGCGGCAACTCTTCTTCCTCGACATCGGCTTCGGCGAACCACATCCGCCAGGCGAGATAAAGAAGATAGAGCACGCCCAACCATTTAATGACGACGAAGACGTGGTAGAAACTTTCGGCGATCGCCGAGAGGCCGGCAATGGCGCAGGTCAGCCAGATCGCATCCCCGGCCCACATGCCGAACAGGAAAGGCAGCACGTCGCGCGCGCCTTTCGAGATGACCCGGGCGACAAGCGCCGCAACGCTCGGTCCGGGTGTGCCGGCGGCAATGAAAAGAGCGCCGGCGAAAACCAGCAGCGTCGTCAACGTCATCATCTCCCGTCTCCTCTTCCGGGGCCAGTCATTACCGGACCAGTCGACGAAATCAGAAAGGCAGCTTGAAACCGGGCGGGATCGGCAGGCCGGCCGTCAGCGCCTTGGTCTTTTCGGCAGCGATGGCTTCCGCTTTGTCCTTGGCATCCTTGTGGGCGGCAACGATCAGGTCTTCGAGGATCTCGACATCGTCTTCCTTGAAGAGGGAAGGGTCGATCTTCAGGCTCTTCAATTCGCCTTTGCCGGAGATGATAACGGTGACGAGCCCGCCGCCTGCCTTGCCTTCGGCGGTCAGCTCGGCGATTTCCGCCTGCATCTGCTCCATCTTGGCCTGCATTTCCTTGACTTTGCCCATCATGCCCATGATGTCGCGCATCGTCTTCTCCTTCTTGAAACTAGAATTCTATGTCGTCGCCGGGCAGGATATCGCCTTCTTCGGATTCGGCGGCAGCAGGCGGGTTGACCTCCTCCGCCTCTTCCTCCGGCGTCGGCGCACGCACGCGCACGTCGATGATCTTGGCACCCGGGAACTGGGCGAGAATTGCCGCGACGTCTGGGTCCTGACGCGCATCGCTGACGCGCTGCTCCTGCGCCTTGGCTTCCGCCTCCACCATCGTCGGCCCGCCTTCTTCGCGGCTGGTGCTGACGATCCAGTGGATGCCTGTCCATTCCTTGAGCTTGACGGCAAGCTCGTTGAGCAGCGTGCCGGGTGCGCCCTCGGTGAGGTTCACGTCCAGACGGCCAGGCTCGATCCGTACGGGCCGCACGAAGTTGCGCACCAATGCCTTGAGTTTGACGTCGCGTTTTTCAGCTGCGAGATCAACGATATCGCTGATCGAATTGACCGGCACGAGCGGCTTCGGCGCTTCCACCGGCTTCGTCTCGACGCGGCCGATACTCTGCGGCTCCAGATTGGGCACGGCGCGCAGCATGGCGGTTGGCCCCGAGGGCTGTGGTCGTGGGGCGGGCTCGGGAGCCCGTGCCGTCACATTCGTCTGGTAGGGCACACGCGTGCCGCCGCCATTGCCCGAAGGGGCAGGCGAGGACGGGCGTGGTGCACCGTTTTCATTGGAAAATTCCGCAAGCCGCCGCGCCGCATCCTCAGGTGCCGGCAGATGTGCTGCATGCGCGAGCCGGATAAGCACCATCTCGGCTGCACCCGCCGTGCGCGAAGAGTTTTCCGTCTCCGGAATGCCCTTCAGCAGCATCTGCCAGATGCGTGAGAGCGTGGTAACCGCGACACCTTGCGCAAATTCCGCAGCCTTGGTGCGCTCCACTTCGCTGAGCGATGGGTCGTTCGCGGCATCGGGCACATATTTCAGCCGCGTCACCAGATGCGTGAAGTCGGCGAGATCCGTCAGCACCACGACCGGGTTGGCGCCCGCTTCGTACTGGCTCTGGAATTCATTGAGGGCGCTTGCGACATCGCCGCGCACGATATGCTGGAAAAGATCGACGATGCGGGCGCGGTCGGCAAGGCCGAGCATGCCGCGCACGGCTTCGGCTTGCACCACGCCTCCGCCATGCGCAATCGCCTGGTCCATCAGCGACAGGCCGTCACGGGCAGAACCTTCCGCGGCGCGCGCGATCATCGCCAGCGCATCCGGTTCCGCCTCGATGCCTTCCTTGGCGGCGATGGTCGAAAACAGGCCGACGAGATCGGAAGCGCTGATGCGGCGCAGGTCGAAGCGCTGGCAGCGCGAGAGAACGGTGATCGGAACCTTGCGGATTTCCGTCGTCGCGAAGATGAATTTCACATGCTCCGGCGGCTCTTCGAGTGTCTTCAACAACCCGTTGAAGGCTTGCGTCGAAAGCATGTGCACTTCGTCGATGATATAGACTTTGAAGCGGGCAGAAACCGGCCGGTAGCGAACCTGCTCAATGATCTCTCTGATATCGTCGATGCCGGTATGCGAGGCGGCATCCATCTCGATCACGTCGACATGGCGGCCTTCCATGATTGCCTGGCAATGTTCGCCCGGCACGCGAAGGTCGATCGTCGGCTTGTCGATCTCAGCCGTCTTGTAGTTCAAGGCGCGGGCCAGAATGCGCGCCGTCGTCGTCTTGCCCACGCCGCGAACGCCGGTCAGCATATAGGCCTGCGCGATGCGACCGGTCTCGAAGGCGTTGGTGAGCGTACGGACCATCGGCTCCTGGCCGACCATCAGGTCCGTGAAATCCTTGGGGCGGTATTTGCGTGCCAGCACCCGGTATCCGGTGCCCGTCGAGGCGGCATCTTGTGATTGTCGCTCGGTGTCGCTCATCGCCCTGCTTGCGCCCGGAAGGCCGGGCTTCTTGGAAGAGAAGGTGGGAGGCTGGCACGATGACCCGTGCCGGGCTCGTTAGGGCTGCTTCCTTCCGGACCTGACCCGGTTGGCGAGTGGCTCGTCCACCACCAACCTCCCGGATGCACATATCGGCAAATTCCTCATCAAAAGCAAGCCAAGCTCCGAAAAAACTGCTAGTCCATTGGAAAACATGAGGAGAATGCCTTTGAGCGATTTCGTGCTCGACCCCCGGCTCGAAAACGACAGCACCAGTATCATGGTGGTTGGCCTGTGCGACGTCAGGCTGTCGAAGGACGCTCGCTGGCCCTGGCTGATCCTGGTGCCGCGCCGAGCTGATATCACTGAGATCTTCGAATTGACGCCGCTCGATCAGGTGCTGCTGACCTTCGAGATCGAGCTCGTCTCCGCAGCACTCAAGAAGGTTACCGGTGCCGCAAAAATCAATGTCGGAGCTCTTGGCAATATCGTCCGCCAGCTTCATGTTCATGTCATTGCGCGTTCCGAAGGTGACGCGAACTGGCCGGGTCCCGTCTGGGGTTTCGGCGAGGCCGAGCCTTACGAGGACGCAACACGAGACGAATTCATTGCAAAGCTGCGGGAAGCCCTTTCACCATGAGTCATTCGCTTTTCGATTCGGACGTGCCGCATCCGGAACCCAGCAATCTCACCGCCTTTGCCGCAAACGACCTGAGCCGCGACAGCGAACATCGCGATGAAGCCTCGGTCGAAAAGGCGCTTGCCCGCGAAGGCACGCATATTTTCGCCTTCGCCAAGGACAAGCTGGTGCTCAAGCACGACGGCCAGGTGCTCGATCCGCTCTTCGCACGCTACGAGCTGCAGGAACTGAAGCCGAACTGGGACGAGACCGTATTGCTTGGCTATAGAAAGACCGGTGAGCCGCGCCTGGCCGTGCCCGTCGGTATCGATGCCGAAAGCATGGCAAGCCAGTACAAGCCGGTCGACGGCCGCTCGCTCTTCCGCGACGAGCTTGTCGACGAAATGCTGCTCGGCGAGTTCTCGCAGGCCGCAAGCCTCATCCGCTGGAACAGCGACAACCAGTTTTGTGGCCGCTGCGGCTCGGTCATGGAAATCCGCATCGGCGGCTACAAGCGGGTCTGCACGGCCTGCGAGCACATGATCTTCCCGCGCACCGATCCCGTCGTCATCATGCTGACGGTCGATGAGGAGCGTGATCTCTGCCTGCTCGGTCGCAGCCCGCATTTCGCGCCCGGCATGTATTCCTGTCTGGCGGGCTTCCTGGAGCCCGGCGAGACGATTGAAAACGCCGTTCGCCGTGAAACGCTGGAAGAATCCGGCATCAAGACCGGCCGTATCCGCTATCATGCCTCCCAGCCTTGGCCGATGCCGCATTCGCTGATGATCGGCTGTTATGCCGAGGCGAAGTCGCGCGATATCCATCGCGATGAGGCTGAGCTCGAGGATTGCCGCTGGTTCACCCGCGAGGAAACCATCGAAATGCTGGAGCGTCCTGGCGTCAACGGCAAAGCGCCGCCGCCGAAGGGTGCGATTGCCCATCGACTGATGCGCGATTGGGTCGAGTGGAAACGCTGAACAAAGGTCGGAGAACACGGATGATCGTCAGCCGGCCCGGCCTGTCTGCATGAGGGCATAATCATGGTCGCCCGCTCAGAACGGCTGCTGACCCTGCTTCAGACGCTGCGGCGCTACCGGCGGCCGGTTACTGGCACCGTATTGGCAGAAGAAACGGGTGTCAGCCTTCGCACGCTCTACCGCGATATTGCAAGCCTTCAGGCGCAAGGCGCCATGATCGAGGGCGAGGCCGGCATAGGCTATGTGCTGAAACCAGGCTTCATGCTGCCGCCGATGATGTTTTCCGAGGAAGAGCTGGAAGCACTGGTGCTTGGCTCGCGTTGGGTGGCACGCGCCGCCGAGCCGCGCCTGGCCAATGCCGGCGCTGATGCGCTGGCAAAGATCGCCGCCGTCTTGCCGCCCGACATGCGCGATATGGTCGATTCGGCCACACTTTTTGTCGGCCGCAAACGGCAGGATGAGGACAAGGCGGATGTTTCGGCCATCCGCAAAGCGATCCGCCTGGAGCGCATCCTTGAACTGCATTATGGCGACGAACAGGGACGTATTTCCCGCCGCCGCGTCTGGCCCTTCGCGCTCGGCTATTTCGAGCATGTGCGGATCATCATGGCCTGGTGCGAACTGCGCCAGGATTTCCGTCATTTTCGCACCGATCGTATCATCGATATGACCATCCATGACACGCGGTATCCGCGTCGTCGCACCGTTCTCCTGAAGGAATGGCGGGAAACACAGGATACTCCGATCGAGCACTAACGCTACTGCCATAAACTGTCAGCAGGAAGCGCTATTGTCAGTACCAGTCCAGCAGGAAGGAGTACTGATCATGGGAATGCCCCAAGTCGTTCAATATGCCGGCCGTCGTACTTCAGTCGGAGCCGGAAAAAACCTTCGTTCGCGTCTGGTGCGCCTGTTCGCTGACAGGTTCACAGGAGCCTCATCACGCCGTCCGCGCCTCGATCTCGAGACGATGCCGCAATGGCACAAGCGCGATCTCGGCATCATGGACGGACAGGACTGGCGCGTCGGCGACGATCTCTTCCGTTAAGGCTGCACGCCGGTCTCATTGATATTCCTCCCGGCAACGAGGCGGCGCTGTCTGCAGCGCTGCAATCCGAAAGCTGCTGCCATAAAATGGCAGCAGCTTTCGGCCGGGCATCTTTCAACCCAGTGGAGAACTGAAATGGCCAGCCCCAATCTTATTATCCTCTATGTCAAGGATCCCGCTGAAAGCGCTGCCTTCTATCGCAATATTCTGAGCCGCGAACCGGCTGTGGAGGCGCCGAATTTCGTCGCCTTTCCGCTCGATGGCGGCTTCACTCTCGGCCTCTGGCGCCGCAGCAGCGTCGAACCGCAGCCCTCTGCCATCGGCAACCGCGGTGAGGTCGCCTTCATGGTCGATGGAGAAAATGCCGTCGCCAGGCACTACGAAGACTGGCGCGGCCGTGGCCTGCCCTTCGCTCAGGATCTGACCGAACTCGACTTCGGTCCGACCTTCGTCGTGCTGGATCCGGACGGGCATCGCTTGCGTGTTTGTGAGCCGGATAAATAAATATGCATAAAGCCTCTCCGGTCAGCTGCCGGAGAGGCTTTGGATAAGCCTTACAGAAGTCCCCGCATCGGATGGCCCCTGTAGACGCCGAGGATACGCACCTTTTCGGAGAAGAAACGCAGCTCCTCCAGCGCCCGCCGCACATGCGCGTCGTTCGGGTGGCCCTCGATATCGGCGTAGAACTGCGTCGCCACGAACTTGCCGCCGAGCTGATAGCTTTCGAGCTTCGTCATGTTGATGTTGTTCGTCGCAAAACCGCCGAGCGCCTTGTAGAGCGCTGCCGGAATATTGCGGACGTTGAAGACGAAGGTGGTGACGATCTTTTCGTCACTGGCAGCGCGTTCTGCCCATTCCTCATCACGTGACAGTACAACGAAGCGCGTCACATTGTTTTCCGTATCCTCGACATTCTCGGCGATGATATCGAGGCCGTAAAGGTCGGCGGCAAGGCGCGGCGCGAGCGCCGCCATCGAGCGGTCGCCGGTTTCCTTGACGAGCTTGGCGGCCCCTGCCGTGTCGCCGGCGATCACAGGCTTCCAGCCATTGGCGCGCACGATCTTGCGGCATTGGCCGAGCGCATGGATATGGCTGTGCACAGTGCGGATCTCGTCCTTCGTCACGCCCGGCAGCACCATGAGCTGAAAGCGGATCGGCATGAAATATTCGCCGATAATGTGCAGGCGCGATTCCGGCAGCAGGTGGTGGATGTCGGCGACGCGGCCCGCAATCGTGTTTTCGATCGGGATCATGCCGATATCGGCGTCACCATTGTCCACCGCCGTGAAGGCATCCTCAAAGGTCTGGCAGGGCAACGGCTCCATGGTCGGAAACATGTCGCGGCTCGCCATGTCGGAATTGGCGCCAAATTCGCCCTGGAAGGCGATTCTGTTGGTCTTGATGTTCATGAGGAAAATCCGTCAGTTGGCCTTTGCGGAGAGAATGCGCCGCGCCTTTTCGAGGTCGGCCGGAGTATCGACACCAAGCGGAACCGTGTCAACGATCTCGACATCGATGCGCATACCGGCTTCGAGTGCCCGCAACTGCTCCAATGATTCGCGCTTTTCCAGCGTCGATGGGCCAAGTGAGACAAAACGCTCGAGTGCCGCGCGTCGGTAGGCATAGAGCCCGATATGGTGATAGAGCGGCCCTTTGCCGTAAGGCGCGGTCGTGCGGGTGAAGTAAAGCGCACGCAGACGGCTGTCGGAGAGTGGTGAACCGACGACTTTCACAATGTGCGGCGCGGTCTTGTCGTCGTCGTTGTCGATTTCGGTCGTCAGAGTTCCAATATCGACGGCTTCGTTCTCGAGAGGGCGCAAAGCCGCACGCACGGTTTCCGGCTCGATCGTCGGCAGGTCGCCTTGGACGTTCACGACGATTTTGGCTTTCGCGTCTGGATCGACCTTGTTCAGTGCCTCGAAAATACGATCCGAGCCAGACTGATGGTCTTGGCGTGTCATGACCACGTCAAAGCCCGCTGCGGCGACAGTATCGAACACCTGCTGGTCGTCGACGGCAATAACCACCCGGCCGATCGCCGCTTCCTGTGCTCGTTTCGCCACCTGCACGATCATCGGCAGACCGCAAATATCGGCCAGCGGCTTGCCCGGAAGGCGGGTCGAGGCCATGCGTGCGGGGATCAGCACCAGCACGTCATCCAATTTTGAATCAGTCATTGTTCGGGCCTTCTAATCCGGGTTGAAAAGTGGCAAAAAGTCTCACGCACAAGACCATTTAGACAGTTGCAACGAATAGCCAAAAGACATAGGTTCCGCGCAATTTCAAGATGGTCCGGTTTCTGGTCTGCCGGCTGCAAGGGGAGCATTGCAGATGAATTCATACGTCAATACGGCCGTGGGGGCGCTGCTAGGAACGATCTTCGTTCTGATGTCTGTCTCCATCGCGTCCGAGGGGATCTTCCATTCCGAGGCGCCGGAGAAGGAAGGTTTTGCCATCGTCGCCGAGGAGGCACCCGCCGCCGGCGGTGAAGGCGCACCTGCTGCCGTTGCTGTTCCGATCGCGCAGCTTCTTGCCAGCGCCGACGCGAAGGCCGGCGAGACCGTATTCAAGAAGTGTCAGGCCTGTCATGACGGCACCAAAGGCGGACCGAATAAAGTCGGCCCGAATCTCTTTGGTGTCGTAGATCGCCCGATCGCCTCGCATGAAGGCTTCGCTTATTCTGCTGCCATGAAGGACTTCTCCAAGGGCAGCAGCGAACACTGGACCTTCGAAAACCTCAACAAGTTCCTGATGGCCCCGAAGAAAGATGTTCCGGGCACCGCCATGGGTTTTGCAGGTCTGCCGAAGGATCAGGACCGCGCCAACGTGATTCTCTATCTGCACACGCTGGCAGATTCACCGGCTCCGCTGCCGGATCCGAATGCTCCGACTGCAACGCAGTAAGAAGCGACGATTTTTTCGAGAAGAAGCCCGGTCACAAGCCGGGCTTTTTTGTTGCCTCAGGCGCCGAGAATATAGGCCCAGAAGGAAACGGTGATCGCGCCGAGCGCTGTAGTCACTGTGATGGTCGAGGCGGCAAGGCTGTGACCGACGCCGAAGCGGTTGGCGATCAGCCAGGCATTCACCCCCGTCGGCACCGATGAGGTCAGCACCAGAGCCGCCGCCCACTCGTTGTTGAGGCCGAAAAGATGGCTTGCTGCCCACACACAGCCAGGCAGCAGCAGCAGCTTGAAGGCGGAGGTCACGCTGGCGATCCCGACATTGCCGGAGACGCCGTATTTCTGCAGCGCCATACCGAGCGAAATCAGCGCCGCCGGACCAGCCGTGCTGGCGATCTGCCCAACGACGGAGCTGACCGTTGCCGGCATGGTCAGGCCCGAGACGTGAAAGACCGCGCCGGCCGCAATGCCGATGACCAGCGGATTGTGCAGCAGGTTCAGGCCGATCTGCCTTAGTACCAGGGTCATGCTGCGATCGCTCTTGCCGGAGATCTTGCGTTCGGCATGTTCCATCATGATCGTGCCGGCCACCATCATGATCGGCAGATGCACGGCAAGCAGGATGGAAAGGGCAACAAGCCCTTCGCTGCCCACAGTACGCTCGACCAGCGGCAGACCGATGAAGATATTGTTGGCGAAGGCGGAGGACACGCCGGCAAGCACGCCGATCCGCTCATCGCGCCCGAAGAAACGCGTGGCAACGATGTGCCCGGCCGTCCATGTCACCGCGACACCGGCAAAATAGACGATCCAGAGCCGGAACGGCGACGCGCCATGGAAATCGGCCTCGGCGATGGTGCGGAAAAGCAGCAGTGGCACGGCGATCTTGAAGACGAACTCGCTCAAGGCATCGCCGACCTCAGTCGTCAGCAACCCTGTACGGACAATCAGCCAGCCGATGAGAATGAGAAGGAAGATCGGTAGAACGTCGAAGATGATGGCTGACATAGACTGCTGCTCTGCGCGGGGATCGCCGAGGTCTAGCAGCTAATCGCCAGCCATGACAAATGCCTTGGATACAATATCTTTCGCGGCGCAACAAAAAAAGCGGGCTAAGCCCGCTTTTCCGCATCCGGTCCTGCCGGATAGCCGGTTGCGATACTGCCAGTTCATCCGTGGTCAGCGTCGTCCCGGTAAGATTGAAGGGATCATCCCTCCCATACCCGGCCATACGAGATACCTGCATGCCGGTCTTCCTGATGCTGTTTTTAGGCAGGCACGGTGACAGCGGCATGACGAATAAACGGCAGTTTTGCGAAGACTTGGAAGGCTGCGTGCTGTTTATCCTTCCAATACCGGCAAATTTCGCTAAGACCGACTACCGGCTATCACAAATCCGGGACTTCCCATTTCATGACCAAATTCGATGTTCTGACAGTCGGCAACGCAATCGTCGATATTATCGCCCGTTGCGACGACCAGTTCCTCATTGACAACAAGATCACCAAGGCAGCGATGAACCTCATCGATGCCGATCGCGCCGGACTGCTCTACTCTCGCATGGGGCCGGCACTCGAAGCTTCCGGCGGCAGCGCCGGCAATACGGCTGCAGGCGTGGCAAGCCTCGGCGGCAAGGCCGCCTATTTCGGCAAGGTCGCAGAAGACCAGCTCGGCGAGATCTTCGCGCATGATATCCGTGCTCAGGGGGTTCACTACCGGACCGAGGCCAAGGGCGAATTTCCGCCCACCGCACGCTCGATGATTTTCGTCACCGATGACGGCGAACGCTCGATGAACACCTATCTCGGCGCCTGCGTCGAACTCGGGCCTGAGGATGTCGAAGCGGATGTGGTGGCGCAAGCCAAGGTAACCTATTTCGAAGGTTATCTCTGGGATCCGCCACGTGCCAAGGAAGCGATCCTCGATTGCGCCCGCATCGCCCACGAGAACGGCCGCGAAATGTCGATGACGCTCTCCGACAGCTTCTGCGTCGATCGTTACCGCAGCGAATTCCTGGACCTGATGCGCTCGGGCAAGGTCGATATCGTCTTCGCCAACCGCCAGGAGATCCTGTCGCTTTACGAGACCGACGATTTTGAGGAAGCGCTGAACAAGATCGCCAAGGATTGCAAGATCGCTGCCGTAACCATGAGCGAGGACGGCGCCGTGATCCTGAAGGGCAACGAGCGCCATTACGTCGACGCGATCAAGATCGACGAAGTGGTTGATACGACCGGTGCCGGCGACCTCTTCGCCTCAGGCTTCCTCTACGGCTATACGCAGCGCCGTACGCTGGAAGATTGCGGCAAGCTCGGCTGCCTTGCCGCCGGCATCGTCATTCAGCAGATCGGTCCGCGGCCGATGAAGTCTCTGTCCGCAGCTGCAAAGGAGGCAGGCCTTATTTAAAGGCCTCGCCCGGATAGGCACCCCAGATTTCCGACTGCGCCACCCAGCCTTCGGCGCCGTCGGTTTTGGCGAAGCACCATTCGCCATTGCACTCGCCGATCGAGATCATCACGCCAGGCTCCAGCTTGGCAACGATGCTGGCGGATGGCTGTGACTCACGGCGCAGGTTGACATAGACGCCCTTGCCCTTGCCCTTCATCCATGGTGCCGCGATGGCGGCCCGCTGGCCTGACAGCAGCGACTGATTGACCCAGCCCTCGGTGCCGTCGGCATCGCGGATACGGCGCCAGTTGTCGTATTCCTGGATGATTTCGACCGGCAAACCCGTCTTCAGATACATCCAGGAAACCGCATAATCTGTTCCCGGTCCGATGCGCAGGTTCACGCGCTTGGACTTCAGAGTCACGAAGCGCGGCAGCGGCAGGCCGCTCGGCCCCTTGGCCGCCTGGGCTTGCGCAAATTCGATGGTGCCCGCCGATACGGCAAAGGCAACCGCCAGGACGAGGCAGGACTTCATAACTGTGCGACGCATGGAAGCTTCCGTTGGCTCGAATTCGCAGCAGGCCGCGCCTGCTCGCTTTCCGGGATTCCCCGGCCGCCACACGAGTTTTGTTTGTCTTCGCGTGCGGGTCTGGTAGAAAATGCCCGGAACGGGAAAATGATCGCCCATCTTGGTTAAAGACCTCTAAACAAGGCACTGCAAGCCGCTATGACGACGAAGAAAAAACCGAAGGTCTACATAACCCGCAAGCTGCCTGATGTCGTCGAAACCCGCATGCGCGAGCTTTTCGATGCCGAGTTGAATATCGACGATACGCCGCGATCCGTCCCCGAACTCGTCGAAGCCGTCAGGACCTGCGACGTGCTCGTGCCAACCGTGACCGACCGGATCGACGCAGCTCTCATTGAGCAGGCCGGGCTGCAGATGAAGCTGATCGCCAGCTTTTCCAACGGCACTGATCATATCGATGTCGAAGCCGCCGCCCGCAAAGGCATCACCGTTACCAATACGCCGAACGTACTGACCGATGACACCGCCGATATGACCATGGCGCTGATCCTCGCCGTGCCACGGCGGATCGGCGAAGGTGCGCGCGTGCTGACCGACAGGCCCGGCGAATGGGCCGGCTGGTCTCCGACATGGATGCTCGGGCGGCGCATCCATGGAAAGCGAATCGGCATCGTCGGCATGGGCCGTATCGGCACGGCCGTTGCGCGCCGTGCCAAGGCCTTCGGCCTGTCGATCCATTATCACAACCGCAAACGCGTCAATCCGGCGACCGAGGATGAGCTGGAAGCGACCTATTGGGAAAGCCTCGACCAGATGCTTGCCCGCGTCGACATCGTCTCGGTCAATTGCCCCTCGACGCCCGCAACCTTCCATCTCTTGTCGGCAAGGCGCCTGGCGCTGCTTCAGCCGACGGCCTATCTCGTCAACACTTCTCGCGGTGACGTGATCGACGAGGCTGCTCTCATCAAAAGCCTGCGGGAAGGAAAGATCGCCGGCGCCGGGCTCGATGTTTTCGAGAACGAACCTGTCGTCAATCCGAAGCTGGTGAAGCTCGCCAATGAGGGCAAGGTCGTGCTGCTGCCGCATATGAGCTCGGCAACGATCGAGGGACGTGCGGAGATGGGCGACAAGGTCATCATCAACATCCGCGCCTTCATCGACGGCCATCGCCCACCGAATCGGGTGCTGCCTGGCCGGTGACGACCGGAGCGCTCCCATCTTTAGGCCAGATTAGCCGGCGAGCGCTTTCTTCATCTCGATAAACGTCACGCGCGTAAAACCGGGATGGGATTTCTCTGCGGTCCTTTCAAAGCCCCAGGCAGCGAAGGTCGCGTGATTGCCGAGGAGCTCTATCCGTGTCTCGAGCCTCAATGCCGGAAGGCCGAGATCGAGCGCCGTCTCTTCGGCGATATCAAGCAGTCGCCGGCCGATGCCCTTGCCTTGCGCGGATGGCAGAACCGCGAGTTTTCCGACATAGAGGCAATCCTTCTCCGGGCGCAGGAAAATGCAGCCGGCGAGCTGCCCCGCATCCTCTACGACATAGGCGATTTCTGCCCTTGCCTTTTCCACCAACGATTCCATCGTCAGGCGAGTTGCTGAGGAGGGCGGATCGATGCGGCCTTCCATATAGGCGAAGGATGCGAGAATGAGATCGAGCAGCTCGCTCCAGCGGGCAAAGCTCTCATCGATGCGAAAAGGCGTCATGCGGTCCTGCTCTGCCTCGCGCGCCGGCGCTTGTAGCGGATCGTATCGAAACGGGCAGACAGGGCGTCATAGAGCAGCAAGCGGCCAATCAGCGGTTCGCCGGCACCGGTAATGAGCTTGATCGCCTCCATGGCCATCATCGTGCCAATCACGCCCGTCAGTGCGCCAATGATACCGGCCTCCGCGCAGGCGGGGATCAATCCGGCCGGCGGTGCTTCGGGAAATAGGTCGCGATATCCAGGGTTCTGCGTGCCGTCTTCGGCAGCCTCATAGGGTTTCAGCACCGTCAGCGACCCGTCGAAGCGGCCGACGGCGCCGGTCACGAGCGGGATACGCGCTTCTTCTGCTGCATCGGCGGCCATATAGCGCGTATCGAAATTATCCGAGCCGTCGATCAGGAGATCGAAGCCGGAAAGGTGCAAACGCGCCGTATCGGCGGAAAGGCGCTCAGTGAAACGGATGACCTTGATATGCGGGTTCAGCCGAGCGATCGCAATGGCCGCGCTTTCCGTCTTCATTTCGCCGATCGTGCCGGAATCGTGGATCACCTGTCGCTGCAGGTTGGAGAGCGAAACACGGTCGTCATCGGCAATGCCGAGCGTGCCGACGCCTGCGGCTGCCAGATACTGCAGGATCGGCGCCCCGAGCCCTCCGGCGCCGATGACAAGCACGCGCGCGGCCTTCAGCTTCTGCTGGCCCGCGCCGCCGATTTCCGGCAGCAGGATGTGGCGATGATAGCGTGCGATTTCGTCCGGGCTGAGGGGTTCCATGGGCGTGATGCTAACACGCCCTGAACCGCCAGGAGAAGCGCTATCGCTCATTCGAAAACCCTTCCGTCGGTAACCGTGAAAAACTGTGCCCGCTCGGCAAGTGCCGCAAACATCTGATGGTCCGTTCCCGTCATGAAGGCCTGGCCGCCAAGCCCGTCTATGAGGTCGAACAGTGCGGCTCGTCGTCCCTCGTCGAGATGGGCGGCAATTTCGTCCAGGAGCAGAACCGGCGCATGGCCAGTCAGGTTGCCGACGAGCCGCGCATGGGCCAGCACAAGGCCCACCAGCAGGGCTTTCTGTTCGCCGGTGGAGCAGCGCGCCGCTTCCATTTGCTTCTCACGATGATGCACGATGAGATCGGCGCGATGCGGCCCCTCCAACGTGCGTCCGGCGCCGGCATCGCGGTAGCGGTTGGCGGCGAGCGTTGCCGCATACTCATCTTCCAGATCAACTGCGGGTCGGGAGAATTGGCCATCCATGAAGCCCGAGAGCTGCAGCGATGCTGATGGGAAGGGGGAGGTCTCGCGGCTTTCCTCGATGAGCCGTGTCAGCAGGCCGAGCATTTCCTGCCGGGCGAGTGCCATGGCAATACCGAGGCTTGCCATCTGCTCCTCGATGCCGGAAAGCCAGGACGGATCGAAGCGGCCCTCATCGAGCAGCTTGTTGCGGCTGCGCATGGCGCGCTCGAAATCGCTCGCCCGCTTGCCATGCTCAGGGTCGAGCGACAGCACCAGCCTGTCGAGGAACCTCCTGCGATCGGACGAGCCACCGGTAAAGAGCCCGTCCATTGCCGGCGTCAGCCAGAGCACACGCAGGTGGTCCGTCAGCTCGTCAACCGTCTTGGCCGTCGTTCCGTTGATACGCAGCCGGCGCGCCATCGCCTCGTCGCTGGTATCGATCCCTGTGCCGATCTCGACATCGCCTTCCATGCCTTCAAGCTCGGCAAAGATCGAAAATCCGCCCACAGCACCGACGCGGGTAATATCGCCATAGGCGGCGCGGCGCAGCCCGCGTCCCGGTGACAAGAAGGAGACCGCCTCCATCAGGTTGGTTTTGCCGGCGCCGTTGTCCCCGGTCAGCACCACGTGCCGCCCGTCGAGCGCAAGCGAGGCCGACGCATAATTGCGAAAGTCGGTCAGTTTCAGACGGGAGAGGGCAACCTTGTGCGGCATCGGATATCCGGAAACATCAAGGCTAACAGTGAGAGCCTTTCCTAGTCAGAATGAATCAATCTGACTAGAAAAGGCTCTAAGCCGAAGCGTCAGGGATATCAAGGCTGAGAGCCGTTTCGGCTGTCAATGCCTGCGAGGGGTGGGCGGCTCGAGCTGTGCCTCGGCCTCCGCAATCGCCTTTTCGATCCAATAGAGGAGATCCGGCCGGTCTTCGATCGAACCGCGCAGCGATTTCAATGAATCGATCATCATCGTCAGTTTCTGGCGGCGCATATCGATGACGATACTGTCGGCACCAGATTTCCCGGTGGGAGCGGATGTCATGCAGTATTCGAAGCCTCTTGTCTGACTGGTACTATAGGGGTTCCGGCGCGAGTAACTATCGTCCCATGCAATGAAGTCAACTACAGGGTGTTCAACTTTTCGCGACATCGCCGCCAGGTCATCAAACAATGATTAGAAGTTGTAAATACGTGCAGCGAACAGTTATTTGGGCAGCGTAATGCCCAAAAAAAGTCGGTTGAAATTTGCAACTTGCGGGTTGAGATATTCAGCTGACGCTATATGGTAAATGAAGGGTTTACCGGGAGAGAGTGCAGCAGTGCCAGATCCGATTGATATCATTGTCGGCAGCAACGTGAGACAGCTTCGCGCCCGCCGACGTGTTTCTCAACTGGAGCTCGGCGAAGCGCTTGGCCTTACATTCCAGCAGATACAGAAATACGAGAAGGGGACGAACCGCGTCTCTGCCAGCAAGCTGCATCAGATAGCGGTCTTCCTGGGGGTCGATATTTCCGAGCTATTTGAAGGTACGGGAATTTCGCAGTTTACCAACCGCGTCGAGCTGAGCCCTGAGGCCTATGAACTGGCGGTCAGTTTTGACAGGTTGAGCTCGATTGCGGGCAAGCAGGCGGTCAAGACGATCCTCAACCTCATGTGCGGTCAGGCAACCGAAAACGCCGCTTGATGCGTCGCATGTATCCTTGAAATCGACGGGATTTCAGTGAAGCTCGCGCTCGTGCAGCGCGACGAGCAGGGCATCCTGCGTCTGATGGCCGGCGTGATAAAGGTCGATCGCGATGCTGGCGATCGAAAGGCCCTGCTGGCTGCGAAGCTTGATGTTGCGTTCGGCGCACCACGAATAGAGCGCACCTGCCAACGCATCGACATCTTCGGACAGACAATTTGAAAAGTTCGTTGCCGACATGGAGATACCCTCTGTTAGTCCCGGATTGCGGGCCAAAGACAGTATGGATTTCAGTAACTTGCAAGCGTCATCGGATCTGTGCGTTAACACAAGACATCTGCATTTCGATCTGCGTCCCGACTTGAAACAGCTGTCCCGAATTGGAGCGCGCATGAAAAAAGCCGGAGGCGGAACCTCCGGCTTTTGTAACCTTGAAGGATATCGAGCTTAGCCCTCGAAGAATTCCTTCATCCGGGCAAAGAAGCCCGTCGATTCCGGATTGTTCTCCTTGGAGGAGAGTTGCTCGAATTCCTGCAGAAGCTCGCGTTGCCGCTTGGAAAGCTTCTGCGGCGTCTCGATCTGGATCTGGATGTAGAGATCGCCCGTCTGGCTGGAACGCAGCACCGGCATGCCCTTGCCCTTCAGGCGGAATTGCTTGCCGGCCTGCGTGCCTTCGGGAACGGTGACGCGCGACTTGGTGCCGTCGAGCGTCGCTACATCGAAGGTGCCGCCGAGTGCCGCCGTAGTCATGGAGATCGGCACAGCGCAATAGAGATCGGCTCCGTCGCGCTGGTAGAACTCATGCGGTTTCACCGACAGGAAGATATAGAGATCGCCCGCCGGGCCACCGCGAGCACCTGCTTCACCTTCGCCCTGCAGGCGAATGCGGGTGCCATCCTCGATACCGGCTGGGATGTTGACCGAAAGCGAACGCTCTTCGGTCACACGGCCCTGGCCGTGGCACTTCGGGCACGGATCGGGAATGATCTGGCCGCGGCCATGACAGGTCGGGCAGGTGCGCTCGATCGAGAAGAAGCCCTGTGCGGCGCGGACACGGCCCGAGCCCTGACAGGTGCCGCACGTCTTCGGTTGCGTGCCCGGTTTTGCGCCGGAACCGGAACAGACGTCGCAGGTAATCGACGTCGGAACGCGGATTTGTGCCGTCTTGCCGGAGAAGGCCTCTTCCAGCGAGATTTCCATATTGTAGCGAAGATCAGCGCCGCGTTCGCGACCGCCCGAAGAGCGCTGCCGTCCGCGGCCCCCGCCCATCATCTCGCCGAAAATGTCTTCGAAGATGTCGGAGAAGCCGCCACCGGCAAATCCGGCGCCACCGCCGAAGCCACCGGGACCGCCCATGCCGCCATGTTCGAAGGCCGCATGGCCATAGCGATCGTAGGCCGCGCGCTTTTGCGGGTCCTTCAGCGTCTCGTAGGCTTCGTTGATTTCCTTGAACTTGCGTTCGGCGTCTTTGTCATCCGGGTTCTTGTCCGGATGGAATTTCATCGCCAGCTTGCGGAAGGCGCTTTTCAGCTCTTTTTCATCCGCCGTCTTGGCTACACCCAGAGTTTCGTAAAAGTCCGCTTTTGCCAATTTAAGCCCCGGAAATGGATTTCCGGCTGCCATGGTGAGCAGCCGGATGTCTATCGTCTAGCGTAGGCCGCCAGTCCGCCGATTAAGCGGACTTCTTGCGGTCGTCGTCCTTGACTTCTTCGTAGTCGGCATCGACGACATTGTCATCCTCAGCCGAAGCGTCGGTCGCGCCGCCTTCGGTCTGCTGGGCTTCATAGATCGCCTGGCCGAGCTTCATGGAAACTTCCATGAGCGTCTGGGTCTTGGCCTTGATGTCTTCAGCGTCGGCATCGGTTGCTTCAGTCGCAGACTTCAGAGCGGCAATCGCATCGGAGATTGCAGTGCGGTCGGCTTCGGAAACCTTGTCGCCGTAGTCCTTGAGCGACTTTTCCGTGGAGTGGATCAGGCTTTCGGCCTGGTTCTTGGCTTCCACACCTTCGCGGCGCTTCTTGTCTTCGGCAGCATGCGATTCAGCGTCCTTGACCATCTTTTCGATGTCGGCGTCGGAAAGACCACCGGAGGCCTGGATGCGGATCTGCTGTTCCTTACCGGTGCCCTTGTCCTTGGCCGAAACCTGCACGATGCCGTTCGCGTCGATGTCGAAGGTGACTTCGATCTGCGGAACGCCGCGCGGTGCCGGCGGCAGGCCGACGAGGTCGAACTGGCCGAGCAGCTTGTTGTCGGCAGCCATTTCACGCTCGCCCTGCGAGACGCGGATGGTGACGGCCTGCTGGTTGTCGTCGGCGGTCGAGAAGGTCTGGCTCTTCTTCGTCGGGATCGTCGTGTTGCGTTCGATCAGACGGGTGAAGACGCCGCCGAGCGTTTCGATGCCGAGAGACAGCGGGGTTACGTCGAGAAGCAGAACGTCCTTGACGTCGCCCTGGAGAACGCCGGCCTGGATGGCGGCGCCGAGAGCGACGACTTCATCCGGGTTGACGCCCTTATGCGGCTCCTTGCCGAACAGCTGCTTGACGACTTCCTGTACCTTCGGCATGCGGCTCATGCCGCCGACGAGAACGACTTCATCGATTTCGGCAGCGGTAACGCCGGCATCCTTGAGGGCTGCCTTGCACGGAGCGATCGTGCGCTGAACGAGATCGTCGACCAGGCTTTCGAGCTTGGCGCGGGTCAGCTTCAGCGTCAGATGCTTCGGGCCGGAAGCATCAGCCGTGATAAACGGCAGGTTGATTTCGGTCTGCTGCGAAGAGGACAGCTCGATCTTTGCCTTTTCGGCAGCTTCCTTGAGGCGCTGCAGGGCGAGCTTGTCGTTCTTCAGGTCGATGCCGTTGTCCTTCTTGAACTCGGCAACGAGATATTCGACGAGACGCATGTCGAAGTCTTCACCGCCGAGGAACGTATCACCATTGGTGGACTTCACTTCGAAGACGCCGTCGCCGATCTCGAGGATCGAGATATCGAAGGTGCCGCCGCCAAGGTCGTAGACGGCGATTGTCTTGCCGTCCTTCTTGTCGAGGCCGTAGGCGAGCGCTGCAGCGGTCGGCTCGTTGATGATGCGGAGCACTTCAAGACCTGCAATGCGGCCGGCATCCTTGGTTGCCTGGCGCTGCGCGTCGTTGAAATATGCGGGAACGGTGATGACGGCCTTTTCAACCTTTTCACCGAGGTAGGATTCGGCAGTTTCCTTCATCTTCTGAAGGATCATCGCGGAAATCTGTGCGGGCGAGTAGCCCTTGCCGTTGGCTTCGACCCAGGCGTCGCCATTGTCGCCCTTGACGATCGTGAAGGGAACGAGGTGCTTGTCCTTCTCGACGGTCGGATCTTCGTAGCGGCGGCCGATGAGGCGCTTTACGGCGAAGAGTGTATTCGTGGGGTTGGTGACCGCCTGGCGCTTGGCCGGCTGGCCGACGAGGCGTTCGCCATCATCGGAAAATGCCACCATGGAAGGGGTCGTACGCGCGCCTTCCGCGTTCTCGATGACCTTTGCGTCCTTGCCGTCCATGACCGCGACGCAGGAATTTGTCGTTCCAAGGTCGATACCAATTACTTTTGCCATGTCATTCTCTCCTTGAAGCAAGCTGTCGGAACCCCGGTAAGGCATTTCCCTGACAGCCCCTTACGGGATGGGTCTACTAAGATTACGCAATCGTGATTGCGGTGATGCGGCGTATATAAGGAGCGGTTTTCTGGACTGCAAGGCGAGAAATGGCCTGGAATCCAGCAAAACGAATGTGTTGCCTTCAATTTTTACAGTAGCCGGAAAAGGGTCTGCTTTGCACCTTCAAACCGTGCAAATCTTGCATGCCGAGCCTTGCGCGGGACGTGCTCCCGCAAGGCGTCTTATCCGGTCTCAATACTGTCTGCTGTCTCCTATTGCCCCATGATGAGATCGAGCAGGGTCGTGCGACGTGGCTGCGCCCCTGATGTTGCCTGCGGTCCGCCGACATCCCCGGGCGGCACCATGTCGTCGTAACCGCCGCCGGCGACATCGGCGGGCGGCACAGGGCCGCCATTCACCGGCATCGCCGTCTGCCGCTGTCCGGGTGCCGGCGGATAGCGGTTCAGGTCGGCATTGCCGCCGAAGACACCGGAAATGATGCTTCCAACCGTAGACGGCTGCTCGGGCGCCGGCTGCGCCTGCGCCATCGGCTGGCCGTTGGCGGGATCGGTTCCAGGGTCGGAGAATGTCTGGCCCATGCCGAAAAGCGGTGCCGGCGAAAGCCCCTTATGCGCGGCGACCATGAATTCCTTCCAGGCCTTGGCCGGGAGCCCGCCGCCGGTCACCTTCTTCATCGGCGTGCCATCGTCATTGCCGAACCACACGCCCGTCGTCAGATTGCTGGTGAAGCCGACAAACAGCGCATCGCGCGAATTCTGTGTCGTACCGGTCTTGCCCGCCGCCTGCCAGCCGGGAAGCTTGGCGCTCGAGCCTGTGCCGCCGTTGATGACGCCCATCATCATCATGTTCATTTCGGCGACGATCTGCTCGGAAAGCACGCGCGGCGGATTGTCATAGGTATTCTCGTAGAGCACCTTGCCGTCGGTGGTGGTCACCCGGCGGATCACATGCGGGGTCGCCTTGTAGCCACCGTTCATGAAGGCTGCATAGGAGGCCGTCAGCTCCATGAGCGACACTTCCGAGGTGCCGAGCGCGATCGAGGCATTGGGCTGCAGGTCGGATTCGATGCCGAGGCGGTGGGCGAGCTTGATCACCTGATCCGGCCCGTCATACATCACAAGCTGGGCGGCCACCGTATTGAGCGACTTTGCGAGCGCAGTGCGGAGCGTCACTTCGCCATTATATTTCTTCTCGTAATTCTCCGGTGTCCAGTTGCCGATGCGGATCGGAGCGTCGTTGAAAACGGAATCCGGCGTCAGGCCCTTTTCGAGCGCGGCGGCATAGACGAATGGCTTGAAGGAGGAGCCCGGCTGGCGTTTGGCCTTGACGGCGCGGTTGAACTGGCTCGTCGCGTAATCCCTGCCCCCGACGAGCGCACGGATCGCGCCCGTACCGTCGATCGAGACGAGGGCGGCCTGCGACGCGTCGAACTTGCCGCCTTCCTTGTCGAGCACATCGACCAGCGACTGCTCGGCCTTCTTTTCGAGGTTCTTGTCGATGGTCGTATCGACGATGACGTCTTCCTTCACGTCGCCGACCAGCCCCTGCAGCTCGTCCATCACCATATCGGCGACATATTGTCCGGCGCCCGACCAGTAGCTGCGGGCAGAAGCCGGCGTCTGTGACATTGCCGTCTTGATCTCGCCGTCGCTGATATAGCCCTGGTCGCGCATCGCCTGCAGCACGATCTGCGCGCGGGCATTTGCGGCATCCGGATCACGGGCCGGCGAAAGGCGGGACGGCGCTTTCACGAGGCCTGCAAGCAGTGCTGCTTCGCCGAGGTTCACATCGCGCGCCGACTTGTTGAAATAGCGCCGGGCGGCCGCTTCCACGCCATAGGCATTCGAGCCGAAATAGACGCGGTTCAGATACATCGCAAGGATCTGGTCCTTGGTATACTTCTGCTCCAGCCAGAAGGAGAGCAGCACCTCCTGCACCTTGCGCTCCAGCGTGCGCTCGGGCGAGAGGAACAGGTTCTTGGCGAGCTGCTGCGTCAGCGTCGAACCGCCCTGGATCGGCTGGCCGGTCGCATTGTTGACGAAGGCACGCGCCAGCCCGAACGGATCGACCCCGAAATGCGAATAGAAGCGTCGGTCTTCGATGGCGATGATCGCTTCCGGAATATAGGGCGACATATTATCCAGCGACAACGCCTCGCCGCCGGTCGCACCGCGGTTGGCGATCGCGCTGCCGTCTACGGCGGTGATCTTGACGTTTGGCGGCCGTTCCGGGATTGCCCAGGTGCTGGCGCTCGGCATGCGCGAACCATAATAGAACACGAGCCCGGCAACACCGATGCCAGCCCAGATGCCAAGCACGATACACCAGTAGACGACCCTTCGCAGGAACGCGAACAGGCCACCGCCTTCACGCTCGCGCGGCTCGGGACGGCGCTTTGCCGGTGCGCGGCGAGGAGCGGGCGATCGCGATGGACGCTTGGAGCCGTGTCGCCCGTCGATGCGGTCGTCGGCATCGAGCGCAAATTCGTCATCCTCCTCGCGGCCGCCACGGCCGTTGAAGGACGGTTCGATCCTGTCGTCTGATCTGCGTCTGGCTACCATCGTGGAGCGGCTGAACCCTTGCTCTAAGACCGCGCCCCCAGGCAACGGTTTTATCCGATTGAATTATAAATGCGGCGAATTAACGGGCTGTTAAGAACAATACCAATACGGCCAAGTACTCTCCCTGCCTGCATTTTCTCCGTCAGCCAGCCGTGATTTCCCCGCATGGCTGCCATTCATTGTGAGTGTCACAAAACTGACATATATCGCCGCGACTTCGCTTCTCCGAAGAAGCAGAGCGCAATATCAGGCAGAAAATGACGATCGATCCCGACAAGATGGACGAAGCTCGCCTCCGCGAAGTCTGGAGCGTGCATGCCTTTGCGCAGCATTATCGCCTCGACAGGGTGGAGGAGAGCCGGTTGAAGATGCTGCTTGGCCCTTATGCAGAGATGCGTGATCTGCTGGCGACCCAGCGTCGCACTTCTTCCGGCTGGTGAGGGAACCAATAGGCTTTGCAGCAGTTTTATCGAGAGCGGGACATACCCCTCACGTCCCGCTCAGATCGGCCGTCTCCCCTCAACACGTGCCGATCGATATCAGGCCCGGCGTATCACCAGATACGTCGGGTCCTTTTCTTTAGGGGCGATAAGGCCCGCGCTCGCGATAATAATAATCCGGCCCGCGGCGCCAGCGGTCGCGATAGAGTCGTTCAGATTTTAGATTGTTTTTCAAAGACTTACGGCAGTGTCAGGATGAGCGCAGCTTGAACGGCGATCAAGGTTTTTCACGAGGCCTTGAAATGTGAAAGGCGGCTTCCGATATAAGGTTTCAGAAATCGCAGCCCGGAGATGTTGTGCGCGTTATCGTCGCATCGTTTCCGCGATCTGGTTGAACTAGCCGTTTACCGGCAGTAAACCTTTCGGGATCACTCTGGCTGTGCACTATCCGCTTCTCCTTTGACCACGGATGTACTGGCACTGAGATGAGGCGGATAACGGAAGGCCGGTTTGCCCCGGCCTTTTTGTTTGCAGATTTCGGATGGCGTGCCGCGCAGACCGCGGGCACGCCTTTTTTATTTCAAGCCTTCAGTGCGGCAAGGATGCGCACCCAGGAGCGGATGCCCTTGTGGTAGGAGGCGAGCTCGTACTTTTCGTTCGGTGAATGGATACGGTCGTCGGAGAGGCCGAAGCCGACGAGCAGGGATTCCATGCCGAGCATTTTCTGAAAATCTCCGACGATCGGGATCGAGCCACCCATGCCGATGACAATGGCAGGCTTTGGCCATTCATCGGAAAGCGCGTTGCGCGCCTTGGTTAGAACAGGCGAGTCATAGGAAAGATGAATGGCCGGCGAGGCGCCATGCGGATGGAACTCGACCGAGCAGTCGGCCGGGATCTTCGAGCGAACGTAGTTGCGGAAGCTTTCACGGATCGCTGCCGGATCCTGCGTACCGACGAGGCGAAAGGAGACTTTCGCCGATGCCTTTGCGGCAATGACAGTCTTGAAGCCTTCACCGGTATAGCCGCCCCAGATGCCGTTGACCTCGGCTGTCGGGCGCGCCCAGGTGAGTTCCAGGACCGAGCGGCCCTTTTCGCCCGAGGGAATGGAGAGGCCGACTTCGCCGAGGAAGTTTTCCGCTGACTTGCCGAGCGCCTCCCAGGATGCCTTGATGTTGGCGGGCGTTTCCTCCACACCGTCGTAGAAGCCTTTAAGTGTAATGCGGCCGGTCTCGTCATGCAGGCCGGCAAGCGCTTCCACGAGAATATGGATCGGGTTGGCGGCGGCACCGCCGAACAGGCCGGAATGCAGGTCGCGGTCGGCGGCCGTCACCACGATTTCTTCACCGACAAGGCCGCGAAGAGCAGCCGCGATTGCCGGCGTATCGCGATCCCACATGCTCGTGTCGCAGACGAGGGCGTAATCGGCCTTGAGCTCAGTGGCATTGGCTTCGAGGAACGGCTTCAGCGACGGCGATCCGGACTCTTCCTCGCCTTCGAAAAGGATGGTGACGCGGCAGGGAAGCGCGCCGTTGATCTCCTTATAGGCGCGGCAGGCCTCGACGAAGGTCATCAGCTGGCCCTTGTCGTCGGCCGTGCCGCGGCCGGTCAGGATCTTGCGGCCGTTGCCGGCATCCTTGATGGCCGGATCGAAGGGGTCGTTTTCCCAGAGCTCGATCGGATCGACCGGCTGCACGTCATAGTGACCGTAGAACAAGACGTGGGGCGCATCAGCCGAGGCACCTTCGTGATGGGCGACCACCATAGGGTGGCCGGGCGTGTCGCGAACCGAGGCATCAAAGCCAAGCGTCTTGAGATAGGCTGCCAGCCACTCGGCTGCCTTGCGGCATTCGGCCTTATAGGCCGGATCGGTCGAGATCGACTTGATGCGCAAGAGCTCGAACAGCTTTTCGAGGCTTGAATCGAGATTCTTGTCGGCACGCGCAAGGATGGGATTTAGTTCGGTCATTTCCGACTCCTTCTGAAATTTGGCCGGACGATAGACCCAATCGGCTGCGGTTTCGAGCGTCAAATTTCAAGATGTTATGTTGGCACCAAATGCTACAATAGATAAAGTAGTGACATTAAATGCAATTTACGGTTATTTAGCACAATCTAAATAACATCGTGCAGAGGTCGACTTTCGAGGTGACGAATGTTCTCGGTTATTGCCTGCATCAGGGATAATCATGACTGGCGGCTGGTCGTTGCCGCTGTGATCGTCTGCCTCGTTGGCAGCCTGACGACCATGCTCCTTCTTTTCCGTGCCCAGGAATGCGATGTCGGCCAGCGAAAGCTCTGGATCGGCACGTCAGCCTTTGCCTGCGGCGTGGGTGTATGGGCAACGCATTTCATCGCGATGCTCGCTTATGATGGCGGCATGCCGATCAGCTACGATCTGCGCCTTACCTTTCTCTCGGTATTCCTGTCGATTTTCGGCTCCTGGGTGGCCATACTGATCGCGTCGGAGGGCAGGACCGGCTATTCCCTTGCTTTTAGTGGCTTGCTGATGGCGCTTGGCATCACGGCGATGCATATGACTGGCATGCAGGCGATCGAGGCCCCGGCCGTCATCGTCTATGATGCCTTCACGTCGGTCGTTGCTTTCTGCTCCTGCGCGGTTCTGGCGACGGTAGCCTTCCTCGTCTTCTTCCAGTTGAAAGGCATGAAACGCTTCGCCGCCTCCTCCGGCGCCTTTGTGCTGGCGATCTGCACGCTGCATTTCATCTCGATGAGCAGCATTACGCTGGTGCCCGACCCAACGCGCGAGGTGCCGGCGATGGCGCTCCAGCCCGAGGTTCTTGCGGTGATCGTCATGGTTGTCGCAACCGGCCTCATCCTCATGGCCTTCGGCGCAGTCTTCCTCGAAAGCCATCTGACCGATCTTCGCGGCCTTGCCAACGTTTCGCAGGAGGGCCTCGTCATCCTGCGCGAAGGCAGGATCATCGACACCAATGAGCGCTTCCTGACCCTGTCTGGCTGGAAGCTTGCGGAACTCACTGGCAACATTCCCTCTGCCGTCCTGGCTCTCATCCATGTTGGGCAGGAGAGTGATCACCGGGAAATGCTGCTGATTGCCAAGGACGAGAGGGAGATCCGTGTCGAGGTCGTCACGCGGCGGATCGTCTATCGCGGGCGCCATTGCGATGTTCTCGTCGTTCGTGACCTCACCCAGCACAGGCGCGCCGAAGAGATGAGCGAGCATCTCGCCCATCATGATGTTTCGCCAGGCTCTGCAGGTCGCTGAGCTAGAGTGGGCGCAGATTTTCGGCATGCCGAGGCCCAGGTAATAAAGCTCAAGCGCAACCGCGCCGCCCTAGAGCGATTCAGAGTGCCTTGGCGTTGTTGATGAGGCGCCGGATATATTCGAGCATCAGCTCCCGCTCGAAGACTCGAAAGCCCTTGAAGAGCGCAAGATCGGCCTCGCGTGCCGTATCGATGGCCTCAGCCTCCATCGCCTTGGCTTTCTCGGAGAGGAAGATCAGTTGGGCGCGTTTGTCGGTTGGGTGTGGGCGCCGCTCGATCAGCCCGTCGCGCACCATGCGGGAGAGCGTGTTGGCCATCGTCGCTTGTTCGATATCGACGCGCTCCAGAAGCTGCTTCTGGGTGAGCCCGTCTTCGGCCCAAAGTTCCAGAAGTATGGGGAACTGGCCGGGAGAAAAACCGAGTCCTGCCGCGCGCTGATGTAGCGAGCGGGCAAAACCCTTGGCCAGCTGGCTGGCAAGGTAGGCACCGGAATCCATTCGATTAAATCCCATGATTGTAAATTAGGCTCAAAATCGTGCAGTAGACAATGCAACAAATCGCATACGATCCATCAAAACATATGCGGCAAGCTCTTAAATTTTCGAGAGGTGAAGCGCCTGGCTGAAAAACAAAGCCGCCATGGCCTGGAGGATGGCCATGGCGGCTTGAAAATGGGGACAAAGGCCCGGAGAGGGGGATGAGGCCTTTGTCCAAGCCTGACGCGGCGGGGGACAAGCCGGCTATCAGACCCGCGGCGCGATCAAACGCCGGTAGGTGTGATTTGTGATTGAGAATGTGGTTTTTCAAGGGAAAGAGAAAAAACCGCCTATTACAAATTGGTAACAGTTTGGTGAGGCGGAATCTTTTTGCGCACCCAAGTTTATATGGACCTTGAAAGGCCGCCGCGCTATCCATGCTGCCATGAAAAAAGGCGATCACCTCTTCCTTATCGACGGTTCGGGTTTCATCTTCCGGGCCTTTCACGCTTTGCCCCCGCTGACACGCAAATCCGACGGCCTGCCGGTCGGCGCCGTCTCCGGTTTCTGCAACATGCTTTGGAAGCTGCTGAGAGATGCACGCGGTACCGATGTGGCTGCCACGCCCACCCACCTTGCCGTCATTTTCGATTACTCGTCGAAGACCTTCCGCAAGGATCTCTATGACGCCTATAAGGCGAACCGTTCGGCGCCGCCCGAAGAGCTGGTGCCGCAGTTCGGCCTGATCCGCGAAGCGACGCGCGCTTTCAATCTGCCTTGCATCGAGACGGAAGGTTTCGAGGCCGACGATATTATCGCGACCTATGCCCGCGAGGCCGAAGCTGTCGGCGCCGATGTGACGATCGTCTCCTCCGACAAGGATCTGATGCAGCTCGTCACCTCGAATGTCCACATGTACGACAGCATGAAGGACAAGCAGATCAGCATCCCCGATGTCATCGAGAAATGGGGTGTGCCGCCGGAAAAGATGATCGACCTGCAGGCGATGACCGGCGATTCCGTCGACAATGTTCCCGGCATCCCCGGCATAGGCCCGAAGACGGCCGCCCAGCTTCTCGCTGAATATGGCGATCTCGATACGCTTCTCGAGCGTGCCCATGAGATCAAGCAGGAAAAGCGCCGCCTGACCATTCTCGAAAACATCGACAAGGCAAAGCTCTCCCGCGAGCTGGTGCGGCTTCGCACCGACGTACCGCTGGAACTCGATCTCGACGCGCTCGTCCTGGAACCACAGAATGGCCCCAAGCTGATCGGTTTCCTGAAGACCATGGAGTTCACGACGCTGACGCGTCGTGTCGCGGAATTCTGCAATTGCGATGCCAGTGAGATCGAGCCAGCCTTCGTGAAGATCGAATGGGGTGCGGATGCGCATGGCCCGGATCTCGACGCCGAGGAGCCGAAGCCTGTCGCCGGCGCTGTGCCTGACATAGGTGGGGAAGCCGTCGCCGTTCCGCCGCGCGCGAAAGCGAAGACCGCGGTCGAAGGCACGTTTGCGCCTGCGGATCTTGCCAAGGCACGTGCGGAGGCCTTTGCGAGCCTGCCGTTCGACCATTCCTCCTATGTGACGATCCGCGACCTTGCGACCCTCGACCAATGGATCGCCGATGCCAGGGATACCGGCCTCGTCGCCTTCGATACGGAAACGACCTCGCTCGACGCCATGCAGGCCGAGCTCGTCGGTTTCTCGCTGGCGATTGCCGACAACACCGCCGATCCGACCGGCACGCGGATCCGTGCTGCCTATGTGCCCATCAACCACAAGACGGGTGTCGGTGATCTGCTCGGTGGCGGTCTCGCCGACAACCAGATCCCGATGGGCGATGCGCTGTCGCGGCTGAAGGCGCTGCTGGAGGATGAATCGATCCTCAAGGTGGCGCAGAACCTGAAGTATGACTACCTGCTGATGAAGCGTTACGGCATCGAGACGAAGAGTTTCGACGATACGATGCTGATATCCTACGTGCTCGATGCCGGCACCGGCGCGCATGGCATGGACCCGCTGTCGGAAAAGTTCCTCGGCCACACGCCGATCGCCTACAAGGATGTCGCCGGCTCCGGCAAGTCGAACGTTACCTTCGACCTCGTCGATATCGAGCGCGCGACACACTATGCCGCCGAAGACGCCGAAGTGACGCTGCGTCTCTGGATGGTGCTGAAGCCGCGCCTTGCCGCCACCCAGCTGACGCGCGTCTATGAGCGCCTCGAACGTCCGCTCCTGCCGGTTCTGGCTCGGATGGAAGCGCGCGGCATCACGGTCGACCGACAGATCCTTTCGCGCCTCTCGGGCGAACTGGCCCAGGGTGCAGCCAGATACGAGGATGAAATCTATCAGCTTGCCGGCGAGAGGTTCAATATCGGCTCTCCCAAGCAGCTTGGCGACATCCTGTTCGGCAAGATGGGTCTTGCCGGTGGCACCAAGACCAAGACCGGCCAGTGGTCGACCTCGGCAAGCGTGCTGGAAGACCTGGCGGCAGCCGGCTTCGAGCTGCCCCGCAAGATCGTCGACTGGCGCCAGCTCACCAAGCTGAAGTCTACCTACACGGATGCGCTTCCGGGTTACATCCATCCGGAAACGAAGCGGGTGCACACCTCCTATTCGCTGGCATCGACGACAACAGGCCGTCTTTCTTCCTCGGAGCCGAACCTTCAGAACATTCCGGTGCGCACCGCCGAAGGCCGCAAGATCCGCACCGCCTTCATTTCGTCGCCGGGTCACAAGCTGATCTCGGCCGACTATAGCCAGATCGAGCTGCGCGTGCTTGCCCATGTCGCCGAAATCCCGCAGCTCGTGCGCGCCTTCGAAGACGGCATCGACATCCATGCGATGACCGCTTCCGAAATGTTCGGCGTGCCGGTCGAGGGCATGCCGGGCGAAGTGCGCCGCCGCGCCAAGGCCATCAACTTCGGCATCATCTACGGCATTTCCGCCTTCGGCCTTGCCAACCAGCTTTCCATCGAGCGTTCGGAAGCCGGCGACTACATCAAGAAATATTTCGAACGCTTCCCCGGCATCCGCGATTACATGGAAAGCCGCAAGCAGATGGCCCGTGACAAGGGCTATGTCGAAACGATCTTCGGTCGCCGAATCAATTATCCGGAAATCCGCTCGTCGAATCCTTCCGTCCGCGCCTTCAACGAACGTGCTGCCATCAATGCGCCGATCCAGGGCTCGGCCGCCGATGTCATCCGCCGCGCCATGATCAAGATCGAGCCGGCGCTTGCCGAGGCCGGCCTTGCCGATCGGGCCCGCATGCTCTTGCAGGTGCACGATGAATTGATCTTCGAGGTCGAAGACGAGGATGTCCAACAGGCGATGCCGATCATCGTCTCGGTCATGGAAAACGCCACCTCGCCGGCGCTGGAAATGCGTGTGCCGCTTCGCGTCGACGCACGCGCCGCCACCAATTGGGACGAAGCTCACTAAAGCATGTCGCGCAAAAGTGTGTAACGGTTTTGCGGTAACGACATACGAAAACGAAAGCCTAAAGTGCGGCAAGCGAATCTGAAAGATCGCGACGCGCTTTAGGCGCTTCGTCAGATTACCCCAAAGATTTTTCCTGAAGAGTCAAATCTCTGAAACCAATGAGGTTTCGTCTTTTTGGTCGTCCCGGAACGAGACGGCTGGAAGGAACTTATTAACCTTCATTTCCTATCCGGAAGGATGTCAGAATTTACCAAGCGTGAGTGAGTAACTGTCGCATGCGTTTTCCTAGAACCAATTTGACGGATGCCGGAGATTTCTCTTCCGGACTTGAAGCTGAACATCCCGTGGAAAATGCACCCGTGGAATATGAGGGCGAAAAGCCGGTGCCGCCGCTCTGGCAGAGCAATTTCTCGCTCGCCCCGAACGTCCGCTTCACCCGCACGCCGGAAACGCTGATCAGCAAGCGCCGCGCGCCGGAAGAGCCAGGTCGTGAGGAAATCGTTGTGCCTCCCCCGCAGGCCGTAGCAGCGCCGCAACCCTTAGCAGCACCGCAGATGCGCGCGCCGATCACGGTGAACGTACCCTTCGATATCTATCTGCCCGAAGTGGCCGAACCGATCGCCGCGCCGCAGCCGGAACCTCAGCCGCAGCCCGTTGTCGCAGTTCCCGTCGAAACCACGCTACGCGCAGCAACAGAGCTTTCCTCCATTTCGGATTTCGCCTTCTGGGAAGTCATGGCCTTCGAGGAGGCAGATGTCAGTCCGTCGCGTACCCCGGTCATCGCATTGCAGCAGGCCGAACCCGAATCGATCACCTCGCGCTTCCGCATCATGGAATGGCGCCCGGGCCGGCATAATCCGGCGCCGGTGGCACCGCGCGCAACGCTGCCTGTCACACCCGCGCCAGCCCGCCCCGCACGTCCTCCGGCTGTACGTGCTGCCCAGGCTCCGGTCGCCCCAACTCCGGTCGCTCAGGCTCCGATAGTTCAGGCCTCAGCAGCTCAGGCTCCAGCAGCTCAGGCTCCAGTAGTCCAAGCACCAGTAATTCAGCCGCCTGTGGTTCAGTCGAATCAGGCACCGGCGGATGTCCGGCCCGCGTCGCGTGTCGAAATCGCCGCACCTGCACTGTCCCCGGTTCGTCCGGCCCGCATGATCGTCGAGAAGGTCGATGCATCGGGCTACGAATTCCCGCCGCGCGCCCTGTTGCAGGAGCCGCCGGAGCGGCTCGGCGAGATCATGTCGCAGGAAACGCTCGAGCAGAATGCCGGCCTCTTGGAAAGCGTGCTGGAAGATTTCGGCATCAAGGGCGAGATCATCCATGTCCGCCCCGGCCCGGTCGTCACACTCTATGAATTTGAGCCGGCGCCGGGTGTAAAATCATCCCGCGTCATCGGCCTTGCCGATGATATCGCCCGCTCCATGTCGGCGCTGTCTGCCCGTGTTGCTGTCGTTCCCGGCCGCAACGTCATCGGCATCGAACTACCAAATGCGACACGTGAAACCGTCTATTTCCGCGAGATGATCGAGAGCGACGATTTCGATAAGAGCGGCTACAAGCTGGCGCTCGGCCTCGGCAAGACGATCGGCGGCGAACCCGTGATCGCCGAGCTTGCCAAGATGCCGCATCTGCTCGTCGCAGGTACCACCGGCTCGGGCAAATCCGTTGCCATCAACACGATGATCCTGTCGCTGCTCTACCGCATGACGCCGGAGCAGTGCCGCCTCATCATGGTCGATCCCAAGATGCTGGAACTCTCCGTCTATGACGGCATTCCGCACCTGCTGACGCCCGTCGTTACCGATCCCAAGAAAGCCGTGATGGCGCTGAAATGGGCGGTGCGCGAGATGGAAGAGCGGTATCGCAAAATGTCGCGCCTCGGCGTGCGCAATATCGACGGCTACAACGGCCGCGTCTCCCAGGCCCGCGAAAAGGGCGAGACCATCCATATCATGGTCCAGGTTGGCTTCGACCGGCAGACGGGTGCGCCGATCGAGGAGCAGCAGGAGCTGGATCTCGCGCCGATGCCCTATATCGTCGTCATCGTCGACGAAATGGCCGACCTGATGATGGTCGCCGGCAAGGAGATCGAAGGGGCGATCCAGCGTCTGGCGCAGATGGCGCGTGCCGCCGGCATCCATCTCATCATGGCAACCCAGCGTCCATCGGTCGATGTCATTACCGGCACGATCAAGGCGAACTTCCCGACCCGCATTTCCTTCCAGGTGACCTCGAAGATCGACAGCCGCACGATCCTCGGCGAACAGGGCGCTGAACAGCTGCTCGGCCAGGGCGACATGCTGCATATGCAGGGCGGCGGCCGCATCTCCCGTGTCCACGGCCCCTTCGTTTCCGACGCGGAGGTCGAAAAGGTCGTGGCACACCTGAAGACGCAGGGCCGGCCGGAATATCTCGATACGGTCACGGCCGGCGAGGAAGAAGAAGCCGAGGATGAAGAGGACGGCGCCGTCTTCGACAAGAGCGCCATGGGCGCCGAGGATGGCGACGAGCTCTACCAGCAGGCCGTCAAGGTCGTCATGCGCGACAAGAAGTGCTCGACCTCCTATATCCAGCGCCGCCTCGGCATCGGCTATAACCGCGCTGCCTCGCTCGTCGAGCGCATGGAGAAGGAAGGGCTGGTCGGCCCGGCAAACCATGTCGGCAAGCGTGAAATTGTCTCGGGGCGCGGCGACGGCGAATAATCGGATCGCGGCTGGTTATCCTTCCTCGGAGGCCAGCCGCAGCGTCTCGAGCACGAAGTCACGCTTGCCGCCGGTATAATAATCCCAATCGTCATTTGCCTCGCCCATGAGCTTCATCTTAAGGGCGGCATAGGCCTCTGCTCTTCCCGGATGTGAGCGCAGATAGTCCCGAAAAGCGATCCGGTCTCCCAGCACGGCATTATCCGTCGTGCAGAGATAAAGCCGCGCGCCGTACGAGCCCTTGCCGCTGGTGAATGTCCAGGTCTGCTGCTGGTACTTGTCGCCATGGAAGGTGTAGGTGCCGAGCGATTGCACACGTTCGATCGCCTCGGGAAGCGCATCCGCATGCACAAAAGCGGCATGCAGATCGATCTTCGGCTTGGCCGCCAGTCCTGGGACGGATGTGCTGCCGACGTGATGAAAGACGGGAAAGAGATCGGCAAGAAACGGCTCAAGCTCGCCGACGATCTGACGGAAGAGAGACGGCCATTCCGGGTCATAGTCGACGACACGAATGGCCATTCTCGTTTCCTGTCTCGTTCAGACGATTTCCTTCAGGAAACCATCCAGGATGTCGATCATCTTGCGCTCGGCCTCTTCCAGCGAGTCACTGTTGTCGAGCTCCACGACATCGTAGTCGCCACGCACCGTCAGCGGGCCGCGGGCGAGGCGGGCCATGATGTCCTCATGCGTCTCGCGGCCGCGCGCTTCCAGGCGGCTGGCCAGCACTTCCGGGCGAGCCGTCACATTGATGACCTTCAGCCGCGGAAAGGCGGCTTGGAAACGGTGCAGCGCCGAACGTGAACCATTCGCAACGACAATGTGGCCCTTGGAAAGTGCTACGGAAACCTCCCCCGGGATGGCGTATTTGAGACCATGCGCCTCCCACCAGACGGCAAAGGCGCCGGCCTGCTCCATCGATGCGAATCCGGCATCCGAAACGGCGAGATGCTCTTCTCCGCCGGCAGCGCCGTCACGGGTGATGATGCGGCGGGCAAAATGCACGTCTTCCCGGCGATCGAAATGCCGGGCCGCAAGGTTCATCAGCGTGTCTTTGCCAGCCCCGCTCGGACCGACGACGACGACCATGATGCCGCGCTCGGCACCGGCGCCCGGATGGGGTTCGTGTGACATCATCATGCGACACGGCGTCCTTCACGCCAGACGGAACGGGTCACCGGCACGCCATGCGAGCGGTGGACGCGGACAAGATCGGCACGCAGGCCGGTTTCGATGCGGCCGCGATCGTTGAGGCTGACGGTGCGTGCTGGCGTTGCCGTCACCATTGCAATTGCCTTCGACAACGTAATGCCCTCAACTTCGTCGGCAAGGATGAAAGGCGCATGCAGCAGGCTGAGCGGCACATAGTCGGATGAAAGCACGTCGAGAACACCGAGCTGCGCCAGATCACGCGCGGCGATATTGCCGGAGTGCGATTTGCCGCGCACGATGTTCGGCGCGCCCATCAGAACGCTCATGCCGTTTTCATGCGACAGCCGGGCTGCGTCTATGCTGGTCGGGAATTCGGCCAGGCGAACGCCGTTTTCAATCGCCTCGTCGACATGGGAAGATGTGGCGTCGTCATGGCTCGCAACTGTGATGCCGCGTTCGGCGCAGACCTTGGAGATCGCGTCGCGATTTGGTGTCGAATTGCGATCGGACTCGGCGATGCGTCTGGCGCAGAAGCGGGCGAACTCCTCATCGGAAAGACCGCGCTTCTTCTGATAGTAAAAGATGTACTGGTCCATTGTCTGGAACTGGCGCTGGCCGGGCGCATGGTCCATCAGCGAGACGAGACGAACATAAGGGTCGTTTTCAAAATCGGCGAAGTGCTGCAGCACGTTGTCGGCTGAAACCTCGCAACGCAGATGGATGAGATGCTCGGCACGCAGGCGCCCTTCCTTTTCGGCGGACTGAATGGCATCGGCCATCTCGCGCATTTCGCCGTGCTCGAAGCCGCCGTCTTCGTCAGCACCCATGCGCAGGCAGTCGAAGACCGTGGTGATGCCCGAGGTGACGATCTGCGCATCATGGGCCTGGATGGCCGCCGTCTTGTTCCAGCGGATGCCCGGACGCGGCGAATAGTGGCCTTCCAGATGGTCCGTGTGCAGCTCGACGAGACCGGGAATGATGTAGTCGCCCTCAAAGTCTTCGCCGGCTACCGAATTGCCTTCCGAAATATCGGCGATCTTGCCGTCGCGGATCAGGATAGAGCCCGAAAGAATATCGTCCTCGAGAACGATACGGGCGTTTGAAAGAACGGTTTCTTTGCTCATGTCAGAAAATCTTTCAGCTTTTGGCGCCAGCAAGAGGCAGCCATGTGTGGACTTTGAAAGGCGCGCCGCGCGCCTCCTCGCTAAAGACGGCAAGGCCGGAAATGCGAAGCGGCCTGCCGGTAAAAGCTGCGAAACGCTCCGTCAGGATCGCCCTCATCACTTCCGCGCGCTCTTCCGGCACCTGGCCGGTTAACGTCATGTGGAAGCCGAAGTCATCCATGACATATGGATAGCCCCAGCGCATGAGATTATTGCGCTGGCTCTCAGAGAGCCTTTCCGGTTTGCGCCTGATAATATCGGCCTCGGAAAGTGCCGCCCGGAATGGTTCGAAAGACTTTACCACCTTTGCCGCGAAATCCTGAAGCGGTTGGTGCAGCGAACCTGGCACAAGAGCAAAGAAGCGACCGAGCTGGCCGAGCACCAGCTCCGGGATTTCAAAGGCCGGCGTGTTGGCGGCGAAATCTTCGACGACCGCCATCAGGTCCTTTTCGGTCACGGTGGAGGCAAGCTCGAAGGGCGCCTTGATCGTCGCATGGAAGCCATAGCGGCGCGGATCCGCTGTCAATTCGAATTGTTCGCCAGCCGGCAATGTCTCGTATTCGGGTGCAGGATAGGCCTCGCCGGTAAAGGCATCACGGCCGAGCCAGACGGAGGCCGCATCCGTCAGGGGATCATCCTTGGACGGCGAAAAATAGAGAGCGTAGCGCAAGGCTTTTATCCTGGAGATCGTCCGAACGGGGAGGGCAATGTGCAGTGATTTGGCGGCGAACCGCAAGCACGCTCCGGCTAAAAGATTTCCATGACAGAATGATGATGACGGCAGGGCCGTCATCATCTTTTACTTGGGCTCAATGACCGGCCTGGGTGCCCATCAGGCGATGGCGCAGCGCGTTCGATGCGGCGTCGAACAGGAAGACGACGATCAGGATCAGGATGACCATGTAGGCGACATTTTCCCAGTTGGAGTTGGTGCGCATGGCCTCCCAGAGCTTGAGACCGATACCGCCGGCGCCGACGGCGCCAATGATCGTTGCGCCGCGCACGTTCGATTCCCACTGGTAGAGTGTCTGGCTGACGATAACAGGAACGATCTGCGGCATGATGCCGTACCGATGAACGAGTACGGTCGAGGCGCCTGTCGACTTCACGCCTTCACGCGGCTTGTTGTCGATGTTCTCAAGGCCTTCCGAATAGAGCTTTCCAAGCGTGCCGGTCTCCGTGAGGAAGATGGCGCCGGAACCGGCAAGCGGACCCGGACCGAAGGCGCGCGTCAGGAAGAGCGCCCAGATCAGCATGTCGACCGAGCGCAGGAAATCAAAGGAGCGTTTCAGAGCCTGATTGAGGAACCTGTTCGGCGTGATGTTACGCGCCGCCATGAAGGCGAGCGGGAAGGCCGCGAGCGAGCCGAGCAGCGTGCCGAGGAAGGCCATCACGATGGTCTGGAAGAGCTTGGTCCAGACGTCGCCATGCTGCCATTCGCTGTTGTTCCAGATGCTATCGAAGGCGAGTGACAGGTTCGACTGGTCGGGATGGATGCGCGGGCCGGAAACGATAAGGCTGATGACTTCGCCTGCCGGCTTGTCGAAAAAGGGCGACTGCGTGTCGAAGACAAAGTTCGCCCAGCCGATGAAGCGCTTGCGCACCTTCACGCGATCGACCGAGATGCTGACATCGCCGGCAAAGCCAAGATTGGCGAGCACGTTATCGTCATAGACCGTCATCCAGTTCGGAACCGGACCTACAACCTTCGGCGCGCCACTGGTAACGTCGACCGGCACCGTGACGCCATGGGCTGTGATCACCGTCTGGCTCTTGCTGACGGTCACCGTGCGGCCGCTGCCGCTGACGAGAACCGTGATGCTGCCATCGGCATTGGCCTTCACCCAGTCCGGATGCGGATCGTCGCCAAGCGGCGAAAAGCGCGGGTAACGTGTCTGGATCGTGCCATCATCCTCGAGACGGAATTCCGGCTGCACATCGTAGCTGATCCACTGGCTCATATAGATGCCGAAGCGTTCCCAATGGGCTTCGGCGATGACTTTCGGCAGGTCGAAGAACCAGACGGCGTAGCTGCCGTAGAGGATCGTCGCGAGAACGATCAGCAGGCCACCGAAACGCTGGCGAAAGGACCGGTGGAAATATTCCGGGTAGCGCGTTTCGATCTCATGCATGCGGTTTGCGTCGATTACCGTCATGGCGGCCTCAATGTTGCAGGAGGAAGGCGTGTTCGCCGACGAGCCGGCGGCGCAGCCAGGCGGAGAACTGGTCGACCGCGACGATCGTCACGAAGAGCAACAGCACCAGCGCCACGGTCTTGGCACCGAAGCCGCGGGAAATGGAGAGCTTGAGCTCTTCACCGATACCGCCGCCGCCGACGGCGCCGATGATGGTGGATGCGCGCACGTTGATCTCAAGGCGCAGCAGCGCGTAGGACGCATAGTTCGGCATGACCTGCGGCAGCGCGGCGAAACGCACGCGCTCTATCCAGTTCGCGCCGACGGCCCTCATGCCTTCGTCCGGTTTCATGTCGATATTCTCGGCGACTTCGTAGAAGAGCTTGCCGAGTGCGCCGATCGTATGGAGCGTGATCGCGATGATGGCGGCTACCGGACCGATCGACAGGATTGCCGAAAACAGGCCGGCGATGACGATCTCGGGAAAAGCGCGCAGAAATTCCATGAGGCGCTTGGTAAAGATGCGCAGCGGCCAGTTCTTCGTCAGATTGCGCGCTGCAAAGAAGCTGAGCGGAACCGCGAAGATGAAGGCGATGATGGTCGAGACGAGCGCGATATTGATCGTGATGATCATCAGCTCGAAATATTCGGGAATATAGAAATCGCCCCAGACGTAGACGCGGCCCTTGAAGAAGTTGAATTCTTCGCCGCCCTTGTCGTTCGGGCTCGCTATGTCGAAAAGCGCGCGCCAGACGTCGGCCCAGTCCTTCGGGATCAGCCAGCTCAGGAAGTCGAAAAGGTGCGGAAGGCGGTCGAAGAAGTGACCGGCATTGCTTTCGTCGGCAAAACGCACGGAGCTTACGAAGGCCGCGAACAGGATGACCAGACCGAGGATGGTGTAGAAGCGCCGCCTGGCGATCATCTTGTCCCAAGCGGTGGCGATATCCTTCGTGCTCTGCATCGGCACATGCGGTTGTGTATCGGCAATAGTCATGAGCGCCTCGCCTGGTCACAAGAAAAAGGGCGGCCGTTGCCGGCCGCCCCGTATACGAATGGCGCAATTAGCCGCCGATGGCAGCCTTACGAACTTCTACAACGGCGTTGTAGAAGTCGTGCTTGACCGGGGAGTAGCCCTTGTAGTCGCCGCCTTCGATAGCTGCGAAGCACTTGTGGTCCTTCTCCGGCAGAGCGGTGAAGAAGGTGGTGAGCTTCTTCTGCCATTCTTCGCCGAGAGCGTTGCGAACGACGAGCGGGCCGTTCGGGATCAGCGGCGAACGCCATACTTCAACCAGCTTGTTCGGGTCGACGGCGCCCTTGTCGACTTCCTTGCGGAAGGTACCGGAGGTGTAGCCGTCCTTGAAATCGCCGATGCCCGAAGAGTCGTCAACAGCAACGTCGACCTTGCCATCATAAGCAGCGAGAAGGTTGTTCTCGTGGCCGCCGTTGAACTGCGTGGAAGAGAAGAACTTGTCGTTCGGCATGCCCGTGTCCTTCGGGATCTGCGTCAGCGGAACGAGGTAGCCCGAGGTGGAGTCCGGATCGGCGTAGCCGAGCTTCTTGCCCTTGGCGTCCTTGATCGTCTTGATGCCGGAGGACTTCAGAGCGAGACCGATCGAGTAGTAACCCGTGGAGCCATCCTTCTGCTGCGTCGTCAGGATCGGCGTAACAGCCTTGGCGTCCTTGATGTAAACAGCTGCGTAGCCGGAAGCGCCGAGTTCAGCGAAGTCGAGCGTGCCGCCGAGGAGACCCTGGATAACGCCGTCGTAGTCAGCAGCCGGGAAGAGCGAAACCTTCTCGAAGCCGAATTCCTGTTTCAGGTGGTCTGCAAGGCAGGCGTAGTTGCGCAGGCGGTCGGTTTCGTTTTCGCCGCCGAGAATGCCGATGCGGAATTCCTTGAGGTCAGCGGCATTGGCAGCGCCGGCTGCGAGCGACAGCATCGCCGTCGCAGCAAAAAGTGCTTTCTTCAACATGGGTTCTCTCCTGAATGACCGGGGCTCGGTCGTTTTGTTAAGAAGAAATGTGCCCTTGACGAGGGCATTCGATCGCGGCCGTCCCTCTCACAGACCGGCCAGCGCCAGCGGTTGGTTGCCGGCGGATTGGTTTTCGGCTCCTTCCGGAGCCATGTTGATTGCTGTCGACGTCATCGTTTCGTCGATGCCCGCGCCATCCTTGTCCGTGCCATAGATTTCCTTCACGGCCTCGGTGGTCAGTTCGGAGGGCTTGCCGTCGAAGACGACGCGGCCACCCGCCATGCCGACGATGCGTTCGCAGTAGTTGCGGGCCGTATCGAGCGTATGCAGATTGGTGATCACTGTGATGCCTTCGCGCTCGTTGATGTCACGCAGCGCATCCATGACGATCTTTGCATTCAAGGGGTCGAGCGAAGCGATCGGCTCGTCGGCCAGAACCATCTTCGGATTCTGCATCAGCGCGCGGGCGATCGCCACGCGCTGCTGCTGGCCGCCCGAAAGCGTGCCGGCGGCCTGCAGCGCCGTCTGTTCGATGCCGAGGCGCTCGAGTGCGGCGATCGCCTGGATGCGTTCTTCGCGGCTGAAGACGTTGAGGAGGCTAAGGATCGTCGAGCGGTGGTTCAGGCGGCCAAGCATGACGTTGGTCAGTACGTCGAGACGCGCCACGAGATTGAACTGCTGGAAGATCATCGCGCAGTCGCGCTGCCAGTTGCGCAACGCCTGGCCGCGAAGGCCGGAAACCTCGACACCACCGAAATGGATAGTGCCGGAGGAGGGCTCCTGCAGGCGGTTGATCATGCGCAGGAGCGTGGACTTGCCGGCGCCCGAACGGCCGATGATGCCGACCATCTGGCCCTGTGGAATGTCCAGCGTTACGGAATCAACGGCGAGCTTCTTTCCGAACCGGCGTGTGACATTCTTCAGTTCGAACATCATGCTCTTCCTTCGCATTACAGCCTTGCGTCAGAGATCGCATTAGTCTCGCTTCATGAACCTCGCATGTCAGTTTTGTGTAAGTCCTGTCACAATTCCCCACACCGCAAAATTGGGCTCAACCACCGTAGCGCGAAAGGAAGTCTTCGGCCCCGAGCGCCCGGAAATCCGCCAGTGCTTCGCGCAGCCGGTCGTGTTCCCAGTCCCACCAGGCAAGCCCGTCCATGCGCTCGCCAACCTCTTTCGGAAAGCGCTCGCGGATGAGCTTGGCCGGCACGCCGCCAACGATCGTGTAGGGAGCGACATCCTTCGAGACGACCGCGCCCGCGCCGATCACGGCCCCGTTCCCGACAGTCACACCGGGCAGGATTGTGGCGCCGTGGCCGATCCAGACATCATTGCCGATCACAACGCGGTTGGAGCGGCGCCATTCGAAGAATTCCGTCTCCATGTCGGCATCCGGCCAGTAGTCGACGGCGCGATAGGTGAAGTGGTGCAACGTCGCGCGCCAGGTCGGATGGTTGGTGGCATTGATGCGCACGGCGGCGGCGATGTTGACGAACTTGCCGATCGTCGCGCACCAGACAGAGCCGTCCTGCATGATGTAGGAATAGTCGCCGAACTCCGCCTCGCTGATGCGGCAGCGCTCGGAGACTTCCGTATAGCGGCCGAAGGTCGAATTGGAGACGGAGGCGGTTTCATGGAAATAGGGCTCGATGCCCAGCTTGCGGCTCATGCTGCGATTGCCTTTCGCGGAGAGAATTGCTGAACGTCGAGAATGCGGTCGGCGGCTGCCTCGCGCACTTCCTCATCGTGGAAGATGCCGAGCAGGGCGACACCCGCCTTCTTCTTTTCCTCGATCATGCCGACGACGACGGCCCGGTTCTTCGCGTCGAGCGAGGCGGTCGGCTCATCGAGCAGCAGGATCGTGTGATCGGTGATGAAGCCGCGGGCAATGTTGACGCGCTGCTGCTCGCCGCCGGAGAAGGTGGCGGGCGGCAGCTGCCAGAGCGCTTCCGGCAGGTTGAGTTTTTCCAGCAGGGCGGCGGCCTTTTCCCTGGCGCTGGCGGCATTTTCGCCACGAGCGAGCAGCGGTTCGGCGACGACGTCGATCGCCGCAACGCGTGGCACGGTGCGCAGGAACTGGCTGACATAGCCGAGCGTCTGGCGCCGCACGTCGAGAATGGTGCGCGGGTCGGCGGCGGCGAGGTCGACGATCTTACCCTTGTGGTTGACGAGGATCTGGCCGGTATCGACGGCATAATTGCCGTAGATCATCTTGAGCAGCGAGCTTTTGCCGATGCCCGACGGGCCGCCGAGCACGACACATTCGCCTGACGCCACCGAGAAGGAGACATCCGAGACGACCGGCAGCTTGATGCCGTCGCGCAGGTGCATGATGAAGCTCTTGGCGACTTCTGAAACGACGAGGGGCGTTGCCATGGTTCTTAAACCTGCAGGATCGAGGAAACGAGGAGCTGGGTGTAGGGCTCGCGCGGGTCATCGAGCACGCGGTCGGTCAGACCCTGCTCGATGACGAAGCCGTCCTTCATCACCATCATGCGATGGGAGAGAAGGCGGGCGACGGCGAGATCATGCGTGACGATGATGGCCGACAGGCCGAGATCGTTGACGAGACCGCGCACCAGATCGAGCAGACGTGCCTGCACTGATACGTCGAGACCGCCGGTCGGCTCATCCATGAAGACGAGGCGTGGGCCGGTGACGAGATTGCGGGCGATCTGCAGGCGCTGGCGCATGCCGCCGGAAAAGGCGCGAGGCTGGTCGTCGATGCGGTCGGCGTCGATCTCGACGCGCTCCAGCCAGTCGAGGGCGGTGGAGCGGATCTTGCCGTAGTGCCGGTCGCCGATCGCCATCAGGCGTTCGCCGACATTGGCGCCGGCCGAAACCGTCATGCGCAGCCCGTCAGCCGGGTTCTGATGCACGAAACCCCAGTCGGTACGCATCAGGAAGCGGCGCTCGGCCTCGTTCATGTGGTAGAGGTCGCGGTAGGTGCCGTCACGCATGTGGTACTCGACACTGCCAGTGGTCGGCATCAGCCGGGTGGAAATGCAGTTCAGCAGCGTCGTCTTGCCCGAGCCGGATTCGCCGACAATGGCGAGCACTTCACCAGGCCACAGCTCGAAGGAGACGTTCCGGCAGCCGATGCGGTTGCCGTAGAACTTCGAGAGGTCGTTGACTTTGAGAAGCGGTGTTTCGGTCATTCTGCAGCCTCCCGGGCCAGCATTTCGCCGGCATGTCCGTGCGCGCGGCGGTCTTCGCAATGGTCGGTATCGGAGCAGACGAACATGCGCCCGCCCTTGTCGTCGAGGATCACCTCGTCGAGATAGACGTCCTCTGCGCCGCAGAGCGCGCAGGGCTTGCCGAAGCGCTGGATTTCGAAGGGATGGTCTTCGAAATCAAGGCTGACGACGTCGGTATAGGGCGGCACGGCATAGATGCGCTTTTCGCGGCCGGCGCCGAACAGTTGCAGCGCTTCGGACTTGTGCATCTTCGGATTGTCGAATTTCGGCGTCGGCGAGGGATCCATGACATAGCGGCCGTTGACCTTGACCGGATATGCATAGGTCGTGGCGATACGGCCGTTGCGGGCGATATCCTCGTAGAGCTTCACATGCATGAGGCCGTATTCTTCCAGCGCATGCATTTTGCGTGTCTCGGTCTCGCGCGGTTCGAGGAAGCGCAGCGGTTCCGGGATCGGCACCTGGTAGACGAGAACCTGGCCGGCTCCGAGCTTTTCCTCCGGGATGCGGTGGCGCGTCTGGATGATCGTCGCGTCCTTGGTGTGGGTCGTGACGGCGACATTGGCGACCTTCTGGAAGAAGGCGCGGATGGAGACGGCGTTCGTCGTGTCGTCCGCACCCTGGTCGATGACCTTGAGAACGTCGTCAGGTCCGATGATAGCGGCCGTCACCTGCACACCGCCGGTGCCCCAGCCGTAGGGCATCGGCATTTCGCGGGAAGCAAAGGGCACCTGATAGCCGGGAATGGCGATCGCCTTCAGGATCGCCCGGCGGATCATGCGCTTGGTTTGTTCGTCGAGATAGGCGAAATTGTAGGTGGCGAGATCACTCATTCGGCGGCCTCCTTTTGGGTCTCGCCGCTGTTGCGGGCGGCTTCGAATTCGCGGCGCATGCGGCGGACGAGGTCAAGTTCAGCCTGGAAGTCCACATAGTGCGGAAGCTTCAGGTGCTCGACGAAGCCGGTCGCCTGCACATTGTCGGAATGGGAAATGACGAATTCCTCGTCCTGTGCCGGCGCGGTAATGTCCTCGCCGAGCTCTTCAGCCCGCAATGCGCGATCAACCAGCGACATGGCCATGGCCTTGCGCTCGCTCTGGCCGAAGACGAGGCCGTAGCCGCGGGTGAACTGCGGCGGCGCTTTGGCCGAACCCTTGAACTGGTTGACCATCTGGCATTCGGTGAGCTGGATCGTGCCGAGCGAGACGGCAAAGCCGAGTTCCGGCACATCGAATTCCACCTCGACCTCGCCGATACGGATTTCACCGGTGAAGGGGTGGTTGCGGCCGTAGCCGCGCTGCGTGGAATAACCGAGCGCCAGCAGGAAGCCTTCGTCGCCGCGCGCAAGCGCCTGCAGGCGAAGATCGCGGGTCATCGGGAATTCCATCGGCTCGCGCGTCAGGTCGCCCGTCTCGTGATCCTCGGGAAGCTCGCCGTCGTTCTCGATCAGGCCTTCCTGGCCGAGGATTTCGGAGACGCGCATGACGCGGCCGGCTTCCGCCTCGCGCTGCGCCGGCTCTTCCACGGCTTCGTCGGAGAGCAGCGAGGGGTCGAGCAGGCGGTGCGTATAGTCGAAAGTCGGGCCGAGCAGCTGCCCGCCCGGAAGATCCTTGTAGGTGGCGGAGATGCGGCGTTCGATCTGCATATTGGCGGTGTCGAGCGGCTTGGAATAGCCGAAGCGCGGCAGCGTCGTGCGGTAGGCGCGCAGCAGGAAGATCGCCTCGATCATGTCGCCGCGCGACTGGCGCACGGCAAGTGCGGCAAGCGTGCGGTCGTAGAGCGAGGCTTCTGCCATGACGCGATCGACGGCGAGAGCAAGCTGTTCGACGATCTGCTCGATGCCGATCGCCGGCACGGAGCGGTCGCCGCGCCGGCGGTCGGCGAGCAGGCGGTGGGCATTGGCGATGGCGGCCTCGCCACCCTTGACGGCAACATACATGAGCTCAGATCTCCGTTGCTGTGATCTTGGTGGTGCGCGGCAGGCAGAGGAAACGCTTGCCCGCCGTCAGCACGATGTCGATGCCGCGCGGGAAGAGGGCGCGGTTTTCCGTCCACAGGCGCAGGAACGTTTCCGGCAGGCCGACGGGCGCGATCTCGGTCACGCTCTGGATGCCCGGCCCCATCAGCGCCAGGCGACGCCCGCCTTCGAGGTCGGCAAGCTCGATCACCACCGTGGTGGAGCGATCGGGATATTCCTGCGTGCCGGCGGCAAACAGGCCGAAGGTGGAAAGCATCGCGCCGGCTTCGACGAAGGCGAAGCGCGCCTCGGCCTTTTCGGCCGTCAGCGGTGCGCCGGTGTGGAAGCCCAGCCATTCCGGGATCGCCGACTTGGCAAGTCCGGCCGAAAGCCAGACGGGCGTGTCATGGTCGCAGAGCGTCAGGCCGATCGCGCCGGCGGCAATGCCGAGCGGTGCGGGCGCCGTCACATCGGCCGCGACCGTCTGGATCGTGCCGGGCCGGGCCATGCCGTCCATCAGCATCTTGAATACGCTCTGGGCCTCGAATACCGGCTCGGCGAAGCCGCCGGTCAGAACATCGGTCTTGGCGCTCATCAGTTGTCTCCCCGCACCATGGTGAAGAAATCGACGCGGGTCGCAGCCGTCTCCTCGGCCTTGCGACCGGCCTCTTCGGCAATGCGGCTTGCGATCGGCGACAGCAGCCTGTCCTCGACGAAGCCCTTGGTGGCCTCCTCCTGCCAGAGCGCATCGAAGATCGCGCAAAGCCGTGCCTTCTCGCGGTCGGTGCCGAGCGCCTGCGCATGGCCGACGGAGCCGGAGGCAAGACGTACGGTCGCTCGTGTTACCGTCACTTCGCCGAGATTGAAGGGCGCACCGCCGCCGCCGATGCGGCCGCGAACCATGACGAGACCCGTTTCCGGGCCGCGCACCGGCTGTGCCGCCGGCTTTTCGGCAAGCGCATCCCACGCCGCCAGCAATTCTTGCCTCTCAGCGCGCGCCAGCAGATCGACGGTGCGTTTGCGTCCGTTGTCTGTCTGCGCCGCAGCGTCTGTCTTCTCTGCTGCCGTCATCGTTTTTCCTCGAAATGTCTATTGATATAGACAACCATACAAGCTATACTTATCCCTAAATCGGCGAGGTGACAAGCGTGTGACACGACACGTCCAAAATGGGCCGAGCCTGAAGATGAATTCGGGTCGAAGATGAGCTGGCAGGGGTGCAATGGCAGGCATGAAGCAGGTGCAGCGGCAGACGGGCGTGGCGCTCTGGCGGCAGATCGCCGACAGGATCCGCGAGGCGATCAGCAGCGGCGCCTATGACGAAACGGGCATGGTGCCGCCGGAAACCGTTCTGGCGCTGCAGTTCGGCGTCAACAGGCATACGGTGCGCAGCGCCCTTGCAGCGCTCGCCCAGGAAGGCATAGTGCGGGCGGTGCAGGGCCGCGGCACGCTGATCGAGCGCAAGGAGCGCCTGAATTTTCCGATTAGCCGCCGCACCCGCTTTACCGATGGTCTGGGCGATCAGGCGCGCGAGACGCACTCACTTCTGCTCGGCCATGCGGAAGAGGCGGCCAATGCCGAAGTGGCCCGCTGGCTTCGCATCGAACCGGGCACGCCGGTCATCCGGCTGGAAACGGTGCGCGATGCGGACAGGCGGCCTGTCGCGCGCGGCACGAGCTGGTTTCCGGCCGCGCGTTTTCCCGGCCTCGTCGAGACCTATCGCCAGACCGAGTCCGTCACCAAGACTTTCGCAGCACTTGGCCTGTCGGACTATGTGCGCGCCACGACCGAGATCACTGCCGCCCACGCCGATTCCGGCGACCTCGCCGATCTGGAGCTGACGCCGGGTGCCGTGCTGCTGATCACCAAGGCGATGAATACCGATCTGGACGGCGTGCCAGTCCAATATTCGATCAGCCGTTTCGCGGCAGACCGCGTCCAGTTCACCATCGAGAACTGAAAACGAAAAAGGCCGGGCGCGAGCCCGGCCTCAAACCTTATCGATGCCTGCTTGTGATCAGTGCGCGCCGGACATGTCGCCGAGCACTTCCTTGGAAGCGACGGTGGAATCTGCCTTCAGCTTGTAGACCATCGGCACGCCGGTCGCGAGATTGAGCGACAGAACCTGCTCGCGGGTGAGGCGGTCGAGAACCATGACGAGCGAACGCAGCGAATTGCCGTGCGCGGCAACCAGCACCTTTTCGCCGCGCAGGACGCGCGGAAGGATTTCCGTCAGATAGTAAGGCCAGACGCGGGCGCCGGTGTCGCGCAGGCTTTCGCCGCCCGGAGGCGGAACGTCATAGGAGCGGCGCCAGACATGCACCTGCTCTTCGCCCCACTTGGCACGGGCATCGTCCTTGTTGAGGCCGGAAAGATCGCCGTAGTCGCGCTCGTTGAGTGCCTGGTCGCGGATCGTCTCGAGATCAGGCTGACCGACCTTGTCGAGGACAAGCTTCAGCGTGTGCTGCGCGCGCACCAGTGCGGAGGTGAAGGCGATATCGAACTTGATGCCGTAGTCGGCAAGTGCCTGGCCGCCGGTCGTGGCTTCCTGGATGCCGAGCTCGGTCAGGTCGGGGTCCTTCCAGCCGGTGAAGAGATTCTTGAGATTCCAGTCGCTCTGGCCGTGGCGAACGAGGACGAGGGTACCGCTCATGAAAAATGCCTCCGAGAAATGGTCAATGGGAAGAAAGCCCGAGAACGTCGAGCATGGAATAGAGCCCCGGTTTCTTGTCACGTGCCCAAAGGGCTGCCTTGATGGCGCCGCGCGCAAAGATCGAACGGTCGGTTGCGCTATGCGAAAGCGTCACGGTCTCGCCTTCGCCGGCAAAGAGCACGGAATGCTCACCGATGACGGACCCGCCGCGCAGCGTCGCAAAGCCGATCGTGCCGGCTTCGCGCGGCCCGGTATGGCCGTCGCGCACGCGCACGGATTTCGTGGCAAGATCGATATTGCGGCCCTTTGCGGCTGCCTCGCCGAGCAGCAATGCGGTTCCAGAGGGCGCATCGACCTTGCGCTTGTGATGCATTTCGAGAATTTCGATATCCCAGTCGGCAGGATCGAGCGCCTGAGCCGCCTGCCGTACGAAAACGCTGAGCAGATTGACGCCGAGACTCATATTGCCCGACTGGACGATGCGGGCATGGCGCGAGGCGGCCGCAATCCTTGCGTTGTGCTCATCGGAGCAGCCGGTCGTGCCGACGACATGAACGATGCGCGCCTGCGCCGCCAGTCCGGCAAATTCCACTGACGTGGCGGGCGATGTGAAGTCCAGCACGCCCTCGGCATGCAGGAACGCTGCCAGGGGATCGTCGCCGATGATGACGCCGTTGGCGCCGAGACCGGCGATTTCACCGGCATCCTTGCCGACGAAGGGCGAGCCCGGCCGCGCGACCGCTGCATGCAGTGTCACACCGTCGATGGAATGGATGAGACGAATGAGCGTCTGTCCCATGCGCCCTGCCGCTCCGACCACAACCAGTTTCATCGCAGCGTCGCTCATGTCAGTCCGTCATCCCGATCAGTATGAATCAGAAGCCGAAGGCCTCTGCAGATTGTTGAGGCGAGCGTAAAGTCCGTCGCTGACCTTCGCAAGCGTCTCGTGATTGCCTTCTTCGACGACGCGGCCCTGCTGCATCACGATGATCTTGTCGGCGCGCACCACGGTCGAAAGCCGGTGGGCGATAACGACGACGGTGCGGCCGGTCATGGCTTCGTCGAGCGCCTTCTGCACGGCTGCTTCCGATTCCGTATCGAGCGCCGAGGTTGCCTCGTCGAGAAGCAGGATCGGCGCGTTGCGCACCAGAGCGCGGGCGATCGACAGCCGCTGGCGCTGGCCGCCGGACAATGTCACGCCGTTTTCGCCGACGGGCGTATCGTAGCCCTGTGACTGCGCGACGATGAAGTCATGCGCATAGGCAAGCCGCGCTGCCTTCTCGATATCCTCGTCACTCGCTTCCGGACGGCCGTAACGGATATTGTCGCGGATTGTGCCTTCAAAGAGGTAAGGCTGCTGCGAGACATAAGCGAGCTGCTGGCGCAGCGAACGCTTGGTGATATGGGCGATATCCTGTCCGTCGATCAAGATCTCGCCTCCCTTCGGATCGTAGAAGCGCGGAATGAGGCTGATGACGGTGGATTTGCCGGCGCCGGACGGACCGACGAGCGCCGTCGTCTTGCCGCCCTCGGCCGTCAGCGTCACGCCGTCAAGCACGCTTTCATTGCCATAGGCAAAGGAGACGTTGCGGAATTCGATCTTCGCTTCGGTGACAACAAGCGGCTTGGCATCCGGCAGGTCGCGCTGGCGCGTTTCCATGTCGAGCAACTCGTAGATCATCCGGGCGTTGACGACAGCGCGCTCCATCTGCACCTGCAGGCGGGCAAGGCGTCGGGCCGGATCGTAAGCGAGCAGCAGCGCCGTGACGAAGGAGAAGAAGGCGCCCGGTGGCACGCCCTGATAGATCGAGCGATAGGCGGCATAGGCAAGCACGCTCGCGACGGCAAAGCCCGCAAAGCTCTCCGTCAGCGGCGAGGTGCGCTCGGAAAGCCGCGCGATGCGGTTTGCCCGGCCCTCGGCAGCGCCGATCAGCTTGTTGACCTTCTTCTCCAGCGCCTCTTCCATCGTGAAGGCCTTGACGATGGAAATGCCCTGGATCGTCTCCTGCATGGCGCCGAGAACATGGCTGTTGAGGTCGACGGCCTCGCGAGTGGCCGAGCGCAGCCGCTTGGAAACGTAGCGTAGCGCATAAAGCAGCGGCGGCGCCAGAATGAAGACGGCAAGGCTCAGCAGCGGATCCTGAACGACCATGACGCCGATCAGCGAGACGAAGGTGAGGAGGTCGCGCACGGTCGACGTGATGGTGAGGTTCAATACGTCGCGGATACCGGTAACGTTTTGGCTCACCTGGGCCGCAATATGGGCGGAGCGAGACTCGTTGAAGTAGCCGACGGAGAGCGTCATCAGGTGCGAATAGATCCGTCGCTGATAGCGCGCAACGATATCGTTGCCGATCCTTGAAAGGGCAACGCCTTGCCCGTAGCTCGCAAAACCGCGCAGCATGAAAGCGATGAAGATCGAAAGACAGATGATCCAGACGACGTCCGCACGCCTGTTGGCGAAGGCCTCGTCAATGATCGCCCGCATGATCCAGGCCGTGAATGCCGTCGAAAGCGCTATGACGACAAGGCAGGAGATCGCGAAGACATAGCCCCAGAGATGGTCCCGGCCGTTTTCCGCAATGATGCGCTTCAGGATGCCAGTCACGGTATCGCTGTTGACATGTGGCTTTCTGCTGTCGGCGGCTTCCAAAAATAGGCTTCCTGTCTCGGGGCTGCGTGCCACAGGCGCGGCACGCATATGCGCGGGCTCTATAAAGAGTTGACGGGGCTTTGGCTAGAGCGCCGTGCGTCCCATCGGGGCGCACAAAGGACGCTCTAACGCCTTGAAACTATGCTTCAGGCTCAGGCCCGCCAGCGCCGTCCATCCGTCGAAAGGCCGAAGTTTGCAGGCATCCGTGCATAGGAAGAAAGCCCGGCAAGAGCTGCCAGCGGATGCGTCACGACATAGGTCGGGATCGTACGCAGTAGGGCCGAATGCGGCGCCTTGTCTTCGAATGCGGCCCGGAATTCCGGCTTTTTCAGTGCCGGAAGGATCTTCTGAGAGATGCCGCCCGAAAGATAGACGCCGCCGCGGGCCATGAATACCAGCGCCATGTCGCCCGCCACGCGGCCGAGATAGCTGGCAAACAGCGAAACGGTTTCGACCGCGACCTTATCGCTGCCGACGAGTGCATGCGACGTGATGTCCGCCGGGTCGCTCATGGTTGGCGTGGCACCGTCGGCCGCGCAGATGGCGCGGTAAAGGTTGACGATACCGCGGCCGCAGAGGATCTGCTCGGCCGAAATGCGGCCCTCGATGGTCTCGACATGCGGGAAGATCTCATAGTCGCGTTTGCTGCGCGGCCCGAGGTCGACATGCCCGCCTTCGCCTGGAACCGGAATCCACGTCGACTGGGTATGGACCAGGCCACCGACCCCGAGGCCGGTGCCGGGTCCGAGAACAACGCGGGAGGCCACCATGTCACCCGAAGCGTTGCCGATACGTTCGCGATTGTCGTCGGAAAGTGCCGCGATTGCCAGCGCCTGTGCTTCAAAATCGTTGACAACGAGCACATCGACAAGGCCGAGGCCCTCGATCATCCGCTTCGGCCGCACCACCCAGGGGCAGTTGGTCAGAGGGATTTCATCGGCCTTGATCGGTCCGGCAACGGCAAGGATCGCGGCGCGCGGCTGTACGGAGGTCTTGTCGAGCACACCCTTCTGGATCGCCTCGTCGATCGTCTCGTAATCGGCGGTACGCACATTGGGAAACTGCTTCGGCTCCGCATAGGCATCCGTCAGGATGGAGAAGCGGGCATTCGTGCCACCGATGTCGCCGATCAGGATCGGAAAGGGCAAGGGAGTAGAGGATGCAGTCATGGCCGGTTCCGTGCTGTAGGCCCGAGGGATCAGGCGTTAAGGGTAGGGAGAAGCTTTTCGGCTGTCGACTCGTTCAGTGCCATCGGAATGTCGTAGACGATCGCAAGCCGCATCAGCGCCTTGACGTCGACATCATGCGGCATCGGTGTCAGCGGGTCCACGAAGAAGATCAGGGCGCTGACCTCGCCGGTGGAAATCAGTGCGCCGATCTGCTGGTCGCCGCCGAGCGGGCCGCTTTTCAGCCGGGTCACGTGAAGGTCGGGAGCGGCGTCGAGCACGCGCCCGCCCGTCGTGCCGGTGGCGACGATTTTCCATTGGGCGAGAAGATCCCTGTTACGGCGGGCAAACGCCGCCATATCGTCCTTCTTCTGGTCATGCGCAATCAATGCAAGGCATTTGCCGCCGGCCATGAACGGGTTCTCCGCGCTAGTAATTCAATCGATTTGACCGCTTCTACACCAGGCGTTTGTGATTTGAAAGACAGCCGCCCGCCAGCCTGTTCAGCCTATTGCACGACCGGCTTGTCGTTCGGAACCGGGCCGACGGAAGGAAGCGCGCTGCCGGTATCGACAGGTGGTGCAGCCGCCGGGGCTGCCGTCAGAGCACTCGCCGCGGAAGGGCCGCCATAGGTCCCTGCTTCTGTAGAGGCGATGGACGGGGCATCGACAACGGCAGAGCAGGCCTTCGGCAGGTCGGAGACCATGACCTCACGCGGCGGCTTCGGCGGCTTTGCACCGGGTTGCGGCGGCTTCGGCGCCGCCCAAGGTTCCTTGGTGAACCACCAGGCAAGCGATTTGTCGCAGCCGTCACCAGCAGCCACCGGCGCCTGCCCTGTACAGCCCTTGGCTCCAACAGGGCATTTGATGCGGATATGGAAATGCGAATCGTGCCCGTATTCGGGCCGCAGTTTGCCGAGATTGGTGCGGTCGCCGGTCCAGGTGTCGCACATCTTCTTCTTGATTGCCGGATTGACGAAGATGCGCTCGACCTGCGGATAGCTTGCTGCCAGCATCAAAAGTGCCGCCCGCTGCTCGCTCCACACTTTCGGGTCGACGGTCAGGAACTTGTCTTTCTGCAGCATGGTGGTGAAGGGCAGGTCTTCCCGCTGTTCGTAGCTCAAGCGCTGCGAAGGCATGGGCGTAAACCAGACATCGGCATCCAGCCCGATCTGGTGCGAGGCATGGCCGTTGAACATCGGCCCGCCGCGCGGCTGGGCAATGTCGCCGACGAGGATGCCCGGCCAGCCGATCCTGGCACGCGCATCCTGCGAGAATTTTTCCAGAAGCGATATCATCACCGGATTGCCCCAGCGCCGGTTGCGCGAAAGGCGCATCGCCTGCCAGGTCGGCCCGTCAGCCGGCAGCGCCTCCGCACCGGTCATGCAGCCCTTGGCGTAGAAACCGATCGGCTGCGCCGGCCCCTGCGTCGGCAATTTCACGGCGCCGAAAATCGCCTTGGCGCTGCCGGGGCTCGGCGTCTTCTGTTGTGCGCCGACATCACCGGCGACAAGGCTTGCGCCCATTGCGCCGGCAAGCGTCAGCTTGCCAAACGCCCTGACATCGAATGTCAGTTTGCCGAAAGTCCTGAAAACCTGAGCCAAGCCGAAAGCCATGCCATTCCCTTGCTGCGCCAAAGTGATTTGCAATCGAATCTATCGTGAAAAGCAATTTTGGTGAATCGATGTTTTGGCAGGCGGGGTGGGGACGGATCGCCGCAGCATCACGCGTTGGCTAAAACCTGGGCCGTTTTGCGCACGCGCGACAGGCGCGGCAGGATGCGCTCGCAGGCAAGCGAATGCATTTCGGCGGTGAAGGTGCTCATCGCATCCTCGACAGCGATGACTGCGTAATTATGGGCAAATGCATCGCGGATCGTCGCCTCGACGCCGAAATTCGTGGCGATGCCGGTCAGGATCACGGTCCTGATGCCGCGGCGGCGAAGCTGGAGGTCCAGCTCCGTGCCGTAGAAGGCGCTCCACTGATGCTTGACGACATGGACGTCGACTGCGAGCGCAGCGATTTCCACTGGTGCCGCAAGTGCCGCCGCCGGAAGGCCACCTTCCGGGAAAACCGTCGGCTCGTCCACCGGCTGGTTGACAGCATCGGCATAGTCCGGGGAGAATCCGACGGTAACGAGGATCACCGTCCCGCCTTCGGATTTCAGCCTGGTGGCGATTGCGGCGGTATTCTCGATCACTTGCGGGGCGGGATGGGGCGCAAGCTGCCGGCCGACGATGAAGCCTTGCAGGTCGATGGAAATGAGTGCGGTGGTCTTCGGATCATAAAGGGACATAAGAAATCTCCGGGGGAAGGAAATATGAGGGTATCCTCACAATGAAAAATACGAGGATAGCCTCACAAAAATCAAGCCCCGAACCGCAAACCCGTGTGCCGAAACGCCAGCGCGGCCATGAGCGCGTTGCGATCCTGCTGGAAGCGGCAGCCAGGGTCTTTCTCGAAAAAGGCTATGACGCCGCAACCATGACGGAGATTGCCGCGGCGGCAAATTCTTCGATCGGTTCGCTCTATCAGTTCTTCCCGACCAAGCCTCTGCTTGCCGAGGCGCTGCATATCGATCGCCTGCAGCATCTGAACAGCGGGCTCGCCGAACTCGCCGAGAAGACCAGGGGGAAGAGTGCTGCCGAAATCGGCGATGCGATCTTTACGCGGCTCGGCCGGTTCATCGAGGATCATCCGGAATTTCCGGTTCTCGCCGCGCGACGCGACGTGCCGAAGGAGCGAAAGGCGAAGTCGCGTGCGGAGCTTCGTGCCAACATCACCGCACTCCTGAAGAATGCTGAACCGTCGGTCGAGCGCGATGTCGATCTCCTGGGCGCCCTCGTCCTGGAGCTGCTGCGCATCGTCGTCGCGGCCGCCAATGACCCTGATGGTTCGGGCGATCCGCGCCTGATTGGAGAGCTGCGTCGCATGCTCCGCAAGCGCCTCGAGGAGGTGACGCCCTGACCTCCATTGGTAAGGTCAAAATTTCGCGAGCCCGGTAAAAAACAAACTCTTTCCTGTTTTTCGCCTGCATTTCTCGTATTGTCGGCGAAACTAATAACAGGGGAAGAATGAATAGTGGCTTCGTGGTCGAAAATCGGTGTGCTGGTAGCATTGGCGGGTGCGCTCGCACCTATGACTGTATTGGCTCAGGACCAGCAGTTTAAAATCGGCAGTTCGGTCATCAGCGAGATGAAGTACAAGCCGGGCTTTACCCGCTTCGACTACGTCAATCCCGATGCCCCGAAAGGCGGCGACCTGCGCCTGTCTTCAAGCGGCACTTTCGACACTTTCAATCCTTTGCTGGCAAAAGGCCAGACAGCGGTGGGTTTGTCGCTCGTTTACGACACCCTGCTGAAGCCAGCTGATGACGAACTCCTCGTCTCCTATGGTCTGCTTGCTGAAGGCCTTTCCTATCCGCCCGACGTTTCGAGCGCCACCTTTCGCCTTCGCAAGGAAGCAAAATGGGCTGATGGCCAGCCGGTCACGCCCGAAGACGTCGTTTTCAGCTTCGACAAGACCAAGGAGCTGAACCCGCTTGCCGGGAACTACTACCATCACGTGGTCAAGGCCGAGAAGACGGGCGAGCGGGACGTTACATTCACCTTCGATGAAAAGAACAATCGCGAGCTGCCGAATATTCTCGGCCAATTGATGATCGTGCCGAAACACTGGTGGGAGGCACCGGGACCGGATGGCAAACCGCGAGACATTTCGAAGACGACGCTTGAGCCGGTCATGGGTTCGGGACCATACAAAATTGCCGCCTTCTCGGCTGGTGCGACGATCCGCTACGAGTTGCGGGACGACTATTGGGGCAAGGACCTCAATGTGAACGTTGGTCAGAACAATTTCCGCAACATTCTCTACACCTATTATGGCGATCGGGACGTCGAGTTCGAAGCGTTCCGTGCCGGCAACAGCGATTACTGGCAGGAGACTTTTGCTGCGCGTTGGGCAACAGGATATGATTTCCCCGCCGTGAAGGAAGGGCGCATCAAGAAGGAAGAGGTTACCAATCCCCTGCGCTCCACCGGCATCATGCAGGCGCTGGTGCCGAATATGCGGCGCGACATCTTCAAGGACGAGCGGGTGCGCGAGGCGTTGAATTACGGCTTCGATTTCGAGGAATTGAACCGCACGGTCGCCTACAACAGCTACAAGCGGATCGACAGCTACTTCTGGAACACCGATCTTGCCTCGTCCGGCCTTCCGCAAGGCAGGGAGCTGGAAATTCTTCAGGGCTTGAAGGATCAGGTTCCCGCGGACATCTTCACGACCCCCTACAGCAATCCCGTTGGCGGGGATCCGCAGAAAAGCCGTGACAACCTTCGCAAGGCGATCTCCCTTCTGAAAGAAGCCGGCTGGGAGCTGAAGGGCAACCGGATGGTCAATGCCAAGAGCGGTCAGCCGATGAGCTTCGAGATATTGTTGTCGAGCCCCTTGCTTGAGCGCTGGGCGGTGCCCTATGCCACCAATTTGAAGAAGATCGGTATCGATGCGCGGATCCGCACAGTCGATGCCGCGCAATATACCAACCGTGCGCGCAGCTTCGATTTCGATATGATCTGGAATGTCTGGGCCGAAACCGTGAACCCTGGCAACGAGCAGGCCGATTACTGGGGATCGGGTTCCGCCAATCAGCAAGGGTCGCGCAACTATGCCGGCATCGCCAATCCGGCCGTCGATGCGCTTGTTCGCATGATTATCTTTGCCCCCAACAGAGATGAACAGGTTGCGGCCATCAAGGCTATGGACCGTGTGCTGCTCGCCAATCACTATGTCATTCCGCTGTTCTACCGGGACACCTATTCGATTGCTTATTGGAATACGGTGACGCGTCCGGCAGAGTTTCCGGCATACGGCCTTGGCTTCCCCGATGCTTGGTGGTCCACCTCGGCGAAATGAGCAGACTTGCAATGCGAGGGGGCCTGCGCTCCAAATGGCATCGACGAATCATGAATGCCGGCACAAGCCGGCAAAGGAAGGCTGGCAGATTGAACGGCAATAGACTGGACGGCATGCAGGCGAAGATATTCCCGGAGGCCCGAGACTGATGGGAGCCTATATTCTTCGCCGCCTGCTTCTGATGATCCCGACGATCATCGGCATCATGGCGATTTCCTTCGTCGTCGTTCAATTCGCGCCCGGCGGCCCCGTCGAGCAAGTGATCTCCCAATTGACCGGCCAGGCCGACAGTGCCGATCAACGCCTCTCCGGCGGCGGTGATCTCATGGTCGGTGGAGGAGACGATGCCGGCTCGAAATATCGCGGTGCGCAGGGCCTCGATCCGGAACTGATCGCCAAGCTCGAAAAGCAGTTCGGCTTCGACAAACCACCGCTGACCCGCTTCGGCGAGATGATGTGGAACTACATCCGCTTCGATTTCGGCGAGAGCTTCTTCCGCAACACGACCGTGCTCAATCTGATTATCGAGAAACTTCCGGTCTCGATCTCGCTCGGCATCTGGATCCTGATCTTTTCCTACGCCATCTCCATTCCGCTCGGCATCCGCAAAGCGGTCAAGGACGGCTCCTCCTTCGATGTCTGGACATCAGGCGTCATCATCGTCGGTTATGCCGTGCCGAGCTTCCTGTTCGGCATCCTGCTGATCGTACTGTTCGCCGGCGGTTCCTTCTATGACTGGTTCCCGCTGCGTGGCCTGGTATCCGATAATTTCGACCAGCTTGCCTGGTGGCAGAAACCGCTCGACTACTTCTGGCACCTCACGCTGCCGCTGATCTCGCTGTCGCTGGCATCTTTTGCCACGACGACGCTGCTGACCAAGAATTCCTTCATCGACGAGATCAAGAAGCAATATGTCATCACCGCGCGCGCCAAGGGCCTGAACGAGCGGCAGGTGCTCTATGGTCATGTCTTCCGCAACGCCATGCTGATCGTCATTGCAAGCTTCCCGAGCGCCTTCATCTCCGCCTTCTTCACCGGCTCGCTCTTGATCGAGAACATCTTCTCGCTCGATGGCCTTGGCCGCCTCGGCTACCTCTCGGTCGTCAACCGCGACTATCCGATTGTCTTTGCGACGCTTTATATCTTCTCGTTGCTCGGTCTCTTCGTTGGTCTGGTTTCGGACCTGATCTACACCTGGATCGATCCGCGCATCGATTTTGAGCGGAGGGACGTCTGATGGATGCCGCCGCAAACCCGACGACATCAGCACCCGTCCGTCCGCCCCGCAAAGGCCTGCTGTCGCCGACAAACGTCCGCCGCTGGCGGAACTTCAAGGCCAACAGGCGCGGCTACTGGTCGCTCTGGCTGTTCCTCGTCCTCTTCGTGCTCAGCTTGCTTGCCGAATTCATCGCCAATGACAGGCCGATCATCGCCTCCTACAAGGGCGAGATCCTTTTCCCCGTCGTCATCGATTATCCCGAGGAGAAGTTCGGCGGCTTCCTGGCCGAGACGGACTACCGCTCCTCCGTGATCTCGGACGAGATCAATGCGAATGGCTGGATGATCTGGCCGCCGATCCGCTATTCCTATCAGTCGGTCAATTCCAATATCCCGCATTCGGCACCCACTGCGCCCTTCTGGCTGATGTCGAAGGAGGAGCGCTGCTCGGCCTATCCGCAGGGCGTCGATGATCCCGGCTGCAGGCTCGGCAATCTCAACTGGCTCGGTACGGACGATCAGGCGCGCGACGTTCTCGCCCGCGTCATCTACGGCTTCCGCATTTCCGTTCTCTTCGGCCTGGTACTCACCATCTGCTCGGCCGTCATCGGTGTGACGGCCGGCGCCATCCAGGGCTATTTCGGCGGCTGGACCGACCTGTTTTTCCAGCGCTTCATCGAGATCTGGTCCTCGATGCCGGTGCTCTACATCCTGCTCATCATTGCCGCCATCCTGCCGCCCGGCTTCTTCGTGCTGCTCGGAATCATGCTGCTCTTCTCCTGGGTCAGCTTCGTCGGCGTCGTGCGTGCCGAGTTCCTGCGAGCCCGCAATTTCGAATATGTCCGGGCTGCCCGCGCGCTCGGCGTCAACAACCGCACCATCATGTGGCGGCACATGCTGCCGAATGCGATGGTGGCGACGCTGACCTTCCTGCCCTTCATCCTCTCAGGCTCGATCACCACGCTGACCTCGCTCGACTTCCTGGGCTTCGGCATGCCGCCGGGCTCTCCCTCGCTCGGTGAACTGATCGCCCAGGGCAAGGCCAACCTTCAGGCGCCATGGCTCGGGCTGACGGCCTTCTTCACCATGTCGATCATGCTCTCGCTGCTGATCTTCATCGGCGAAGCGGTGCGCGATGCCTTCGATCCGAGAAAGACGTTCCAATGACATCGCCGCTGCTCTCCGTCCGCGATCTCTCGGTTGCCTTCCATCAGGGTGGCGAAACCTCGCTTGCCGTCGACCGCATCTCCTTCGATATCGGCAAGGGCGAGGTTGTCGCGCTGGTCGGTGAATCCGGTTCCGGCAAGTCGGTATCGGCAAATTCCATCCTGCGGCTTCTGCCCTATCCCTCGGCAAGCCATCCGGGCGGCGAGATCTTCTTCAAGGGCAAGGATCTGCTGAAGGCCTCCGACCGCGAATTGCGCGAAGTTCGCGGCAACGACATCACCATGATCTTCCAGGAGCCGATGACCTCGCTCAATCCGCTCCATACGATCGAAGGGCAGATTGCCGAAATCCTGGCCCTGCATCAAGGCATGACCGGGCAGGCGGCGCGCACCCGCGTGCTGGAACTCTTGAACCAGGTCGGCATCCGCGAGCCGGAAAAGCGCCTGAAAGCCTATCCGCACGAGCTCTCGGGCGGCCAGCGTCAGCGCGTGATGATCGCCATGGCGCTCGCCAACCGGCCGGAATTGCTGATTGCCGACGAGCCGACCACGGCACTCGACGTCACCGTCCAGGCGCAGATCCTCGAACTTTTGCGCAAGCTGAAGGGCGAGCATGGCATGTCCATGCTCTTCATCACCCACGACCTCGGCATCGTGCGCAAGTTCGCCGACCGCGTCTGCGTCATGACCAAGGGCAGGATCGTCGAGTCCGGGCCGGTGGAAGAGGTCTTCACCCATCCGAAGCACGACTATACCCGCCACCTGCTCGCCTCCGAGCCGCGCGGCGAACCGCCGGTGACCGACCCCTCCAAGCCTGTCGTCATGGAAGGCAATGACATCAAGGTCTGGTTCCCGATCAAGGCCGGCCTCATGCGCAAGGTGGTCGATCACGTGAAGGCCGTCGATGGCATCGACCTGACGCTCAGAGCCGGCCAGACGCTCGGGGTCGTCGGCGAATCCGGCTCCGGCAAGACCACGCTCGGCCTGGCGCTGACGCGCCTTATCTCCTCGAAAGGGCGCATTTCCTTCGTCGGAAAAGATATAGCGAGCTATTCATTCACGGATATGCGGCCGCTGCGCAACCAGCTCCAGGTCGTCTTCCAGGACCCCTACGGCTCGCTGAGCCCGCGCATGTCCGTCGGCGATATCGTCGCCGAAGGCCTGAAGGTGCACGAGCGCTCGCTGTCATCAGAAGAGCGCGATGAGCGGGTCTGCTGGGCACTCGAAGAAGTCGGCCTCGATCCGCTCACCCGCTGGCGTTTCCCGCATGAATTCTCCGGCGGCCAGCGCCAGCGCATCGCGATCGCCCGTGCCATGGTGCTGAAGCCGCGCTTCGTCATGCTCGATGAGCCGACCTCGGCGCTCGACATGAGCGTGCAGGCGCAGGTGGTGGACCTCTTGCGCGACCTGCAGAAGAAGCACGATCTCGCCTATCTCTTCATCAGCCACGACCTGAAGGTGGTCAAGGCGCTCGCCAACGATGTCATCGTCATGCGCTTCGGCAAGGTGGTGGAACAGGGGCCTTCGGCGGAGATTTTCCGCGCGCCGAAGGATGATTATACCAGGGCGCTGATGGCTGCCGCCTTCAATATCGAGGCGGTGCCCACACCGGCCGTTCAGCAATAAAGACGGGCAGCAGTAAAGAAGATCATGTCAGCAAGACCTCCCATTCTCGTCGATCTCAAGTTCGACCCCGAAACCGTTGCCCGCATCCTGAAGACCGCCTTTGCCGATCGCGGCAGCATCAATTCCGCCGATCCGGCCACGAAGGACCTGGACCTTGCCGGCATTGACTACGCGCTGCTGTGGAAACCGGATGCCGATATCTTCCAGCGTGCGCCGAACCTGAAGGTGCTCTTCTCCGGCGGCGCCGGCGTCGATAGCATCCTGTCCATCTCCGACCTGCCCGATCTGCCGATCGTCCGCTTCGCCGATCGCAGCCTGACGACGCGCATGAGCGAATGGGTGGTCATGCAATGCCTCATGCATCTGCGCCTGCAGCGCGCGCATGACCGGGACCAGCGCGACCGTGTCTGGGGCAAGCTCGTCCCGCCGGAAGCCGCCGAAATCACCGTCGGTGTCATGGGCCTCGGCATTCTCGGCCAGGATGCGGTCGCCAAGCTGCGCGTCATGGGCTTCAACGTCATCGGCTGGTCGCGCTCGAAAAAGGAAGTCGCGGGCATCGAAACCTTCGACGGTCCGGAGCTCGATACCTTCCTGTCGAAGACCGATATCGTCGTCGGCCTGCTGCCGCTGACGCCTGACACCACGGCGCTTTACAACAAGGCCTTCTTCGCCAAGCTGCGCCAGGGTGGCGCGCTCGGCAAGCCGGTCTTCATCAATGCCGGCCGCGGCAGGAGCCAGGTCCAGGCCGATATCGTCGCCGCCATCGAGGGCGGTGTGCTCGGCGGCGCCTCGCTCGATGTCTTCGAGGTCGAGCCGCTACCATCAGACAGCCCGCTCTGGCATCTGGAAAATGTCTTCATCACCCCGCATGACGCGGCGATATCGGAGGAAAACGCGCTCTTCCGTCATGTCGAAACCCAGATCGCCCGCTTCGAACGCGGCGAGCCGCTGCAGTTCGTCGTCGATCGTAAGGCGGGGTACTAGAGCGCGTCGCGCAAAAGTGCAGAACTATTTGGCAAGCGCCAACAATGGCGGTTTCCGGCCCAAAGCGGATTTGCGCGACCCCTGTCGCAGGCCGGTTAACGTCCCACTTGCCGTAACGTACTTCCGCGCTGAAACGTAACGATGTCCTCTCTAAAGGTCGCCGGCCCACCCGATCTGTAAGAGGCTTCCAATGTCTTCCATTCGAACCGCTTCTGTCGCTTGCTACCCTCCAGAACGGAGCAGTCACGGACCGTCATATTCAAATAAAGTCGACGCCTTCCTGATGCGCAACTATCGCGGCATCCAAATTCGATATGTGGCAGCGCCTATAGAAGGTCCGAGTTTCGTCCGGCATGGAGGCAGGGAGCACAACGAAATTCTCAAGCCCCAGGCTTGGCCGTCCCGCCAATAACTGATCGGCCGGACCTAGCGCTGGCAGTTGAGCGACTTCGTCCCGCAATTTCTGGAAGTAGGCGAGGTTTCTCCCGACAGCAGCGGGGTCGTCTGTCTGGCCATGTGCCACAATGAGGTGCTTCGGGTTCAGGTCTCGGATTTTCTTCAACGACGAGCAAAGGCTTCGAAGGTCATCCGGCGCTCGGCTCCAGACCTCAGGAATGGGATTCTCGACAGCGTCCACGGCCAGGCAAACGCGCAACTCCGGTATCCAAACAGCAACATGATCGGGCGTATGTCCAGGCGTGTGCAGAAGTTCCAGAGTCAAATCTCCACCATGAAGCACCATCCTCTCACCTGAGAACGACAAGGTCGGCAGTAGGATTTCAACTTCCTGGAAGCGTGGTTCGAGCGCTCTCTTTTCCCTTAGTGTTTGCAGGGCCGAAGGGCCGCGCAGTCGCTCCATGGCCTTGTCATGGGCGATAATCGGGACGCCATCGATGGCACGGTTTCCCCAAAAATGGTCCCAGTCCATGTGTGAGTTGACGACCAAAAGAGGACGACCTCCCCTGACATCAGCCAGAAGTTCCAGTGCGCGTCGGCACAGGGCTGGCGTTGCCAGTGTATCAAACAGTACGTTGAAACGTTCTGTGCGCACGAATACACAATCAACCTCGTCACCTGCGCGAATAACGACAATGCGCTCATCAAGCCCAGGATAAGTTGTCAACTCAACATCAAAATCCATCGTCGTCCTTCGTCCGTCTGCTGGTCCCGAATAATCACCAGCTTATTAGAAGCTTCACTGGGATGTGCAATGTCCGCTTCTGGCGCGAAGCAGACAATGATCCCAGGGGCTTCTCGGGCCTGAGCGTGTGCGGCCCTCGCGCTTGATGACGTGATCATGGGAGGCTCAAGTCCAAACCGAGCTTGCTGCTAAGGACGAAGGCGAGGAGCCCCACGCCGAGCACCGCCAGCGCCAAGAATGCGGCCATCTTGCCGCCCGTGCGCAGTACCGCTCGCCTCTCCGATATCTCTCCTCGATCGTAATGCCACTTGATGGCGAAGAACATGGCCGTTCCTAAAGCGAAAACCTTGAACGTAACGAAAACTACAGGGACCCAATCCATATCAAGGACTCTCATGTGCATCAGCTACGCGCCTTATGATCTCATCTTAGGCAAACGCATACTTCCTATTATGCAATGCAGATATGTAATGGGGGGCTTTGCGATAACGACATGCTCCAGATCCCTTTGGAACCATCCCGCACCGCTCCTCGTTTCCTGACAGGATCTCCGCGAGCCTTGCCCGCGGAATACCGCAAGGAGACGACCATGGCTCATATGGAAACGCGGTGGGAAAGGTCCGATCGCAAGCTTCATGCCGAAGAACGTATTTCGCCTGTCAAGGCCAGGCAGGGCCATACGGGTTATCGCATCCTGACCGTGCTGGTTGTTGCGCTGGTGCTGGCCTTCCTCGTCTGGATCCCCGTCGCAATCTGGGGTCAGAAGGAAGCCACTGACATCGCCCCGCCGCAGCCGGGCCACGAGATTCAGTCGCAGCTTCCGGCAGCTCCCGCACAGAACGCCACCCCGGCCCAGCCCGTAAGTCCAGCGCAGTAACGGGTCTGGCGAGGGCGACACGTTGCCTGTTGTTTTTTCTGGACTTTGCCGATCGATTTTTCGATAAGAAAGCGCACGAGCCGGTTTCGTGCGCTGGCCGTCACAAGGCCGCGCCTGACCGGATTGGCGGACAGGCAGGAGTTTCATGGCCAGGACCGATATCGCAAGGCGCGTCTACAATCATACCTGGAAACTCGATCCGATCGTGCGCAGCCTGATCGACACGGATTTCTACAAGCTCCTGATGCTGCAGATGATCTGGAAGCTTTATCCTGACGTCAACGCCTCCTTCACGCTGATCAACCGTACCAAGCGCGTGCGCCTCGCCGAACAGATTGACGAGGGCGAGTTGCGCGAGCAGCTCGATCACGCGCGCACGCTGAAACTCGCCAAGAAGGAAATGATCTGGCTCGCCGGTAACAGCTTCTATGGCCGCGCCCAGATCTTCGAGCCGGAATTCCTGGCCTGGCTCTCCAATTTCCAGCTGCCGGAATACGAGCTCTCCAAGAAGGACGGGCAATATGTGCTGGATTTCCATGGGTCGTGGAAGGAAACGACCATGTGGGAAATCCCGGCCCTCGCCATCGTCAACGAGATGCGCTCGCGCGCAGCCATGAAGGCGATGGGCCCTTTCACGCTTGACGTGCTCTATGCCCGCGCCAAGGCCAAGATGTGGGCCAAGGTAGAAAAGCTGCGTGAACTGCCCGGCCTGCGCATTTCCGATTTCGGCACCCGCCGCCGCCACAGTTTCCTCTGGCAGCGCTGGTGCGTGGAAGCGCTGAAGGAAGGCATCGGCCCGGCCTTTACCGGCACCAGTAATGTATTGCTGGCTATGGATTCCGATCTCGAAGCCGTCGGCACCAATGCGCATGAGCTGCCGATGGTGGCGGCTGCCCTTGCCGAAACGGACGAGCAGCTCGGGAACGCGCCCTACAAGGTGTTGCGCGACTGGAACAAGCTCTATGGCGGCAACCTGTTGATCGTGCTGCCGGACTCCTTTGGAACGGCGGCCTTCCTGCGCGACGCGCCGGAATGGGTGGCCGACTGGACCGGCTTCCGCCCGGACAGCGCCCCGCCGGTCGAAGGCGGCGAAAAGATCATCGACTGGTGGAAGAAGATGGGCCGCGACCCGCGCCAGAAGCTCCTGATCTTTTCCGATGGCCTCGATGTCGATGCGATCATCGACACCTACAGGCATTTCGAAGGCCGCGTGCGCATGAGTTTCGGCTGGGGCACCAACCTGACGAACGACTTCGCCGGCTGCGCGCCGAACGACAGTTCCGATTTCCTGCCGATATCCATCGTCTGCAAGGTAAGCGACGCCAATGGCCGCCCGGCGGTCAAGCTGTCGGACAATCCGCAGAAGGCGACAGGCGAACCGGCCGAAGTCGAGCGCTATCTGAAATTCTTTGGCGCCGAAGACCGCACCGATCAGGCCGTTCTAGTCTAAGGCGCAGACCGTGGCGTCGGCCAATGCCGGCGCGGCTCTTCTACCACGCTTCTGCTGCCGCGCCGTTTCGGATGAACCGGTACGCTGTTATCGGGTGGCGGTGCGACGCCCAGCCGTTCGGCAAGTGAACGGGCATCGGCCGGTGCGCGTACCTTCACGTCATTGTCGAAATAGACATAGACATCGCGGCCCTTCGCCGAGCGTTTCAGCGGCGACTTGATACGGTTGGCATCATCGGGCTCGATCCCATGCGTCCAGGCATCGATGCGTCCAGCCCAGTGATCGAGCGCCTCGTCGCTATAGCCGCTGACATAAAGCTGTTCCGATCCGTGCAGGCGGCAATAGATGAAATTAGCCGTCACATCCATCAGCAACGGCCATTCCACGGTATCGGCGACCACCAGCCCGACTTTGTATTCACGCAGCAATTCGATGAAGCCAGGCGTGCAGAAACTGTCGTGGCGAATTTCCAGCGCGTGGCGCATGGGCTGCCTCGTCTCGCTCTTCGTCCAGGCACGGCCATCGAGCCGTTCGTCATGCCGCTTCGCGATCTCGGCCGCAGCATTTGTATCCTTGGGAAGCATTGCCAGAAACCGGGCAAACAGATCGGCATCGAATGTCAGGCTTGGCGGAAATTGCCAGAGGATCGGCCCGAGTTTCGGGCCTAGCCGCAGCAGGCCGGAGGCGAGGAAATTGGCAAGCGGCGTTTCGATATCGCGCAGGCGCTTGAGATGGGTGATGTAGCGCGATCCCTTGACCGAAAAGACGAAGCCTTCGGGCGTCTCGTCACGCCAGCGGGCGAAAACATCCGGCTTCTGCAGCCCATAGAACGTGCCGTTGATCTCGACGGAGGGAAATTGCCGGGAGGCATAGGCAAGCTCGCTCTTCCTGGCCAACCTCTTGGGATAGAAGACACCGCGCCAGGGCGCATAGGTCCATCCCGATATGCCGATGCGGATCGTGCCTGTTTTCGCCATGGAAAAGGAACCGTGTCGGCGCGCACTTGTTCCCGCATGAAAAAGGCGCCGCCTTGCCGGCAGCGCCTCGCATTGTCTCAATGTCAGCCGGCCGGCTTCAGCGAGCTGATGATGGCGATCAGCTCGTCGTCATGGGCATCCTGCTTGCCCTTGGTGCCCCAATAGGTGATCAGCAGCAGCTTGCCTTCAGCAGGCGAAAGCACGGCAACGCCGATATTGACCGGCCCTTCCTTGTCGGTGCCATCCCAATCGAAGGTCTTCATCTTCATGCCGTTGATCTCGGCTTCGGACTCCTTCTGGGTCTTCTCCTCGATGCTCACGCCGTTCTTCTGCAGGAAGGCGAAGGCTTCGTCGATGATCTTGTCGCTGGTCTTCTCATCGGCAACATCGATCGAAAGATAGATCGCCGAATCGGCCGACGAAGCGTCTATGCCGGTCTCCGTTTCCTTCGGTCCCCAGTTGTCGGGAATGGTGACGGTCGCGACCGGATCGTCGCTCGGAAATTCCAGCGTTTCCGCCTGGGCCATCACAGGCAGGAATGCCGCAAAGGCGGCCGCAATGATGAGTTTCTTCATGGTAGGTCCCCGGATGGTCGCGCCCCGGCGGGCAGCAGCCCTTGCCACCCCTCTCGCTCCGGATCACGCCACGCCCCTTTGTTATCGGCTTTTGCTTTGCCAAGCCTTACCGGGTGCGGGCCTGAAAGCACGCAATGTTTAAAGGCGCGGTCCATTTTTGGTGTCTTCAGGAAGTGGATGATGCAGGCGACGCGCGGAGCCACATCGCCAATGAGGCCATGTCAGGCAGCGAGCGGAGAGGCCCGAAAGCGCAAGGCTGCCTCGAGGCCATCAAGCACTCCGCGCTATTTCTTTCGCTCAACTTTCTGCCTCTACGAATCCGGTCAGACACAATCTGACCTGGAGAGAAACCGTGGAAGCCAGCCCGAAAATCCTGCTTAGTTTCAAGGAAGTCATCGAGGTGACCGGCCTTAGTCGCCCCACCCTCTACCGGCAGATGAGGGCCGGCCAGCTTGGCTTTGTGAAGGTCGGAAGGCGCACCCTGTTTCGCCCCGCGGATCTGCAGGCTTTCATCGAGAGCCACATCAAGGCGCCGGCCGAAACCGCCAACCGCACCGTCTGAAACGAGACAATGCCATGCTCCGAATACCTGAATACACGCCGTCGAAGATGGACGTGAACGATATCGCATGTCTGCGCCGTGACGTGTCGCTTGCTTTGACCGTCTCGCAACACGGCTACAAGCTCGATCGCAACGGGCAGGAGCTTGAAACCTGCTGCCCCTTTCATGCGGAAGACACCCCGTCCTTCACGATCTTCACAGGCAATGACGGTATCGAGCGCTTCCATTGCTTCGGCTGCGGCAGGAAGGGCGATGTGCTTGATTTCGTGCGCGAGGTGAAGGGCGTCGATCTGCCCGAAGCCATCCGCATTCTCGGCGGCGGCGTCAGCAGCCGGCCGAACCTTCGGCCGAAAACGGTCAAGGCGCGCGATCCCTATGAGGGCGTAACGCCGATCCGGCCGCCTGCGGATCTGTTGCGGGCCGGCCAGCGTGTGCGGCTCTACAATCCCAAGCGCAAGGGCGAGCGCTCCGAATGGGGCTCTTTTGCGCCCTCGATGGTCTTTCCCTATCGCAATGCCGACGGCTCTCTATCAGGCTATGTGCTGCGCCATGATCTCGCCGATGGGGTTAAGGAAACGCCGATGGTGATGTTTGTCCGTCTGCCGGACGGGACCGAAACATGGTGCCGCTTCCCGTTCCCGAAGCCCCGGCCGATCTATGGTTTGCAGGATATCGGCGACCGACAGGTGCTGATCGTCGAGGGCGAGAAGTGCCGCGACAGGCTGCATGAATCGAGCGGGCGGGCGGTCGTCTCCTGGGCGGGCGGGACGCAGGGCGTCAAGCATACGGACTGGTCGCCGCTATCAGGCCGCGATGTGCTCATTTGGCCGGATTTCGATCCCCCGGGCATGGCGGCGGCAAATGAAATCGCCGCGCACCTGGCGAGCCTCGGCTCCCGTGTCCGGCTCGTCGGCTTTGCCGATATCGGGGCCGCAAGCGAGCGTGAGACCTATCGCGTCGAAGACTGGCGGGCGGGCCTCTATCCCGGTCGCGGTTGGGATTGCGCCGATGCGCTGGACGATGGATGGACGCAAGCCGAGATCGACGCCTTCATGCAGGCCACGGTGCGCCCCTTTGCGCTGCCGGCTGCACAGGACGAAAAGCCTGTAACGGTCGAGCGTGCCGGCCGCGCGTCGCGGCGCAAAACAGTCGTCCGTGACATGCCGCCACCGGCCAGAGAGGGAGACGACCGGCCGAGGCTCATCTTCCACGAAGCCGACCTTTCGGAAGCGGTGACGAGCGCCTGCCGCCTTGTGGTCGATGCCGGCGCGCGGCTCTACGCCCGCGACACAGCCCTGTTTCAGGCCGTCCGCGTTGCGGGGAAGGAAAAGACGGTGCTGGTTCTTGCAGATGAGAATGCGATCATCGACATCCTGACGAGATACGTGCTTTGGCTGAAGCCCGACGAGAGAAAAAAGCTCGGCTACAGGGATATATCCTGCCCGGCGCTGGTCGCCAGATCCGTCATTGCGCGACACGGCGATTGGCCTTTCCCGCAGATCAGGGCGATCGTTTCTCTGCCGACGATGCGCCGCGATGGCACCATCATCGATGCGCAGGGCTTCGACCAGCAATCCGGCATACTCTTCGAATCGGACAAGACATGGCCCGCAATACCCGAATGCCCTGACAGGGCTGCGGCACTGGCGGCGCTGGACACCATCAGGAAGCTCATTTCGAGCTTCCCCTTCGTGGGCGGCGTCGATGAATCGGCAGCGCTCGCCATGATCCTGACGGCGGTCATCCGCCCCAGCCTGAAAACCGCACCGCTATTTGGCGTGAATGCGACGGCGCCCGGCACAGGCAAATCCAAGCTGGTGGATGTTGCCGCCATTCTGGCGACCGGCCGGGTCGCCGCGGTCAACTCCTATGCAGGCGACGATAACGAGCTACGCAAGGTCCTGGAGTCGCGGCTCCTGCAGGGCGACAGTTTCATCAATCTGGACAATCTGTCGGTGGCGCTCCGCTCCGATCACCTTTGCCAGGTCCTGTCCCAGGAGGAGGTCAATATTCGCCCGCTCGGCAAGACCGTCTCGCTGGATTCGGCAACGGCGGTCATGTTCTGCGCCACGGGCAACGGCTTGCGCTTTGCCGGCGACCTGACGCGGCGCGTGGTGCTGATCAACCTCGATGCCGGCGTCGAGCGGCCTGAAGAGCGCGTCTTCGAGAGCGACGTCATCGAGGACGCACGCCGGCAACGCGTGGAGATCGTGACCGCCGCCCTGACGCTCCTGCGGGCATTCGTCGCCAATGAGGCCGACAAGGTCTCGCCGGCGCTCGGCTCCTTCGAGCACTGGTCCAACCTCGTTCGCTCCGCGCTCGTCTGGCTGGGATTGCCCGATCCGCTCGGCAATGCGGTAAAGATCCGGGACAACGACCCGGAGAAGGAACGAACATCGGTGATCATTTCAGCCCTGCCGGCCGGCAAGCCCTGGGTCGCGGCCGATATCGCCAGGATGGTGGACGAGGGAGCCTTCGATCCGATCGGCAACCGCCGGCACGAGGGGCTGGTGGAGGCGCTTTCGGATTTCATCGAGCGCGGGCGGCTGAATACGACGCGGTTCAGCGGGTTCCTGCGCAAACACTGCGGCCGGATCGTCAACGGCCAGATGATCGTCAGTGCGGGGAAAAACCGCGTCAATGCGGTGCTTTGGAAAGTCGAAAACGTAGGGAAGAGTTGAGGCAAAGACGCTGCGTAGGTGACGGCGCTACAGCATCGGCCCGAAAATCGGAATCGATTTTCGGAAAGCCTGATNNGATGCGTAGATTCAAAGAGTTAGAGCGTCCTTTGTGCGTCCGAATGGACGCACGGGGCTCTAAGTTGCGCGGATGCTTTCGCCGAAATGCATGTTCATCGCGGCAGCCAACCAATAATCCCGTTCTGATGAGGGTTTTCAAATACCTCTCTGCATAGGGTGCATAATTTGCATAGGATCTCCCTTACGCCGTGTGGGAAATGTCAGATGGTGACATGACAGACATTGAATCTGACATTTCCTATAGAGCGTGGAAAACTGCCTATGCATCTCCTGCACCCTATGCACCCAGCGAAGAGTATCTACTTCGACAGCCAGCTTTCGAAATAGTGGCGCACGGCCGCACCCGCGCCGAAATGATCGGTCGTATCCAGCCGCGCAACGGCACCGCGCACGACATCAGCCATGACGGCTGCAGGCACAATGCCGGACTTGACCAGGGATTGAAACAGCTCCTCCACCAGGATGATCGTCCCGATCGCTTCGTCCTCAGCCTTGAAATTCGCCACTGCTGGTTTCCCCTCTGCGTCGTTGCAATGAAAATGTAGACCAACTTATCGTGTTAGGATCGCGTTGTGGAGCAGCCCGCGAATTTCGTCGCGCTGCTGAACTTGGCCGGACGGAGGTGCAACGTCTCGAAGAGAGTTGGGTATCCCGGCCTCTATGCCGGCGCACCGGCACTCTTCCCGAATGCCAGCCAGAAGGCGCCGGCGAGCCGCTGCGCTACCCGCTCCGTTGTCGGCGGCTTGCTCGGCCCGACCTACGAGCTTGCTTCGGATGCCACGAGCCTTGCGGGCCTCGCCGTTGCCAATGCGAAGGGCGCAGTCACATGCAATGCGCCCGGCATGACCGAAGGCGACGTTGCGACGGTTCTCAGGCTGACGCCCTTTGCGAGCCTGCCTTACTGGCGGTGGGTGATTGATGGGGTGTTGGTGCCAGAGGCGAAAGAGGCGGTTCGCCGCTGATTGATGTTACCTGGCATCGCCACTGACAGGCCGCCGAAGGTTGCCCTTACCAGCCCTGAAAGCGGCCATGTCGGCCTCATACTTGCGCTCACGCCGCTGCTTGCGCCAATACGCCCAGACCTCCAGCACAATAAAGCGAAGCAGTTCTCGACCGAAGACCAACATTAGACCTTGCAAGACACACTCCAAGTCGTCGCCCGGTTATTTGGTCGAGCTATCCTGACAACTATTTAGGATACGCGGCTTGCAAGCGCGAGGGAGGTTTGAAAAATAGCTGCAATTTTCTGGGGTGGCGCTCCTATTTGGAACTTGACGTTGCCGCTCAATGACTGAGAATATTCGTTCCGGGTAGGTCATGCAGGGGGATCGCAATGGCCGCGGTTGCTAACACGGAAGGTGATGCTGATCCGGGAGCCGTTGCAAGTACAGGCTTGTCTCCCGTCTCGAAGCTTGTGCTCGTCGGTGCTGGGTTAAGCACTTTGGTTTGGCTTGGAGCAGCTGGTTATTTCCTGTTTCACCATAGCACCTCAAATGGCGGCTCTATGGTGGAATGCTTTTATGGCTTAGACTGTCTAACTACGGCCAACGAATGGGGAGATTTTCTGGCGGGTTCCTTCTCGCCGCTCGCCTTTATCTGGCTCGTCGTAGCGGTTTTCCTACAATCAATGGAATTAAAAGAGCAGCGCATAGAGTTGGCAGAAAATAGATCCGTTGCGAAGGCGCAGGCGGAGTATATTGGAACACAAACAAGCCTGCTTATGGCTCAGGAACAGCGATATGTCGCTGATGATACAGAAGCGGAATTTGAAGCTGCAATAGAGCTTTTAGCCGCTACACTCATCAATTACGACCATATCTGGAGCTTCGCTACAAAGGACAAGAAACACAAGCTGCAATTCCGGCTAAGTCGATATACGGATAGCACGAACCGCCGGATTGTGATCGCCACCGGACAGGAACTTCGAAAGGGGATTAGAGTTTTACGGGAGCAGAACAACCTGATGAACCCGCAGGTCCGATTTCAAATGAAATTCCGTTACGATTTCGCGAGAACATTTCGGGTCGTCGTGGAAGCGGTCAAAGCCTACAATAAGCTAAAAGGTAGAAGCCGTAGCTTAGCCAGTGCGCTGGAAGTGAAGACCATCATGAGAAATATGGAGATTCTTGTAAACTCCACGGATGGATTGCCGGCCGCCTTTACCGATCTCGGTATCAAATATCGATCTGCTAAGAAATTGGCTCCATGGGTTCTCTCCCGCCCGCAAACGTCGGCTCCCTCTCCCTCGCAGGGATCGGTTCCCTCTCCCCCGCAGACGTCTGTTCCATCTCTCCCGCAAAATCAGGGAGCACCGTAGTTCTCAGCCCCGGGCAGAGTTCACCAAGATGCAGCAAGCTCTACCGCCACTGCCTTGCGTCTCCGCGGTGGTTAGGCATTCGGACGTTTGTTCCATCAGGACACAAAATTGGTCGGCCATCGGGCGATCTTTTACGATATCAATGCGGCTCGATCGCCGAGGCTTTTGTCGTTCCGCTGCCGATCAGATAAATGATGGCTCCGGATCGGGATCGATCTCTTCGATAATATCGGGCCGGTCATTCCGTGGATTGCCGACACCCGGCCCGATCGGCCACATGGTCATAAGCTCACTCGGGAATTGCGTCATCAGATCATGCGGCGGCGGTTCCTCGGATAGCCAGCGCTGATAGTCCTTTTCATGCAGGATGACTGGCATTCGGTCATGGATCGTCGCCATCATCTCGTTCGCCGCGCAGGTAACGATAGTGAAAGTTCGGACCTGCAGATCGGTTTCCGGATCGCGCCATATCTCCCAAAGGCCGGCCAATGCAAAGGGCTGGCCGGCCTTCATCGCAATGGCATAGGGCTGCTTTTTCTTTCCCTTTTCGTCGAGCTTGTGCCACTCGAAAAAACCATCAATCGGGATGAGGCAGCGCCTTGACCGGTAGGCATCCCGGAACATCGGTTTGGTAGCGACTTCTTCGCACCTGGCATTGATCGGCGTAACCATGCCGGCTTTCCACCAAGCCGGCTTGAGCCGCCAATTGGCACTTGCGAAGTTCGCCCCGTATTTGCCGCTGCGATCGGTGTCCATGATGATGATGGGATATTCAAGGGTTGGAGCCCCGTTATAGCGCGGGAACTGGTTTGCCATGCCGAGCACGCCTTCGCGGCCCGCAAAGGCGAAATTCCGCATCAACGTCTGCAGATCGGATTTAACGAACACCCTTCCGCACATGCTCTTTCCTCCATCCTATCGAGACATATGGCCGATTTCGATTTCGGCACCCCTCTTGCCGCATCTGCATTTCAGGCGGGACGTCAATGAGGCAACAGCGCAGGATTTCAAATCAGCGAATCTTGGTGAGGAGGCGAGGTTATTCAGCTGCTGGGATCGCTCCTAGGATCGCCAAATTCCACGACGACAAAAACACAGCGATTACGTGAGCTTAGATGAAACCAATGGCGGACAAGGTGGGATTCGAACCCACGGTACGCTTTCACGTACACACGCGTTCCAGGCGTGCGCCTTAAACCACTCGGCCACCTGTCCTTATTGGGTGTTCGCATCCGCAGAGGATGCAAATCGTCGGAACGGCGCGATATATACCGATGATTTTTCACCGATCAACCCAAATCTAACAGTTTTTTGACTTCTTCCGATAAAACTACGCGTAATGCCGTCCATTGCGCCGTCTCCGTTGCCAACCTATCTCTAGGTCTGAGTGGAGAATGGCGCGGCTCGCCGTATAATCAGGCCTACCCGTCGTCGGAGGAATCGATGCGTTTCTTGTTGCGTCTTGCCAGTCTGTTTGCGCTGGCAGTTGCGGTCATTGCCGGTACCATCGATTCGATCCAGTCCGTCGCATCCTCGCAAGTGATCATGACCCCGATGTCGGATGCATGGGAGGACGTCAGTCCCTCGACGCTTGTCGCGCTGCAGTCCTCCGTTTCCTATTACGTCCATCCGCGTTTCTACGCTTTCATCTTCCAATGGCTCATGCTGCAGCCGGCCTTTGCAGTGCTTCTGGTGCTGTCGCTCTTGCTGTGGATGATTGGCTACAAGAAGCCGCCGGTGGCAGGCCGTTTTACCGCCTGACAAACAGGGGCTGGAGAGTGTGGATGAGTGCAATCGGCAGCTACCAGAACGGGAAGATAATGATGCCGATGACGCCAAGGCATTGGTTAGAAAATTCGCATTTTAGCAGTCGATTTGCCCAGAATTCAGCACCAAAGGACTGATTTTCGGCAATAATGGCAAATCTTTACCAACCGAAAAATTTCTGGTGAATTTTTCGCTGAGCCATGCAAGGATGCACGCAGCCAGGCCTCCGGGGGGAGGTCGGTGGTTCCGCAGACATGCCTGAAAAGGCTTGCGGGAGGACCCCAAACAAATAGCAACAACAGGGCTGCAAACTCATGAAAAAATCCCTTCTCACCCTCCTTGCCGTGGCAGCGATGTCGACGACGGCGCTTGCCGCCGACATCAAGCCGGCTCTCGTTTACGGCACCGGCGGGAAGTTCGATAAATCCTTCAACGAAGCTGCCTTTAACGGCGCTGAAAAGTTCAAGAAGGAAACCGGCATCGCCTACCGCGATTTCGAGCCGACCGGCGACACCCAGGGCGAGCAGGCCATCCGCAACTTCGCAAGCCGCGGCTTCAACCCGGTCGTTGCCGTTTCCTTCGCCTGGACCTCGGCTGTCGAGAAGGTTGCCGCTGAATTCCCGGATACCAAGTTCATCATCGTTGACTCCGTCGTCGACAAGCCGAACGTCCGTTCCGTCCTCTACAAGGAAGAAGAAGGCTCCTACCTCGTCGGTGTTCTCGCCGGCATGGCGTCCAAGACCGGCAAGGTCGGTTTCGTCGGCGGCATGGACATTCCGCTGATCCGCAAGTTCGAATGCGGCTATGAGCAGGGCGCACGCGCCGTCAAGGCCGACGTCGAAGTCTTCCAGAACATGACCGGCACGACCGGTGCTGCCTGGAACGACCCGGTTCGCGGCGGCGAGCTCGCCAAGAACCAGATCGACCAGGGTGCTGACGTCGTTTACGCAGCAGCCGGTGCGACCGGTCTCGGCGTTCTGCAGACGGCAGCCGACAACAAGAAGCTGTCGATCGGCGTCGATTCCAACCAGAACCACCTGCACCCGGGTTCCGTCCTGACCTCGATGGTCAAGCGCGTCGATCTCGCCGTCTACAACGCCTATAACGACACCAAGAACGACAAGTTCACGGCTGGCGTCCAGTCTCTCGGCGTCAAGGAAGACGGCGTTGCCGCCGCGATGGACGAGAACAACAAGTCGCTGATCACGCCGGAAATGCAGGCCGCCGTCGACAAGGCCAGGGCCGACATCATTGCTGGCACCGTCAAGGTCCACGATTACACCACGGACAACGCCTGCCCGAAGTGAGTCGTAACTGAGATCGGGCGTATGGCGGACAAGGATTTTCGCCATACGCCCTTTTCTTATTTGGAGCCTGCTGTGACAGATCAGCCTGCTATCGAACTTGTCGGCATCGACAAGAAATTCGGCGCCGTTCACGCCAACAAGGACATCAACCTGACCGTTGCCAAGGGCTCGATCCATGGCATTATCGGGGAAAACGGCGCTGGTAAATCGACCCTGATGTCCATCATCTACGGTTTTTACCAGGCCGATAGCGGCGAGATCCGCGTCAACGGCCAGCCCATCACCATCAGGGACAGCCAGGCGGCGATCGCAGCCGGCATCGGCATGGTGCACCAGCATTTCATGCTGGTCGATAATTTCACCGTCCTCGAAAATATCATGCTCGGTGCCGAAGGCGGCGCGCTGCTGGCGAAGGGCGTTGCTTCTGCCCGCGCCGAACTCAAGCGGCTGGAAACCGAGTACGGCCTGGAGGTCAACCCGGACGCGCTGATCGAGCAGCTCCCGGTCGGCCTGCAGCAGCGTGTTGAAATCCTGAAAGCCATGTATCGCGGCGCCGAGATCCTGATCCTCGATGAGCCGACGGGTGTGCTGACGCCGGCCGAGGCCGATCACCTGTTCCGCATCCTCGGCGTGCTGCGCGACGAGGGCAAGACCGTTGTCCTTATCACCCACAAGCTGCGCGAGATCATGGCGATCACCGACACTGTTTCCGTCATGCGCCGCGGCGAGATGGTCGCCACCCGCAAGACCAGCGAGACCACGGTCGAAGAGCTTGCCGAACTCATGGTTGGCCGCCGTGTTCTGCTGCGCGTCCAGAAGGGCGAGGCAAAGCCTGCCGATGTCATGCTTTCCGTCCGCAACCTGACGGTCAAGGACAACAGAGGCGTGACGATGGTCGACAACGTCTCCTTCGATGTCCGCGCCGGCGAGATCGTCGGCATTGCCGGTGTCGCCGGCAACGGCCAGTCGGAACTGCTGGAAGCGATTGCCGGTATCCGCAAGCCGGCCTCCGGCGAAATCCTGCTCGACGGCCAGACCATCGACAAGGCCGATCCGGCGCGCCTGCGTGAGCTCGGCCTCGCGCATATCCCCGAAGACCGCCACCACATGGGCCTGGTCCTGAAATTCGAGGAATATGAAAATGCTGTGCTCGGTTATCACCGCCGGCCGGCCTACAGCCGTGGCCCGCTGCTCGATCTCGAAGCCATCCGCAAGGATGCCATGGAGAAGATCGAGAAATACGACATCCGCCCGCCGAACCCGCGCCTGAAAACGGCGAATTTCTCCGGCGGCAACCAGCAGAAGATCGTCGTCGCCCGCGAAATCGAGCGCGATCCGAAAATGCTGATCATCGGCCAGCCGACCCGCGGCGTCGATATCGGCGCCATCGAATTCATCCATCGCCGGATTATCGAGATGCGCGATGCGGGCAAGGCCATCCTGCTCGTTTCCGTCGAGCTCGACGAAATCCGCGCCCTTTCAGACCGTATCCTTGTCATGTTTGCCGGCCATGTCGTCGGCGAGAAGACGCCCGATGCCGGTGAACAGACCCTCGGCCTGATGATGGCCGGCATTGCCGCGTGAGGCCTCGATGAGCACTGCTTCCGTAACACTACCGAGATGGATCAATTACGGTCTGATCCCTCTCTTGAATCTGATCGTCGCCTTCCTGATCTCCGGCTTCGTCGTCTGGCTGATCGGCGAGAGCCCGCTGGCCGCGCTGTCGCTGCTGATCGAAGGTGCCTTCGGTAGCGGTGAGGGCATAGGCTTCACGCTCTATTATGCGACGAGCTTCATCTTCACCGGCCTTTCGGTCGCCGTCGCCATCCATGCCGGCCTCTTCAATATCGGCTCGGAAGGCCAGGCCTATATCGGCGGCCTTGGCTGTGCGCTGGTGGCGCTGGCGCTCGACAATTATGTGCCCTGGTATGTGACGATGCCGATCGCCGTTATCGGCGCCGGCCTTTTCGGCGCTGCCTGGGCCTTCATTCCCGCCTTCCTGCAGGCCAAGCGCGGCAGCCACATCGTCATCACGACGATCATGTTCAACTATATCGCCGCCGCCCTCATGGTCTATCTGCTGGTACATGTGCTGATCGTGCCGGGCAAGATGGCACCGGAAACCCGCACCTTCCTCGAAGGCGGACAGCTTCCGAAGCTCGGCTGGATCATGTCGATGTTCGGAGCCAAGCTCGGTGCGGCCCCGTTCAACGTTTCCTTCATCATCGCGCTGTTTGCCGCCTGGTTCGTCTGGGTGCTGGTCTGGCGCAGCAAGCTCGGCTTTGACATGCGCACGCTGGGCATCAGCCCGACAGCTGCCGCCTATGCCGGCACGCCCCATGCGCGCACCATCATCATCGCCATGCTGCTCTCTGGCGCGCTCGCCGGCATGATGGCGCTGAACCCGGTCATGGGCTCGTCGGCCCGTCTGCAGGTGGAGTTCGTCGGTGGCGCGGGTTTTGTCGGCATCGCCGTATCGCTGATGGGACGAAACCACCCGCTCGGTATCATCTTCGCCGCGATCCTCTTCGGCGTCCTTTATCAGGGCGGCGACTGGATCTCCTTCGAAATGCCCAACATCACCCGCGAGATGATCCTTGTCATTCAGGGTCTGGTGATCCTGTTTGCCGGCGCGCTGGAATATATGTTCCGCCCGGCGATGGCGCTCATCTACCAGCAGTTCAAGCGAGCCTGAGGAACAGACGATGGAATATTATGAAATTTTCATCAATGTTCTGAGCTCGACGATCCGGCTCTCCATTCCGCTGATCTTTACCGCACTTGCCGGCCTGTTTTCCGAGCGCGCCGGCATTTTCGACATCGGCCTCGAAGGCAAGATGCTGGGCTCGGCCTTTGCCGCCGCCTGCATTGCCTATCTCACCGGCTCGGCCTGGGCCGGCCTCGGTGCCGGCGTGGTCTGCTCGGTGGCGTTGAGCCTCGTGCACGGCTTTGCTTCGATCACCAATCGCGGCAACCAGATCATCTCGGGCGTGGCCATCAACTTCTTCATCGCCGGTATCACCATCGTGCTCGGCCAGGCCTGGTTCGGGCAGGGCGGCCGCACGCCGCAACTGGCACCCGACGCCCGTTTCGCGCCGATCATACTCCCCGGTGCCGATGCCATCCGTGAGGTGCCGATCATCGGCCCGCTCTATGCCGGCGTGATCTCCGGCAACAATATCCTCACCTACCTTGCCTTCCTCGCCGTGCCCTTCTCCTGGTGGGTGCTCTACCGCACGCGTTTTGGCCTGCGCCTTCGCGCCGTCGGCGAAAATCCGGGTGCGGTCGATACGGCAGGCATTTCGGTCTCCTGGCTGCGTTACCGCGCCGTCATGTGCGCCGGCATCCTCTGCGGATTTGCCGGCACCTATCTGGCGATCGCACAATCGGCTGCCTTCATCAAGGACATGTCGGCAGGCAAGGGCTATATCGCGCTCGCCGCTCTCGTCTTCGCCAAGTGGAGGCCGGTGCCTGTCATGTTCGCCTGCCTGCTTTTCGGTTTCCTCGATGCGCTGGCGAATTTCATGCAGGGCAAACAGGTGCCGCTGATCGGTGAAGTACCGGTACAGGTTTTCCAGGCTCTGCCCTATATCCTGACCTGTGTTCTGCTCGCCGGCTTCATCGGCGTTGCAATTCCGCCGAAGGCCGGCGGCGTGCCCTATACGAAGGAGCGTTGATATGTCTCACGACCTGTTCGAAGCCGCCCGCGGCGCCATGGCCTTCGCGCATGCTCCTTATTCCAAGTTTCCCGTCGGCGCGGCAATCCGCGCCGAGGACGGCAAAGTCTATACCGGCGCCAATATCGAAAACCTCTCCTTCCCGCAGGGCTGGTGCGCAGAGCCGACGGCAATCAGTGCCATGATCATGGGTGGCGCCAGGAAGATCGTCGAAATGGCGGTCATCGCCGAAAAACTGCCGCTCTGCCCGCCTTGCGGCGGCTGCCGGCAGAAGATCTCGGAATTCGCCTCGAAGGACACGAAGATCTATCTCTGCGATGAAGCCGGTGTGAAGAAGACCATGACCATGGAAGAGCTTCTTCCCTTCAGTTTTGAGACGGAACTCGGATGATCGCGACCATCGATCTGCTCGCGGCTCTGCTCGGCGGGCTCAAACCGCGCTACGGCATCGTGCTCGGCTCGGGCCTCGGCTCTCTCGTCAGTGAGCTCACCGATGTCGTGCGTATTCTCTATAAGGATCTGCCGGGTTTTCCGGTCAGCGCCGTCTCCGGCCATGCCGGAGAGGTCGTCGCCGGCCATCTCGGTTCGGTGCCGGTCATCATGCTCTCCGGCCGTGTCCACTATTATGAAAAGGGCGATGCAAACGCCATGCGCCTGCCGATCGAGGTTCTGCAGGCGCTCGGCGTCGAGGCCCTGATTCTCACCAATTCGGCGGGTTCGCTGAAAGAGGACATACCGCCCGGCTCGGTCATGCAGATTGCCGATCACATCAATTATTCCGGCATGAATCCGCTGATCGGGCAAGAGAGCGACCACCGTTTCGTCGGCATGACCAATGCTTATGACGCCGAGCTTTCGGCTGCCATGCGAGATGCAGCAAAGACGCTTGATATCCCGCTCGCAAGCGGCGTCTACATGTGGTTCTCGGGCCCAAGCTTCGAGACGCCGGCCGAAATCCGCATGGCCCGTGTTCTCGGTGCCGATGCAGTCGGCATGTCGACTGTGCCTGAAGTCATCATTGCAAGAATGCTGGGCTTGAGGGTTGCGGCTGCCTCCGTAATCACCAACTATGGGGCTGGCATGACCGGAGACGAGCTCAGCCACGAGGAAACCAAGGACATGGCGCCGGTTGGCGGCGCCCGTCTTGCCGCTATACTCAAAGAAATGATTGCCGGGAACTGATTGCCGGTGGAGGAAGCGAAAATGAATAGCTATTCCAGCCGGGAAACGGCTGCTGTCGCCCTTTCCCTTCTTGATCTTACCAATCTGAAGGACGACTGCACCCAGGAGCAGATCGACACACTCTGCGCCCGCGCGCAGACACCCTATGGCAGCAGCGCTGCAATCTGCATCTGGCCGCGTTTCGTCGCCCATGCCCGCATCGTGCTCGGCAAGGGCCACCCGGTCCGTATCGCGACCGTCGTCAATTTTCCCTCCGGCGACATGGAAATCGCTGATGTCGCCGCCGAAACGCGCGAGGCGATCGCCGATGGCGCCGATGAGATCGATCTCGTCATCCCCTATCGCAAGCTGATGGCAGGCAACGAGAAGGCCGTTACCGACATGGTCGCGGCCGTGCGCGCCGAGTGCGTTGCACCCGTGCTCCTGAAGGTCATCATCGAGACCGGCGAGCTGAAGGATGCCGCCCTCATCCGCCGTGCCTCGGAACTGGCGATCGAAGCGGGCGCCGATTTCATCAAGACCTCTACCGGCAAAGTTGCCGTCAACGCGACGCTGGAAGCAGCCGACATCATGATCCGCGCGATCAGAGAGAGCGGCCGCAAGGTGGGTTTCAAGCCGGCCGGCGGCATATCGACCGTTGCGGATGCTGCCCTTTATCTAAGCCTTGCGGAAACCATCATGACGCCGGACTGGGCGATGCCCTCCACGTTCCGTTTCGGTGCCTCCGGCCTGCTCGACAATATCCTCTCCGTGCTTGGTGGCACGGAGCCGAAGCCGGCGGCGGCCGCTTCGAGCTATTGAGATGATCCCGCAGGAGATTATCCGCCAGAAGCGCAACGGCGCCGAACTGCCGAGCGATGATATCGACGCTTTTATTGCAGCCCTGGCTGCCGGCAATCTGTCGGAAGGCCAGATCGGCGCATTCGCCATGGCGGTCTGGTTCAAGGGCATGTCACGCACCGAGACCGTCGCGCTGACGCTTGCCATGGCGCGCTCCGGCGACATGCTCTCCTGGGAGGGCATCGATCGGCCAGTCGCGGACAAGCATTCGACCGGGGGAGTGGGCGACAACGTCTCGCTGATGCTCGCCCCGATCGCCGCCGCCTGCGGTCTGGCCGTGCCGATGATTTCCGGCCGCGGCCTCGGTCATACCGGCGGAACGCTGGACAAGCTCGAATCCATTCCAGGCTATACGATCAATCCGGATGCCACTCTCTTCCGCAAAGTGGTCAAGGAGGTGGGCTGCGCCATCATCGGTCCGACGGGTGCCCTGGCGCCGGCCGATGGCCGGCTCTATGCCGTGCGCGATGTAACGGCCACCGTCGATTCCATCCCGCTGATAACAGCCTCGATCCTGTCGAAGAAGCTTGCCGCCGGCCTTCAGACATTGGTGCTCGACGTCAAGACGGGTAACGGCGCCTTCATGGCCGATCCGGAGCAGGCAATCGTGCTGGCGCATTCGCTGGTCGAAGTCGCAAATGGCGCGGGCGTGAAGACATCTGCGCTGATCACGGACATGAACCAGCCGCTTGCCGATAACGCCGGCAATGCCGTGGAAGTGCGCAACTGCCTTGATTTCCTGGCAGGTCGAAAGACCGGTACCCGCCTTGAAACCGTGGTGCTTGCCTTCGCCGCCGAAATGCTCGTGCAGTCGGGTATTGCGGGCTCGCTTATGGAGGCGGAGGGCAGGGCACAGGATGCTCTCTCTTCCGGCAAGGCTGCGGAGATCTTCGCGCGCATGGTGCATATGCTCGGCGGCCCGACCGATCTTCTGGAACGGCCGGATGCCTATCTGCGCAGGGCGCCGATCGAGAGGCCTGTTCCGGCATCGCGCACCGGCTGGCTCGCGGCCTGCGACGCCCGCGATGTGGGCGTGAGCGTGATCGACCTTGGCGGCGGGCGACGCCATCCGGCTGACAGGATCGACCACAGCGTCGGCTTCACCGGTCTGCTGCCGCTTGGAACGCGTGTGAATGAGGGCGATCCGATAGCGCTCGTTCACGCTGCCGACGAGGCTTCGGCAGAAAGGGCCGTCGTCGCACTTGCCGCAAACTATCGCATTGCAGACGAGAAGCCGGAGCTTCCCCCAGTTATCGCAGGCCGTATCTGATGGAGTTTACTGCTTGAGGCTGAGTGAGCCGTCGGCGACGGAGTAGGAGGCAAGCTTCTGCAGGAAGCTCATGCCAACAAGCGTGCCGCTCAGCGCCGCGTCTTTCAGCACGAAGGCTTCGACGCTGCGAACGCGAATGCCGCCGATTTCCACGCGGTCGAGCATCACATGCGCCGCCTTGGTCTGGCCGTTCGCCGTATTGACCGCATAGCGGAAATCGAGCTGGTTGCCGGAAAAGCCGAGCCTGCGAGCGAGGCTTTCGTTCAGCGCGACATAGGTGGCGCCGGTATCGATCAGCCCCTGTACCGGTTTGCCGTTGATCCTGAAATTGCCGGTATAGTGGCCCTGAGCATCGGCCTGCAGGCGGATCATGCCGCCATCGGCGATCGTGGCCGACGTATCGGGTGCACTATCTTCGGTCGAGACGAAATTTGCGGAGATCGTATTGCCGGGCTGCTGCGTCGTGCGGGTGAGCAGAGAAGGCACTTGTGTCGCCAGCGCAGCCGCGATGCTGGCAAATATGACGGTACGCATGAGCATGAAACAGAAATCCTTCCTGTATAAACCCCGCCTCATGCGGGACCTCACGCTTCAAGCAGCTAAGCCATAAGTGCTGAAAAGTTGCTAACGGCGACACAAAAAAGGCCCGGAACGAACCGCCGGGCCTTGGAAGGTTTTCGAATTGGTAAAGGAAGCTGAAACTATTTGGTGCCGTACATCCGGTCGCCGGCATCGCCGAGACCGGGCACGATATAGCCCTTCTCGTTCAGATGGCTGTCGATCGCCGCCGTGAAGACCGGAACGTCAGGGTGGGCGCTACGGAAGTTCTTGATACCTTCCGGAGCGGCCAGCAGGCAGAGGAAGCGGATGTTGTGGGCTCCACGCTCCTTCAGCTTGTCGATGGCCGCAATCGAGGAGTTGCCGGTCGCAAGCATCGGGTCGACCACGATGATCAGGCGCTCGGCGACATCCTCGGGCGCCTTGAAGTAATATTCGACCGGCTGCAGCGTTTCATGGTCGCGATAGACGCCGATATGGGAAACACGGGCGGACGGCACGAGATCGAGCATGCCTTCCAGAAGACCGTTGCCGGCGCGCAGGATGGAGGCGAAAACCAGCTTCTTGCCTTCGAGGATCGGCGACTGCATCTGCTGGATCGGCGTTTCGATCGTCTCCATCGTCAGCTCCAGATCGCGGGTGACCTCATAACAAAGCAATGTCGAGATTTCGCGCAACAGCCGGCGGAAGCTGCCTGTCGAGGTTTCCTTGCGCCGCATGATGGTGAGTTTGTGCTGCACGAGCGGGTGATCGATGACTGTGACGCCGTCCATAGGGAAACCTTCCAATTCTTTGTTCTTATCGGCTGTTTCTTTCATGGAAATCGTCTCCTCTGCAAGAGCGGAGGCTGATTTGCCTGGAGCATTAACAATCTCGCGCCCTCAGAGACGGGCAAAGAGTGCCTTGCGTGTCTCATCATCGACGAAGGCAGCCTCGATGGCCGTGCGTGTCATCGCATTGATTTCAGCGTCGCTGAAGCCGAAGGTTTCCGAGGCAAGCTCGTATTCCCGCTTGAGCGACGTGTGGAATAAGGGTGGATCGTCGGAGCTGATCGTCACCTTCACGCCCGCATCTCTCAGCCTGCCCAACGGGTGCGAGACGAAATCCGGAAAAACCTTGAGCGCGATATTCGAGCCGGGGCAGACCTCCAGTACCGTGCCGAGGTCTGCAAGCCGCTTGACGAGTTCGGCATCCTCGATTGCCCGCACACCGTGGCCGATACGCGAAGGGCGCACCTCATCCAATGCGTCCGAAACGCTGAAGGCGCCGCAAACTTCACCGGCATGGATGGTAAGGCCGAGCCCTGCATCGCGGGCGATGTCGAAGGCGCGCGCATAATCGGCAACGCGACCCATCCGCTCCTCGCCGGCGAGATTGAAGCCGGTGATCAGCGGGTTATTGGCCTTTGCCGCATATTCCGCAGCGCCGATCACGCTTTCCGGACCGAAATGCCGTTCCCCGGTCACGATCAGCCGCGCTTCGATACCGCTCTTTGCCTTCGCCCGGCGGATGCCTTCGCAAACACCTGATATATAGGCGTCCGCACCGAGGCCGATGCGCTTGCCGTGGTCGGGTGAAACGATGAGCTCGCTGTAGATCGTACCGATGCCGGCAAGTTCTTCCAGATAGGTTTCAGTCAGCAGCGCGTAGTCTTCCTCGGTCTTGTAGACCTCGGAAACCTTGTCGTAACATTCCAGAAAGCTCGCGAAATCATGCCAGACATAGGCGCCGCCCTGCAGATGGGCGCTGATGTCGATGTTGTATTTGCGCGCCTGAGCCTCGGTCAGATTAGGGGGAGCTGCACCCTCCAGATGGCAGTGCAGCTCGACCTTCCTCAAATGCGATGTCACAGAAAACTCCTCCCATACTGTCCCGAGGGAATGCCGAGATGCCGCGCAACGCTTTCGCCGATATCGGCATAGGTCCGGCGCACGCCGACCGAACGTGACCTGATGCCGGGACCGTAGGCGATAACAGGCACGCGCTCGCGCGTATGGTCGGTGCCGCGCCAGGTCGGGTCGCAGCCGTGATCGGCGGTCAGGATCACGAGGTCGCCGGCCCGCAGCTTCCGGTGAACTTCAGTAAGGCGCTCGTCGAAGGCTTCAAGGGCAGCTGCATAACCCGGCACGTCGCGGCGATGGCCGTACAGCATGTCGAAATCGACAAAATTGGTGAAGACAAGATCGCCATCCTCCGCTTCGTCTATCGCAGCAAGGGAGGCATCCATCAGTGCATCGTTGCCATTAGCCTTGATGACCCGTGAAACGCCATGATGGGCGAAGATATCGCCGATCTTGCCGATCGCGTGCACATTGCGGCCATGCTGGACGAGCCGGTCGAGCAATGTCGGCTCCGGCGGCGGCACCGAGAAGTCGCGACGGTTGCCGGTTCTTTGGAAGGTCGCGGCGCTCTGGCCAATGAAGGGGCGCGCGATGACGCGGCCAATATTATAGGGATCGAGAAGGCTGCGGGCGATCTGGCAGAAGGTGAGCAGGCGGTCGAGGCCGAAATAGACCTCATGAGCCGCCACCTGGAACACGGAATCCGAGGAAGTGTAGCAGATCGGCTTGCCGCTGCGCATATGCTCTTCACCGTAACGGGCGATGATCTCCGTTCCCGAGGCATGGCAGTTGCCGAGAATGCCGGGCACATCCGCTGCGCGGCAGAGCGCGTCGATCAGTTCCTGCGGAAAGGCATCGCCTTCGCTCGGAAAATAGCCCCAGTCGAAGGTAACAGGCGTTCCGGCGATTTCCCAGTGACCTGATGGCGTGTCCTTGCCGCGCGAAGTTTCGTTGGCAGCGCCGTAGACGCCGTAGATCTTGTCCGGCAACGGCATGCCGGCCGGAAACTGGCCGGAAGCCGCCCGCGCAATATGCAGCAGCCCGAGCGCCGACATGTTCGGGAGTGCGAGGGGGCCGGAACGCAGACCGGCTCGGTCGGCAGCACCTGCCGCACAGAATTCGGCGATATGGCCGAGCGTGTCGGCGCCTTCATCGCCATAGGCTGCCGCATCCGGTGCTCCGCCGACACCGAAGGAATCCAGAACGAAGAGAAAGGCACGCGCCATTTTTCACCCGTATTATCTGCTGTCGCCAGCGTATAGCTGGAACGATCCGACTGGCGCACAGCCATATAATGACGGGAACGGCTTGGCAAATTTGCGGTGTGGAACTTAAAGTTTGGCAGGCGGATCCGAAGGATCGCGACACGCTTCAGCAGTCGCCGCAGGGAATATTGTCGTTTTGCCGCTGGCGATAGAAATAGCTGCGGCTGATCGTGATGGTGCGCGTCTCCGCCGGCAAGAAGCTGGGAGCAAAGACGAGCAGCGTATAGGGCGTGCTGAGCTCGGTGCGGATAAGGAAGCTGTTTGCTTTCTTCATTTCCGTCGGCACATCTGAAACCGCGCTGTTCTTGGCATAGGGTGCTGCACCGCTTGGGGCCCAGGACCAAAGAACCGTGGGATTGGCGCTGCCGTCGATCTGGATTGCCGTGACCTTCAATGAGAGACCGGAACTGTCATAAGGCGCGAAGATCGCCGGGGCAGCTTTGGCGATATCTGTGAGCGAGCTTTTGGTGACGCTCTGCTGCTGGGTAATGATATCGGCGATCGAGCCGGCGGCACGTGTCGTGCGCTTGCTGACGTTGAGCCCGAGCGTGATCTCGAATGCGCCGAGATAGAGCATGATCAGAACCGGGAAGATGATCGCAAACTCGATGGCGCCCACGCCCTTCCGGTCGCGTACAAAGCGCCGCGCCGTCGAAGCCAGCCATATCAGCGGTCCGCGGCTTGCCATCATGGATACTGCTCATTCTGGAAGGCCGCCGTCGCGACGATCAGATATTCGCTCGGCATGGAACTGCCGACTGGGCGAAGGCCGGTGACATAAGGACGGACGAGATCGACGGTGATGGACCAGCGGTAATAGGCGCGCACCATGTTGATCGAGCCGGGGCCGCCGGGCGTGAACTTGAAATCCGAAGTCTTGAGATCGGAATATTTATCCGCAGACACTCTCGGGATCGTCGTCGGAATGGACGCAAAGTTTGTGAAGCTCTGTACATCCAAATATAGCTTGCCAGGTGTCGCCGCCTCCGTCGCCGAGCAGCGGATGATGATCGAGATCTCGTCGCAGAAGGCCTGCCGGAACTGTGTCTGCGTCTTGTAGGTCGTACGGGTGGAATCGAATGTGATCTGCCCCGTCCGCATCTGACGGCTCATCGTATCGACGGCGCTCGAGACGAGTTGTTCCGCCGCAAAGGCGATGAAGGTTTCCAGGATGGCGAATATGATGATGAAATAGGGAATGGCCAGCAACGCGAATTCGATCGCGGCAGAGCCGTCACGCGAGCGGGCCAAGGCGCGAAGTCTGGATAAACGGAGGGACGCACGCACCTTGCCCGTCTCCTGCTCACGGATCGCCATGGTCTGGCCTCGAAAATGTTCTTCGGGCGCCACACTAAGACGCGTTCGTTGATTTTCCGTTTCAGGTCGGAGCAGCTATTTTAACGAATAGGTGTGAGCTGGGCGTAATTAGCTAGTTTCCGGAAGCCGCTTCACCCTGCTGCGAATGCTGCTCGCAATTGGGCGTGCAGGAAAGAACCGAGCGCTCCGTCTGGCGATAGACGCGCACTGTGTTGCCTTCATCGATGGAGACGAGAATGCGTTCGTCCAGAATGGCGTTGCCATCGGTATCGAGCAGCACGATGTTGGTGGTGCCGAAGGCGCGGCCCGTCAAGACGATTGTCTTGGCATCGGCGACAGTCGCATCGGCAACCTTGGAATTGCCGACGATGACCTTGCTGACCGGCCGGTCGAGCTTCAGGACGCGCGCGTGATCCATATAGACGCGCAGCATGTCTTCCTGGGCGGAGGCCGCGGATGCCGTAAGAGCCGCAATCACCCAGGCAAAGAAAACGGTCTTGCCGTTCGATGGCATTTTGGCCCTCTTTCACGATCGTAATGCTAATTGCAGATAGAATGGAAAAAAATGGTGAACGAAGCTTTAAGCTCTCCATGCCATGTTCGTGAGTGAAACGCCCTGGATTGTTTCGGCACGCTTCGATGCGGCATGAAATCGACGGGCAGCAGAAATTCGTGCCATTTCTGGATGCTTGAAAGCTATTGTTCCACTTTGCTTCCGGAAATTCCTTAGAAATGCAAGCAATGCGGTAAGGAATTACTTACCCTGACTGGGCCGGTTGTCTCGTTTACGCCTTGTTAACGCATTTCATTAAGTCGATGGAAACAGCCATTCGCTAGGTTGCAGCCATCCGATCAACGGCAACAGTTGGCGGACGTGCTGAACATCAACTGGAGTTAGGAGTAACCATGACCAAGCTTTTTAGCCGTTTTCTGAAGGATGAATCCGGCGCGACCGCAATCGAGTATGGCCTGATCGCCGCCCTCATTTCCGTAGCCCTCGTTGCTGGCGCCACCACGCTCGGCACCAAGCTCAACGCCACGTTCGCTGGACTTGGCACAAAGCTGTCCGATGCTACGGCGAAGACGGCCCCTTAATGGCTGCGGCGTAGCTCTGGTTCAGAACATCAACTGGAGTTAGGAGTGACCATGATCAAGCTTTTTAGCCGTTTTTTGAAAGATGAATCCGGCGCGACCGCAATCGAATACGGCCTGATCGCCGCCCTCATTTCCGTAGCCCTCGTTGCTGGCGCCACCACGCTCGGCACCAAGCTCAATGACACGTTCGGCGAGCTCGGTCTAAAGCTGACCAATGCCACGACGAAGACCACTCCGTAATAACTGGAGCGTAGCTCTGGTTCACTGCGATAAGGCTCACGAGCGAACCGCCGTGAGCCTGTTTGTCTTGGGCAGATGAGAACTTGGGGCAGGTGAGAAAATGATCGTAGCCGCAATACTTCTGGTTTTCCCGCTCTGCCTTGCTTTTGCGGCCATATCCGATCTGTTGACAATGACGATCCCGAACAGGGTATCGTTGATCCTGATAATTTCATTCGTAGTGCTGGCGCCTTTGAGCGGCCTGGCTCTTCCTGCGATCGGAATGCACGCACTTGGCGCCGCCATCGTGTTCGGCATTTGCTTTGCCCTGTTTGCGCTCAATGTGATGGGCGGTGGAGACGCCAAACTCTTGAGTGCGGCCGCGATCTGGTTCGGTTACGATCCCGAACTGCTGTCTTTTCTAGTTTATGTCAGTGTCATCGGCGGCTTGGTGACGTCCGCAATCCTGTTGATCCGCTCGCAGGCAAATACGATATTGGCCATTGGGCTCCCTATTCCCAATTCGCTCCTGCTAGCGAATAAGATTCCCTATGGTATCGCCATCGCGATCGGCGGCTTCCTGGCCTTCCCGTCTTCGCCGCTATTTCTTGCCGCGCTGGAAAGCCTGAAATAACGGCATTTCAATCGGCCGTTAACTTAGAATGTAAGTGTTCCATTAACCATAATTATACCAATTCCTGAGCATTCTGCGGGGCGAACGCGTTGTGCCCCAAGGAATGATCAATGAAACCGGCCCGCCTTATTATCCTAGCTGTCGCCGTGGTGGCAGCCGGCCTCGCCGGTCTTCTTGCGATGAACATGGCCGGTAGCGGCGGTGTCGTGACGAAGGTCCAATCCGTTATCGAGAAGGAGCCGACCGTTAACGTGTTGGTCTCCAGTGCCAATCTTCCCGTTGGCGCGCGGCTGGATGACAAAGCCGTTAACTGGATGGCCTGGCCTCAGAATGGCGTTGTCCAGGGCTTCATTACCGAGACCGATCGGCCGGACGCGATCAAGGATCTGCAGGGCGCCGTCGTGCGCTTGCCCGTCTTCGAAGGAGAGCCGATCCGTCCGGAGAAGTTCGCCGATTCCAACAGTCGTATCCTGTCTTCGTTGCTGCCCGCCGGCAAGCGCGCCGTCGCGACCGAAATCTCCGTGGCGACCGGTGCCGGCGGCTTCATCCTCCCCAATGACCGCGTTGACGTCATCATGGTGCGCAAGGGGCAGGGCACGGACAAATACATAACCGAAACCGTGCTCAGCAATGTCCGCGTTCTCGCCATCGACCAGCAGATCGAGGAGAAGGAGGACGGCACCAAGGCCGCGGTCGGCACGACAGCAACGCTGGAGCTGACCCCCGACCAGACCAAAGTTCTGGCTGTCGCCCAGCAGATGGCCGATCGCCTTTCGCTCGCCCTGCGCTCCGTCGCCGACGCGCAGGAGCAGGATACCAGTGCGGCAGATTATCTGCTGAGCGGCGATAACGGCAGCGCAATCATCCAGGTCATCAAGTCCGGCTCCATCGTCACGGATGCCACCAGCTCAGTGAAGCCGGAGTAAGGGAAATGCAGATGGGCAACTCAAAACAGCGCACCAGGCTTTTCCTGGCCGGCTGCCTTTCTCTGGCAATGGCGGCGACGGGCGTTACGCTGCCTTCCTTTCATGCGCCTTTCGACGTGAAGCAGGCCAACGCCGGCTCGGAAAGCCTCATCCGCATTTCGCAAAGCGGTCCCGGCGCACATCGCCGTCTGAAGCTCGGCCTCAACAAGGCTGTTGTCGTCGACCTGCCGGAAGACGCACATGACATTCTCGTCTCCGATCCCAGCATGGCCGATGCCGTGACCCGTACGTCGCGGCGCATCTATCTTTTTGGCAAGAAGGTCGGACAGACCAACATCTTCGTTTTCGGCGCCAGCGGCGAGGAGGTCGTCAGCCTTGATATCGAGATCGAGCGCGACGTTTCCGGTCTTGAGACCAATCTGCGCCGCTTCATTCCCGACTCCGCCATCAAAGTCGAGATCGTTTCTGATAATATCGTGCTGACGGGTACCGTTCGCACGCCGCAGGATGCAACCCAGGCAGCATCGCTCGCCGAAGCATTCTTGAAGGGCGGCGAGGCCACGACGCGCACGGAAACCGCTTCAGGTACCGGCGGCGACAGTGCGGTTGCGCTCTTTGCTGAAAACCGCCAGGTCTCCCAGGTCGTCAACCTCTTGCAAATCCAGGGCGAAGACCAGGTCACGCTCAAGGTCACGATCGCCGAGGTTCGCCGTGAAATCCTGAAACAGCTTGGCTTCGACAATCTCGTCACCAATTCCTCGGGCATGACGGTCGCCCAGCTCGGCAGCCCCTCGGCGGATACGGCCACATCCGTCGTCGGTGGTGGCCTCGCCGCACTCTTCAAGAACTCGATCGGCAAATACGATATTTCGACCTACCTGAATGCGTTGGAACAGGGCAAGGTCGTTCGCACGCTGGCCGAACCCACGTTGACGGCGATCTCCGGTCAGGCCGCGACTTTCAATTCCGGCGGTCAGGTTCTTTATTCAACGACGGACAACCAAGGCAACGTCACGGTCGTTCCCTATAACTACGGTATCAATCTGGCTTTCAAACCGGTGGTCCTTTCTTCCGGCCGCATCAGCCTGCAGATCAAGACCAACGTCTCGGAGCCGGCGCCGTCGGTATCGGGTACCGCGCCCACCTATCAGCGCCGCTCGGCAGAGACTTCAGTCGAACTCCCTTCGGGCGGTTCGATCGCTCTTGCAGGCCTCATTCGGGACAACATTTCCCAGACGATGAACGGCACACCTGGCGTCTCGAAGATCCCGCTTCTCGGCACGCTCTTCCGCCAGAAGGGATTTGAGCGCCAGGAAACGGAGCTGGTCATCATCGCAACGCCCTATCTGGTGCGTCCGGTGGCGCGCAACCAGCTCAATCGTCCGGATGACAATTTCAGTCCGGAAAACGATGCCTCCGCCTTCTTCATGAACCGCGTCAACAAGGTTTACGGCAGCCGCCAGGCGCCGGTTGCCGATGCACAGTTCCACGGTTCCATCGGGTTTATCTACAAATGAGCGGAGCGCGGTCTGGACCGATGAAAAAGAACAGAGATCAGGCGATGGCTCCTTCGAATACGAGACAGTCCCGAGGCGCAAAACCACTGCTCGTGGCTGCTTCGCTCGCCGTTGCCATCCTTTCCGGCTGCGCCGGCCCGCGCGACCAACTGACGACGGGCGGCATCCCTGATGACTACCGGGAGCGCCATCCCATTGTCGTTACGGAAGCCGAGCAGACGGTAGACATTCCCGTCGCCTCTACCGATCGCCGCCTGACGATTGCCCAGCGTGAGCTGATCCGCGGCTTTGCAACCAACTATGTGTCGCGCGCCTCCGGCCCGGTCTATATCCTGTCTCCGGAAGGTTCACCGAATGCGGGAGCGGCCCGCGCCCTGCGCAGCCAGGTCCGGGCCGAACTTGCCTCGCGCGGTATTGCCAGCAACAAGATCATCAATACGTCCTATGCGGCAACCGGTCTCCTCGATGCTGCACCGCTGCGGCTGAGCTTTACCGGCACAACGGCGGTAACGACCCAGTGCGGCCAATGGCCGAAGGATATCACGGCCGACTTCACGAACCAGAACTATTACAATTTCGGCTGTGCCTCGCAGAACAACCTCGCCGCCCAGGTCGCCAATCCGGAAGATTTCGTCGCTCCGCGCGGCATGACCCCGATCGACGCAGAGCGGCGCAATCAGGCGATCCAGGAATACCGGACGACGACGTCCACGATCGAGGACGTCGATTCCGGCCAGACCGGTTTCTGATCAGGCGGGATGGAACGATGAGCACCGTCGACTACGAGATCAAGAACACCAGCGAACTCCGCCATGCCGAAGAGGCAATGCGCATGGGCGAACTGGAAAACATGCGGCCGCTGCCGCGCATCTCCGTTCATGCCTTCTGCGAGAGCGAAGGACTGCAGCGGGTGATGGAGCGCTGCGCCAATGACCGGCGCATGTCGAAAGTCAGTCTGCGCATCACCAGCGGCGGCACGGCTGCTGCTGCAAACATGTTCTCAAGCACACCGACGCCGAACCTGATCATCATCGAGACCAGGGCGAACTCCGCCAGCCTGCTCGCCGAACTCGCGCCGCTCGCTGCCGTCTGTGATCCCTCGACCAAGGTCATCATCGTCGGCTACTACAACGATATCGGCCTCTACCGCGATCTGATCCGCAACGGTATTTCCGAATATATGGTCCAGCCTGTCGCCATGCCCGATATCATGGGCGCAATGGCAACGATCTTCGTCGATCCGGAAGCCGAGCCGCTTGGCCGCTCCATCGCCTTCATTGGTGCCAAGGGCGGGGTCGGGGCCTCGACGATCGCCCATAATTGCGCCTTCGGCATCTCCAACCTGTTCTCGACCGAGACGATCCTGGCCGATCTCGACCTGCCCTATGGCACGGCGAACATCGATTTCGATCAGGATCCGGCCCAGGGCATTGCCGAGGCCGTCTTTGCGCCGGAGCGGCTTGACGAGGTTTTCCTCGATCGCCTGCTGACCAAGTGCTCGGAGCATCTTTCACTGCTGGCCGCTCCCTCGCTTCTCGACCGCGCCTATGATTTCGAGGGCCAAGCCTTCCAGCCGGTGATGGATGTGCTGCAGCGCAGCGCGCCTGTAACGGTGCTCGACGTTCCGCATGCCTGGTCGGACTGGACCCGTACGGTACTGTCAAGCGCCGACGAAGTGGTTATCTGCGCGGTTCCCGATCTCGCCAACCTGCGCAACACCAAGAACATGCTTGATGCGCTCCGTAAGATACGCCCGAACGACAAGGTGCCGCATCTCATTCTCAATCAGGTCGGTATGCCGAAGCGGCCGGAAATCTCGGTTTCCGATTTCTGCGAGCCGCTGGAAGTCGAACCGATTGCCATCATTCCCTTCGATATCGCCCTCTTCGGAAACGCCGCCAACAGTGGCCGGATGATTTCGGAGGTCGATCCGAAATCTCCGACGGCGGAGACTTTTTCGCAGATCTCGCACATCGTCACCGGTCGCGTGGCAATCAAGAAATCCAGGAAGGGCGGCCTTCTCGGCCTTCTGAAGCGTAAGTGAACGAGTAGAATTGGATCGGATCAATGTTCGGAAAACGCGGAAATGAAGGTTTCGGAAAGGCCGGTGTCGGCGGTGTCGCCGCTCCGCCGCCGCCGATGCCGGCTGCCGCCCCGGCAGCCCCATCCGGTCCCGCAGTGCTCGTCGAGCCGTCGCGCGAGCCTGCCCGCCAGCAGGTGGCGCCGCCGCCGATGCAGACGCCGCAGCGCAAGCGCCCCGCCCGCACGGACGAATATTACGATACCAAGGCGCAGGTTTTTTCCGCGCTGATCGATACGATCGACCTCTCACAGCTTTCCAAGCTGGACGGCGAAAGCGCGCGCGAGGAAATCCGCGATATCGTCAACGATATCATCACCATCAAGAATTTTGCGATGTCGATCTCCGAGCAGGAGGAACTGCTCGAGGATATCTGCAATGACGTGCTGGGCTACGGTCCGCTGGAGCCGCTGCTGGCGCGGGACGACATTGCCGACATCATGGTCAACGGTGCGGGTCAGACCTTCATCGAAGTCGGCGGCAAGACTATCGAATCCGAAATCCGCTTCCGCGACAATTCGCAGCTTCTTTCGATCTGCCAGCGTATCGTCAGCCAGGTCGGCCGTCGTGTCGATGAATCGAGCCCGATCTGCGACGCGCGCCTGCCTGACGGCTCACGTGTCAACGTCATTGCGCCACCGCTTTCCATCGATGGCCCGGCACTCACCATCCGCAAATTCAAGAAGGACAAGCTGACGCTTGATCAGCTGGTGCGCTTCGGCGCGATCACGCCCGAAGGCGCGACCATCCTGCAGATCATCGGCCGCGTCCGCTGCAACATCATCATCTCCGGCGGTACGGGTTCCGGCAAGACCACGCTTCTGAACTGCCTGACGAACTACATCGACCGCGACGAGCGCGTTATCACCTGCGAGGACACGGCCGAACTGCAGCTCCAGCAGCCCCATGTCGTGCGCCTCGAAACTCGCCCGCCAAACATCGAAGGCGAAGGCGAAATCACCATGCGCGATCTGGTCAAAAACTGCCTGCGTATGCGTCCCGAACGCATCATCGTCGGCGAAGTGCGCGGACCGGAGGTTTTCGACCTTCTGCAGGCCATGAACACCGGTCACGACGGCTCCATGGGCACGATCCACGCCAACAACCCACGCGAATGCCTGAGCCGTATGGAATCGATGATTGCCATGGGCGGCTTCACGCTGCCGGCAAAGACCGTGCGCGAGATCATCTCCTCCTCGATCGACGTCATCATTCAGGCGCAGCGCCTGCGTGACGGTTCGCGTCGCATCACCCAGATCACCGAGGTGGTCGGGATGGAAGGTGACGTCATCATCACCCAGGACCTGATGCGCTACGAGATCGAAGGCGAGGACGCGAGCGGTCGTCTGATTGGCCGCCATATGTCCGCCGGTATCGGCAAGCCGCATTTCTGGGATCGCGCCCGCTATTACAACGAAGAAAAACGCCTCGCCGCCGCGCTCGACGAGATGGAATCGAAATCGAAGGATTGAGATGTTCGGCATCGATCCGACAGTGCTGGCAATTGTCGTTCTCGCAGCCGTTGCGGCGGCCGCGGTAAGCTATGCCGTATTGTTCTCTCGTATCGAGAGCGACAAGAAATCGGCAAGCCGCATCAACCGCGTCAAATCGGCCGAACTCGATCGTACCAAGGTCAAGGCCGCCCGTGACCGTGTGCAGGAACTGTCGAAGCGCCGCAAATCGATGCAGGACAGCCTGAAGGATCTCGAAAAGCGGCAGCACGAAAAGACCAAGAAGACACTGTCGCTGAAATCCCGCCTGGTGCAGGCGGGACTGCCGATCACGCCCGTCCGTTTCTATCTTTTCAGCGCGCTCTTCGCGTTTGTGCTGCTGGTCGTGCTTTTCATCGTCGGCGCATCGACACCGATCATGCTTGGCGTGCCCGTGGCCGCAGGGCTTGGTCTGCCGCGCTGGGTGCTGGGCTTCCTCGTCTCGCGCCGCCAGAACAAGTTCCTCGATGAATTTCCGAATGCGCTCGACGTCATCGTCCGCTCCATCCGCTCCGGCCTCCCGCTGAACGATGCGATCCGCCTCGTTGCGACCGAGGGGGTCGAGCCCGTCAAGGGCGAATTCCGCCGTATCGTCGAATCGCAGCAGGTGGGTCTCAGCGTGCCCGAAGCCTGTGCCCGCATGACCAATCAGATGCCGTTGCAGGAAGTCAATTTCTTCGCCATCGTCATCGCCATCCAGTCGCAGGCCGGCGGTAACCTGTCAGAAGCGATCGGCAATCTCTCCAAGGTGTTGCGCGACCGCAAGAAGATGAAGGCCAAGGTGAAGGCGCTGTCGATGGAAGCCAAGGCATCTGCCGTCATCATCGGCGCCCTTCCATTCATCGTTGCCACGCTCGTCTACCTGACGTCGCCGCAATACATGATGATCCTGTTCACCGATCCGCGCGGCCACTTCATCATGGGCTTTTCGGCGGTCTGGATGTCGATCGGCATCTTCGTGATGCGCAATATGATCAACTTCGATATCTAGCGGGAGCAAAGCAGCATGTCGCAGGAACTCGCCGCAACATTGACCGACCCCGCCATGATCGTCGCGGTGCTCGTCGCCATCGCCGTCTTTGCCACCTTCTACACGCTTGCCGTTCCCTTTTTCGAGCGCGGCGATCTCAACAAGCGCATGAAGGCTGTCTCGACCGAGCGCGAGCAGATCCGCGCCCGCGAGCGAGCCCGTATGAATGCCGACGTCGGCGGCAAGGCCACGCTCAGAAGCCAGAACAACCGGCCCGTCCGCCAGATCGTCGAGCGTTTCAACCTGCGCAAGGCGCTCGTCGACGACAACACGATGAACAAGCTGCGCGCAGCTGGCTTTCGCTCGGAAAACGCGTTGAACACCTTCCTCGTCGCGCGCTTTCTTCTGCCGTTTCTCTTCCTGGCCGTTGCCGCATTCTGGATGTTCGGACTCGGCAACCTTGCGGAGAAGGGCCTGCCGATACGGGTCTTCATCGTCATCGGCATCGCCTATATCGGCTTCTATGCACCGAACATCTATATCTCCAACCGTATGGGCAAGCGTCAGCTATCCATCAAGCGCGCCTGGCCGGACGCGCTGGACATGATGCTGATTTGCGTGGAATCGGGCATTTCCATCGAAGCGGCCATGCGTCGCGTCTCCGAAGAACTCGGCGAACAATCGCCGCCGCTTGCCGAAGAAATGGTGCTGACGACCGCTGAGCTCTCCTTCCTGCCGGATCGCCGCGCCGCACTCGAGAATCTCGCAACCCGCACCCAGATCGATCTCGTTCGTTCGGTCACCCAGGCGCTGATGCAGGCGGACCGCTACGGTACGCCCATTGCGACGGCGCTGCGCGTGCTTGCGCAGGAAGGCCGCGACGAACGTATGAACGAGGCGGAAAAGAAGGCTGCTGCCCTGCCACCGAAGCTGACCGTTCCGATGATCCTCTTCTTCCTGCCGGTATTGATCGCCGTCATCCTTGGTCCCGCCGGTATCCAGGTCGCCGACAGGTTCTGACGCTCGTCGCCGTCAAGGGGTCCGACGACCCTATTTTCCGCGTGACTGACGAAACGGATGGTGACCATTGCCAAGCGTGGAACTTCGCGCCGCCCGCCTCGGCAAGCCTTGATCACGTGAGCAATTCCGGCAACACTATACAGCAGTTTTTGCGTCTGGAATTGTGTGAAAATGGAGTTTTGCCATGTCCTCTCTGGGCATCTTTATCAGCATCATCAGCGCTTTGATGATCGGCGCTATGAGCCCCGGTCCGAGTTTCGTCGTCGTCTCGCGGATTGCCATTTCCCGTTCCCGCTTTGACGGACTTGCCGCTGCACTCGGCATGGGCATCGGCGGCGTGACCTTCGCTATCCTTGCGCTTGCCGGCTTGACGGCGCTGCTTTCACAATTCGAGTGGCTCTATCTGGTGTTGAAGATCGCTGGCGGAGCCTACCTGCTCTACATCGCCTTCGCGATCTGGAAGGGAGCAAGCGAGCCGCTTGTATTGTCGGGCGATGTCGCCGGCAAAAGCGTGCCGGCACGCAGTTTTACGGCTGCTCTGTTGACGCAGTTGAGCAATCCGAAAACGATTGTTGTCTACGCCAGCATCTTTGCAGCACTGCTGCCCAAAACCGTGCCGGCGGAGCTTTTGCTGGCGCTGCCGGTGGGCGTCTTCCTGGTGGAGGCGGGATGGTATGCGATTGTGGCATTTGCCTTCTCGGCCCATCATCCGCGAAAGCTCTATATCGCCGCCAAGGTCTGGATCGACAGGGCGGCAGGCGCTGTCATGGCCGGCCTCGGCCTGCGTCTCATCCTCTCGGGACTGAGCAGCAAATAGGTCAGTTGGTACTGGCGGCGGCAGACGACGTCGTGTCTTTTGCCGCGAGCTTCTGCCAGGAATTCTGCTGGGAAAGCATGCCGCGCAGATAGGCGACATTCGCATCGGCCTGCTGCGGCGAAAGCTCGCGCCGCGCAATCTGCTCTGCCTCGGGGAATCTGCCCTGTAGGCCGACGACGAGGGCGAGGTTCTGGCGCACGCGGCTGTCGGCGGAAGGTTGGCCTGCCGCCGAGCGCAGATAGGTTTCTGCTGTGCGCAGATCGCCCGTCAGAAGATAGGACATGCCGAGGTTGGAAAGGATCGACGGCTCGTTCGGCTGAATATCGAGCGCATCGCGGTAGCGCTGGCGTGCGTCGCTTGGCTTGCCCATCTGATCGAGGATCGCGCCTTCCGCCGAGATCAGCCGCCAGTCGGGCCGATCGGGTGTCTGTGCCCTGCCGATCGTATCCAGCGCCTGCTGAAGCTGCCCCGCAGCGGCCTGCGCCTTGCCGTAGGCGGCAAGCACGTTGCGATCACTGGGATTGGCGATGGCAACCTGCTGCATGACGGCAAGCGCTTGCGCGTCGCGTCCGTTCATCCGCAGCAGATTGGCGTAGTTTACGCCGTTGACGGGATCGCGCGGATTCTTCTCATAGGCCCGGCCGACACGGTCGATGGCGGCCCGCAATTCGTTGGCATCCATCTGCTCGACTGGCCTGTCGAGTTTCGGGATCGAACCGGTTGTCATCCGATCCTTTGATGTCGTCGAGCAGCCGCCGAGGGCGAGCATGGCGAGAAGAGCCACGGTTCCCTGAAAAACACGCTTCTTATAAGGGGTAGAGGCCGAGAAGGGCATTGCGCGTTCCTGAATAAATCGGCGCCTGACCTCGAAGCGGAACAGGGAAAGGTTTGACGCAATCTTCGCTCCAGCAATAGTCTGTTAACCCTAACAGACCGTTAAGAAATGATTCTGCCCCGCCGCTTAAGGACAATCATGGCCCCCTTCCAGTTCATCGAAAGACCCACGCCTTTCAACACCAAGGGTGGGTCGACGCTGCCCATCTTCGCTGTCACGCCCGCCCATATCGAAACCGGCACGATCGATCCGATCGCGCTCGATTGGGCCGGCAAGGCCGGCTACAAGGCGGAAAGCGGCTCGGTGCTGCTGATCCCCACCGCCGAGGGTCACCTCGGCGGCGCGCTCTTCGGGCTCGGCAGTAATCCGTCGGAACAGCCTTTTATAACCGGCAAGCTAGCCCGCGCACTTCCGGCCGGCGACTGGCACATCGAGACCGCACCGCTGACGGCCAACCGCCTGGCGCTCGGCTTCGGTCTCGGCAGCTACCGCTTTGACCGCTACAAGTCTGAAAAATCCCCGGCTGCGACGCTGATGATCCCGCGCGATGCAGACGGCAACGAGATCAAGCGCCAGCTCGCCGGCGTCTTCCTCGCCCGCGACCTCATCAACACGCCGACCAACGACATGGGTCCGGAACAGCTCGAAGCCGCCTTCCGTGGCTTGGCCCAGCACTACAAGGCGGAGATGTCGGTCATCATTGGCGACGACCTGCTCAAGGAAAACTTCCCGCTGGTCCACACTGTCGGCCGCGCCAGCGCCGACGCGCCGCGCCTGCTGGAGTTGCGCTGGGGCAAGAAGGGCCACCGCAAGGTGACGCTGGTCGGCAAGGGCGTCTGCTTCGATACCGGCGGTCTCGACATCAAGCCGGCTTCCTCCATGCTGCTGATGAAGAAGGACATGGGCGGTGCGGCAAACGTCATGGGCCTGGCGCTCATGATCATGGATGCGAAGCTGAAGGTGGATTTGCGCGTCATCATCCCAGTCGTCGAGAATTCCATCTCGTCGAATGCGTTCCGCCCCGGCGACATCTACAAGAGCCGCAAGGGCCTGACGGTCCAGATCGACAATACCGATGCCGAAGGTCGCCTGATTCTGGCCGATGCGCTTTCCTATGCCGACGAGGAAGAACCCGATCTGCTGATCGACATGGCGACCCTGACGGGTGCCGCTCGCGTTGCCCTCGGCCCCGATCTGCCGCCCTTCTTCACCGATGATGCGACCCTCGCTCACGACTTGACGGAAGCAAGCCTCGAGACGGACGATCCGCTCTGGCGGCTGCCGCTTTACGCCGGCTATGAGAAGGACATCCGCACCAAGTTTGCCGATATCACCAATGCTCCGGCGGGCGGCATGGCCGGTGCGATCACCGCAGCACTCTTCCTGAAGCGCTTCGTCAGCAAAGCAAAGAGCTGGGCGCATTTCGATATCTACGGTTGGGCGCCGAACGAGCGCGCGCATTCGCCGGGTGGCGGCGAGGCGCAGGCCATCCGCGCGCTATACCATCACATCCGCCACAGCGTCCGCTGAGCCGATCGTTAAAATTTTATTCACCTTGCGAGGCGGCATTTTGTGCCGCCTCTTGCTTGCGCGTTGTAACTGCCGGAAAATGAAACGTTAGCGTAACGATTTCCGGAGGGGCCGTGCCGATCGAACTGACCGCCTCGCAGGCGCTTGGCCTCTGGCACAGTGTGGCGCTCAACCAAGTCCGTCACGACAACAGAGATTTGACGTTGCGCCAGATGGCGATCCTGCTGCATATCTATCTGGTGCCGCCGCCGCATACCGTGCGCGGACTGGCTGCGACGCTGAACGTGACGAAGCCGGTCATCACCCGGGCGCTGGATACGATGGGGGAAATGGGCCTCGTCGATCGCGTCCGCGACGATGCCGACCGGCGCAACGTCATCATTAAGCGCACCGTTGGCGGCGCGCTCTATCTCGAAAAGCTCGGCGACCTCGTGCGCGAGCAGGGCCGCAAGCTTTCGGTCTGAATGGCCCCCGACTGAAAGGGCCATCTGAAAGGCCCATCTGAAAGGAATGTCATGACGATGCTCGACCGCCGCCTCCACGCCTATCGCCCGGATCTCGCGGAAGCCGGCCTCGAGGGCAAGGTCGAGGCGACGCGTTTCGTCAGCGGCACGCCGGCCCGTGTCTGCGTCCCGGCCGTTGCCTTGCGCCCCCAGCCGGACTTTGCCCGTGGCATCGACACGGAACTGCTTTATGGCGAGGATATCACGATATTCGATCGCGCTGACGGCTGGTGCTGGGTCAAAGCCGCATCGGATGGCTATGTCGGCTACTTGCCCGAGGACGCAATTGCAGAAGCAGCGACGACCCCGACCCACATCGTCGTTCCGCAGCGCACCTTCCTCTATCCCGAACCGGAATTGCGCAAACCCTATAAGACGGTGCTTTCCATGGGTAGCCGCGTTCATATTGCCGGCGAAGCGGAAGCGCGCGGCAATCGCTATCTGGTCCTCGATGACGGCACTGCGATCTTCTCGAAGCACCTGCTGCCGCTGGGTGCCTTGGACGGCCAGGATTATGTCGATATCGCCGCCCGCTTTCTGGAAACGCCCTATCTCTGGGGCGGCCGTTCAGGCCTCGGTATCGATTGCTCCGGCCTCGTCCAGCTTGCGCTGCAGATGACCGGCAGAAGCGCGCCGCGGGATACAGACATGCAGGCGGCTGATCTCGGCGAGCCGATCGAGCGCTCGGATGTGCGGCGCGGTGATCTGGTCTTCTGGAAGGGGCATGTTGCGATTTTCGAAGATCCCAAAACCATCATCCATGCCAACGGCCATACGATGACCGTTGCGCGCGAGAATTTCGAGGCGGCCGTCGAGCGCATCGGCTGGCTATACGAGCAGCCGACCGGCTATCGCCGTCCGTTCTGACGTTACCTGCAATCGTCAGGCCGCTGGCGGCTTTGGCCAGTCTTTCACGCCACCCGTCCAGTTTTCGAAGGCTTTCGAGAGCCTGAGCACCCGCATGTCATCGAAGCGCGGCCCGACGATCTGCAGGCCGATCGGCATGCCGGATTTCGAGAAGCCGCAATTGATCGATGACGCCGGCTGCTCCGACATGTTCCACGGCACCGTGAAGGCGATATGCTCGAAGGGCAGCTTCGGATCGTTGGTCGGCGAGGGCCATTCGGCCGGATAGGAGACGATCGGATTGGTCGGTGACAACACCGCATCGACCTCGGTGAAAAGCCGGCCGCAGGTCTTGCGCATCTCGATCGTCTGATTGAAACCCTTGACGGCGTCCACGCCGCTGACATCGGCACCGCCCTTCGCCCATTCGTAGATATAGGGAAGAATACTCTCGCGGCGTTCCTCGCTGAGCCCGGCAATGTCGCCCCAGAAACGCGCGCGCCAGAAAGTGTCGAGCCCATCCAGCATGGCGCGCGTCAGCACCGGTGCGGCTGGAACGATCGTCGCTCCCGCCTTCTCGAAGAGCCTAGCTGCCTCTTCGACCGCTATCCTCACATCGTCATCGACCGCAAGACCGCAGCCGGCATCGAGCATCAGCCCGATCCGCATGCCGCTGACATCGATATCGAGGTCCATCCAGTCGAAGTCATTCGGCGGCAGGCTGGTGCCGTCGCGCCAGTCGGGACGGGAAAGGGTCACCATGGAATAGGCGGCATCCTCCACGGTGCGGGTCATGGGCCCCGCACAGCGCCCGACATAATAGGGATCGACCGGAATGCGCCCATGGCTTGGCTTGAAGCCGAAGACGCCGGTCCAGCCCGCCGGCAGGCGCACAGAGCCGCCAATATCGGTGCCGACATGCAGCGGCCCGTAGCCGGCAGCGGTTGCCGCCGAGGCGCCAGCGCTCGAACCGCCGGGGTTTTGAGTGATGTCCCAGGGATTGCGGCTCAGAGGATGAAAGCTGGAAAGGCCCGAAGAGAGCATGCCGTAATCGGGGCAGGTCGTCTTGGCGAAGATGATTGCGCCATCTTCCCGCAGACGAGCCGCCGCCGGGGCATCCGCTTCCGCGGGCTTCAGTTCGATCGCTTTCGTGCCAAGCGGTACTGGCTGGCCTTTGGTCGCGATCAGCTCTTTCAGCGTGACCGGGATACCGTCCAGTGGACCGAGTGTTCCGCCTTTCATCCAGCGTTCGCTCGATGCCTTCGCCTGCTCGCGCGCCGCCTGCGGATCGTAGAGATAAAGCGCTGCGATCGAAGGTTCCCAGGCGTCGATATGCCTTTCGAGGGCAAGCCAGTATTCGAGCGGCGAGAGGCTCTTGTCAGTGAAGCGCCGCCTGAGTTCGTGGATGGTGAAATCGGTATCTGGCATGGTCTGGTCTTTCGGGCGTTTTGTCTTGGGAGGACATCAGCGGCTCGCTTCGCGCGGGTCGAAAAGATCACGCAGCCCGTCGCCCAGCATGTTGAAGCCGAAGACGGCGAGCGCGATCGCAAGGCCGGGCATAATCGCCAGCCAAGGGGCCAGCGAAAGGAAGGTCTGGGCATCCGCCAGCATTCGCCCCCAGGTCGGCGCCGGCGGCGCCATGCCGAGGCCGAGGAATGAAAGGCCGGCCTCGGTAAGAATCGCCAAGCCGAGCTGGATCGCTGCATGCACAATGATCTGGCTTATGATGTTCGGCAGCACATGTCGGACCGAGATCGTGAAGCGGCTGTTGCCGATCGCCTGCGCCGCCAGCACATAATCGCGGCTCCAGGCCTGCAGGGACGTGGCGAGTGTCACGCGCGCAAAGACCGGCACCATGAACACGGCAATGGCCGTGATGGCCGTAAAGCGCCCCGGCCCGAGAAAGGCGCCAAGGATCATGGCCGACAGGATCGGCGGCAGCGCGAAGATCACG
>UCCS01000150.1 GCA_900470965.1 Hyphomicrobiales bacterium
CGCGGCTGGAACAGGTCGCGGAAGATCTCGGACGGGATGCCGGCAAGATCGAGCTGCGGCCGCGATTTCAGCTGCGTGACGCCGGCATTGAGGCGATCTGCCGGGCGATCAAGGCGGATCTGGAAGCCGATACGCCCTCCGACCCGCTCTACATCGATCTTCTCGCCAACGCGCTCGCCATCCGGCTGATCGAGACGTCGAGCGCCGCCGCGCCGCGGCCCGAGATCAACGGCGAACCGAAACTCTCGGCCCGGCAATTGCGGATGCTGACGGAATTCATCGAGACCCATCTGGACCGGAAGCTGCATCTGGCCGACCTTGCGGTCGTTGCCGGTGTCAGCATCACACGGCTGAAGAGCCTGTTTCGCAAGAGCACCGGCGTTTCCGTGCACCAATATGTCATCCGCCGGCGCGTCGAATATGCCCGCGCCCTGATGACGACGACGGATATGGCCGCAAGCGAGATCGCGCTTGCCGCGGGCTTTGCCCATCAGAGCCATATGGCAACGACCATGCGCCGGCTCACGGGCCAGACACCCGGCGAGATCCTGCGCGAAGTCGGCGAATTCCGCCCGAAACTGCAAAGACCGGCCTGAATTTGTGCGACGCCTTCGGGCTCGCCCTTTAGTCCTTGCGCGTCATCAGCAAGGAGAAACACATGATTGCAATCCTCGGAGCCGCCGGAAAAATCGGCTATTCGACCGCCAAGGCACTGCGCGAGGCAGGTGTGCCCGTGCGCGCTATCCTGCGCGATCCGGCAAAGGCTGACCGCCTGACCGCCATCGGCTGCGATGTCGCATTTGCCGATCTGCAGGACGCCAAGGCGCTTGCCGGAGCGATATCAGGTGCGGACAGCGTTCAGGTCATCCTGCCGGCCGACCCGCGGGCCGAAGACATAAAAGGCGATATGCGCCGCTCGATGGAAAGCATTGCCGAGGCATTGGAAGAGGCGCGCCCCGCCCTCGTGCTTGCCATTTCCGACTATGGCGCCCATCTCGGCGAGGGTTTCGCCATGCCGAGCATGTTCCACATATTCGAACAGCGCCTTCGCCAACTGGATATGCGCCGGATATTCCTGCGGTCGGCCGAGCATATGGAAGGCTGGGGTCGCGTTGCGCCGGCAGCGATCGCAACCGGCATTCTGCCGAGGTTTCATGACCCGGTCGAAAAGCAGATCCCCAACGTCTCGGCGCAGGATGTCGGCCAGATTGCCGCAGCTCTCCTGCTTCGACCCGACATCGAAACGCGCGAGCAGATCGTTCACGCAGAAGGCCCGCGCCGCTATAGCGCCAGCGACGTGGCTGCAGCGCTGAGCCAGTTGCTGGGCCGCACAATTACTGCTCAAGCCCTGCCCCGCTCGCACTGGCGGGAAAGCCTGGGCCGGGTGATGAGCGCCAGCGCTGCCGATCTTCTGACCGAGCTCTACGACGTGCATAGCAGGGGTGGCCTCATCGACGTCGAGCCGAATGCACGCGATGTCCGCAAAGGCCCCACCGAGTTGATCGACGCGCTCCGGCCTATTGTCGCTGCGCGATGACTTTGAGAGAGATTGTTCTCGCAAGCCGGAACCGGATGAGGCTGAGGGGGATTTACCCCTCAGCACAGGAGGTTCCGATGATCCGCAAACTGAAGTCAGGCGAATATCGACTCTATTCACGCAAGCCCGATGCTAAGACGCACAAACGCAAGAACCTGGGCACTTTCAAGACCCGGGAAGCGGCTGAGAAGCATGAGCGCGAGGTGCAGTACTTCAAGCATCACTAGCGCAGTTCCAGCAAAAGTGTGCAGGCAGCAATAGTGCCGTCGTTGTCACCCGACTGGTCAGAGTGTGCTGCAGGAAGATCAGCCTCGCCTCAGTGGTCGGCCATGCCTCTCGCATTGTTCCGATAAGGGTCGCTGCGATTGGGGTCGCTGTAATAAGTCCGGTAGCCTCCGCTCGAATAGGTCTCCCGATAGCTGCCATTGAGCTGCTGATGCGTCTGGGAGTAGAGATCTCCGTTTCGATAAGTATTGTAGCCGCCGCCGAGATTCTGCTCTCTGATATAGGTATTGCCTGAACTGTCAGTGGAGCATGGAGCCGAAACCAGCTCGCAGGAAGCAGACGCATTCCCGGCGGCCAACAAGAAAAACCCAAACAAAACCGCCTTCATGCAAACTCCCTTTTCGCGAAAATCGGCGTCGCGTATGAGTGCAATGTAACTGAGCGATGAAAAAGAACAAACAGAAAACATTTGGGCTCCGCTCTCACTCAATAGATCAAACTATAAACCACGCCTGCAACGATCCGGACCGAATGCTCAAACAGAGAGGCAGCGCAACAATGGGCGAATGGTTGAAGGCGGCGAAACAATGGGCGCGGAGCGTGAAACGCGATGTGGTCGCGCTGTGGATTGCGGCGCGCGACGACCGCACGCCTGTGCTGGCCAAGATCGTCGCCGGCGCGGTTGCTGCCTATGCGCTTTCCCCAGTCGATCTCATCCCGGACTTCGTGCCGGTGCTTGGCTACCTCGATGATCTCATCATCGTCCCGCTGGGCATCCTCATCGCCATCCGCCTCGTTCCCGCGCCTCTGATGTCGGAATTCAGGGACATGGCCACCGAGCGCGCGCAGCGCCCGGTCAGCCGTGCGGGCCTTGTGGCGGTCGTGATCATCTGGCTGCTCGCAGCCGCCCTCTGCATCTGGCTTGCGCGGGATCTGTTTCGTCGCTGAAGCGAAAGCGAGTTTTCTGTGGGCTATTCCCGCACGAAGGCGCTCCGCAGCCAGTCGAGGAAATGGCCCGCCGCCGGCGAGAGCGCCCGGCCAGGCTGAATGACAGCCACGAAACCGTTTTCGTAAGTCAGGAATTCCGACCGCTCTACCAGCTTGCCGCTTTTCAGCTCGTTCAGCGCAAAACGCCGCTCCACCAGCGCCACGCCGAGCCCGGTCACGGCAGCGCTGACACAAAGATGCATATGCGGGAAATAAAGCTCCGACTGCGCCGAGATCCCGTGCCCGGTCGCCGCCTGCCAGTTTGTCCATTGTTCGCTCATATGGTCGGGCGAAATGCGGGTCGGGAAACTGAAATCATCGCCATCGGCACTGAATGGATAATCCGGTGCGGATACCAGGCCAAAGGAAACGGAGGCGAGCGGAATATGCTCGCGCCTGAGCTGCGGCCGCGACAGGCGATCCCAGCTCAGCATGATATCCACCCCGTCCCTCGCCCGGTTCGTGCCGCCGTCACGCGCGCTCGATGACATGGTCAGCTGCACGCGGCAATTCGGATAGAGGCTGTAGAATTCCGCCAGACGCGGCACCAGCCAGACCATGGCGAAGGTGGCGCTGCAGGAAAGGTGCACGCTCGCCTCGTTCCGGCTCGCCTTCAGGTCCTGATAGCGCTCCTCCAGAAGATCGAAGGCCCGCGACACCGTGGTGAAGAAGGCAGCGCCATCCTCATTCAGCCGAAGGCCCGTGCCTGACTTCTCGAACACCGGAAGCCCAAGTTGCTCCTGCAGAAGCTGCAGCTGCTTGGAGACGGCTCCATGCGTGCGCCCCAGCTCATCGGCTGCCCGTGTCACCGAGCCGAGACGCGCGGTGGCTTCGAAGGCCCGGAGATAGGAGAGTGGTGGCAGATTGCGGGCCATGGTTTACTCTTATGTGAGTTTTACTAACGGATGTCATCAAGATAACGCGCTTTTCCAGTCTCTGAGACTGCCATAAAATCATGACATTCAAGCAAACAAGCGGAAATTTCTGCTTAAATCTCCGTTCACAATAGGTGAGCTTTGCCAACAGAGAAGGGAAACTTCATCATGCACATGACAGATACGCTCCGCCTGTGGCGCGAACGCTGGACCGAACGCCGCCTCTTCGCTCGCGAACTGGATACCCTGCCCGACGAAACGCTCCGGGATTTCGGCATGACACGCGAAATCGCCTACCAGCAGAGCCACCGGCCCTTCTGGCGTGCGTAAGCCACCGAAAGGTTCAGCCCGGCAACTGCCGGTGCCACAACAGCTCGACCGGATGGAAGTGCACGAGTGAAATCCGGTGCAGGCTTGCGGCCACCGGTTGCCAGAGGCCTATCGCACCGCTGATTGCCGCTCCGGCCTCCTCGGGGCTCAGCTGCTCACCGAGCGTAATATGCGGCACCCAGTTTCCCTGCAGATAATGCGGCCAGCACGCCACCCCTGCCGAGGCGGCCGCGGCATGAAAGTCCCGATGAAGGGCGAGCAATTCTGCGGAGACGACAGGCGCGGCGAACAGAACCGAGGCCGGTCCGGGAAAAAGACCGATGCTCGAAAGTTTGACGCTGGGAGTGCTGATATCCGCGCTGAAGCGGTCGAGTGCCTTTGCGATAGGCTCGGGGTCCAGCCCGTCATTGACGGCGAGCGTTATGTGCGGCTCCATGTTCAAACGGCCTGGGGTCACGGCATTGGGCGAAACACGCTCCACATGCTCGACGATCGGCTGAAGCTCTGCGGCGCCGTACGGGTCCATCTCCATGTAGACGGCAAAAGGCAAGACATCACCTGCTGTGTTTGCAGTACTATGTCAGGCGAAGCCGAGAGCAACAATCCCTGTACCGGCGCATCCTCGACGCGAAGTCAGGACGTCCGCTTTCACGCCGGCGGCATCCTCTCGAATTTCGGCACGGCCGGGTCGAGGTGATCCCAAGCAAAGCCGGCTGCGGTCCAGGACACCAGTTGCGGCTGGTAGCGGCTTGGGTCGTCGAGGCTTGCCGGCGTGACGATGAAGACCTCGGGCATATCGGGGAACGTCATGTAGACGGCTGAACCGCATGTCGGGCAGAAGCCGCGCTGCTTGACGGTCCCTCCTTCGCCGACCGTCTGCCACAGGGATGCCTCTCCCTCGACTTTCACCTCCACTGCCACGAAAGTCAGATGCGATTGATGTCCAGTGCCGCTGGAGCGCTGACATTGCCGGCACTGGCAATCGACCATGACGGCCGGTTCGCCTGATATCTCGTAGCGGATCGCGCCACAGGCGCAGCTACCGGTATAGGACTTGGTCATTTCGCTCTCCTCTTGATTCAATGCCGTGTCTGCGTAGACGCCTCTTCGGCGACGACAGCATCGAGCCGCTCGATGACCTTCTTCCACCCCTCGCCCATGTTGCGATAGGCGGTGTCGTTCTTCGGAAGCACGAAGCCGGAATGGACGAGGCGCAGGCGTGTGCCTGTATCGGTCCTGGCGAGGGTGAAGGTGACGACCGTCTCCAGTTTCGAGCCATAACCGTCAGCATTGCTCTCATGGCCGCCCTTCCACGCATAGGACAGCCGCTCGTTCGGCACGACCTCGAGCACCTCGCAATGGATGGTGCCATCCCATTCGCCGGCCGGTCTGGTCTGAAAGGTGAAACACTTGCCGGCCACAGGCGCAAATCCATCAGGCGGCATCAACCAGCGGCCGATCAGCTCGCCGCTGGTCAGCGCCTTCCAGATGATGTCAGGCCCATGCGGGAAGACTTCGTCGACCACGATGGCCAGCGTGTCGGAGGCGTGCCTCTCGCGATTCATAGCTTGGTTCATGGGTCGATTTCCTTCAAGAGCTTTCTGAGATCGGTGAAGCGTTCACGCCAGAAGGTGCCGTAGTGGCCCATCCAGTCGGCCAGCGGCTCCAGACCGCTGGGCTCGGCGCGGTAATAGACATTGCGCCCCTCCGGGCGCTCGCTGACGAGGCCGGCCTGTTTCAGGGACTTGAGATGCTGGGAGATGGCGCCCTGCGTGACATTGCTGCCGCGGGTCAACTCGACCACCGTGATCTCTTTGGAATTGACGATGTGCTCGAACACGGCCCGCCGCGTGGGATCGGCAAGGGCACGCATGACAGCAGTTATGGTTTCGGCTTCGATCATGGAAAATCAAATAGCCGACGCTAATCAATTAGTCAACACTATTGTATTTGATCGCGCATCGAAAACGGGTGATGCAACCCGCGTGACGCCTTACGATCTGGTATTGGTGAGATCACCCTGCTCGGTTCGGGCGCCGCTTCGAGCGCCTGCACACTGGCGGCGGTAAAAATCTCGCTCACTAGCGCGCCGATGCGCAAAGCAAGCGGCGAGGGTTTTTCTTCCTCGGCAGCGTGGCTGACCCTGGCAAGAAGCTCCCGGTGCGGGCGCAGCGAAAACAACATGTCGAGCGCATAGACGGCGATCAGAAGGATCGCCAGGCCGAGGCTGCGGAAAGCGACGGGACGGCCGAAGGCGTTTCTCCAAGATTGCCCATGCTCTCTCTCCTCGTAGGAGCTAACCGCCGCGGATTTTACCACCTTTCATGATTGCAGTCGCGGCGCGCCCTCACCCGTGTTGCCCGGCGGTGTCGGTGACGGAACCTCAGGCCGGTGTGCGCAGTTATGCATGTGAGCGTCTGCGAGGTTTCACCATGTATGTCGTACTAGGCGCATCCGGAAACATAGGCTCTGCCGTCATCGACGCATTGCGGGTGTCGGGCGAGAAAATCATTGCCGTCGTTCACAGCGCGCAAAAGGCTGCCGCAATCAAGCAAGACGGCGTTGAGCCCGTCATTGCCGATGTGGCCGACACCGGGCAGCTTCGTTCCATTCTGCAAAAAGGGAGCCGAGCCTTTCTGCTGAACCCGCCGGCCGATATCAAAGGCGACACGAACGCCGAGGAGTTGAAGACCGCCAGGAGCATTGCCGCGGCACTCGAAGGATCCGGGCTCGAGAAGCTGGTCGTGGCCTCGACCTACGGAGCGCTTGATGGCGCCGGCATCGGCGATCTCTCGGTGCTGTACGAATTCGAACGCCTCGTGAAGGCAAGCGGTATTCCGGCCGCCATCAACCGCGGCGCATATTACTTCACCAATCTCGACATGCTTCTGCAGCCCGCGAAAGAGACCGGACGTCTGGCGACGCCCTTCCCCGAGGACATGAAGATGCCCATGGTTTCGCCAAGGGATCTCGGAGAAGCCGCCGCCGCGCGCCTCAAAAGCCCGATCGGCGACATCGGGATAGACCATATCGAAGGTCCGGAGCGCCATTCCTTTGCCGATGTCGCCAAGGCGTTTTCATCGCGTCTCGGCCGCCCCGTCACGGCCGAGACGATCCCTCGCGAAAAATTTGAGGAATACTATCTCGGGCTCGGCTTCTCATGGGCTGCCGCCCGTTGTTATGCGAAGATGACCGAAGTCACCATCGACACCGGCTTTGAAATGCCCGCCCGTCGCCGTTGGGGCAGGATAACGCTCGATGAGCATCTTGAAGCAGTGCAGACAAAGCCTTGACGGAGCGCTTCGCAGATACACAGCGATACAAAAAGCCCTCTCTGCTGAAACATTTCCAATTCATCCCTCTGCTCAAATGAACCCGTCGCCCGATTGCGGGCTTCAACCAACTGACGGAAGGATAGACGGATGAGAACCATCATGATCATGGCAGCAGGCGCTCTCGTCATCGCCGGCGCAATGCAGTTGACCAAGGCCAATGCGGAAGAGCCGATCCAGCGCACAGATCTCGTAAAAAACGACATCGATTTACCCGGTCACGAGGCCGTCCAGGTGCGTGTCGATATCGCCCCCGGCGCATTTGCACCCAGTCACCGCCATCCCGGCGAGGAAATTGCCTATGTCCTCCAGGGCTCGCTGGAATATCAACTCGATGGCCAGAAGCCGGTAACGCTGAAGGCCGGCCAGTCGCTGTTCATACCCACGGGCGTTGCCCATTCGGCGCGGAATGTCGGCGACGGCAAGGCCTCGGAACTGGCAACCTATATCGTCACGAAGGGTTCGCCGCTCGTCGTGCCTGTGAAGTAACGGCAGATACAGGCCACCGCGCTCTCTGGCGGGTGGCCGGCCTACCGGCAGAGGATCAACCCGCGGACGCGGGTTTCAGCCGGCTCGTCGAGTGCTTCTTCGCCTGGATCACCCGAAACCATCGCCTCGCCAACGACGTCGAGACC